>NZ_JBMEZK010000012.1:0-99955 GCF_048822715.1 Klebsiella sp. C239 | reverse complement strand
TCCTGCGGGCTCCCCCTGTAGGCCCGGCAAGCGCAGCGCCGCCGGGCGGTCAGGCGCCAGCCCCGCATGACGACATCCACTCTTTATCTCTGACACAAACGACGGGCGATGCGCTCCAGCTTCATCATCAACAGCAGCGTGACGCCCACCAGCACGATGGTCAGCGCCGAGCCATCGGCGATATTACCGCGATCGGTCAGGCTGAAAATGGTCACCGGCAGGGTGGTCCAGCCCGGCGGATAGATCATCACCGTCGCTCCCAACTCCCCCATCGACAGCGATAAACTCAGCGCCAGCGCCGAGATCATCCATGGCGTCATCAGCGGCAGCGTCACATGGCGCAGGCGGTACCACGGGGAAGCGCCCAGGCTGGAGGCGACGTTTTCAATATCAGCGGAAATTCGCGCCAGCCCGGTGGTCACGTTGCTGAAGGTAAAGGCCGAGATCAGCACGAAATGCGCCGCCAGGACGATAAAGAAGGTGCCATTCATCTGCAGCGGCCCCTGGCTGAAGGCCACCAGAATGCCCAGTCCCACGGAAACCGAGGGGATGGCGCTGGGCAGATAAAACATCAACCCAAGATATTTCTGCAGCTTCGCGCCCGTCTGGCGTAGCGCCAGCGCCGCCCACATCCCGCACAGCAGCGCCAGCAGGCTGGCGCAGAAGCCCACCATCAGGCTGGAAAACAGCGAATCCCACGCCGCGCCGCGAAAAGCGTTAACAAAGTGGGCAAAGGTAAAGCCGGTGGGCAGCAGGCCGTTCCACTGCTGGCTCAGGCTGGAGAGCAAAATCACCGCCAGCGGCAGCAGGAAGATGCCGGCAAAGAGCGTCACCGCCAGCGCGCCCGCCGCCGCGCGGCCTTTACGCGACCAAATCAACATCGTTAACTCCTTACGCCCGTGCGCGCCGCCGCCAGCCGATAGAGCATAAACAGCCCCAGCGACAGCAGAATATTCATCAGCGCGATCATGCAGGCCACGCTGTAATCCGACTCCAGAATCGCCTTGCTGTAGACCATCATCGGCAGGGTATTGACCCCTTTGGCGCCGATAAACAGCACGATACCGAACTCGTTAGTGGTCAACAGCAGGCACAGGCTGCCCCCCGCCATCAGCGCCGGCAGCGCCGCCGGGAAGATAACCTGGGTCATCACCCGCAGCGGGTGAGCGCCAAGAATACTCGCCGCTTCCAGCTGACTCTTATCGATCTGCCGCAGTCCGGCCATCAACGGGCGCATCACCAGCGGCGTAAAGACGGTGATCTCCGCCAGGATCACGCCGTTAATCGAATAGAGGAAGTCCACCGGCGGCAGTTCAAAGGCGAACAGCGCCATCAGGGCGCCATTGAGCAGCCCCGCCGAGCCGTAAATAAAGGTGAACGCAAGAGTGATAAGGAAGGTCGGCAGCGCAATAAAAGTATCGATCACCCGGCAAATCAGCTGGCTGCCGGGGAACGGAATAAAAACCAGAATCAGCGCCAAAACGCTGCCGAGCACCAGGCAGCCAAGGGTAGCGAACACCGCAATCTGTAAGGTAGTGAGCAGCGCGCCAATAAAGCGTTTTGAGTCAATCACCTGCCAGAAGGTTTCGAGGCTCAGGTTGCCGCTGGCGTCGCGCAGCGCCTGTTCGGCGATCAGTAACAGCGGATAGAAAAACAGCGTCGCCAGCACCAATAGCGGCAACGCCAGCCACAGGTAAGGGCGCAGGTTTCGCGCCGGGCGCGTAAGGATTAAGGTTTGCGCCATCATTGCTCCTCGATCAGAACCGCATCGCCAGGTTCGAAGTAGAGCGCCAGCTTGTCGCCCGCGCGCGGCAGGGGGTTGACGTGAGTCATGACGATCCGCACCGCTTCGCCCGCGACGTCGCACAGCAGATGCGTCAGATCGCCCTGCCAGTGTACCGAAGTCAGTGTGGCGTTGAGGCGATTACTGGTTGCCGATCGCGGCGCCAGGCTCATATGCTGCGGGCGAATGCATAACAGCTTGTTGTTGCCATGCAGCCCGCCCCGGCTGAAGGCGTTAACCAGGCCGCCGCCGCAGCTCACGTTAACCAGACCCGGCTGAAGACTATCGGTCAGCGCCGTCGCCTGCAGGATATTGGCGCGGCCGAGGAATTCGGCGCTAAAGCGGTTCGGCGGATAGTGGTACAGCTCGTGCGTTTCGCCATGGGCGATCAGCGACCCGTCTTTCATAATGCCGATTTTATCCGCCAGAGTGAGCGCTTCGGTCTGATCGTGGGTGACGTAGAGGATGGTCAGCTCCGGCAGTTCGCGGTGCAGACGGGCAATCTCTTCCACCATGTTATGACGAATTTGCGCATCCAGCGCCGACAGCGGTTCATCAAGCAACAACACCCGAGGACGCACGGCAATGGCGCGGGCTATCGCGACGCGCTGCTGCTGGCCGCCGGAAAGCTGATGCGGATAGCGGGTGGCGTAGTCCGCCATACCAACGATTTTTAAGGCTTCAGTCACCCGCCCGGCGATCAGCGCCCTGGGCTGCTTTTGCGCCCGCAGGCCGAAGGCGACGTTGTCTTCCACCTTCATATGGGGAAACAGCGCGTAGTTCTGCACCACCATCGCCAGCCCGCGCTGGTAAGGCGGCAGGTGGGTGACGTCCGTGTCGCCGATCAGGATCCGCCCGCCAGCCGGTTGCACAAATCCGGCAATCGCCCGCAGCACGGTGGTTTTCCCGGAACCGGAAGGGCCAATCAGCGCCAGCACCTCACCGGGTTCAATGGTCAATGACAGCGGTTTTAAGACCACGTTGCCGTGGTAGGAAACGCGCAGCGAGTCCAGGGTGATCCCGGAAGTCCCCGCCAGCGACGGGGAAGGCGTGACGGTCGTTTTCATTAATATCAGGCTTACTCGCTATCGGTCACTTTATGCCAGCGGGCGATATCCGCCGAGAGAGAAAGCGCAACGTCGTCCCAGTTGGGTTCCCAGCGCTTCACGCCGTCGAGCGCCGCCTGCGCCGCCTTAAAGTTAGCGTCATCCGGCGCCACGTCGTTGCGTACCGGTAAGCCCCAGGAGCGCGCGCTGACGCTGGATTGCGCCGGTTTATCCAGCAGGAAATTAATCAGCTTTTTGCCGTTTTCGCTGTTCGGCCCGTTCTGCACCAGCCCGATGGTGTAGGGCAGCGCCAGCGCGCTGCGCTCGCCGTTATCATCCGCCGGCCAGAAAATTTTAACGTTCGGGTTACGCGCCATCTGCGACAGGTTCATCTGCAGATCGCCGTTGGCGACGTACAGCTCGCCTTTGTTGACCAGCGCCGTCAGCTTGCCGGTGGAGGCCGATGGGCCGACGTTATTGGCCTGGAGCTTGCCAAGATAGGCAAAGCCAGCGTCTTTGCCGCCAAGGCTGTGGAAGGCCTGCAGCATCACCGCGGTGCCGTCCCCCGCCTGGCCCGGCGTGGAGTACTGCAGCTTATTCTTAAAGCGGCTATCCAGCAGATCCTGCCAGCTGGCCGGCGCGGTTTTCAGCAACTGACCGTTATAGATGAAGGTCAGATAGTTGTTCACCAGCGGCGAATAGCGGTCGTTGGCGCCAGGGATCTGCGCGCTGCCCTGTGGAGTAAAGGTGGCCAGCAGCTGCTCTTTCGCGGCGCGCTGGATAAACGGCGGCACCGTGACCAGTACGTCGGCCTGCGGATTGGTGCGCTCCTTCGCCAGACGCTCGACAATCGCGCCGGAGCCGCCTTCCACATACTGCACTTTGATGCCCGTCGCTTTGGTGAAGGCGTCGAACTGGCTCTGATACCAGCTGTTATCGCCGTCATGCAGGCCGTCGGCGGAGTAAACCGTGACGACGCCGTCCGCCCAAACCGGGGAGCTGGTCAGCGCGAACAGGGACAGCAGGGCAAGTCGGGAGAGTTTCATCGTGTTAGCCTCATCGCAGTTAGTTATTCTGGTGTAGACCAGATTTGCCTTCACGCTACCGGGGGTTTATGACAAAACGATGAAAGAAGTGTGTCGAAAGAGTTAAAACGAGGGGAGGCATAGCCCCGGTTAACGCTGACGCCACCGGGGACACGGGAAGGATTAATGCAATAAAATCAATGGGTATCGACTTCGATCCGTAGGCTGTCATGCCGCCAGTATTCGATATCGTAATCAAGAATACGCCCGTGCTGATCGTAATTCAGCCTGCGCAGCAGCAGCGCCGGGCGCCCCTCCATCACCCCCAACGCCGCTGCGGCCTGCGGCGGCATGGAGGTGGGATAAAACGACAAATGCATACTGGTATAGATCAGGTCGTACTGGCTCTGATAAATCTCGGTCAGACTGCCGTTGAGATCGTGGCGCAGCAGCTCCGGCACCCGGGCCGGCAGGCAGTGGTTTTCGCAATAGCACACCGGACGCCCGTCGGCATAGCGCAGGCGGGTCAGCAGGTAGACCTGATCGAAGGGCTGCAGCGCCAGCGGCGCCATCACATCCAGCGGCACGGCGGATAACCGGCCATCAAGCAGCACCGTTTTCGGCTCACGTCCCTGCTCGAGACACAGCTTGTGGAAGTTGGTGTTCTGCGTCGGATCCAGCCACAGCCGCTCCGGCGTCACAAACCAGCCGCGGCGGTCGGCGCGGTAGATCACGCCGCTGGCCTCCAGCTGCGCCAGGCTCTCGCGCACGGTGATACGGGTCGTGTTGAACAACGCGCACAGCTCGCGCTCGGAAGGCAATTTATCGCCGCTTTTGAGGGCGCCGTTTTGAATACGCGCCTGCAGCTGCGCCTTAATCATCAGGTATTGCGGCATCTCGCCAGAGGGTGATTTCATGTTTACTCGCAGCCACTTTTGGTGCGCTCATTATACATAGCCAGATGAATTTTTTGTTGCAGCGCCACATTTCCTTTGACCCTGCCCCGGCTTTGTCTCCATGATAAACACCAATCTGGTATAGACCAAATGGTGAGACAAATGACTTCTCGGAACTACCTGCTGCTGACCCCCGGCCCGCTAACCACCTCCCGCACGGTAAAAGAGGCGATGTTATTCGATAGCTGCACCTGGGATGATGATTACAATCTCGGCGTGGTACAGACCATTCGTCAGCAGCTGGTGCAGCTGGCCACCCCGGCCGCCGGGTATACGGCGGTGCTGCTGCAGGGCAGCGGCAGCTACGCGGTCGAAGCGGTGCTCGGCAGCGTCATCGGCGAACAGGGCAAAGTGCTGATCGTCAGCAATGGCGCCTATGGCGCGCGCATGATTGAGATGGCGCAGCGGATGGGTATCGCCTTCCACCCTTACGACTGCGGCGAAGTCGCCCGCCCGGACGCCGCGGCGATCGCGCGGATCCTGCAGGATGACCCGGCGATCACCCATATCGCGATGGTGCATAGCGAAACCACCACCGGGATGCTCAACCCGATTGAAGAGGTGGCCGCGCTGGCGAAAGAGTATGGCAAACGCTATATCGTCGATGCGATGAGCAGCTTCGGCGGCATTCCGCTGGATATCGCCGCGCTGAATATTGACTACCTGATAAGCTCTGCCAACAAGTGCATTCAGGGCGTGCCGGGCTTCGCCTTCGTCATCGCCCGCGAATCGGAGCTGGCCGCCTGCAAAGGCCGCTCGCGCTCGCTGTCGCTGGATCTTTACGCCCAGTGGCGCTGTATGGAGGATAACCACGGCAAGTGGCGCTTCACCTCGCCGACCCATACCGTGCTGGCCTTCGCCCAGGCGCTGAAAGAGCTGGCCCAGGAGGGCGGCGTCAGCGCCCGCCATCAGCGCTATACCCGCAATCAGCGCCGACTGGTAGCCGGAATGCGCGCGCTCGGCTTCCGGCCGCTGCTCGACGACAGCCTGCACTCGCCGATCATTACCGCCTTTTATTCACCGGATGCGCCGCAGTATCGCTTTTACACCTTCTACCAGAAGCTGAAAGATCAGGGCTTCGTGATCTATCCGGGCAAAGTGTCGCAAAGCGATTGCTTCCGCATCGGCAACATCGGCGAAGTCTACGACGCCGACATCACCGCCCTGCTGGCGGCCATCGACAACGCCATGTACTGGAAACAATAGGAACCGCCATGAACCGTATCACCGCACTCATTCTCGACTGGGCCGGCACCACCGTGGACTTCGGCTCCTTCGCGCCGACGCAAATTTTCGTCGAGGCCTTCCGCCAGGCCTTCGATATTGAGATCACCCTTGAAGAGGCCCGCGTGCCGATGGGGCTTGGCAAATGGCAGCACATTGAGGCGCTGGGCAAACTGCCGTCGGTCGACAGCCGCTGGCAGGCGAAATTTGGCCGGGCGATGACAGCCGCTGATATCGATGCGATCTACGCCGCGTTTATGCCGCTGCAAATCGCTAAGGTTGTCGATTTTTCCGCTCCGATCGCCGGCGTGGTCGACACCCTCGCCGCGCTGCGCGCCGACGGACTGAAGATCGGCTCCTGCTCGGGCTATCCGCGCCCGGTGATGGAAAAACTGGTTCCAGCCGCCGCCGCCCAGGGCTATGCCCCGGACCACTGGGTCGCCACCGATGACCTTGCCGCCGGCGGGCGTCCCGGGCCGTGGATGGCGCTGCAGAACGTGATTGCCCTGGGCATAGACGATGTGGCCCACTGCGTGAAGGTCGACGACGCCGCGCCGGGCATCAGCGAAGGGTTACATGCCGGGATGTGGAGCGTCGGCCTGGCGGTGTCGGGAAATGAATTTGGCGCCACCTGGGAGGCGTATCAGGCGATGTCGAAAGAGGAAATCGCCACCCGTCGCGAGCGGGCGGCAGGCAAGCTGTATGCCGCCGGGGCGCATTATGTGGTTGATACCCTGGCGGATCTGCCGGGGGTGATTGCGGATATCAACGCCCGGCTGGCAAAAGGCGAGCGGCCTTAAGCGGGTGAATTCACCTTCACTTTGGTCGCCACCAGCAGGCCGGTAAACAGCATCAATACCCCTGACAACACCAGCGGCGACAGCAGGCCTAAATGGTCAAGCGCAATGCCGCCGACCGCGGCGCCGCAGGTGTTGGCCAGCTGGATCACCGCCACCTGAATCGACCCGGCTTTTTCCGCCTGATCGGAGAGGGAACGGGTGATCCACGTTGACCACCCCACCGGGATGAGCGCGAACGCGAAGCCCCAGATGATCGCCACCGTCGAGGCGACGATTTTGCTTTCCCCCCACAGCACCAGCGCCGCCGCGCAGGCGGTCAGCACCAGCGGCGCAATCGCCAGCGCCGCTTTCACCGAGCGCTTGAGCAGCACCGAGGAGAGCGACGTGCCGATGAAGCTGGCGATACCAAAGCTCAGTAGCACCAGCGTCAGGCCATCGACATCAAACCCGGCGAGGGTCATGTACACCGGGCGAATATAGGTAAAGAAGGCGAACTGTCCGGCAAAAGCCATGAAAATGGCGCACATGCCGGCCATCACCCCCGGCCGCTTCAGCAGGCCAAACATTTTTTGCTGCTGAGCCGCCGATTCACCCGGCAGCGACGGCAGCGCTTTCAGCACCCAGATCGTACACAGCACGCCCATCACCGCCGCGCCGTTAAACACGTTGCGCCAGCCGATAAGCCCGCCAAGAAAACTGCCCAACGGGGCGGCGATCACCAGCGCGATGGATACCGCGCCGAAGATAATCGACAGCGCTTTCGGCACCACGCGCATCGGCACCAGACGCATGGTCAGCGAGGCTGACATCGCCCAGAAACCGCCGAGCGCCAGCCCCAGACAGGCGCGTCCCAGCAGCAGCAGGGTGAAGCTATCGGCAAAGGACACCAACAGGCAGGAAAGGGTCAGCAGCAGCGAAAAGAGGATCACCACGTAGCGGCGATCGGTTTTGCCAATAACGGAGGTGATAAACAGGCTGGAAAACATCGCGACGAACGCCGTCGTCGTCACCGACTGCCCGGCCATCCCTTCGGAGATGCCTAAATCCAGCGCCATCGGCGTCAGCAGACTGACCGGTAGAAATTCGACGGTAATCAGGCAGGCGACGCAGAAAGCAACCGCGAAAACTGCCGACCAGTTTGGTCGCGCGAGCTCGCGTGCGTGGGTTTTGGCTTCATTTGAATGACTCATGAGTGACCTGCGAAGAAAGTGGCGGAAAGCTGCGCAGTGTAACATTTTGTTTGTGACGCATTTAACGTTTTCGCAACTCTTCTCGCTTTTCATAAGAGGATGCGTAGCTGCTCGCATGTTTAAAAAAACGATGCTTGCTATCGCCTTAACAAATCTCAGGAGAATTTAATGTAGCACTATGTGCTATACTTTTAACGACAGGATGTCAGCAATGCGCATCTTTAAAACCAAATGGTTCGCCAGAGAGGCTAGCTCTCATGGCATTTCCGACGACGAGCTCTATCAGGCAATTCAATCTGCGCTTCAGGGCAAAGTGGTTGATTTAGGAGGAGGGGTTTATAAAAAGCGACTCAACAAGAATCGCGATCGCGCAATCATCCTTACCAAAAGCGCAGGGTATTGGTTTTATACCTTTCTATATGCCAAACAGGATATGGCCAATATCAACCATCGCGAGTTAATGGGTTTTCGTGAGTTAGCAAAACACTATGCCAATCTCTCTGAAGAGAAAACGACGGTCTTAGTTAAAAGTAAAGAACTGGTGGAGATTTGCGATGACAGCAAAAAATAAATACAAAAGCCCGGCTTTCGAAGCGATCCATAGCGCTGCGTCGGGGCTATTCAGCGTTGGCGCAATCCCACAGGAAACAATGCGCCATTTTGATGAATCATGTCTCGGTAGCGTAGCCGCACTTCAACCCATTGAAATTAAAGCGCTACGTGAACAACTCAATGTTAGCCAACCCGTGTTCGCTCGTTATCTGAATACCAGTGTGTCTACCGTGCAAAAATGGGAGACTGGCGCTAAACGACCGAGCGGAACGTCATTAAAATTGCTTAGCGTCGTACAAAAACACGGCCTGAAAATCCTACTGTAGTTATTCTGCCGGATGGCGCTTACGCTTATCCGGCCTACAAGGAACACAAGGGAGACAAAGGCTTGAATCACAGGCCGGATAAGGCGCAGCCGCCATCCGGCACTCGGATTTACTCGCCGCGAGCCGATTTCACCAGCCCGCAGATCCACTCCTGGTGGCCGTTAATCATCGGATTGGGCAAGGTACGCGCCAGCTCCTGCGCCGGAACGCCCTTTTGCGACTCCTGGGTGAGGATACGCACGCGCCCGCCGGGCAAATCTTCAAACAACCACGCGTGGATCACATCAAGCCGCGTTGTTGCATCCCCTTCCGCCCAGCCGTGCCAGGCTACGCGCGCCGCCTGTCCGGCTACGGGAGGAACGTATTCGGTAATCTGCGCCTCAATCGGGAAGCCGAAGGTGCTGAAGCTGAAGCGGGCGTTGGCGCTGAGGGTCGGGCCGCTGCCGTCATGGAAATGGATATCGGCAACGTTGCTGTAATAGCCCGGCCACAGCGTGGTGTCATCGAGCTGTGCCCAAATCTCGGCCGCCGTCAGGCCGCTGACGATAATTTCATTGGAGGCAAAGTTGTCGGTCGTACCCGGCAGATACTCTTCCGGCCAGACAATGGCGCTTTGCTGTAGAGACTGTTTCATGTTTCACCTCGTGAACGATTGATATAACGAGGTTAATCATGCGCCGGGCAGTGATATAAAGCGAATCACCATCTTTGATGACCATCATAAGCAAGGGTGATATCAGTGCAGCCAGTGCACGCCCTCTTCCGGCAGGAACAGCGCATTATAGCGTTGCTGCAGGTGATACAGATCACTGACATCCGGGTCCAGTTCGCGCAGAAACCCTTGCGCCAGACGGATCTGCGCATCGGTAATCGGCGCCGCTAAACGCGCTTTTTGCATCAGGCGATACCAGTCATGCAGGTTTTTTTCGCTGGCGTCAACGATAGCGGTCTGCCAGATGAGCAGCACCTGGGCGGCATTCTGCAGATGCGCTTCATTTGGTCGCTCGAGGTAGCGCAAATACTCATGACCGGCGGTTTTGCCCAGCTGATCGATCATCGATTCCACCGGAACAGGCGTCATGCCCAGGCGTTCGCTCAGACGACGAATCGCGCGACGTGAATCAGAGGTAAGCACCCGAAATCCCACAACAAATACCACTACCAGGGTGGCCAGTCCTATCCAGATCATGCGTCCTCTCATCCAATCGCAGCCTCACTATCATAATGGGAATTTGCCTGCTGTCGACTGCGGGGCATGCCATAATGTGATTTATCGCGTTTGCGGATGGCTATCATGAAATCTGATATCAGAAACCTCGATCTTAACCTGCTTAAAACGCTGGATGCTCTCCTTGATGAACGTAGCGTCACCCGGGCGGCGGCGCGGCTATCACTCACCCAGCCGGCGGTCAGCGGCATGCTCACCCGCCTGCGGGAGGCCTTCAATGACCCGCTTTTTATTCGCGCTCCGCACGGCATGGTGCCGACGCTGCGCGCTCAGGCGCTGTCAGATCCGGTAAAGCAACTACTGACTGATGCCGAAGCCCTGCTGCAACCCGTGGTTTTCGATCCGCTGGAAGCTGATTTCATCTGGACCATCGCCGCGACCGACTACGCGCTGAAAGCAGTAATCGTGCCGTTTATCGCCGTATTAAAGCCGCTGGCGCCGGGTATCCGCGTACGCATTATTCCCGAATCTCCGGCCACGCTGCTGGCGCAATCTGAACGCGGCGAAGTGGATATTGCGCTGTTAACACCCCACGATACGCCGCCGGAGCTGCACAGCCGGGCGCTGTATCAGGAAGAGTATGTCTGTCTGCTGCGCGAAGACCATCCGCAGGCCAACCAGCCGCTAACGCTCGACCGCTTCTGTGCGCTGGAACATGTGCTGGTTTCATGGCAGGGCGACAGCTTTCGCGGCGTGACCGACGACGCGCTGGCGGCACTGGGTCGGACCCGGCGAGTAGGATTGTCGGTCAGCAGTTTCCTGGTGTTGCCGGAAGTGCTGGCGGTGAGTGACATGATTGCCGTCGTACCTCGCAGGCTGGCGAAAATGGCCAGCGGCATGAAAATCTCTGCTCCGCCGTTGGCGATCCCCGGGTTTACCAAAAGTATGGCCTGGCACGAACGCAATCATCGCGATCCGGCTCAACAGTGGCTGCGGGAGCTGCTGCTACAAACCAGCCAGCAGGAACGATAAAAAAAGCCCGGCGCGAAGGCCGGGCAAGGTTACCCAATACCTGGTGAATCAGGCGGCCTGCAAAATGCGATTCTTTTTCTCGCGGCGAATTTTACGCTCTTCGAAGATAGCCACGATGGCCATCAGGCAGATACAACCGATGGCGGCGGCGTCCAGCGCCGCAAAGGTGCCGGCCCAGCCGGTGAGACCGAAGACCGGCGTGCCGTCGGCGATCATCCCGAGGCCCAGCTTGGCGAAGCTATCGCCGATCAGATAGGCGAAAGTACCCTTGATCCCATCGGCGGCGCCGATCGCTTTTTTCGGTACGAAACCGACGGCGGCGACGCCGATCAGCAGCTGCGGACCAAACACCAGGAAGCCCAGCGCAAACAGCGAGGCCAGATAGACGTACTGATTGCTGGCATGTTGATAAACGCCGAGGGTGGCGATAATCAGCGCCAGCGCAATGCAGGCCACCAGCGCGCGGCGGCCATTGGCCAGGTCCGACAGCCAGCCCCACAGCAGCGTGCCAACCAGGGCGCCGACTTCAAACAGGGTAAAGCCCTGAATCGCCACCTCTTTAGACAGCTTCAGCTCCTGGAAGGCATACACGGTGGACCACTGATCGATACCAATACGCACCACGTAGAGGAAGATGTTGGAGAAGCACAGCAGCCAGATCACTTTGTTTTTCAGCACGTACTCAACAAAGATCTGCCACTTGGTCATCGCGTTTTCTTCGGTCTCTTTATCCTCTTCGCTGATCGCTTCGCCAAACAGCTCTTCCGCCGTGCCGAGGCCATAGGATTCCGGGGAGTCGCTACCATAGCGCAGGCCAATAAAGCCGACGATTAACGCAATAATCGACGGGAAGATAAACATGCCGATCACGTGGCCGTCGAACAGATAGTTGGCGCCAAACAGCGCCACGCCCGCCGCGCCGGCGCCGCCGAGGTTGTGAGAGATATTCCAGAAGCCGAGGAAGGTGCCGCGCTTACGGCGAGGCGTCCACTTGGTGATGGTGGAATAACTGCACGAGCCGCCGGTGCTCTGGAAGAAGCCGCTCAGCGCATAGAAGGCGATCATCAGGAACAGGCTGGTGGAACCCGCGCCCATGCTGGCGCTAAAGCCCAGCATGCAGATGGCGGAGAGGATCAGCATAAACGGCAGGAACTGCTTGGTGTTTTTGCCATCGGCATAGTAGGAAACCAGGGTTTTCCCTACGCCGTAGGTAATGGAGAAGCCCAGGCCAATCATCCCCAGCTGCGTCATGCTCAACCCGTAAGTGGAGATCATGTCGTTCTGCGCAATATTAAAGTTCTTGCGAATCAGATACATGGTCAGGTAGCCGATGAAGACCACCAGATAGGACTGCATGAAAGGTTTGAACCACATTTTGCGCCGCACGTCGAGCGGCAGATCCAGGGTCGGCTTACGAACCTGATTCAGAAAGGCCAGCATGGGTATCTCCTGAGCTGATTTTTTATGCCTGCGTCATAGCCAGGCATTGTAAAAATCAGCGCGCCGTCTGGCCTGAGACGGCGTCCAGGTGAAACCGGGAAAATTTCCTAGTTTTGCCCCATTCGCGGCGAAAGAGTGAGATGCATCACGCTTCACTGGCGGCGCGCGGCGCCTGGGCGTTTAAGAACGGCAGCAGCAGCAGCGCGGAAATGCCGGCGGCAATCGCGATCGCCACGAAGAATCCGGTCCAGTGCCAGATATCCATTACCTGCGCCAGCGGCCAGCCGGAAAGCGACGCGCCAAGATACGCGAACAGGCCGACAAACCCGGTGGCCGCCCCGGCGGCCTCTTTATGCGAACACTCCGCCGCCGCCATGCCGATCAGCATCTGCGGGCCGAAGACGAAGAAACCGGTGGTGAAGAAGCAGGCCGCCTGCATCACGTAGCTGGCGAACGGCATCAGCCACAGGCCGCCAACCGACAGCAAGATTCCGGCGGCGAAGATCAGGTTCATCGGCCCGCGATTGCCGTTAAACAGCTTATCCGAGCCCCACCCCGCCACCAGCGCGCCGATAAATCCGCCCAGCTCGAACATGGTCACCGCCGAGTTAGCGGTCACCAGATCGACGCCAAGCGTCTCCGACATATACAGATTGCCCCAGTCGTTAATCGCCGCCCGCACCACGTACACCAGCACATAGCACAGCGACAGCAGCCAGATATAGGGGTTGGCCAGCACGTAGCGGGTGAGGATCTCTTTACGCGTCAGTCCGGCGCCCTCCTGCTGCTGGGCAATCTCCAGCGCATCGTGACGCCAGTCGCCGACGGCGGGCAGCCCCACCGCCTGCGGACGATCCCGCAGCCGCCAGCACAGGTATAATCCGGCGAGGAGCGCCAGGCCCCCGGCGATGATCATCCCCGCGCGCCAGCCGTAATGTAGCGCCGCCGCCCCCACTACCATCGGGATCAGCGCGCCGCCAACGTTATGCGCCGTATTCCACAGCGCCCACCAGCCGCCGCGCTCGGTGCGTGAATACCAGGCCGTCAGCAGCCGGGCGCAGACCGGCGAGCCCCACCCCTGGAAGAAGGCGTTCAGCGCCCACAGCAGGGCGAAGGCCCACAGTGAGGAAGAAAAACCGAACAGAATATTCACCACCCCGGTGGCGATAAGCCCCAGCCCCATAAAATAGCGGGCGTCGGAGCGGTCGCTGACGATACCGGAGAAAAATTTCGACAGTCCGTAGGTGATGTAGAACAGCGTGGCCAGCAGACCGATATCGCTGCGGGTCAGCACGTTGCTGGCGAGAATATCAGGAACCGCGGCGTTAAAGCTTTTGCGGGTGAAATAGAACAGCGCGTAGCCCAGCCAGATGGTCAACAGGATATGGCGACGCCAGTAGCGATAACGCGCATCAAGCTCGCGTTTATCGCTAATCGGCGCGGCGTCCGGCGGGGCTTTTAAAAAGGCGAACATCGGCGATCCTCTCAGGCGTAACGCAGCGGTAGATTGACGCACACCCGGGTACCGTGGGTGCAGGAGATCGTCAGCGTGCCCCCCAGGGCGGTCACGCGCTCGCGCATGCCGGTCAGACCGAACCCCTGCGCGCTGGAGCCCGGCGGCAGGCCGCAGCCGTCATCTTCCAGCACCAGCATCAGTCGCTCCTCCTGCTGCCAGCCCTGCAGGGTCACAGCGCTGGCGCTGGCATGCTTGACGATATTGTTCAGTCCCTCCTGGCAGACGCGGAACAGGGTCACGCGCTGGTTTTCACTCAGCCCCGCCTCGTTAATCCGCCAGTCGAGATGACTGACGATGCCGCGGTCCTCCAGCTCCATTTCGCGCATCAGAGAACGTACCGCCTGCTCCAGCGGCAGGTCGTCAAGCTGGCGCGGACGAAGACGGCCCAGCAGGCGACGCACCGAGTCATACACCCCCAGCGACAGGTGTTCAATCAGTTGGCCGCTCTGGCGAACGCTGGCGTTGTCCGGCGCCAGCCGCTGGACGATCCCCGCCTGGGTGCGTATTGCCGTGATGGTCTGCCCGATATCATCGTGGAGCTCGCGGGCAACGTCGCGGCGCACGCTCTCTTCAGTCTCCAGCAGACGATCAGCCAGCCGCCGATTGCGCGCCAGCTCGCTCTGTAGCGACTGGTTCAGCTCGCGCAATCGCTGGATCCCCGCCCCCAGCAGCAGCCCGGTGAGGCTTTGCGCCAGCAGCGAAAGCAGGAGATCGACGGGGTGATCGTGCCAGGTCTGGCTGGCAATCAGGGCGATCGCGTTCATCAGCGTAGCGATCAGCGCTCCCTGCCAGCCGTAGTGCCAGGCCAGAGCGATAATCGGCAGCGCGAGGCAAAACGGGGTAAAGCGGGAGAGCTCGGCGGGCAGCCCAAGCTGCAGCCACAGGCTTATGGTGAATAACAGCAGATACCAGATCAGATGCCGCCCGCGCCAGTTTACCGGCTGCGCCACCAGCGACGGCCCCAGCGGCCGCCAGACGGTGCTGGTGAGGTAGTGCCAGAACACCAGACAGGTCGGCGCCAGGGTCAGGCCGCCGGTGAGCGTCAACAGCAGGGCGTTAAGCCCCTCGTCCCCCTCAGCCAGCCAGGGCAGCGATTGCAGCAGCGCGGCGGCCATTAACGCCCCGCCCTGACGCAGAAGCGTCAGCCAGTCGCGCTGCTGGCGATATCGCGAGATCAGCGCCACCGGCAGAAGGGTCAGCAGGCTTCCGGTCATCAATATTATCGGATGCGCCAGCGCCACTTCCTGCGTCAGCCAGAAGATCAGCAGCCACTCGCTTCCCAGCAGCACCGGCCAGTAGCCGCGCGGGCACTGGAGCATCAGCCCCAGCCGCAGGCCGAAGGGGAACAGCAGCACCGCCAGATCGGCGCGCTCCACCAGATGCAGGCTGATGCTCCACAGACAAAACCAGGCGGCGGCGAAGATAAAGGCGCAGCCGATCACCGACAGCAGGCGCGGGAGTAAGGTCTTCATTGCCAGCTGTCAAACATGCGGCGCGCCAGCTCGACGTCATTGCTGACGCCCAGTTTTTCCAGCAGGTTGGCGCGGTGAACGTGGACGGTTTTCGGCGACAGCCCGAGCTCAGCGGCGATCTCTTTTACCGCCATGCCCTGCGCCAGCTTTTCCGCCACCTGACGTTCGCGTTTGGTGAGCGGATCCTGGCGCCCGGCGGCCAGCTTCATGGCGATATCCGGCGTGAGATAGCAGCCCCCCGCCGCCACCGTGCGCACCGCGGCGATAAGTTCGTCCGGGCTGCAGCGTTTCGACAGAAAGCCGCGCGCGCCGGCGTTGAGCGCCTGCTCGACCAGCGCCGGGCTGTCGTGCACCGACAGCATGATGGTCGCCATCCCCTTCGGCAGCTGGCTGAGCAGCTCCAGCCCGGAAATATCCGGCATCGAGATATCGCAGATACAGATCTGAACGCCGCGCCCCGGCAACCCCGCCAGCGCCTCGCGGCCGCTGCCAAATTCGGCGACAACCTGAAAATCAGTTTCCAGCCCCAGCAGCTGAGCAAAGCCGGAGCGGACAATCAAATGATCGTCAATAAGGGCGATGGTGGTCATGATAGGGTCCTGGTGCCTGAGGCGACAAAGCGCTGTGTCCGTAGGCCGGATAAGCGCAGCGCCATCCGGCAAAGGCGCTTACCTTAGCGGTAAGCGCCTAGCTGTTCAAGCCTTGCGCGATTTACTCGAAGAACACCGCAATTTTGTTAAACATGGTGGGATCGGACTGGTTCCGCGCCACTTTGGTGACATCTTCCAGCTTTTCAATCTGGCTAATCATCTGCCCGAGACGCTGATCGTCGTTCACCAGCAGCCAGATGCGGCTGTGTTCGCTGCCCTGAATCGGTAGACAGAGAATACCTTCGACGTTAAACGCGCGGCGGGCAAAAAGCCCGCAGACGTGGGTCATGACGCCGGGGTGGTTGCGGACGGTGAGCTCCAGGATGACGTTATCACAGTGTTTTTGCATGGCTTATTCCCCCACCATTTCAGTATTAGCCGCACCCGGCGGTACCATCGGATACACTTTCTGCTGCGCGTCGATGCGCACGTGGATCAGCGCCGGCCCCGGACGGTCGATGATCGCCTGCAGCGCCGCCTGCGGATCGGCTTCGTTATTTAAATCACAGGTTTGCAGGCCAAAACCGGCGGCAATCTGCATAAAGTTAATCATTCCCGGATAAGTGGCGGCAAAAACCCCCTGCTGATAGAACAGGCTCTGCTGCTGATGCACCAGCCCCAGCGCTTCGTTGTTCAGCAGGATAATTTTTACATCCAGCTGATTTTCAGCGGCGGTGGCCATCTCCTGAATATTCATCATCAGGCTGCCGTCGCCGGAGAAGCAGATAACCTTGCGCTGCGGATTCGCCAGCGCCGCGCCGATCGCCGCCGGCAGGCCGAAGCCCATGGTGCCAAGACCGCCGGAGGTCAGCCACTGGCGCGGACGGTTGAGCGGGTAGGCCTGCGCCGTCCACATCTGGTGCTGGCCTACGTCGGTGGTGATGATCGCTTCATCATCCACGCAGGCGGCCACGGCGTTAATCAGGCCATAATGGGAGAGCGGGTCGCTTTCCTGCGGGATGGCGCAGGGGAATTCGCGCTGCAAGTCGGCCACCAGCTGGCGCCACTCCTCGCGCGGCTGTGCCTCAACCTGCGGGTTCAGCTGGGCTAAGACTTCCGCCACATCGCCCTGAATCGCCACGTGCGGTTGCTTAATTTTGCCCAGCTCGGCGCGGTCGATATCGACGTGGATAATCTTCGCGTTCGGGCAGAACTGCTCGGTCTTGCCAATCGCCCGGTCATCAAAACGCGCGCCTAAAACAATCAGTAAATCCGCTTCCTGCAGAATGAAGTTGGTGCTGCGCGCGCCATGCATGCCCAGCATCCCCAGCGACAGCGGGTGCGCCTTCGGCAGCATGCCCAGCGCCATCAGGGTCATGGTGGTCGGCAGGTTGGCTTTTTCCGCCAGCTCACGGATCTCCTGCGGCGCGTTAATCACCCCGCCGCCCAGATAGAGCACCGGACGCTTCGCCGCGTTGATCATCGCCGCCGCTTCGCGCACGCTTTCGGGGGCGAATGCCGGCGCTGCGGCGCGCTCGCCCGGCTCCGGCAGCGTTTCCAGCTCAATGGTCGCCGACTGTACATCCTTAGGAATGTCTATCCACACCGGCCCGGGACGCCCGGACTGAGCAATACGGAAGGCGTCGCTGATCACCTGCGGCAGCTCGGCGATGTCGCGCACCAGATAGTTATGTTTGGTGATGGGGATAGAGATGCCGTAGGTGTCCACTTCCTGGAAGGCGTCGGTGCCGATCATCGATGCCGGCACCTGGCCGGTGATGCAGACCAGCGGAATCGAATCCAGGCGGGCATCGGCGATCGCCGTCACCAGGTTCGTCGCCCCCGGGCCGCTGCAGGCCATACAGACCGCCGGTTTGCCTTCGGTACGCGCCATCCCCTGGGCGATAAAGCCCGCGCCCTGCTCGTGGCGCGCCAGGATGTGGCGGATCTGCGTGCTCTGGCTTAAGGCATCGTAGATAGGCAGGATGGAGCCGCCCGGAATGCCGCTAACCATAGTGATACCCTGGCGTTCCAGTAAATGAACAACCAGCTGCGCGCCGGTAAAGCGCATTGTGTTTGATGTGGTGCCCGAACTTGCCATGCTCCAGTCCTTTTCTTCTGGGCCGACTTTACCGGGGGGCTCGCCAACAAAAAACCCCGCTCGGTTTGCGCCGGCGGGGTTTGGAATTCGTGTTGTTCCGGACCCTACGGCGCATTGCCGACGACGACCACCACAGACACGACGACCACCGCGGCTGGCGCGGTTTTTAGTAGGGTCGAAGCGATCAGGGTTGCGTTCATTAGGGACCTGTTGTGTCGAAAAATAAGCTGAATTTATACAAACACAGGTTTTACGTTTTCACAATGGATTTATTTTCATCCACGAAAATTTGCGCGAAAGATCACAGTTCGGCGCAAAAGGGCAGAAAACAAAAAACCCCGCCGGAGCGAGGTTTTTATCAGCATGGTTACAGGTGGTAGCCGCAAGCACACTGTATTACGTCAACGCCAAAAGTATACGCGATCGCTGCAGTTCGCGCAATTTAAGGTCGGTTTTTCTCTGTCATAGAGTATGGGATAGCGCGGCGGATTTGTCCAAAAAATACTGTTCATCCATACAGTATTTATCTATACTGGGTGTGTTCATGGTGTGCCATTCGGGGGCCGCAAGTTTGACCGGCGCAACGAAGTCCTGGCTGAAACGGGTGGTGCCGTCAGTGCCTTAACCCCGAGAGAGCACACTGTGTTACGTCAACAACGTGCAGTCACTGGCCCGCGCGGCAACGCGTGGTTCAGCGCTGCGCACCCCTGTCGTTGCAGGCGGCGGGCCGGGAAGCCGTCCACGGAAGGAGCCACCACAGGCCAGGGCGACGCCGCCGGCGACAGGCAGGGATAAGCTGACAACGGGCAGCGGAAAGGTACGTCAGCTTATTGTGCTCCTTAACCACAGGAGACGCGCGTATGGGCGGAATGGATATTATTATTTTAATCCTGAAACTCATGGTTGCTGTGTTGCAACTACTTGATGCAGTCCTGAAACAGTTCCGCTGATTCAGGTTCAAGTCGCACCTGAGGGGGGCGGGAAACCGCCCCCCTGCAGGCGCCCGCCGGGCGTCCCGGGATGACTTGATGGAGGAAGCTATGCCACCCCTGTTAATTGCCGCCACGACGCCGGATGCCCCGGGGTTCGCGGCGCTGCGCACCGAAAGCCTTGAACAGCATTTCAATATGCTGCGCCGCCTGGCGGAAAACTGGCAGAGCGGCAAAAACCGCTTTACCGCGCCGGGCGAAACGCTGCTGGGCGCCTTCGTGAATCACCAGCTGGTTGGGGTATGCGGCATCAATAGCGATCCCTTCAGCCCCCAGCCGCGGGCCGGGCGTATTCGCCACCTCTACATCAGCGAGCGCTACCGCCGCCGGGGGATCGGCCAGCAGCTGCTGGTCTCGGTTATCACCCACTCCAGCGCCTGGTTCGATTTTCTCAACACCCACGCTCCGGCGCAGGCCTGGCCCTTTTATGAAAGACTTGGCTTTCGCCCGGTGTACGATGAACCGCGGGTGACGCATCGCCTGTTTTGTTCGCTGTAGCCCCGCTGGCTGGCAGCGCGGGCGCGTGTTACAGTCCGGTGACCTTCACTGTTGAACCTGTCTGCGATGACCCTCACCGTATTCTGCATTTTGCTGTTCGCCGCCCTGCTGCACGCCAGCTGGAACGCTATTGTCAAAGCCAGCGGCGATAAAATGTACGCGGCGATCGGCGTCAGCGGCTCGGCCGCGATGCTCGCCCTGGTGATGCTGCCTTTTGCCCCGCAGCCCACGCTGGCCAGCGCCCCCTATCTGCTGGCGTCGTGCGCGTTACAGGTGGTGTATACGGTGCTGGTGGCGAAGACCTATCAGGTGTCGGATATGAGCCAGACCTATCCGCTGATGCGGGGGACTGCCCCGTTGCTGGTGGCGGCGATAAGCGTGCTGTTTCTCGGCGATCGTTTGTCGCCGCTGGCCTGGCTGGGCATCGGCGTCATCTGCCTGGCCATTCTGGCGATGGCCTTTAACGGCCGCGCCAGCTCCCGCAAAGGCATCGTGCTGGCGCTGATCAACGCCTGCTTTATCGCCGGCTATACGCTGGTGGATGGCACCGGCGTCCGGCTGGCGGGCTCGGCGCTGGGCTACACCCTGTGGACCTTTTTTATGAACGGCTTCTGCCTGCTAAGTTGGGCAATGATGACCCGCCGCGCTGAAGCCAGCCGCTATCTGCGCCTGCACTGGCGAAAAGGTATCCTCGGCGGGATCGGCACCATGGGCTCCTACGGCCTGGCGCTGTGGGCGATGACCCAGGCGCCGCTGGCGGTGGTCGCCGCGCTGCGTGAAACCTCCATTTTGTTCGGCGCGCTGATCGCGTTTATCGTCCTGAAAGAGCAACTGATGCCGCTGCGCATCGTCGCCGCCTGCGGGATTGCCGCCGGGGCGATCCTCCTGCGCCTCGCGTAGCCTGAAATGGCAACATTAGTTGCCGTTCCTGTTTACATAATCTGCCTGGAATTCCCTCAACAATCGGCACTTTTCAGTTGTTATGTCATTTTTATATGGTAGATTCCTCCATCGTTTACGGGGTGTGCCAGTCACATATTCTTAATTTTTATTTACTCACAAAGTATTCATCGACATGAAACGGCATAAAAACTTCAATTTGTTGTTGATGCTGGTACTGCTGGTGGCCGTCGGCCAGATGGCGCAGACCATCTATATTCCGGCCATCGCCGACATGGCGGTCGCGCTGAACGTCCGCGAAGGGGCGGTACAAAGCGTAATGGCGGCCTACCTGCTGACCTACGGTATTTCACAGCTGTTTTACGGCCCGCTCTCCGACCGCGTGGGTCGCCGCCCGGTGATCCTCGTCGGGATGTCGATTTTTATGCTGGCGACGCTGGTAGCCATTACCACCCATAGCCTGCCGGTGCTGATCGCCGCCAGCGCCATGCAGGGGATGGGCACCGGCGTCGGCGGCGTGATGGCGCGCACCCTGCCCCGCGATCTGTACGAAGGCGCCCAGCTGCGTCATGCCAATAGCCTGTTAAATATGGGCATTCTGGTCAGCCCGCTGATTGCCCCGCTGCTCGGCGGCATCCTCGACACCCTGTGGAACTGGCGCGCCTGTTACGCCTTCCTGCTGGTGCTGTGCGCGGGGGTGACCTTTAGCATGGCGAAATGGATGCCGGAAACGCGCCCGGAGGGCGCGCCGCGCACCAAACTTCTGGCCAGCTACAAAACGCTGTTCGGCACCGGCGCCTTTAACTGTTACCTGCTCATGCTGATCGGCGGCCTGGCGGGAATTGCGGTATTCGAAGCCTGTTCCGGCGTACTGATGGGCGCGGTGCTCGGCCTGAGCAGCATGGCGGTGAGTATTCTGTTTATTCTGCCGATCCCGGCCGCCTTCTTCGGCGCCTGGTTTGCCGGCCGGCCGAACAAGCGTTTCCCGACCCTGATGTGGCAATCGGTTATCTGCTGCCTGCTCGCGGGTCTGATGATGTGGATCCCGGGGCTGCTGGGCGTTATGACCGTCTGGACCCTGCTGGTGCCGGCGGCGCTGTTCTTCTTTGGCGCTGGCATGCTGTTCCCG
This sequence comes from Klebsiella sp. C239, assembly GCF_048822715.1. Classification (NCBI taxonomy): domain Bacteria; kingdom Pseudomonadati; phylum Pseudomonadota; class Gammaproteobacteria; order Enterobacterales; family Enterobacteriaceae; genus Klebsiella; species Klebsiella sp. C239. The sequence goes on along the minus strand of NZ_JBMEZK010000012.1, from coordinate 78,218 downwards.
CTGGCCACCAGCGGCGCGATGGAGCCATTCCCGTTCCTCGCCGGTACCGCCGGGGCGCTGGTTGGCGGCTTGCAGAATATCGGTTCCGGCGTGCTGGCATGGCTGTCAGCAATGATGCCGCAAACCGGTCAGGGCAGTCTCGGGCTGCTGATGATGCTGATGGGCCTGTTGATTCTGCTGTGCTGGCTGCCGCTGGCCTCGCGCTTTACCCATCATCAGCAGCCGGTATAAGCGCGGCGGCCGCTCCCCGGATAGCGGCTGACGCCTTACCCGGCCTACCGTTCTGTCGTCTGTAGGCCCGCGCAAGCGCAGCGCCGCCGGGCGGTTATCAGGCGCCGTACCGTTATGTTGCCGGGTGGCGGCTGACGCCTTACCCGGCCTGTCCAACATCATTGAGGGGTAGCCCGGCTCATTTTCAGGTCAGACTATGCAGCCACTCGATAAAGGCGTCGATTTTCGGCCACTGACGACCCGGCAGGGTGGTCACATAGTAGTGCTGGTGGCATTTCAGCGTCATATCGCCAAACGGGGCGATCAACTCCCCGCTCTCCAGCCGCTTCTGCACCAGCCGCTTACGCCCCATTGCCACCCCGAGGTGGTTCATCGCCGCGATCGCCGCTAAATCGGAACGATCGAAGCCAATGCCCGATGATGGCGGCAGGTCCACCGCAAACTGCTGCGCCCAGCTATACCACTCATCGGTGCCGGAATCGTTGCTCCATGCCTGGCGGTCGTGGAGCAAGGTACAGTGGCGCAGATTGCCCGGATTCGACATTAACTGCCGCTGGTGCGCGTAATTCGGCGTACATACCGGCACGATCGCCTCATCCATCAGAAAATGGTGGCTCAGCTGCGACGACGGCGCATCATCAAAATAGATCGCCAGATCGATGCCCGTCCGCTGCAGGTTAACGTTCTCGTTGCCGGTCAGCACGGTGAGGGAGATGGCCGGGTAACGACGGGTAAAGTCTCCCAGAGCCGGCACCAGCCAGCACTGGGCGATAGAGGGCCGCGAGTAGACCGTCAGACTGCCGGAGAGCTCCTGGTTTTTGATGTCGAGGATCTCCTGATTGAGGCCATCCAGCGACGACTTCAGCGCCCAGTAGACCCGCTTACCTTCACGCGTCAGCTCAACTTTGCGATGCGAGCGGACAAAGAGCAGGATCCCCAGCTCCGCTTCCAGCTGATTAATCCGGTGGCTGACGGCGCCAGGCGTGAGCGCCAGCTCGTCGGCGGCCAGGGCAAACGACTCGTGCCGCGCCGCCACTTCAAAGGTCGACAGCCTGGAGAGCTGCCAGCCGTTCAGCAGCCGGGTACCTATGTTTTTTAGCACATCCATCACGCGCTCCTGGCTAATACAGTGGCTGTTGATGATAAAAAAATCACGCCGGTTTTGCCGCTAAAGGGTGAATTAATTTGACCCACAGCATGTTGAATGGTCTGTTTTTGAGCCAAATCACCCATTTGATTCAATTCTCCTCACCTTAAAGCCCATTTATATCGTTTGTCAGCCCATGAGGTTTCTCGCTTCAATAAGGCCAGATTATTCACAGGCGAGGTGGAATATGGGTTCGCAAGTCTGGGTTGTGAGCACGCTGCTGATCAGCATCGTGTTAATCGTCTTAACGATCGTCAAACTGAAGTTTCATCCTTTTCTGGCGCTGCTGCTGGCGAGCTTTTTCGTCGGCGCGATGATGGGAATGGGCCCGCTGGAGATGGTCAACGCCATTGAGAGCGGGATCGGCGGCACGCTGGGCTTCCTGGCGGCGGTGATCGGCCTCGGCACCATTCTCGGCAAGATGATGGAGGTCTCCGGCGCGGCGGAGCGCATCGGCCTGACGCTGCAGCGCTGCCGCTGGCTGTCGGCGGACGTGATTATGGTGCTGGTCGGCCTGATCTGCGGCATCACGCTGTTTGTCGAAGTCGGCGTGGTCCTGCTGATCCCGCTGGCCTTCTCCATCGCCAAAAAAACCAACACCTCGCTGCTGAAGCTGGCTATTCCGCTGTGTACCGCGCTGATGGCGGTGCACTGCGTGGTCCCTCCGCATCCGGCGGCCCTGTTTGTCGCTAACAAACTGGGCGCCGATATTGGCACAGTGATTGTCTATGGCCTGCTGGTCGGTCTGATCGCCTCGCTGGTTGGCGGCCCGCTGTTTCTCCGAGCGTTAGGCAACCGCCTGCCGTACAAACCGGTCCCGGCCGAATTTGCCAATCTTGAGGTCCGCGAGGCGTCGACGCTGCCGTCGCTCGGCGCCACGCTGTTTACCGTACTGCTGCCGATTGGCCTGATGCTGGTGAAAACCGTCGCCGAACTGAACATGGCGAAAGGCGGCACGCTGTATACGGTGCTGGAATTTATCGGCAACCCCATCACCGCGATGTTTATCGCCGTCTTTGTCGCGTATTACATGCTCGGCATTCGTCGGCAAATGGGGATGGGCGTCCTGCTAACCCATACTGAAAATGGCTTTGGGTCGATCGCCAACATCCTGCTGATTATCGGCGCAGGCGGCGCGTTCAACGCGATCTTAAAATCCAGCGGCCTGGCCGATAGCCTGGCGGTGATCCTGTCGAACCTCGATATGCACCCGATTCTGCTGGCCTGGCTGGTGGCGCTTATCCTGCACGCCGCCGTCGGCTCCGCCACCGTGGCGATGATGGGCGCCACCGCCATCGTCGCGCCGATGCTGCCGCTCTATCCCGGCGTCAGCCCGGAGATCATCGCTATTGCTATCGGTTCCGGCGCCATTGGCTGCACGATCGTCACCGATTCCCTCTTCTGGCTGGTCAAACAGTACTGCGGCGCAAGCCTCAGTGAAACGTTCAAGTACTACACGACGGCGACTTTTATCGCGTCGCTACTTGCACTGGCCGCCACCTTCCTGCTTTCTTTCATTATCTGAGCGCAAAGAGACGTATGATGAAACACGCTGAATTGACTACCTTGACCGCGACCTTCCCGCTTGTGCAGGATCTGATCGCCCTGAAAGAAACCACCTGGTTTAACCCCGCCACCACCCCCCTGGCGGAAGGATTGCCTTACGTCGGTCTGACCGCCGACGACGTGCAGGACGCCCATGCCCGCCTTCAGCGCTTCGCGCCCTATCTGGCGGAAGCCTTCCCGGAAACGGCCATCAGCGGTGGGATCATCGAATCGGAAGTGGTCGCCATTCCGGCAATGAAGCACCGCCTCGAGCAAAAATTCGGCCAGCCGATTGGCGGCGAACTGCTGCTGAAAAAAGACAGCCATCTGCCGATCTCCGGCTCGATCAAAGCGCGCGGCGGCATTTATGAAGTGCTGACCCATGCGGAAAAGCTGGCGCTCGAGGCCGGGCTGCTGACTACCGCAGATGATTATCGCAAATTGCTGACGCCGGAGTTTAAACAGTTCTTCCGCCAGTACAGCATCGCCGTCGGCTCAACCGGCAACCTCGGGATGTCGATCGGCATCATGAGCGCCCGCATCGGCTTTAAGGTTACCGTGCATATGTCCGCGGACGCCCGGGCGTGGAAAAAGGCCAAACTGCGCAGCCACGGCGTGACGGTGGTGGAGTATGACGAGGACTACGGCGTGGCGGTCGAACAGGGACGCAAGGCGGCGGAATCCGACCCGAACTGTTTTTTCATCGACGATGAAAATTCGCGCACGCTGTTCCTCGGCTATGCCGTGGCCGGCGAGCGCCTGAAGGCGCAGTTCGCCAAAGCCGGACGGGTGGTCGATGCCGACCATCCGCTGTTCGTCTACCTGCCGTGCGGCGTCGGCGGCGGCCCCGGCGGCGTGGCGTTTGGCCTCAAGCTGGCCTTTGGCGACCACGTTCACTGCCTGTTCGCCGAACCGACCCACTCTCCCTGCATGCTGCTCGGCGTCTACACCGGGCTTCATGACCAGATAGCGGTGCAGGATTTAGGCATTGATAACCTGACCGCCGCCGACGGTCTGGCGGTCGGCCGGGCGTCCGGCTTCGTTGGCCGGGCAATGGAGCGCCTGCTCGACGGGTTCTATACCCTTGATGACCAGACGATGTATGACATGTTGGGCTGGCTGGCGACAGCGGAAAATATCCGCCTTGAGCCCTCTGCGCTGGCCGGGATGGCCGGGCCGCAGCGCGTCTGCGCCAGCAAAGCGTACCATCAGCTGCAGGGGCTGAGTGAGCAACAGCTGCAGCAGGCGACCCACCTGGTGTGGGCCACCGGCGGCGGAATGGTGCCGGAAGAGGAGATGGCGCAGTATCTGGCGAAGGGGCGCTAATCTTCAGCGCAGCAGCGGCATCAACGCCTCTGGCGGCCGCTGCTGTCGGCGCAGGTCCCGCATCACTCGCATATAGGGCCCGCTGAGATCGTAGAACTGCCGATAACCCGCGCACAGCGGGTCTTCCTGTTCGCCGCAGCGGCACAGGCGTAGCCACGGACAGCCGTAGCAGGCGCTGTTGGCCGCCGGCGCGCCCGCCTGCGTTATCAACTCGCCGCACCAGGCGCTCAGCGTCTCGCTGAACAGCAAAATATTGATACGGCCAATATCTTCCCGCACCCAGCGGTGAAAGACCGCGCAGAGAAACTCTCCCCACAGCGCGGCGTCGCCAGCCGCCAGCTGCGGAATAAAATGGATAGCCGTAAGCCCCTGTTGACGCAGCTGCGCATAGAACGCCTGCGGCTGGCGGCAATGCTCCGCCTCGACCACTACCGCCTGAAAGGGAGTGTCATGTTGCTGGCCGGGGGCATGAGTGAGAGGCAAATTCGCCGGACATCCTGTCATGACATATCCCTAATGAATGAAACTATCTGTTGAAGGTGAGTAACAGCAAACAGGAATGCCAGAGAAAGTACTGCGAGTGCGATCAAAAATTTGTCACGAACCGCCCGCGGCTGTAAAAAATCGCTGTCGTCGACGTCCATCAGATGACGACGGCGGGTATAGCCCCAAAGGATCCCCGCCACTATCGCCAGCACGCCGATCGACAGCCAGAACGGCAGTCCGGCGCGGTGCCAGCTGTGCTTAATCGCCAGCGCCATCAGCGCGCCATAGCCCAGCAGGGTGCGAAACCAGGCCAGGGAGGTGCGCTCTGGCTGTAGCCCCGGGTCGCTTTCCCGCCGCGCCCGGCGTTTATCCGCCATACAGCACCAGCAACATCACCGCGACCACCACCGCCAGCAGCAGGATGCTAATCACCAGCAGCGTCCGGGTATAGGGGAGATCCTGCTTCAGGCGCATCGCCTTCTCGTTGTTCAGCCAGCGCAGATAGCCATAGATGGCCATGCCGCCGGCAAACAGGCATAGCAGCAGGGCGAGAATTTCACGGATCAGCGGCGTGGCAAAGTCTGGCGCCAGCTGGTCAAGACCGACGCCAGCGGCAAGAAAACCGAGCGCCGTGCGGATCCACGCCAGAAAGGTGCGTTCGTTAGCCAGCGAAAAGCGGTAATCAGGCGCTTCGCCGAGGCGGGAGATTTTCATGACGGTTCCTTGTTCATCGCGCAGCAGGCTTCAGCATAGCGTAAATCAGGAACCGGGGAGAAGCATCGGCGCCCCGCAGGGCGCCGGTCAACGGCGGGGATTAATGCAGCTCCGGCCAGTAATCCTTATTGGCGGCAATCAGGTCGTCGAGGATCGCTTTCGCCACCGAGGCGCTCGGCACGGTTTTCGACAGGGTAATCGCCTGCCACAGCTTGTGGTAAGAGCGTTGTTCCCAGGCATCGACCACCAGTTTTTCCACCGCCACCTGCTGGCTCATCATCCCTTTCTGGAAGTGCGGGATGTCGCCGACCGTCAGCGGCTCCGGCCCGTTGTGGCCCACCAGGCAAGGAATTTCCACCATCGCGTCGGCGTCAAAGTTATGGATCGCGCCATTGTTCGGCACAATCAGCAGCATCCTTTCCTGCGTGTTAAAGGCGATGGCCGTCGCCAGATCGACGATATACGACGCGTGCTCGTCAATCTCCAGATCGCCTGCGGAGGATTTCCCGGCGGCAATAATCGCCCGGCAGGCGCTGAAGACGTTTTTCTCACGATGATCCATCACCTCATTGGCGCGGGTGCGTTCCGGGTTGGAGTGGGCCACCACGTAGTCCGGGAACAGGTAATATTTCAGGTAGGTATTCGGCATGGTCTGCGGATCCAGCGCCTGCACATCTTTCGCTTTGGCAAAGGTGTCGTTCCAGCTTGCCTCGGTGTGCGGGTCGTTAGATGGCGGCACATAGCCGTATTTTGCCACATATTCGCGCAGTTTCGGCATCAAATCGTTGCCGTCGAGATCCTCAATCGAGGTCCACCAGCCGAAGTGGTTGAGGCCGTAGTAGCGCACGCGCATCTGTTTACGGTCTTTGAGGCCGACAATCTGCGCCATCCGCCCTTCAATGCCGATCGGCATATCGCAGATGTTGAGGATTTTGGCGTTCGGCCGCAGACGACGGGTAGCTTCCGCCACAATCGCCGCCGGGTTGGAGTAGTTAAGCATCCAGGCGTTCGGCGAATATTTTTCCATATAATCCACCAGCTCCAGCACGCCGCCGATAGAGCGCATACCGTAGGCGATCCCGCCCGGTCCGCAGGTCTCCTGGCCCAGCACGCCGTGGCGCAGCGGGATTTTCTCATCCTGTTCACGCATCGGATATTTCCCGACGCGGATATGCGCCATGACGAAATCAACATCGGTAAACGCCGCCTGCGGATCGGTGGTATAGCTGAATTCAATCTCCGGCGCCTGCTCTTTGAGGATCACTTTGCACGCCTCGGCGATGGTCTCCTGCCGCGCCCCGTCGTTGTCGTAAAATTTCAGCGACCGCAGCGGAAAACGATCCTGGTTTGCCAGCAGCATCAGGACAATGCCCGGGGTGAAGGTGCTGCCGCCGCCTGCGATAACAACTGAGAATTTTTTCATGATACTGCCTCCGTCATGGTGGTATGTTCGGTCGAAAGAGAATCTTTCATCAGGTTTTCCAGCTGGTCGCGCACCTGGGGAACGTGCAGGCCGACGATGACCTGAATCCCGTTGCCGCGGCGTACTACCCCGTGGGCGCCCAGCGCTTTAAAGACGTCGTCACTTTGCGTTTTCGCCATATCGACCAGCGCGATGCGCAGTCGGGTGGCGCAGTTATTGATACTTTCAATGTTGCTGGCGCCGCCGAGGGCCTGCAGGAAGCCAGCGGCCTGGCCCAGCCGGGTCTCTGGCGCGGCTGCCGCCGTGGTTTTACCCCGCGCCGCCTGATAATCAGCCTTGCTGTAGAGCTTGATTTCGCTCTCTTCCCGGCCCGGCGTCTTCAGGTTCAGACGCAGGATCAGGGTGCGGAAGACCACGAAGTAGAGGGCGGTGAAACAGAGACCAATACCTATCTGAATGAACATCATCGAGGCGTGGTGATGGAACATCGGGATCCAGTTTTGCGGCAAGAACTGGTCGAGCAGGCCGCCGCCGAAATTGCCCACCACCCCGCAGATGTACATCACCGTCGCCATGGACGCCGCCAGCACCGCGTGGACGGCGAACAGCAGCGGCGAGATGAACAGGAAGGTGAACTCCAGCGGCTCGGTGATCCCGACCAGCATCGCGGTCAACGTGGCGGGGATCAGCAGGCCGGCGACCTTGACGCGATTTTCCGGCGCGGCGGTGAAGTAAAGCGCCAGCGCAATACCCACCGAACCAAACACTTTCGAGTTACCGTGCAGGGCAAAGCCGCCCTCCGGGAACAGCGTCTTCAGCGGTTCCGTACTCTGGCTGAACGCCTGCAGATGCTCTGCCCAGTAGACCTGCAGTCCGCCCTCCACTACCGCCGGGCCAAAGATGAACGGGCCATAGACGAAGTGATGCAGACCGGTGGGGATCAGAATGCGCTCAAGGAAGATGTAGACCCACACCCCGAGCGCGCCGGCAGAGCGCAGGAAGGCCTGTAGCGATTCAATACCCAGCTGGACTTTTGGCCAGCCGAGCAGCGTCAGCCAGGCGCAGGGGATCATCGCGAGGAAGGCGACAATGACCACAAACGATGAGCCCTGGAAGATGCCGAGGAACACCGGCAGGGGTTTATCGAAATAGCGATTATGCAGGGCCGTCACCAGGCCGGAGATGACGATCGCCCCGATAATGCTGGTGTCGAGGGTTTTAATCCCGGCAATCATCGTCAGGCCGCTGCCGGCCGTGGGTTCAACGGAAAAGTCGACGCCGAAGAAGTGGCCCCAGGTCATCCCCATGGCGTTAATAAAGTAGTTCCAGGTGAGAAAGCTCACCAGTACCGCCAGGCAGGCCCGGCCCTGGGCCTGCTTCGCCAGGCCAATCGGCAAGCCGACGGCGAAAATCAGCGGCATATTACGAAAGACGGTCCAGCCGCCCTCTTCGATGATGTGAACGATCTGTGCAAACAGGCTGTCGGGTGCGGTCAGCGCTTCGCCGACGAACATCGGGTTGCGCAACATAATGGCGATACCGACCACGATCCCGGCGAAAGGAAACAATAAAACCGGGGTAAACATGGCGCCGCCAAAGCGTTGTATTTGACTGAGCATTGGGAAATCCTCATGTAACAACTCGTAGGGTGAATGGCCTTCTTTTTCTTGATTACCGGCCTCACTCGAGAATAGGAATTTGCCCCTCCAACAACATGCCGCGCCGTTGCGATTCGTGATCGCTTTCATGGTTTTAATTTGGCCAAAGTTGTCTACTTCGTTAACAAAAGTTAGACATCGATAAGCCAAAGGATGAAATCGATCTAATGAATGGATAATAACCTGCTGTCTTAAAACTCATTTTTTAATAACAGGTGAAGAAAATAACCTCGCTCTTTCCTGTACAAGAGGACTACTGGTGATCTACAAATCCATTGCTGACCGCCTGCGGCTGCGGCTGAATTCTGCCGACTTCTCCATCGGCAGCCCGCTGCCGGGAGAGAAAAAACTGGCCGAGGAGTTCGGGGTGGCGCGCATGACCATCCGCAAAGCCATCGACCTGCTGGTGGACTGGGGGTTGGTGGTCCGTCGCCACGGCTCGGGGACCTACGTGGCGCGTAAAGACGTCCATCATGAAACCAGCAATCTCACCGGCCTGGCGGAAGTGCTGCGCAAGCAGGGTAAAGAGGTGGTAAGCCAGGTGCTGGCCTTCGAAGTGATGCCTGCCCCGCCGGCCATCGCCAGCCTGTTGCGAATTAAAATTGATGAACGGATCTACTTCTCGCGGCGGGTGCGCTTCGTCGACGGCAAGCCGCTGATGCTGGAGGATAGCTATATGCCGGTGAAGCTGTTCCGTAACCTGTCGCTGAGCCATCTGGAGGGATCGAAATTTGATTATATTGAGAAGGAGTGCGGGATCATCATCAGCGGGAACTATGAGACCCTGACGCCGGTGCTGGCGGACAGGCAGCTGGCGCGCTCAATGAACGTTCCGGAGCAGACGCCGCTGCTGCGGATTACCTCCCTTTCCTACAGCGACAGCGGCGAGTTTCTTAACTATTCGGTCATGTTCCGCAACGCCAGCGAGTATCAGGTGGACTACCATCTGCGCCGCGTCCAGGCGCACAGCCCGCTAGCTCAGCCCCCAGAACAGCACGGCGAGTAGCTGCGGGGTGATAATCCGCAGGAACATCACCAGCGGATAGACGGTAGCGTAAGAGAGCGCCGCCGCGCCGCTGGTGGCGTGCAGATTGTTGGCGAAGGCCAGCGCCGGCGGGTCGGTCATCGAGCCGGCCAGCATGCCGCACAGCGTCAGATAGTTCATTTTCGCCAGCATGCGCGCGAGAATGCCTACCGTCAGCAGCGGGATGGCGGTGATAAAAATGCCGTAAGCGATCCAGCTCAGGCCATCGCCCTGGGTCAGGGTCGCCACAAAGTCGCCCCCCGATTTCAGCCCGACCACCGCCAGAAACAGCACGATCCCCAGCTCGCGCAGCGCCAGGTTGGCGCTCGGCGGCATAAACCAGTACAGCTTGCCGATGCTCCCGATGCGCCCGAGAATCAGCGCCATAATCAGCGGTCCCCCGGCCAGCCCGAGCTTCAGGGCGGCGGGGAAGCCGGGAATAAACAACGGGATAGATCCCAGCAGTACCCCGAGGCCGATGCCGATAAATACCGGCAGCATCTGAACCTGCTGCAGCTTCTGCTGGGCGTTACCCAGCTCGGCGGCCACGGCGTCAATCGCCTCCGGACGGCCGACCAGGTTGAGAATATCGCCAAACTGCAGGCTGGCGCTGCTGCTGGCCACCAGCTCGACGCCAGCGCGATTAAGCCGGGAGATCACGACGTCATAGCGCTGTTTGACGTGCAGATCACGTATTTTCTTCCCCAGCACTTTCTCGTTAGTCACCACCACACGCTCTACCTTCAGGTCGGTGCCGCGCGTCGACAGCGAGGTGGCCACCTCCTGGCCGATCACCAGTTGCGCATTGTGCAGATCCTCCGGCCGCCCCACCAGGTGCAGCAGATCGCCGGCCTGGATAAGGGTGCCCGGCGCAGGCACCATTAGCAGCTCACCGCGCTTCAGTCGCGAACAGACGATATTGTCGCTGTTGAGCATCGGTACATCCTGAATCGCCATCTGGTTGAGGTTGGGGTTCTCCACCCGCACATTGATGGTGTGCAAATGGGCATGGCCGTTGCCGCTGCTCTCCTCAAATTGCTGGGCCTCTTTCTCGACATTGATGCGAAAGAACAGGCGCACCAGCCACATGGTCAGCAGAATGCCGCAGATGCCGAACGGATACGCCATCGCATAGCTCATCCCCATCTGATCGACCACCTCGAACGGCACCCCGAGATCGCGCAGGATTTGCTGCCCGGCCCCCAGCGCCGGCGTGTTGGTCACCGCGCCGGAGAAGATGCCAAGCACCACCGGGAGAGGAATATTGAACAGTTTATGCAGCACCGCCGTGACCAGGCCGCCGAGAATCACGATCAGGATAGCGAAAAGATTGAGCCGCAGGCCTGAGACCCGCAGCGAGGCGAAAAAGCCTGGCCCCACCTGGATACCGATGGTGTAGACAAACAGGATCAAGCCGAATTCCTGAATAAAATGCAGCATCGGGGTGCTGAGGGCGACTCCCGCCTGATCGACAAAGTGGCCGACGATAATGCCGCCAAACAACACGCCGCCAATACCAAAGCCGACGCCGCGGATTTTGACATTGCCGATCCACAGCCCAATCACCGCCACCAGCGCCAGTACGCTGACCGTCAATGCTATCTCACTCATGGTATCGTCCCTGTGAATAACATTATTATTAACAGGGATTATGACCGCTGCCAGACGGGTTGTATGCAGCCTGGCGCACAATACCAGCAAACAGACCGGCACAAAAAAGCCCCGAAAATCGGGGCTTTATCAATAGGTTGCTTTATTAGCTATTTAACGCCGGTCGTTCGCTGATGGCGATGCGCTGCGGGGCGATCTGCTCAGGCTCATGGCGGGTCAGATCGATATGCAGCAGACCGTTGGTGAAGGTCGCGCCAGAGACCTCCATGTTGTCGGCGAGGGTGAAGCTCAGGCTGAAGGCCTGGCTCACCAGCCCCTGGTGCAGCCAGGTGGTCTCTTTTTCCGGCTGCTGCGGCGTGCCTTTTACCACCAGGCGGGTGCCTTCCAGCTGAATATCCAGATCTTCCTGACGGAAACCGGCCAGCGCAAGGGTGATGCGGTAGTGGTTATCGTCGCTTTTTTCGATGTTATAGGGCGGGAAGCTCTGGCTTTCACCGGCGGTTTGCAGGGCGCTGGCCAGTTTGTCAAAACCGATCCATTGACGCAGCAGGGGGGATAAATCGTAGTTACGCATACTGTTTTCTCCTTCTGTGAAGCGAGTGAATATCTGCGAATTGCGCGAATTCGCATATGCTCCCTGACGGCGAGCAGGTTGTTACATCAGGCCGCCACGCGGCCTGAGAGGGACAATTAGTTGATTTCGATACGGCGCGGCTTGTTCGCTTCCGGGATCACCCGTTCCAGATCGATATACAGCAGTCCGTTTACCAGGTTGGCGCCGCGGACATGAATGTTTTCCGCCAGCTGGAATTTGCGCTCGAAGTTACGCTCGGCGATCCCCTGATACAGGTAGGTCCGCTCTTTCTGCTCGGCAGCGTGGGCGCCTTTGACGATCAGCAGATTGTCCTGGGCGGTGATCTCCAGCTCGCTTTCAGCAAAGCCAGCCACCGCGATAGCGATGCGATAGTGGTTTTCGTCTACCAGCTCGACGTTATACGGAGGGTAGCCGCCATTGCTCTGGCTTTGATTGTTTTCCAGCAGGTTAAACAGGCGGTCGAAACCAATGGCTGAACGATAAAGCGGGGAGAGATCGAAGTTACGCATAATAAATAGCTCCTGAAAATCAGCGAGAATCAAATGACCTTCCATCGTGGACAGGCCGCGGTAATCCGGAATACCCCTCAGGCGTATTCTCAGTGGGTTACACCTATAAAATGGGTTTCTCCCCGTGCTTTTCAAGGGATTGAGGGCGTTTTTTTTTGCAGTTTGCCGATGATTGCTTAGACTGGGGGGAGGAGCACAAAAAGCAAAGTGCGATGCCCACCACAGTGCGGCGCAATAACGCTATGCATTCACGGGATGGCCCGATATAACCGCTAAAAGGTTATCTCAACGCCCGAAACGACGATGGAAGAACAATGAAAAGCAGACGACTGTTAAAGCTGGTCCTGTTCAGCGGGATAATAAGCCTGAGCGGTTGCTCCAGCGTAATGTCACATACCGGTGGCAAAGAGGGAACCTATCCGGGCACGCGATCCAGTGCGCAAACGCTGGGGGACAACAATACCAACTGGGGTGTGAAATCGCTGGTGGCGCTGGACATGCCGTTCACCGCCGTCATGGATACCCTGCTGCTGCCGTGGGATATGTTCCGCACCGACAGCTCAATCAAATCTCGGGTCGAAAAGAGCGAGAAGGCCACGCTGGCGACCAACTCGGTGATCCCGCCAGCGCCGATGCCTGCCCAGTAAGTTATCGCCCGGTCTGCGTGACCCACAGCTGGCGATAACCGTCCACCTCCTCCATCCAGGCAATCTGTTTACCGTCTGGCGAAAAGACGATCGCGTCCGCCGAGGGCGCATGAGCATGCGCCTCGGTTAAAAAGGTGATATCGCCTGTGCCGGCATGACAGCAGGCAATCCGCCCCTCCAGTACAAAGCCCAGCCACTCTCCCGACGGATGCCAGTTAAATGCCGACTGGATACCCGACGTGTGATGCGTCAACTGCCGCGGCTCGCCCCCCTGTGGGGAAATCAGCCACAGCTGCACCACACCGGCGTCGTCGCGCATCAGGAAGGCGATGCTCGTAGCCTGTGGATTGGCGCGCACCCAGTGACGTGGAATATTCACCAGCCCCGGATAACGGCGATGGTGGGTGAAGGTCAAACGACGCTGACTGACGCCCGCCGGCGGCGCGGGCATCGTGGTTGCGGTACCGGCCAGCGGCTCCCCGCCGGGCTGCTTCCAGCTGGCTTCATCCTGCGGCAGATCGACAATAAACAGCTCCGGGACTTTGTCGCCGTTTTCCGCCAGCGTATCGCCAATAAACGCCAGCGCATGGTTCCCCACCCAGCCCTCTTCATAGGCGCGATTAATCTCATCGCTGCCCGGCGCGGGAGTCGGCGTCGTGCGGCTCACCAGCACGCACCAGTGGCTGCCGCCATATTCGCGCAGATGGTGGCCCGGCGGCGTCACGGGTCCATACGGCGCGGCCACGCCGACGTTGCGCAGATCCAGCGCCGGGTCGCGCTCGTGCAGCACATGATCGTTGTAGGTAAAACTGACCAGCTGGCCGTTGGGGCTATAGACATGGACGTGGCTGCCGCCGCGCAGCGCCCCGGGGGTGTAAGGGGCAGTGATGTCCATGGCGTCCAGATTCTCGACGGTATCCTGAAAGGCCACCACTCCGCGGCGGTGATGAAAGTCATACTGCCATTGCGCATCCGGCCGCTCGGGGCCGTGAATGAACACGTAGCGCTCCTGGGTTGGATGCACGGTCACCACGCCCACGTGCGCGCCTTGCGTGGCACGATAAATGGTCTCCACCGCGCCGCTGTTTACGTTCACTCGCTCAATGGTCTCGCCGGTGAACGACGCACCGGACGGGCGGACGTCGAACACCAGCCACTGGCTGTCGGGGGTCCAGGTATTAACATTGGTAAGCTGATGATGACGGGGAGCAAAAGTGACTTGTTTCATAACGATACCCTGATGCGAGACTTACGCATCAGGGTAGCGTATCGCAAAAATTTAGCCTACACGTTTCACATCGCCGACCAGCAGGATATAAGACAGCGCGCCTATCAGCGCCACCACGGAGATATAGACCAACGCCGGGCCAAAGCCGTAATCCTGCGCCAGATAGCCAATCACGAGCGGTACGGTGATGCCCCCCAGGCCGCCAACAAAGTTAAACACGCCTCCGGTTAGACCGATCAGGCGCATCGGCGCCAGGGATGAGACCAGCGACCAGGTAATGGAGGCAAAACCGTTACCGAAGAATGCCAGCGCCATCAGCGCCATAATCCATACCGGGTCGTTGGTGTAGTTCGCCCCCATGATGCAGGTGGAGATCAGCAGTCCGCAGATGATCGGCGTTTTACGCGCCACGCCCAGCGAATAGCCTTTTTTCACCAGTTTATCCGCCAGCCAACCAGAGAGCAGGACGCCAAAAAACGCAGCGAGGAAGGGCACCGTGGTCATAAAACCGGCCTTCAGCGCGGTAATGCCTTTTTCCTGGGTTAAGTAGTTCGGGAACCAGGTCAGGAAGAACCACAGCGTCGAGGTTACCGCAAACTGCCCAAGGTAAACACCGACCAGCTTGCGATGAAAGACCAGCTTCCAGTCCGCTTTCGATAACGGTTGACGCGCCTCTTTCTTCACCGGCGCATCGCCATCCACCAGGCCGCCGCCGTCGCGAATATAGTCGAGTTCGGCTTTGCTGATGCTTTTGGTCAGCCGCGGCGGTTGATAAACCTTGAACCAGATCAGCGACCAGATAATGCCGATACCGCCGGTAACAATAAACACCCAGTGCCAGCTCAATAGCTCCTGGATCCAAATCAGCAGCGGCGTTAAGAAAGCCAGGCCAACAAATTGCCCCGAGGTATAAAACCCGACGGCGGAGGCGCGTTCATGCTCCGGGAACCAGCTGGTCACCATGCGGTTATTGGTTGGAAAGGCTGGTGCTTCGAAGATCCCGGTGATAGCGCGCAGGCCTATGAGCGACATTAAGCCGGTGGCGAAGCCTTGTAGCAACGTGGCTACAGACCAGCCAAAGATGGCGATAAAGTAGGTAAGCCGGGACCCCACGCGGTCAAGGAACCAACCGCCCGGGATCTGGCAGAGGGTATACAGCCAGGCAAAGGCGGAAAATACGTAGCCCATTTCCGCTTTGCTAATACCAAACTCCTCCTGAATATGCGCCGAGGCGACGGCGAGGTTGGCGCGGTCAACATAACAAATAACCACGGTAATAAAGATCATGATGAGCGTCAGATAACGGCGACGCCCGGTTTTTACAGCGGTAACTGAAATATCCATCGCAATCTGTCTCCAGATTTTGGGCATAGCGAAGCCGCTCACCATGCCCGGTAATTTACAGAGGGTGTTTTTGTTTTGTATTAATAACTATGTTGCGATGCGCTAAATAATTTGTGCTGGGGAAAGGCGGCAAATTTTCGCATCCCTGGGAGCATACAATCGTATGTGACCAGGGTAAGAAAATGCAGCCAACGCATCACCAGCGCGAAGTATGACGCGCATTTACCATTCGGCGACAGAGCCATCCTCATACCGCCACAACGGGTTTCGCCAGTCCGGCGCGTTTTTACTTAACTCAATCACGCGGGCCTCATCAATTTCCACGCCCAGCCCCGGCTTCGTCAATGGTTTAAAGAAGCCGCCTTCCATATTGAAATCTTCTTTGTTTTTCACAAAATCAAGCAGTTCGGCGCCTTTGTTGTAGTGGATCCCCATGCTCTGCTCCTGGAAGACCGCGTTATGCGAAACGAAATCAACGTGCAGACAGGCTGCCAGTGCGATCGGCCCCAGCGGACAGTGCGGCGCCAGCCCAACGTCATAGGCTTCCGCCATGCCGGCAATTTTATAGCATTCGGTAATACCGCCTGCGTGCGACAGATCGGGTTGTAAAATAGCCACCCCGCCCGCTTCAAGGACCCGTTTAAATTCAAAACGCGAAAACATACGTTCGCCGGCGGCAATAGGGATATGGGTTTGCGCCGCCAGCCGCGGATAATATTCCGCCTGCTCGGCTAATACCGGCTCCTCAATAAATAATGGGCGATACGGTTCCAGCTCTTTAATTAATACTTTGGCCATCGGCGCGCTTACCCGACCATGAAAATCGAGGCCAAACTCAATTTCATTGCCAAACGCTTCGCGGATTTGCGCCACGGTATTCACCGCAGCATCAACCGCGCGGGAATTATCAATGATGCCCATCTCTTCGCAGCCGTTTAATTTAAAGGTATCGAAACCAATGCCGCGCAGCTTCTTAATCCCGTCAATCACTTCGGCGGGGCGGTCGCCGCCCACCCAACTGTAGGCTTTAATTTTGTCGCGCACCAGCCCGCCCATCAGTTGCCAGACCGGGGCATTCAGGACCTTACCTTTAATATCCCATAACGCCTGGTCAATACCGGCGATGGCGCTCATCATAATCGGACCGCCGCGATAAAAGCCGCCGCGGTACATCACCTGCCACAGGTCATTAATCCGCGCCGGATCCTGACCAATCAGATAATCGCCAAATTCATGAACGGCGGCTTCCACCGTTCTGGCGCGCCCTTCAATCACCGGTTCTCCCCAGCCGACGATGCCTTCATCGGTTTCAATCTTCAGGAACATCCAACGCGGAGGTAAACGGTACGTGGTGATATTGGTTATTTTCATTTCACTGCCTCTCGATACGCTTTTACGAATGCGGCTGCCTGCTGCGCGGTACGTTCAACCGACTGGCCGGCACGATAGAGATCGCTCCCCAGCCCAGCCCCCACACAGCCGGCTTTAATCCACTGCGCCAGGTTTTCCGGCGTCACGCCGCCGACGGCAAAGACCGGAACCTCGGGCGGCAGCACGGCTTTCAACGCTTTGATGTAATCCGGGCCAAAAGCCGATGACGGGAAAATTTTCAGCGCCTGCGCGCCGGCATCGAGTGCGCTGAAAGCTTCGCTGGCGGTGGCGCAGCCTGGACAAACGGTCATGCCGTAACCCACCGCTCGCCGGATCACTTCCGGTTGAATGTTTGGCGTCACAATCAGCCGACAACCCATGGCCGCCAGCCGATCGACCTGCTCCGGTTGCAGCACGGTGCCCGCGCCGATAAGCGCCTGCTCGCCGTAAGCGTCGACGACCTGCGGAATACTTTTCTCCCACTGCGGCGAGTTCAGCGGGATTTCGACCGCGTCGAAACCGGCGTCGATAACGGCGCCAACGTGAGCCAGCGCCTCGTCTGGCGTAATACCGCGCAGAATAGCGATAAGCGGAAGGTTAGTTTGCCACTGCATAAGCGATGCTCCTTATTCCTGTCTGAAATGCCGTATCGCCCGCAACCGCAGTGACTTCGCGGCCAATGGCGCGGAATGCCTGCTGATAGCGGGACGTTAACGATGACCCGGCGACGAGGGTAATCGCCTGCTCTCCGGCGAACGTGGCGCTGAGGGTGGCCACTTCAGCGCCAATCAGCAGGCCGGAAAGAAATTCGCTAACCTGCTCGCGAGGCAACGCGCCCAGCACGTGCGAAGCGCGCACTTCAAACAGCTGCGGCAGGACGGCGGGGTTGTTGATACCGCGCTGCAGACCGGCCGCGAATGCATCGGCGGACGTTTCCTGCGGCGGCAAGCCGGCGCCCACCAGCGAGTGCTGAAGCAACAGATGATGCAACTCACCGGTCAAAACGGTACGAAAATCGTGAATTTGCAGGCGATCGGCCAGTACCCATTTGCAGTGGGTTCCTGGCATCACATAGACAGACGAAGGGGCTAAGGCGCGTGCGCCCAGCAGTTGCGTTTCTTCCCCGCGCATGACGTTATGGTTATCGTCACGGGAAACGCAAAGGCCGGGAATTATCCAGATATTGTCGCCAACGGCAGTTAACTGCTGGCCAATATCCGAGAAAGCGGCAGGAAGCGGCAAATAAGGGGCAATTTTCCAGCCCACGTTGCTACCGACCATACCTGCCATCACCACCGGTGTGGCGCCATCGCGCCAGTATTGTGTGATTTCCGCTAACACCGCAGCGGGAGATCGACCATTCAGGCGCGTTACGCCTGCTTCAGATTGCCTGCTTTCCAGGCATTCTTCGCCTTGGTACAGCCAGGCGCGTAAATTCGTCGATCCCCAATCTATTGCGATGTAGCGAGCCGTCATGTGATTTCCTTGAGCCTTCGTGTCGAGCTGGCGATCATCGTCAACGCCGCCTGCTCTGCCGCGTCGCTATCCTGATGCCGAATGGCGTCAAATAGCGCTTTATGTTCCTGGAGTGTTTTCGGCATGTTGCCTTCATCGCCCATCCAGGTCCGTTCAAATACCGCCCGCTGCAGCGAACTGATCGCCACGCTAAGCTGCTGCAAAACCGGATTATGTACTGACTGCAGCACCGCCTCGTGGTAGCGAATATCCGCTTCGTTAAAGGCATCCCGGTTTTGGTTGTTAGCAATCATGTCATTCAGCGCCGACTCGATTTCCGCCAGATCGCTTGAGGTGGCGCGTTCCGCCGCCCAACGTGCGATGGCGGGTTCAACCAGGTTGCGCACTTCACTCATGGCGCTGATAAGACGCGGGTCATAGTCATTTTCCAGTACCCACTGCAGCACCTCGGTATCGAGGTAGTTCCACTGGTTTCTGGAGGCGACAAACGCGCCGCGATAGCGCTTCATTTCAATCAGCCGCTTCGCCATCAGGGAACGAAACACTTCGCGGATGATGTTGCGCGAGGTTTCAAACTCCTCACAGAGTTCCGCTTCGGCCGGAAGCGCCGAACCGGGAACGTATTTACCGCTGACGATTTGTCTGCCCAGCGAGATCACAATGCGATCGGTCTTATTGAGAGTCATGGAGAGTCCTTGTGCTCTATGTGTACTGCTCTACTTTACCGTCGCTGCTGAATTTCGCCTCATGTTTGTACTACTAACGTGATGCTGTACGTTATCAACATGAGCGCACTGTAGTACAATATTATTGTGTTGTACTACAATTTGGATCACAAAAAGAACAATCCATGAAAATTAAAACGCAGCAGCCCTGGCAAGAGGCGATAAGAGAGAAAAAGAAGGGGAGGACGCGTTAAAACGCTTCGCCGACCTGGAAGTAAAAGCCGCTGCTGCCTTTGCCGATACCGTAGTCGAGGCGAACGTTAACGCGAGGTTTGAATTCAAAGCGGTAGCCGACGCCCGCCGAAGGCAGCCAGCGTCCGTCATTCAGGGAATCCATGGATGGCCCCATGGTTCCCGCCCCGGCCCAGGCCACAATCCCGTGTCGCCAGGTGAGCTGCCGGCGGTATTCCAGTTGGCTGCTAACGACGTTTTTGTCGCGATAACGCCCCTGATAGTAGCCGCGCATCCGCTCATCGCTGCCCAGCAGGGGCATCATGCTCCACGGCACATCGCCCTGGGTGAAAGCGCCATCGGCCTCCCAGGCGAGGACGCTCTTCTCGCTGAGGGCATGATAATGGCTATAGTGCAGCTGAAATTCGTCAAAGCGGGTATCGCTGCCTAAGCCGGGCGCATAGTGGGTGTAACGGAAGTTGGCATACTGACCCCGGCGCGGATTGGGGACGAAGTCGCGATCGTCCCAGTTGAGCGCGACGCTGGCGCCCGAGCTGAATACCGACGGCCCCTGCGGGGTATTTTCAATTTTCGGCAGATCGTTATGGTCCATCTCATCGGCATTCTGCGCCGCCAGCGACCATCCGGCGCCGAGATAAACATTGTCGATAAGCTGCCGGTAGACCGTCGGGCGCAGGGTCAGCACCTGGGCGGTATATTTCTCTTTTTCGTTGTCTTTATCGCCGGCATGAAAGCCTTGTCCCCAGAAGTACGTCGGGGTGTTGGCCATCGATCCATCAACAAAAATTCGCCATCGGTCGTGGTCAAAAAAAGCGTAGTTTTTCACGCTAAGGCCGAAGGCGCCGGTGGAGCTGGCGTAGCCGCTGAGCGTCAGCGTGGAATTCTGGCTGGTGGTATCCTGCGGATCGGGACGGTAGAGACCGACGACGGCAGTGCCGATGCCCAGCCCCAGCTCCGGCGTATAGAACGGACCGGGCATCACGCCCCAGTCAATGCCTTTGCTGGCGTCGAATTCATCGCTGGCGCCGAGATGCTGCAGCCAGCCGTCGATTTGCTCGCGGCTGATGGCCTGCGCCTGGACCGGCGCGCATAGCGCCCATGTCAGAAGCAACAGAACAGGGTTAAGCGGTCGGCTCAAAAGCGATACTCGCCGGAGATAAAGAAGCTGTTACGCTCGGCAAAACCAAACTCCGTGGTGATATTAAAATTCTGCGTCAGCTCATACTGCGCTCCCACCAGCACGTTCCACGGCGACTGCAGATGCTGTTTCACATCAAAGCGGCCATGATTGTCCTGGTTGGCCAGGTTGACCATGTTTTGCAGCATCGGCGACGGCATCGAGAGATCGTTAAGGCTACCCTTAAACTCTTGCTGCACGTCCTGATACATGCTGCCGACCCATAGATTCAGCTTTCCGGCCGGGAGATGTAGCGCATCGACCGATGGCGTATTGAAACGATAGCCTACGCGAGGAGAAAAGGTAAACGCATCGATGCTGCCGTCGAGGATATCAAAGCGCGTCTGGGTGTAGTTAGCGTCCAGTACGGTAAACCAGTTGCCGATGCCGCCCACCAGCGTGGTGCCCATCCCATAGGTGGTGCCTTTAAAATCGAGGCGAAAGTCGAGGTCCTGCATCCCCGGCATCGGCACCACTTTGCCGTTCGGCCCCTTCAGCCCGACGGCAATCTGCGAAATGGAGTGCCCCTCGGTGTGTCCGACGAGACCATAAACATTCATAAACGGCAGCAGCCAGGCATCCAGCTTGAGCGTCTCGGTTTTGCTGCTTTCCCGCGTATTACCGACGCCAATCTGGAAGGCGTTATCCAGCGAGACCGGCCCATTTCCGAAAATGTGCTTCACGGCGCGTTTGCAAACAGGATCCTTACCGCAATCGATATTGCGGCCGTCCAGCGACAGGCCGGTGAAGCTAATGCTGTCGACATTAATATTCTGCCGCATATCCATATAGTTAATGCTGACGCCAAACGGCAGCGGCAGGACGTAGCCACGCTTTCTGGCCTCGTCGCCTAGCAAAGGGAGTAGCGAGGACGATGCTGTCGCCGCAGACTGGCGACTTTCTGGCGCCGGCAGATCCGCGGGCTCGGCGCCGTGATAGGCGTACGCCGGCTCAAGCGGCGTCGTTGGTTCCGCGGCCGCGCAGATCTGAACAGAGGCGAATGGCAGCGTAACCAACATCAAATAATGGCGTTTATTCATGAAAAATCTGATGTTAGTTCTGAATTGCAAAAAAAGAGGGCGGGTAGCTTATAGAATCCCCTGTGCGGAATAAGGGATTTAAATGCGGATTAACATCTGTTCATGAAAAAAGAGAAGACAGGCCCGACGAACGCCGGACCTGAAGGAAGCTTACGCTAAAACGTATTTTTCAATAGCGAAGGCGACGCCATCATCGAGGTTCGATTTGGTAATGAAGTTCGCCGCTTCTTTGACCGCCGGAATGGCGTTATCCATCGCCACGCCGACGCCGGCAAATTCAATCATCGCGATATCATTTTCCTGATCGCCTATCGCCATAATCTCTTCCGGTTTGATACCCAGCGCATCGGCCAGCGACTTCACGCCGGTGCCTTTATTGACGCGTTTATCCAGTATTTCGAGGAAGTAAGGCGCGCTTTTCAGCACGGTGTACTTTTCTTTCACTTCCGCCGGGATACGGGCGATGGCCTTGTCGAGGATCGCCGGCTCATCGATCATCATTACCTTCAGCAGCTGGATCTCAGGGTCCATCTTTTCCGCTTCGCAGAACACCAGCGGGATGGTCGCCACATAGGATTCATGCACGGTGTAGTAGCTGATATCGCGATTCGCGGTATACAGCGTATTGCGATCGAGCGCGTGGAAGTGGGAGCCGACTTCGCGGGAGAGCTGTTCGAGGAAGCGATAGTCGTCATAGCTCAGCGCGGTTTGTGCGACGGTGCTGCCGTCCCCGGCTTTCTGCACCAGCGCGCCATTGTAGGTGATGCAGTAATCACCCGGCTGCTCCATATGCAGCTCTTTCAGATAGCTGTGGACACCCGCGTAAGGGCGGCCGGTAGTCAGCACCACGTTCACCCCTTTTTCACGGGCGGCGGCAATGGCGTTTTTAACGGCGGGAGAGATAGTGTGATCGGGCAGCAGCAGCGTGCCATCCATATCAATTGCAATCAGTTTAATAGCCATAGGATCCCCGGGTAAGATGAGTCTTCCCTCATGCTAACGCGATTCCGCTCAAAAAACAGTAAAAGTGTCGGCCAGAAAGGGGGATGGAACCGCAGCAGAGGATTCCCCTTTTACTGGCAAAGAAAAGCCCGGTCGCGCTATGCGACCGGGCTCAGACATTCCGTTACCCCGGTCAAACTCGCGCCGGGGGAACACACGGCTTAGATATCGATATTCGCCGCTTTCAGGGCGTTCTCTTCGATAAACGCGCGACGCGGTTCAACGGCATCACCCATCAGGGTAGTGAACAGCTGGTCGGCGGCAATCGCGTCCTTGACGGTCACGCGCAGCATACGGCGGCTGTCCGGATCCATGGTGGTCTCCCACAGCTGATCCGGGTTCATCTCGCCCAGACCTTTATAGCGCTGGATAGAGAGGCCGCGACGGGACTCTTTCACCAGCCAGTCCAGAGCCTGCTCAAAGCTGGCTACCGGCTGACGGCGTTCGCCGCGCTCGATGTAAGCATCTTCTTCCATCAGGCCGCGCAGTTTCTCGCCCAGGGTACAGATACGGCGATATTCCGGCCCCATAATGAACTCATTATCCAGCGGATAGTCGGTATCCACGCCGTGGGTACGAACGCGAATAACCGGTTCAAAATGCTGCAGCTCTTTGTTCTCATGGAGATCAAATTTCCACTGGCTGCCGTGCTGCTCTTTCTCATTCAGCTCGGAGACCAGAGTGTTCACCCAGCGGGTCACCTTCTGTTCGTCCGCCAGATCGGCCTCGGTCAGGGTCGGCTGATAGATAAGCTCTTTCAGCAGCGCTTTCGGGAAGCGGCGCTCCATGCGGCCAATCATTTTCTGGGTGGCGTTAAACTCAGCAACCAGTTTTTCCAGCGGTTCGCCCGCCAGCGCTGGCGCATTGGCGTTGGTATGCAGGGTGGCGCCGTCGAGGGCGATGGCAATCTGATACTGATCCATCGCTTCGTCGTCTTTAATATACTGTTCCTGCTTGCCTTTCTTCACTTTGTACAGCGGCGGCTGAGCAATATAGACATGGCCGCGCTCGACGATCTCCGGCATCTGACGATAGAAGAAGGTCAACAGCAGGGTACGAATGTGCGAGCCGTCGACGTCCGCATCGGTCATGATGATGATGCTGTGATAGCGCAGTTTGTCCGGGTTGTACTCATCGCGGCCGATGCCGCAGCCCAGAGCGGTGATCAGCGTGGCCACTTCCTGGGAAGAGAGCATCTTGTCGAAGCGGGCTTTCTCAACGTTGAGGATTTTGCCCTTCAGCGGCAGGATCGCCTGATTCTTGCGGTTACGCCCCTGCTTCGCAGAGCCGCCCGCGGAGTCCCCTTCCACCAGGTACAGTTCGGAGAGCGCCGGGTCGCGTTCCTGGCAGTCCGCCAGTTTGCCCGGCAGGCCAGCCAGATCCAGCGCGCCTTTACGGCGGGTCATCTCACGGGCACGACGCGCGGCTTCGCGCGCGCGCGCGGCGTCAATAATTTTGCCGACCACGATTTTCGCATCGGACGGATTTTCCAGCAGGTATTCGCTCAGCAGTTCGTTCATCTGCTGCTCAACCGCCGATTTCACCTCGGAGGAGACCAGCTTGTCTTTGGTCTGCGAGGAGAACTTCGGATCCGGCACTTTCACCGATACCACGGCAATCAGGCCTTCACGGGCGTCGTCGCCGGTGGCGCTGACTTTCGCTTTTTTGCTGTAGCCCTCTTTGTCCATGTAGGCGTTGAGGGTACGGGTCATCGCCGCGCGGAAGCCGGCAAGGTGAGTCCCCCCGTCACGCTGCGGAATGTTGTTGGTAAAGCAGTAAATGTTTTCCTGGAAGCCGTCGTTCCACTGCAGGGCCACTTCCACGCCGATACCGTCTTTTTCAGTAGAGAAATAGAAGATATTCGGGTGGATCGGCGTTTTGTTCTTGTTGAGATACTCAACGAACGCCTTGATGCCGCCTTCGTAGTGGAAATGATCTTCTTTGCCGTCGCGCTTATCGCGCAGGCGGATAGAGACTCCGGAGTTCAGGAACGACAGTTCGCGCAGGCGTTTCGCCAGGATATCGTATTCAAACTCGGTGACGTTGGTGAAGGTTTCCAGGCTCGGCCAGAAACGCACCATGGTGCCGGTTTTGTCGGTCTCGCCGGTCACGGCCAGCGGCGCCTGCGGCACACCGTGCTCATACATCTGCTTGTGCACTTTGTTATCGCGCTGGATAACCAGCTCCAGCTTCTGCGACAAGGCGTTAACCACCGAGACGCCTACGCCGTGCAGACCGCCGGAGACTTTATAGGAGTTATCATCGAATTTACCGCCAGCGTGCAGGACGGTCATGATAACTTCCGCTGCGGAGACGCCCTCTTCCGGGTGAATGCCGGTCGGGATGCCGCGGCCGTCATCCTGGACGGAGACGGAGTTATCGCTGTGGATGGTCACCACGATATCTTTGCAGTAACCCGCGAGCGCTTCGTCGATAGCGTTATCCACAACCTCGAATACCATGTGGTGCAGACCGGTGCCGTCATCCGTGTCGCCGATATACATACCCGGGCGCTTACGCACCGCATCCAGCCCTTTCAGGACTTTGATACTGGAGGAGTCATAAGAATTCGACATCAACGTTTCTCGCTCATTTAATCTTGGGTTAATCCGTTATTTTACCTTTTTCCACGCGGAACATCTTCGAATTTTTGTCCGACATGTCCATAACGTGCTCAGCGCTGATGGCGCTGACGAAAACCTGCGACTGCGTCGCTTTCAGGCGACTGGATAACAGACCGCGGCGGGCATCATCGAGTTCCGAGGCAAAATCATCTATCAGGTACAGGCAGCGCCGCCCGCTGACGCGGGTGAGGAACTCGCCCTGCGCCAGACGCAGGGCGCACATCAGCAGCTTAAGCTGCCCGCGCGACAAGGTATCTTCCACCGGCGCCCCGTCGGCGCGAATACGGAAATCCGCTTTATGCGGGCCGTGGGCGGTATAGGTTAACATTCTGTCACGCTCGAAATTCCGCTCCAGCACTTCAGCGTAGTCGGTCTCTTTTTCCCAGCCGCGCTGGAAGGAGAAAGAGAGCGAGAATTCCGGTAAAAATTGCTGACAGGTATCCGCCATGTCTTCGACGATAGCGGCGCTGTATTCGGCACGCCAGCGGCTGATCTGCTCCGCCAGCGGGATTAATTCCAGATCCCATGGGCGCAGCTGGGCATAACGGCTGACCTGACGCAGCGCGGCGTTGCGCTGCTTGACCAGGCGCTTCAGGTTGCTCCAGGCGGTGAAGAATCCGGCTTCGTTATGAAAGCATCCCCAGTCAAGGAATGCTCTTCTGTATTTGGGGCCGCCGTTGAGTAAAGTAAACCCCTCCGGCGTAATCAGCTGCATCGGCATCAGGTGCGCCAGCTCCGCCACTTTGTGGCCGTCGGTGCCGTCGATACGCACCTTGCTGTCGCCCTGTTTGTCTTTGGTCAGGCCGATGGCGGTTTCCCGCTCTTCGCCTTGCAGACGGCCATGCAGAACAAAGGCCTCCTGCTCGTGGCGGATCACCCGGCCAATTTGCAAACTGCGAAACGCCCGGCCATGGCCAAGCGTGTAGATGGCTTCCAGCACGCTGGTTTTGCCGCTGCCGTTCGCGCCAACCAGGAAGTTAAAGCCGGGAGATAAAGCGAGATCCGCATGTTCAATATTGCGGAAATCTTTGATAAGTAAGCGCGTCAGTGACATATCTGGGTTTCTTCGGGCCAGGGCGTAATCGGCGCAGCCAGTTTCAACGCGGACTGCGCGCAGACCCTGGAGCGTACACGAAGTACGTGACAGGGACGAGCACAGCCCAGGTTGAAAATGGCAAGTAAGATAGCCCGATATTTTCTATAAGCGCATAGGCATGACAACATAGGCTGCGCTTTGTGAAGCCGCATCCTCAATCTGCACGCTCGACACCGAATCCGTCAGCAGAATGCGCACATTCTCGCACTTCAGCGCGTTCAGCACATCCAGCACGTAGCTAACGTTGAAGCCAATCTCCATCTCCGTGCCGGCGTAGGTCACGTCCAGAATCTCTTCCGCTTCTTCCTGCTCCGGGTTATTGGCGGTGATTTTCAGCTGATTTTCGCTAACGTACAGCCGCACGCCGCGGAATTTCTCATTGGAGAGAATCGCCGCGCGGGCAAAAGCCTGCTTCAGAATATCGCAGCCCGCTTCGAGGTGTTTATCCGGATTTTTCGGCAATACGCGGCGATAATCCGGGAAACGGCCATCAACCAGCTTCGAAGTGAAGATAAAATCGCCGACATGGGCGCGGATATTATTGCTGCCGATCTGCACGCGCAGCGGCGTATCACCGCCGTCGAGCATCCGCATCAGCTCAATCACCCCTTTACGCGGCACGATCACCGAATGGTTCGGCAGCGACGCTTCCAGCGGCATCGAACAGACCGCCAGACGGTGACCGTCGGTAGCGACGGTGCGCAGTTCGCTGCCTTCGGTTTCGAACAGCATACCGTTTAAGTAGTAACGAACATCCTGGTGCGCCATCGAGAACTGCGTCGCTTCGATCAGACGCTTCATGGTCGCCTGCGGCAGGGTAAATTCCACCTCGCTCTGCCAGTCGTCAAGATTCGGGAAGTCGGCAGCGGGCAGGGTCGACAGCGAGAAGCGGCTGCGGCCGGAACGCACCAGCATGCGATCGCCTTCCAGCTGCACCGCGATCTCCGCGCCTTCCGGCAGGCCGCGGCAGATATCAAAGAATTTACGCGCCGGAACGGTGGTGGCGCCCGCTTCGTGCGGCTGAACCAGCGCCACGCGCGCCACCATCTCCATTTCAAGATCGGTACCGGTCAGCGACAGCGCGCCGTCCGCGACCTGAAGCAGCAGGTTACCGAGAATGGGCAGCGTCGGACGACCACCTAACGGACCGCTCACCTGTTGCAGCGGTTTTAATAAATGTTCACGTTCTACGGTAAATTTCATAGCGTCACGAGGATAATGTTCTGATTAAATTGGAAAAATCTTCTTTAATGTCGTGGCTTTCTTCACGCAGCTGCTCAATCTTGCGGCAGGCGTGCAGCACGGTGGTATGGTCGCGGCCGCCAAACGCATCGCCGATTTCCGGCAGGCTGTGGTTGGTCAGCTCTTTGGCCAGCGCCATCGCCATCTGGCGAGGACGCGCCACCGAACGGGAGCGGCGTTTGGACAGCAGGTCCGCTACCTTAATCTTGTAGTACTCCGCCACCGTCTTTTGAATATTGTCGATGGTGACCAGTTTTTCCTGCAGCGCCAGCAGATCGCGCAGCGCTTCGCGCACGAAATCGATAGTGATCGCC
Organism: Klebsiella sp. C239; assembly: GCF_048822715.1. Taxonomy (NCBI): domain Bacteria; kingdom Pseudomonadati; phylum Pseudomonadota; class Gammaproteobacteria; order Enterobacterales; family Enterobacteriaceae; genus Klebsiella; species Klebsiella sp. C239. The sequence goes on along the minus strand of NZ_JBMEZK010000012.1, from coordinate 50,471 downwards.
CGGCCGGTGAAGTTGGCGTTGGCGATAACGCGGTTCAGCGCCCCCTCCAGTTCACGCACGTTTGAGCGCAGGCGCTTGGCAATAAAGAACGCCACTTCGCCCGGCAGGCGGATGTCGTTCTCATCGGCTTTTTTCATCAGGATCGCGACGCGGGTTTCCAGCTCCGGCGGCTCGATCGCCACCGTCAGCCCCCAGCCGAAGCGGGATTTCAGACGATCTTCAACGCCGTTGATCTCTTTGGGATAACGATCCGAAGTCAAAATGATCTGCTGATTACCTTCCAGCAAGGCATTGAAGGTGTGGAAAAACTCTTCCTGGGATCGCTCTTTATTAGCGAAGAACTGAATGTCATCGATCAGCAGGGCGTCAACGGATCGGTAGTAGCGCTTAAACTCTTCGATGGCGTTGTTCTGCAGCGCTTTAACCATGTCCTGAACGAAACGCTCCGAGTGCATATAGACCACTTTGGCGTTCGGTTTACGCGCCACGATACCGTTCCCCACCGCGTGCAGCAGGTGGGTTTTACCCAGACCCGTTCCGCCGTAGAGGAACAGGGGGTTATAGGCGCCGCCCGGGTTATCCGCCACCTGACGCGCCGCCGCGCGGGCCAGCTGGTTAGATTTACCTTCGACGAAGTTATCAAACGTGTGTTTCACGTTAACGTTAGAACGGTAGGTCGGCTCCGCCGGCGCCGGGACATTATCCCAGCCAGGGCGCACGATCGTCGGCGCCACGCGCGCGGTCTGCACCTGCGCCGCCGGGATAGTCGCCGCGGCCGGGCTTACCGCCCCTTTCTGCAGCGAGCTGGCGGGCTTAGCTCCCACCTCAAAACGCAGCTGTGGGGCGTCCGCACCGCAAAAATCATTGAGGAGTCCATTGATATTATTGAGGTATTTGTCCCTTACCCAGTCGAGCACAAAACGGTTTGGCGCATACAGTGCCAGCGTGTTATCGCTCAGTTCCGCCTGCAATGGGCGGATCCACATGCTGAATTCTGTGGCTGGTAACTCATCCTGCAATCGGGCAAGACACTGCTGCCAAAGCGAAAGTGACACGGCGGACTCCACTCGAACATAAAATCGATATCAAAGAAAAACTGAAACAATCGTGATTGTTGGCACACGTCGACAAGACCCTGCATTAGCCGAAAAGCCCCTGCACAAAAGGGGTGACGTGCGAACCGCTATCTGCGGTTATTTCCCGCTGCGGATCCGGGGATCGCGATCGGGACCGGGGATCATAGCCTAAACTGAGAAAGAGATCTTGTGTTTCTCAACAGATTCTTCCCGATTTATCCACAGGAAGGATCGAAACCGGGTAAGTGTAATCGATCCTGGGAAGAGTGAAGCACGATTTCCGCCGCATATTGGAAAAATTAATGAGCTATGCCGCTTTTGGGCGGAAACGATCTAACAAAGATCCTTCAGGATCCTTGCGCTTTACTGGCCAGGCCGTATAATCCCCCACCCGGCGCGTAATGCCCGTTTTCGTCACGCGTCTCAGCTTATTTTTTGTGCGACGAGGTGCGAGAAATAAGGAAAGAGAATTGACTCCGGAGTGTACAATTATTACAATCCGGCCTCTTTAATCACCCACGCTGAGGCGTAAGTCGTTCGAAGTTCGTTCGGGTCTACGCAAAAGTCAGTGAATTTATTCAAGTTTAGGTAGAAATCGCCATGAAACGCACTTTTCAACCGTCTGTACTGAAGCGCAACCGTTCTCACGGCTTCCGTGCTCGTATGGCTACTAAAAATGGTCGTCAGGTTCTGGCACGTCGTCGTGCTAAAGGCCGCGCTCGTCTGACCGTTTCCAAGTAATAAAGCTAACCCTGCGTGGTTAAGCTCGCATTTCCCAGGGAGTTACGCTTGTTAACTCCCAGTCATTTCACTTTCGTCTTCCAGCAGCCACAACGGGCTGGCACGCCGCAAATCACCATCCTCGGCCGCCTGAATTCGCTGGGGCATCCCCGCATCGGTCTCACCGTCGCCAAGAAAAACGTGAAACGCGCACATGAACGCAATCGGATTAAACGTCTGACGCGTGAAAGTTTTCGTTTGCGTCAACATGAACTCCCGCCAATGGATTTCGTGGTGGTGGCGAAAAGAGGGGTTGCCGACCTCGATAACCGTGCTCTCTCGGAAGCGTTGGAAAAATTATGGCGCCGCCATTGTCGCCTGGCTCGCGGGTCCTGATCGGCCTGATTCGAGTTTATCAGCGCCTGATTAGTCCGCTACTCGGGCCGCATTGCCGTTTCACCCCAACCTGTTCTCAATACGGAATTGAGGCCTTACGCAGGTTTGGAGTGATAAAAGGCAGTTGGTTGACGATGAAACGCGTATTAAAATGCCACCCTTTACACCCTGGTGGTGACGATCCCGTCCCGCCTGGACCATTTGATACCAGAGAACACTAACGATGGATTCGCAACGCAATCTTCTTATCATCGCTTTGTTGTTCGTGTCTTTCATGATCTGGCAAGCCTGGGAGCAGGACAAAAATCCGCAACCCCAGCAGCAGACCACGCAGACTACGACCACAGCAGCGGGTAGCGCCGCCGACCAGGGCGTACCGGCCAGTGGGCAGGGGAAACTGATTACGGTTAAAACTGATGTGCTTGATCTGACCATCAACACCCGCGGTGGTGATGTTGAGCAAGCGCTGCTTCCGGCTTACCCGAAAGCGCTGAAATCGACTGAACCGTTCCAGTTACTGGAAACTACGCCACAGTTTATCTACCAGGCGCAGAGCGGCTTAACCGGTCGTGACGGCCCGGATAACCCGGCTAACGGCCCGCGTCCGCTGTATAACGCTGATAAAGATGCGTATGTACTGGCTGATGGCCAGAACGAAATCGTTATTCCGCTGACCTATACCGACAAAGCCGGCAACGTCTTCACCAAGACCTTCACCCTGAAACGCGGTGATTATGCGGTGAACGTGGGTTATAGCGTGCAGAACGCCAGCGAGAAACCGCTGGAAGTCTCGACCTTCGGTCAGCTGAAGCAGACCGCCGCGCTGCCGTCCAGTCGCGATACGCAGACCGGCGGCCTGTCCACGATGCATACTTTCCGTGGCGCGGCGTTCTCCACCGCGGATTCGAAATACGAAAAATACAAATTCGATACCATCCTGGACAATGAAAACCTGAACGTCAGCACCAAAAACGGTTGGGTTGCCATGCTGCAGCAGTACTTCACCACCGCGTGGGTGCCGCAGAATAACGGGACGAATAACTTCTACACCGCCAACCTCGGCAACGGCATTGTCGCTATCGGCTATAAATCTCAGCCGGTACTGGTGCAGCCTGGTCAAACCGACAAACTGCAGAGCACGCTGTGGGTCGGCCCGGCGATTCAGGACAAAATGGCTGCCGTCGCGCCGCACCTGGATCTGACCGTCGACTACGGCTGGCTGTGGTTCATCTCCCAACCGCTGTTCAAGCTGCTGAAATTCATCCACGGCTTCCTCGGCAACTGGGGCTTCTCGATTATCGTCATCACCTTTATCGTTCGTGGCATCATGTACCCGCTGACCAAAGCGCAGTACACCTCCATGGCGAAGATGCGTATGCTGCAGCCGAAAATTCAGGCCATGCGCGAGCGTCTGGGCGACGATAAACAACGTCAAAGCCAGGAGATGATGGCGCTGTATAAAGCGGAAAAAGTGAACCCGCTGGGCGGCTGCTTCCCGCTGATTATCCAGATGCCGATCTTCCTTGCGCTGTACTACATGCTGAGCGCCTCGGTAGAACTGCGTCATGCGCCGTTTATCCTGTGGATCCACGATCTGTCTGCACAAGACCCGTACTACATCCTGCCGATCATCATGGGCGCGACGATGTTCTTCATCCAGAAGATGTCGCCGACCACCGTGACCGACCCGATGCAGCAGAAGATCATGACCTTTATGCCGGTCATCTTCACGGTGTTCTTCCTGTGGTTCCCGTCTGGCCTGGTGGTGTACTACATCGTCAGCAACCTGGTGACCATTATCCAGCAGCAGCTGATTTACCGTGGTCTGGAGAAGCGTGGCCTGCATAGCCGCGAGAAGAAGAAATCCTGATACTCTTCATTCTTCAAGCCAACGCATCTGCGACCTGGATAATTTAGAGTAGTTACGGTAACGTTAATGCCAGAGAAGGCGGTCAATGGACCGCCTTTTTTACATCTACATAGAGAGTCACCATGAGCCATAACGACACTATCGTCGCCCAGGCAACCCCACCGGGACGCGGGGGTGTGGGCATCCTGCGTATCTCCGGCCTCAAAGCGCGCGACGTCGCGCAGGCGGTACTCGGCAAGCTGCCGAAGCCGCGCTATGCCGACTACCTGCCGTTCAACGACGTTGACGGTACGCCGCTGGATCAGGGGATTGCGCTGTGGTTCCCCGGGCCGAACTCCTTTACCGGGGAAGATGTGCTTGAGCTGCAGGGCCACGGCGGCCCGGTCATTCTCGACCTGCTGCTCAAACGTATTCTGACCCTGCCGGGCCTGCGCATCGCCAGACCGGGCGAATTCTCCGAGCGCGCGTTCCTTAACGACAAGCTCGACCTGGCGCAGGCAGAGGCCATCGCCGATCTTATCGACGCCAGCTCAGAACAGGCGGCGCGCTCGGCGCTGAACTCGCTGCAGGGGGCGTTCTCCGCGCGGGTGAACCACCTTGTGGAAGCGCTCACTCACCTGCGCATCTACGTGGAAGCGGCGATTGATTTTCCGGATGAAGAAATTGATTTCCTCTCCGACGGCAAAATTGAAGCCCAGCTGAACGAGGTGATGGTCGACCTCGACGCCGTCCGCGCCGAAGCCCGTCAGGGCAGTCTGCTGCGCGAAGGGATGAAAGTGGTGATCGCCGGGCGGCCAAATGCCGGTAAATCAAGCCTGCTGAACGCCCTCGCGGGCCGCGAAGCGGCGATCGTCACCGACATTGCGGGCACCACCCGCGATGTGCTGCGCGAGCATATCCATATCGACGGCATGCCCCTGCATATCATTGATACCGCGGGCCTGCGCGACGCCAATGACGAAGTGGAGCGTATCGGCATCGAGCGCGCCTGGCAGGAGATTGCGCAGGCTGACCGGGTGCTGTTTATGGTCGATGGCACCACCACCAGCGCCGTTGACCCGGCGGAGATCTGGCCAGATTTTATCGAGCGCCTGCCCGCTAAACTGCCGATTACCGTGGTGCGCAATAAAGCCGATGTTACCGGCGAAGCGCTGGGTATCAGCGAAGTAAATGGCCACTCACTGATCCGCCTGTCGGCACGCACCGGCGAAGGCGTCGAGGTGCTGCGTAATCACCTCAAGCAGAGCATGGGCTTCGATACCAATATGGAAGGCGGCTTCCTCGCCCGCCGTCGCCATCTGCAGGCGCTGGAAGAGGCGGCGAACCATCTGCAGCAGGGCAAAGCCCAGCTGCTGGGCGCCTGGGCCGGCGAGCTGCTGGCGGAAGAGCTGCGTCTCGCGCAGCAGGCGCTGAGCGAGATCACCGGGGAGTTCACCTCCGACGACCTGCTGGGCCGCATCTTCTCCAGCTTCTGTATCGGCAAATAACGTTTAGTCCGTAAACGTTCACTCACCCGCATTAGCGCCGCGTTAATGCGGGTTTTTTCTTGCCCTTTGCGGCGCAACGTTCTCTACTTTTATCTCCCCCTAACCACGAGACTAAAGCATGATCGTTGAATATACCGTGATCGAGAAGGTGCCCTCCGCCGAAGCGTTTTGCCACCTGCGGGTGGTAGCGGGCATGTCGCCGCGCCCCATAGAAGGCGCCAGAGCCGGGCTGCCGCAAAGCTGTTATGGCGTACATATCCTCTGGCAGGAGACGCCGATCGCCATGGGGCGCATCGTCGGCGACGGCGCGATTAATTTCGACATTGTCGACGTCGCCGTCGATCCGGCTCACCAGGGGAAGGGCCTTGGCCGGCTGGTGATGGAGAAACTGGTCGCCTGGCTGGATGCGAACGCCTTTGACGGCGCCTACGTTACGCTGGTGGCGGATGTTCCGGAGCTGTACGCGAAGTTTGGCTTCGAAAGCGTTCGGCCGGAAAGCGAAGGGATGGCCCGCGTCTGGCGACGCCGGGGCCGCTAGTTCGCGTTTCCTGCCAGGAAAATAGCGTTGTCCAAATGGCAACTCGTCTTGCGGAGCGTATCTCACTATGCTGAACGCCATTCACATCGCGAGGATCTCATGACACGCTTTCTTCTCTGCAGCTTTGCCCTGGTTCTGCTCTATCCCTCCGGCATCGATATGTATCTCGTCGGCCTGCCGCGTATTGCTCAGGATCTGGGAGCCAGCGAGGCGCAATTACATATCGCCTTCTCGGTCTATCTGGCCGGAATGGCCTCCGCGATGCTGTTTGCTGGCCGTATCGCCGACCGCTCGGGGCGCAAGCCTGTCGCCATTGTGGGCGCGGCGATCTTTGTTATCGCCTCCCTGCTCTGCGCGCAGGCGCACACCAGCAGCCACTTCCTTACCGGACGCTTTATCCAGGGGATCGGCGCCGGCTGCTGCTACGTGGTGGCTTTCGCTATTCTGCGCGATACGCTGGACGACCGTCGGCGGGCCAAAGTGCTGTCGTTGCTCAACGGCATTACCTGCATCATCCCCGTTCTGGCGCCGGTGCTCGGCCACCTGATCATGCTGAAATACCCGTGGCAGAGTCTGTTCTACACCATGATCGGCATGGGGGTAACGGTGGGTTTACTGGCGGTATTTATCCTGCGCGAGACGCGTCCGACGGCGCCTCCGCAGACGGCTATGCCGCAGCATGGCGCGGACGAATCGCTGTTGAATCGCTTTTTCCTCAGCCGCATTCTCATCACCACCCTCAGCGTAACGGCGATCCTCACCTACGTGAACGTCTCGCCGGTACTGATGATGGAGGAGATGGGGTTCGATCGCGGCACCTATTCCATGACGATGGCGCTGATGGCGATGGTCAGCATGGCGGTCTCCTTCTCGACGCCGTTCGCCCTGTCGCTGTTTAAACCGCGCACCCTGATGATAACCTCGCAGCTGCTGTTTCTGGCGGCTGGCGTGGCGCTGAGCCTCGCCACCCACCAGGCCGTCACCCTGGTCGGGCTGGGCATGATTTGCGCCGGCTTCTCCGTCGGCTTCGGCGTCGCGATGAGCCAGGCCCTGGGGCCATTCACGCTGCGCGCCGGTGTCGCCAGCTCGGTCCTCGGCATCGCGCAGGTGTGCGGTTCGTCGCTGTGGATATGGCTCGCCGCTATCATCGGACTCAGCGCAATGAATATGCTGATCGGGATACTCATTGCCTGTAGCATAGTGAGTCTTGTTCTGCTACTGGTCGCCACCCCGCCGCGGGTTGCGCAACACGATGAAGAAGCCGCTTTCGAGTCTCGATCTTAATTTACTCCTCTGTCTGCAGCTCCTGACCCAGGAGCTCAGCGTTACCCGTACGGCGAAGCGGATGAACGTTTCGCCCTCGGCGGTGAGCAAGTCGCTGGCCAAACTGCGCGCCTGGTTTGACGATCCGCTGTTTGTCAAAACGCCGCTGGGCCTGGCGCCCACGCCGCTGGTCAGCAGCATGGAGCAGGATCTGGCGGACTGGATGCAGATGGGCAACCAGATCCTCGATAAACCGCACCACACCATGCCGAGCGGCCTCAAGTTCGAGCTAGCGGCGGAAACGCCGCTGCTGATGATCCTGTTTAACACCCTCTCCCAGCGCATCTATCAGCGCTATCCGCAGGCATTGATTCGTTTGCGCAACTGGGACTACGACTCCCTGGACGCCATCATTCGCGGCGAGGTGGATATCGGCTTCTGCGGGCGCGAAAGCCATCCGCAGTCGCGGGAGCTGCTAAGCCTGCTGCCGTGGTATATCGATTTTGATGTGCTGTTCACCGACCTGCCGCAGGTCTGGCTGCGCGCCGATCATCCGGCGCTCAGGGAGGAGTGGGATCTGGCGGCATTCTTACGCTATCCGCATATCACCATCTGCTGGGAACAACGCGATACCTGGGCGCTGGACGACGTGCTGCAGGAGCTGGGGCATAAACGTAACGTGGCGCTGACCGTGCCGGGGTTTGAGCAATCCCTCTTTATGGCGGCCCAGCCGCAGCACACCATGCTGGCCACCGCGCCGCGCTACTGCCAGCACTATAATCAGCAGCACCAGCTACCGCTGGTCTCCCGACCGCTGCCGCTGGAGCCGCAGCATCTGGAAAAGCTTCGCGTCCCCTTCACCTTGCTATGGCATAAACGCAACAGCTACAACCCGAAGCTTGTCTGGCTTAGAGATACGCTGAAAGCGCTCTATTCCGGTACGCTGTAAGCCTTGTTTCGTGCCCATAGCACCTTATTTGCGCAAGAATTTGTAAAATTCAAACAAATTCCCTTTTCAAGGGGGGATTTCGGCATTAAAACCTGTTAATACCAGGCGATAATAGCGCCCGCCGTTTTATTCAGACCATTACTCACGGAGCGACGTATGGCAACGCATTTTGCACGAGGGATACTCAGTACCGGGGAGCCGCTATCGACACGTTTGTCAGCGGCCTGTCATCAATCCGCACGTCGGCTCCCTGAATACCGGCAAGCCCGCTTTCGCGCTTCGCGGTCGCTGCTCGCCGAACTGCTGTTTATGCTTTACGGCATCAGCGAGCTGCCTGAAATCGTTAACGAAGCCAATGGCAGACCGGTTTTTAGCGATCGTCACCTTCCCCGCTTCTCTATCTCTTATACTGGCAATATCGTTGGCGTGGCGCTGACCACCGAGGGGGATTGCGGCCTCGACATGGAGCTGCAGCGCGCCGTTCGCAGCCACGACGCCGACCGGCAAAATTTCAGTAACAATGAGAATCTGTGGATTAACATTCAGCATGACCCGGACGAAGCGCGCAGCCAGCTGGTGGCGCTGCGGCGCAGCGTGCTGAAACTGACCGGTGAGACATCAACGCAGCTGCAGCTGCTGCCTGGCTCCGGCCGCCTGCGTACCGCCGGCAGCCTGCCGATCGAAGCCGTCTGTGACGCCGAATCGCTGCTGGTGTGGTCGATTGCCGCTACCCCGAATATCGGCCCGCTGAAGGTCTGGGAGTATGATGCTAAGGGAGGCGACTGGCACAGCCTGGCGGACGCTCAGCGCCGCGCACGCGAACCCTCAGCCCGCCTGATGCGCTTTACCAGTCTGCCCACGGAAAAAACCTTATCCCTCAATTGACCGGTCTTGCCGGCATCATGATCCAAAGGAGCAATCATGTCAGATACCTTGAAAGTGGTTACGTTACTCGGCAGCCTGCGTAAAGGGTCGTTTAATGGAATGGTCGCGCGTACCCTGCCCGGCATCGCGCCGGCGGGTATGCACATCTCCGCGCTGCCGTCGATCGGCGATATTCCGCTGTACGATGCTGATATTCAGGAGGAAGAGGGATTCCCGCAGAGCGTGCAGGAGATTGCGCAGCAGATCCGCGAGGCGGATGGCGTGGTGATTGTCACCCCCGAGTATAACTATTCCGTGCCTGGCGGCCTGAAAAACGCCATCGACTGGCTTTCACGCCTGCCCGAGCAGCCGCTGTCCGGCAAGCCGGTGCTGATTCAAACCAGCTCTATGGGCGCCATCGGCGGCGCGCGCTGCCAGTATCATCTGCGGCAGATTCTGGTGTTCCTCGATGCGATGGTGATGAATAAACCGGAATTTATGGGCGGCGTGATCCAGAACAAAGTGGATCCGCAGTCGGGTGAAGTGGTCGATCAGAGCACCCTCGACCATCTGCGCGGCCAGCTGACTGCCTTTGGCGACTATATTCAGCGGGTTAAAGCATAAAAAAAGCCCGGCAGCGATGCCGGGCTTTTTCATCATACGTGCGGATTAATGTGCATCGATAAAGACAATCTTCAGCACGAACAGCAGCGAGACGATAATGACGCAAGGGCTGAGGTCGCGCAGACGGCCGGTGCCAATTTTCATCACGCAGTAGGAGATAAAGCCCAGGGCAATGCCTTCGGTGATCGAGAAGCTAAACGGCATCATCACCGCGGTGATAAACGCCGGTACCGCTTCCGTCAGGTCATCCCACTTCACGCGCGCCAGGCTTGAGGTCATCAGCACGCCGACGTAAATCAGCGCGCCGGCGGCCGCATAGGCCGGAACCATCCCCGCCAGCGGAGAGAGGAAGATAACCAGCAGGAACAGGATACCGACGACCACGGCGGTCAGGCCGGTGCGCCCGCCCACGGAAACGCCGGAGGAGGATTCGATATACGCAGTTACCGACGAGGTGCCGATGAAGGAGCCTGCCACCGACGAGACGCTATCGACAAACAGCGCCTGCTTCATGCGCGGGAATTTACCGTTGGCGTCCGCCAGACCCGCTTTATCCGTCACGCCGATGAGCGTCCCGGAGGAGTCAAACAGGTTGACCAGCATAAAGGAGAAGATCACCCCGGCCAGGCCCAGATTCAGGGAGCCCGCCAGATCGACATGACCGATCACCGAAGTCACGCTCGGCGGCGCCGAGACGATTCCGGTGTAGTGTACATCACCCAGCATCCAGCCCAGCAGGGTGGTCACCACGATAGAGACCAGAACCGCGGCATGAATGTTGCGCGACGCCAGAATCGCGATGATAAAGAAGCCCAGCACGCCCAGCAGCACGCTGTGGGAGGTCAAATGACCAATGCTGACCAGCGTTTCCGGGTTTGCGACGATAACCCCGGCGTTCTTCAGGCCCATCATACCGATAAACAGACCGATACCGCTGGTGATGCCCACGCGCAGGCTCAGCGGAATATTGGCGATCATCCAGTAGCGTACGCGGAAGATCGTCAGCAGCAGCAGGCCGACGGCGCCCCAGAAAATCGCGCCCATCCCGACCTGCCACGGCAGGCCCATCGCCTGCACCACCACAAAGGCGAAAAAGGCGTTCAGGCCCATCGCCGGCGCCAGGGCGACCGGCAGGTTCGCGAACAGCCCCATCAGGATACTGCCGAAAGCGGCAATCAGACAGGTGGTCACAAACACGGCGCTGGTATCCATGCCCGCTACGCCAAGAATTTGTGGGTTAACAAAAACGATATACACCATCGTCAGGAACGTGGTGAAACCGGCGATGGCTTCCGTGCGCACCGTGGTGCCGTGCTCGCGCAGTTTAAATACGCGCTCCAGCAGACCCTGGCCAGAAGACTGGCTGGTTTGTTGTTGACTCATTATCGGTTTCCGAACGTAAGGAGGGAAAATTCGACGCTATCCTATACCAAATTACAGCACCAGGCGCGGTTGTATGGTAATTTTTTTCATTTATTTTGCTTATACGGCAACGATTGCGTCGCGGTATTGGACATGACGAAAACGTTAAACTTGTTAATATGGAATGGCTATGACTCAACCAGAAGCAGTATTTTTTGACTGTGACGGCACGCTGGTCGACAGCGAGGTGATTTGCTCCCGCGCCTACGTGCACATGTTCCAGGAATTTGGCATTACGCTGGAGCTGGCAGAAATTTTTAAGCGCTTCAAAGGCGTAAAACTGTACGAAATAATCGACACCATCAACGCCGAGCATGGCGTTAACCTGCAAAAGGCCACTCTGGAGCCGATTTACCGTGCGGAAGTCGCCCGCCTGTTTGATAGCGAACTGGAGGTGATTGCCGGAGCCCAGGCGCTGCTGGATGCGGTAAGCGTCCCGATGTGCGTGGTTTCCAATGGCCCGGTCAGTAAGATGCAACACTCTCTCGGCCGCACCGGCCTGCTGCGCCATTTCGCTGACCGGTTGTACAGCGGCTACGATATTCAGCGCTGGAAACCCGATCCGGCGCTGATGTTCCATGCCGCAAAGGCGATGAGCGTTAACGTCGAGAACTGTATTCTGGTTGATGATTCCAGGGCAGGAGCACAATCGGGAATAGCCGCCGGCATGGAGGTGTTCTACTTCTGCGCCGATCCGCACAACCCGCCCATCGATCATCCCAACGTGACGACCTTTACCGATCTGGCTGCGCTTTCGGCATTGTGGAAAGCGCGCGGTTGGGATATCACTCGCTAGCCCCCGGCGTCGCCCAGCCGGGCGACGGTTGGCAGGTAGCGCTATGATCTAGCCCAGAACAGGACGGCTGGCGACCGGCTATCTCTTCATCATCTTCGGACACAATGACTTTCATCTTGTCTTTCTTCACTCGCGGAAAGCGGGGGCTAAACGCCCCCACCGGCTATTTAAACAGTTTTTGCACAAACTCCGCGTAGGCCGGGCGCCAGACGTCCATTTCATGGTTCAGGCCGGGATAGGCGTGATAGTCAAAGTTGATCTTCTGTTTTTCCAGCTCGCTTTTCAGACCCGCGATGTCTTTGCCGGTTACGGAATCTTTTTCCCCGACGACCACGGTAAAGTTACGCAGCTGTTTATTGATCGCCTCAGGATGTTTCAGTTGCGCTTCCACACCGGCATTCGGCACCGTGGTGGTCGTGACGCCGCTAAACGTGGCGAGCCAGCCAAAGCTCTTCAGATGATTCATCCCGGAAACCAGCGCCTGATACCCGCCCTGAGAGAGGCCAGCCAGCGCCCGACCGTCGGCATCTTTACGCACGTTAAACCGGGCATCGATCAGCGGAATAATGTCCTGCATCAGCTCCTTATCCGCCGCCTGCGCATTCAGCGGATAGAAGGTTTTGCGTCGCTCCTGCGGCGGGAAGTTTTCCGCGATGGCTTCCGGGGTATCGGTTTCGGTATCCGGGACCACCACCAGCATAGGCTTGATCTTGCCCTCCGCCAGCAGGTTATCCATGATTTGCGGAATACGCCCCTGATCGATGGCCGACAGCCCGCTGTCGCCAAAGCCATGATAGAAATAGAGCACCGGCAGCGGCTCGCCGCTGCCGCTATAGTCCGGCGGCGTCCAGACATAGAGCCGCCGTTCCGCATTCAGCGCCTTCGAGTGATAGGTAAGGGTGCGCAGATCGCCGTGCGCGACCGGGCGATCGTCAAGAATACTGCCGGGAACCAGAATCAGGCTGGTGTTCACCTGACGCTGCGGCTTCTGATAGCGGCTGCCGGTATCCACCGAGCGGAAGCCGTCCACATCAAAATAGTATTCATAGAGATTGGGTTTCATTGGCTCGCTTTTCCATGTCCAGACGCCGTGGTCCGCTTTGGTCATGTCGTGCGAGACAAAGGTGTCCGGCGTGGCGCCTGTCACCACCGAAACCCGCCGGGCATCAGGGGCAAACAGGCGGTAAGTGATACTCTTATCCGCGTTAACCTGAGTGATAAAGTGGCTCACCGGCAGGGAGGGCTCGGGCACCGCTGGCAACGGTGCCGCCTGAATGGTGAACGCCGCGCCCGCCAGCGCGAGGGCGAAATAAATGGCATGTCGTTTCATCGTTATTCCTCTTACGTTGTGTCCGTTCTGTTATCGTCTCACCACCAGATTTCCGCCTGCGCCCCTACGGCAAACTGATCGTTTTTACCGTCTTCAAAAATGCGGGTGGTGTTATTCGCGGCCTTATCCAGGTCGATATCCTTCGCTTTAATATAGGTGGCATAGAAGCGAATTTCCGGGCGCGAGGTCAGCATACTGGTATTAACTTTGAAGGTATGGAACAGCGTGGTCTTATAGCCGGACTCGTTATATTTCTTGCCGGTCACATCTTTGTTTTGCTGCCTGAAGTACCCCAGTTCGACGCCGGTCTGGTTATATTTATTCCAGATATAGGCCGGCCGCAGGACCGTACGGATGGATTCAAAATCGGAGTGGGCCCCGGTCTCGTAGCTGTAAACGTCGTTGCCAAAGGAGTAAACGATGGCATTCGCCATAATAATGTCATCGCGTAAATAGGTTTCCCCTTGCGAGGTTAAGCGCACGGCGGTGCCATTGGTATGGTCGCCATAATAGCGGCCGTTAAAGGTGGTATAGGGGCTGGATCCGGCATAGCGCGAGAAGCTGCTGGCAATGGAGTTATTCGCCAGCAACAAAGAAAATTCGTTAAAGCCGCCGTGAGCAAATTTTTGCGTTAACGAGGTGCCGGCCATCCAGGTATCTTTCCATGGATAATAGCCTTCATTGCCCTCTTTATATTTCTCAGAAGAACTTTGGTTGGCGGCGACATAGCGCCCGCTGACCATCAGACTGGCTTTATCCCACAACGGGATCTCTTTGTAACGGATATCGAGGGTATTGGTGTTAATTTGCTGCTTATTGCTTAAAGAACGATCGTAGTCATCCACATCCTCCCGGACCAGCGCAATATCGAATTTCCCGGCGCCTACCTGCCAGTTTTCCAGCCCCACGCCAGCCGCCGCATCGGTTCTCTGCGTTTTCCAGTCCAGCATCTGGATCTCGATTTTTGGCGCACCGTGTTTGCCGACCCAGAAATCGGCTTCCGGGGCAAACGGCAGGAATCCTTTGGTGTTGACGTACATATCCGAGAACTGGATGTAGTTTTCGCCGCCGGCATTGTCACCAAACCAGCCAGTGGAATACTGCTGGCCAACGTTCCCGTCGAGCATCACGATGGCGTCGACGCGTTTATCGCCTTCCTGAAACACCCGCTGCTTCAGTTGCAGATCGAACCAGCCGGAATATTCATTGCCCAGACGGCCAAGCGAGCCAATGGCCCACGACTTTGGCGAGCCATGCGAGGCGGTTCCCCAGCCCGAGCGGAAGTAGCCGTTATAGCTAAAGCCAATTTCATCTTTGACGAACTTGCTAAAGTCTTTCAGCGTCATCGCGCTGTAGGCTGGCGCGCCGTCTGTGGCAGGTTGTTGATTTTTGACCAGTACCGCATCCGGTTTCACTGCTGCTTTCGGTCCTGCCGCCGCCGCGACGGTGCGCGTCTGGCTCTCTGCAGGCGAAGACCATGTGGCCCAAATCTGGTCTCTTTTTCTCTCCTGGTCCTGATATTTTTTGAGCTCTTTTTGCGTATCGCTAAGCGCTTTTTCCAGCAACTCAAGCCGTTGCTCTACCGTCAACTGGCTCGCGAACAGCGTGGTTGAATAACAAAGCGGCGCCAGCAATACCATCGCCGAAGCGATCCTGGTTTTTCTAAACATAATATTCCCTTATATAAGTGTTGGCATAAATAAATACGACAGCGACAAGCATCGCGCGGGTTCTAATAGCTGTATCCATACCGCTTAAGGGCGCGAGGGCTGTTATTTTTGCGGTGAGAAAAAAGCAAAAAAACCCGAAGAAGACGATCTGCCTAAACAGATAATCCTCTTCAGGTTTTGCCCGCGCATCGCGGTAGCAACCCTTATTAATTCATTCTTAGCGCGCATAAAAAAACCTGATATCGCCGCCGTGGGGGGGCAATATCAGGTTTTGCCTGCTGTCGCAGTAACAATCCGTTTAAAACATTCTGAGCTTGCGCGCTCAGTCAGTGGATACTGATTGTTACGCGATAAAATGAAGAACTCAAACGGGCAGCCTGTTAATTGTGACGATAATCGCAGCAATATCGCTGCCGCTGGAGGAATCATATCTAATTCTGATAAATCCATTTATCAGAATTAAACAAAATGATTATTACTCTTTCGGATCTTTTCCGGCGAGCAGTTTATCCAGTTCATCGCCGCCCACATGACGGAAATCCTGGCCTTTGACGAAGTAGAAAATATATTCGCAAATATTCTGGCAGCGGTCGCCGATACGTTCAATGGAGCGCGCGCAGAACAGCGCCGTCAGAACGCTGGGGATAGTGCGCGAGTCTTCCATCATGTAGGTCATCAGCTGACGCACGATGCCTTCATACTCCTGGTCGACTTTCTTGTCTTCGCGATAGATACGTACCGCCTCGTCGAGATCCATACGCGCGAAGGCATCCAGCACGTCATGCAGCATCTGCACCGTATGGCGGCCCAGCGATTCGAGGCTCACCAGCAGCGGCTGGTGCTGCTGGGAAAACTTCTCCAGCGCGGTACGGCAGATTTTATCCGCCACGTCGCCAATGCGTTCCAGCTCAGCGATGGTCTTGATGATCGCCATCACCAGGCGCAGGTCGCTGGCGGTCGGCTGGCGCTTGGCGATGATGCGCACGCAGGCTTCATCGATCGCCACTTCCATCATGTTGACCTGCTTGTCGCCGTCAATCACGCGTTTCGCCAGATCGCTGTCCTGGTTATGCATGGCGGTGATCGCATCAGAAAGCTGTTGCTCCACCAGCCCACCCATGGTCATCACCTGGGTGCGGATATACTCCAGTTCAGCGTTGAACTGGCCGGAAATATGTTTGTTAAGATTTAGGTTGTCCATGGTGTCTCCTGATTGCCCAACTGGTGAGAGCCTGAAAGCACAAGGGCAAATCAACCGTAGCGGCCAGTAATATAATCTTCAGTTTGTTTCTTCGCGGGCTTGGTGAACAGGTCATCCGTGTTGCTGAACTCAATCAGCTCGCCAAGATACATAAATGCCGTATGGTCGGAGCAACGCGCAGCCTGCTGCATGTTGTGAGTCACGATAACGACGGTGTAATCCTGCTTCAGCTCGGTGATCAGCTCCTCGATACGCCCGGTAGAGATCGGGTCCAGCGCTGAGCAAGGTTCATCAAGCAGCAGGACTTCCGGGCGGATCGCGATACCGCGGGCGATGCACAGGCGCTGCTGCTGACCGCCGGAGAGAGAATACCCGCTCTGGTGCAGTTTATCTTTGGTTTCATTCCATAATGCGGCTTTGGTCAACGCCCACTGCACGCGCTCATCCATATCGGCACGGGACAGCTTTTCAAACAGGCGCACGCCGAAAGCGATGTTGTCGTAAATGGACATCGGGAACGGCGTTGGCTTCTGGAATACCATGCCAACCTTGGCACGCAGCAGGGCGATATCCTGGGTGTTGGTCAGAATGTTGTCGCCATCCAGCAGGATCTCGCCTTCCGCGCGCTGCTCCGGATACAGTTCAAACATTTTGTTGAACGTACGCAGCAGGGTGGATTTACCACAGCCTGACGGACCGATAAACGCCGTCACCTGGTTTTTGGTGATATCCAGGTTGATGTTCTTCAGGGCATGGAATTTACCGTAGTAGAAGTTCAGGTTGCGAACTGAAATCTTACCCGGGGCTGTATTCACCATACTCATCTCAATCTCTTCCTCATTCAGCGCAGCTGTCGCTGCGCCGCAAAAATTAACCGTGTTTCTTCTTGGCGAAGATAACGCGCGCCAGGATGTTCAGCAGCAAGACGCACAGAGTGATAATCAATACCCCGGCCCATGCCAGTTGCTGCCACTCCGCAAACGGACTCATGGCAAATTTGAAAATGGTCACCGGCAGGTTGGCAATCGGCTGCATCATGTCGGTGCTCCAGAACTGGTTGGACAGCGCGGTAAACAGCAGGGGCGCCGTTTCCCCGGCAATACGGGCGATAGCCAGCAGGATCCCGGTCATAATCCCCGAGACGGACGCTTTCAGGGTGATCGCCGAGATCATCTTCCACTTCGGCGTACCCAGCGCATAGGCCGCTTCACGCAGGCTATCCGGCACCAGTTTCAGCATGTTTTCGGTGGTACGAATAACGATAGGCACCTGCAGCAGCGCCAGGGCGATCACCCCCGCCCAGCCGGAGAAGTGCTGCATCTGCGCCACCACGATGGTGTAGACGAACAGACCAACCACGATAGACGGCGCGGAAAGCAGAATATCGTTAATAAAACGGATAATTTCCGCCAGCACCGACTTGCGGCCATACTCCGCCAGATAAATTCCAGCGAGGATACCCAGCGGCGTACCAAAGATGGTTGCCCACAGGATCAGCAGGCCGCTGCCGGCGAGGGCGTTGGCCAGACCGCCGCCCGCGGTATTCGGCGGCGGCGTCATTTCGGTAAACAGCGCCAGGCTCATGCCGTCGAAGCCGCGGGTTATCGTCGCCATCAGGATCCAGATAAGCCAGAACAAACCAAACGCCATGGTGGCCATCGACAGCGCCAGGGCGATGCGGTTCTTCATGCGGCGTTTAGCCTGCATCTTGCGGCGAGACTCCGCCAGCTCGGCGGTGCTTTGCATTTCAATGGTCGCCATTAGCGTGCCCCCTCATTCTTCGCGAGGCGCATAATCATAAACTTCGACGCCGCCAGAACGATAAAGGTGATAACGAACAGGATCAGACCCAGTTCCATCAGCGCCGCCACGTGCAGACCGGTTTCGGCTTCGGCGAATTCGTTGGCCAGCGCGGAGGTAATGCTGTTCCCCGGCATATACAGCGATATGCTGTCGAGCTGGTAGGTGTTACCGATGATAAAGGTGACCGCCATGGTTTCACCCAGCGCACGGCCCAGACCGAGCATCACGCCGCCGATCACCCCGTTCTTGGTGAACGGTAAAACGATGCGCCAGATAACTTCCCAGGTGGTGCAGCCGATGCCATAGGCCGACTCTTTCATCATCACCGGCGTCTGTTCGAAAACATCACGCATTACCGCGGCGATATAAGGGATGATCATGATGGCCAGAATAACGCCAGCGGCGAGAATACCGATACCAAACGCCGGGCCAGCAAACAGCGCGCCGACGAACGGAATAGTCGACAGGACGTTACCGACAGGCTCCTGGAAGTAAGTCGCAAACAGCGGGGCGAAAATAAACAGGCCCCACATGCCGTACACGATACTCGGGATCGCGGCCAGCAGCTCAATCGCAATGCCCAGCGGACGCTTGAGCCAGGCGGGGGACAGTTCCGTCAGAAATAGCGCGATGCCGAAGCTCACCGGTACGGCGATCAGCAGCGCGATAAAAGAAGTCACCAGGGTCCCGTAAATCGGCACCAGCGCGCCGAAGATTTCGTTGGGCGCATCCCACTCTTTGGTCCACAAAAAGGCAAAGCCAAACTTTTGAATGCTCGGCCAGGAAGAGATGATCAGGGAAACGATGATGCCGCCCAGCATCAATAGCACAATCAGCGCAGCCAGTTTTACCAGCGCACTGAAAATCATGTCACCCTTTTTCCCCGGAGGGGTAAATGCAGGCTTGGTTGCAGCCATAGATTACTCTTTACGTATTAAAGCTTGTTCGAATAAATGCCCGGTGGCGTTCGCTTCCGGGCCTACAGTCTGAACCGTAGGGCGGGCAGCGCTGAACGCCCCCGCCATCTTCGTCAAAAATCTACTGTTAGTACAGCGCTTTACCGCTGCTGTCTTTGACGTTGGTTTTCCATGCCGCACGAACCTGCTCAACCACGCTTTCCGGCAGCGATGCGTAATCCAGCGCATTCGCTTCTTTCCCGCCGTTTTTATACGCCCAGTCGAAGAACTTCAGCACTTCAGCGGTCTGCTCAGGCTTGTTAGTCGCCTTATGCACCAGGATGAAGGTGGTTGAGGTGATCGGCCATGCATTTTCACCCTTCTGGTTAGTCAGGTCCTGAGCGAAAGACTTGCTCCAGTCAACGCCTTTTGCGGCGTTAGCGAAGTTGTCTTCAGTCGGGCTAACCGGTTTGCCATCGGCAGAGACCAGTTTGGTGTACGCCAGATTGTTTTGTTTGGCGTAAGCGTATTCGACGTAACCAATCGAGCCCGGCAGACGCTGAACAAAGGCGGCGATACCGTCGTTGCCTTTACCGCCAAGACCGGTTGGCCAGTTAACGGTAGAGCCTGCGCCGATTTTCGATTTCCACTCTTCATTCACTTTGGATAGGTAGCTGGTGAAGACGAAGGAGGTACCGGAACCATCGGCGCGGCGAACCACGGCGATATTCTGCGACGGCAGCTTCAGACCCGGGTTGAGTTTAGCGAGCGCTTCGTCATCCCATTTTTTAATTTTACCCAGATAGATATCGCCGAGGGTTTTGCCATCCAGCACCAGCTCGCCGGATTTCACGCCAGGCAGGTTAACCGCCAGCACCACGCCGCCGATCACGGTCGGGAACTGGAACAGACCTTCCTGGGTCAGTTTGTCATCAGCCAGCGGAGCATCAGAAGCACCGAAATCAACGGTGTTGGCAATAATCTGCTTAACGCCACCAGAGGAACCAATACCCTGGTAGTTCACTTTATTGCCGGTTTCTTTCTGATAGGTGTCAGCCCATTTGGCATACACCGGCGCAGGAAAAGTTGCACCTGCGCCAGTCAGGCTTGCTGCTGCGAAAGCAGAGAAAGCGCTCATCGATAAGGTCGCGGCGACAACTGTTGCGACGGTGGTACGCATAACGTTCATAATGTCTCCTGCTGGGATTCGTAAATCATTGTTTCGAGGCTATGGTGAGCAAAATAGGTCAAAGAGGTGACAGTAAAATGTACGAATTATGACAGTTTTATGACAGGCCGGGAGACGGGATTTTGCGTCAAATAATACGCTTATAACTCAAATGGTTACTTGCAAGCATGACCATACAATGACGGAATAATTTTCTTTTTATGACAGCCAAATCGCAGTGCAAAACGATCGTTTGTCGTCTATCGCCATCCCACATATTGCGCACAAGATCGGCGAAAAACAGCAGGTGAAAATAAAAAAGGGCCACCGCCGGCAGCCCTTTGCAAAGAGGTAATACGTTACTCAACCGTGACCGATTTCGCCAGGTTACGCGGCTGATCAACGTCTGTGCCTTTGATCAGCGCAACGTGATAAGCCAGCAGCTGCAGCGGCACGGTGTAGAAGATGGGGGCGATGGTCTCTTCGACATGCGGCATCTCAATGATGTGCATGTTGTCGCTGCCGTTGAAGCCGGCGTCACCGTCGGCGAAGACGTACAGCTCACCGCCGCGGGCGCGAACTTCTTCGATGTTGGATTTCAGTTTTTCCAGCAGCTCGTTGTTCGGCGCCACCACGATCACCGGCATTTCCGCATCAATCAGCGCCAGCGGGCCGTGTTTCAGCTCGCCCGCCGCGTAGGCTTCCGCGTGAATGTAGGAGATCTCTTTCAGCTTCAGCGCCCCTTCCATGGCGATCGGATACTGATCGCCGCGGCCGAGGAACAGCGCATGGTGCTTATCAGAGAAACGCTCTGCCAGCTGCTCAATACGCTTGTCCTGAGAGAGCATCTGCTCGATACGACTCGGCAGCGCCTGCAGGCCGTGGACGATATCATGCTCAATGGACGCATCCTGACCTTTCAATCGCGCCAGTTTCGCCACCAGCATCAGCAGCACCGTCAGCTGAGTGGTAAAGGCCTTGGTCGAGGCCACGCCAATTTCCGTTCCGGCTTTGGTCATCAGCGCCAGATCGGATTCGCGCACCAGCGACGAGCCCGGCACGTTGCAGATGGCCAGCGAGCCGAGATAGCCCAGCTCTTTCGACAATCGCAGCGCCGCCAGCGTATCGGCAGTTTCACCGGACTGGGAAAGGGTGATCATCAGGCTGTTACGACGCACCGCGGACTTGCGATAGCGGAATTCGGAGGCGATTTCCACATCGCACGGCACGCCGGCTAACGCTTCAAACCAGTAGCGGGAGACCATCCCGGAGTTATAGGAAGTCCCGCAGGCAACAATCTGAATATGTTCGACCTGAGCCAGCATTTCATTGGCGTTCGGCCCCAGCTCGCTGAGATCGACTTCGCCGTGGCTGATACGCCCGGTCAGGGTGTTCTTAATCGCGTTCGGCTGTTCGAAAATCTCTTTCTGCATATAGTGGCGATAGATACCTTTATCGCCGGCGTCATACTGCAGATTGGATTCGATCTCCTGGCGCTTCACTTGCGCAGCGGATTTATCGAAAATCACCACCGAGCGACGAGTCACTTCCGCAATATCGCCCTCTTCGAGGAAGATGAAGCGGCGGGTAACCGGCAGCAGCGCCAGCTGGTCGGAGGCGATAAAGTTTTCACCCATGCCCAGACCGATAACCAGTGGGCTACCGGAGCGGGCCGCCAGCAGAGTTCCCGGGTCGCGGGTATCCATGATGACGGTGCCGTAGGCGCCGCGCAGCTGCGGGATGGCGCGCAGCACGGCTTCACGTAAGGTACCACCTTGTTCCAGCTCCCAGTGCACCAGATGGGCGATAACTTCGGTATCGGTCTCAGTGACGAAGACATAGCCGCGAGACTGCAGCAGTGCGCGCAGCGGCTCGTGGTTTTCGATGATCCCGTTATGGACCACCACAATGTGTTCAGAAACATGCGGATGCGCATTGCTCTCAGACGGTTCGCCGTGCGTCGCCCAACGAGTATGGGCGATCCCGGTACCACCGTGTAACGGTTGCTCTTCGACCGCCTGAGCCAGCATCTGTACCTTACCCAGGCGACGCACGCGGGTCATATGACCTTCGCTGTCGACTACCGCCAGACCGGCAGAGTCATAGCCACGGTATTCCAGACGACGTAAACCTTCGAGAAGGATTTCAGCAATATCACGCTGCGCGACTGCGCCAACAATTCCACACATAGTTAAATTTCCTGATAATGGCGATATGCCATGCGTTGTCGCTGACCTGTATTTGCCCGTTTTCCGGGCGCCCCGAGCCTTGTAGAGAGTGGGGTTATTGTTATGGTACTGCCTGCGGACGGGGATCTATATTGACCCTCTCATCCTGGTTCGCCGGGCGTTTTTCACCCCCGGCGACAATCCTGTTTATTTTTTCTTCACCGGACGCTGCCAGCCCTGTTTGTGGACCTGCGGTACACGGCTCAACACCAGTTCGTTATCGGCGATATTGCGTGTGACGGTGGTGCCGGCGGCGATCGTGACGCCGTTGCCTACCGTGACCGGGGCCACCAGCTGGGTATCCGAGCCGACAAAGACATCATCGCCAATAATCGTTTTATGTTTATTCGCGCCATCATAGTTGCAGGTGATGGTGCCCGCGCCGATATTGACGTTATCACCGATCTCCGCATCGCCCAGATAGGTCAGATGACCCGCCTTGGAGCCTTTGCCGAGACGCGCCTTTTTCATTTCCACGAAGTTGCCAACGTGGGCGCCTTCCAGCAGTTCGGCGCCCGGGCGCAGACGGGCAAATGGGCCGATGGTGCAGGCCGCCTGCAGCTGGGCATCTTCCACCACGCTGTAGGGGCTGATTTCGCAATCATCGCCGATAGTGCTGTTTTTAATCACACAGCCGGCGCCGATTTTCACGCGATCGCCCAGCACGACGCGGCCTTGCAGAATAACGTTAGTATCGATCTCCACATCGCGCCCGTGCTGCAGCGTACCGCGCAGATCGAAACGCGCCGGATCGCGCAACATCACCCCCGCCAGCAGCAGCTTTTCCGCTTGCTCAGCCTGGTAGACGCGCTCCAGGCGCGCAAGCTGCAGGCGATTGTTGACGCCTTCGACTTCGCTCAGGCGCTGGGGATGCACGGCAACGATCTCGTGACCTTCCTGATGCGCCATGGCGATGACATCGGTGATGTAGTATTCGCCCTGGGCGTTGTTATTGGTGAGCTTCGCCAGCCAGCGCTTGAGATCTGCTCCGCCGGCGATCAGGATCCCGGTGTTAATTTCCTGAATCTGGCGCTGCGCCTCGCTGGCATCTTTGTGCTCAACGATGCCTGTCACCTGGCCATTCTCACGGGTAATGCGGCCATAGCCGGTTGGATCATCCAGCTTCACCGTCAGCAGACCAATCCCGCCCAGCGGTTTCGCGGCGCGCAGGCGCTGTAGCGTCTCGACGGAGATCAGCGGCACGTCGCCGTAGAGCATCAGGATGTCTTCATCATCATTGAAGAACGGCGCCGCCTGCTGCATGGCGTGCCCGGTTCCTAGCTGCTCGGCCTGCAGCACCCAGTTCAGGTTGTCTTCATGCAGCGTCTGACGCAGCAGATCGCCGCCGTGGCCGTACACCAGGTGTACCGCACATGCGCCTAAATCGTTAGCGGCATCAATGACATGCTGCACCATTGGCTTCCCGGCCAGGGTATGCAGCACCTTAGGAAGATCGGAATACATGCGGGTCCCTTTGCCTGCGGCAAGGATAACCACGCTCATCGCACTATTTGACATACTCATCCTGACGGTAGTTAGAACGAAAAGTAAAAGCCTTTCACGTTGAAATTTCTACATATTTTTCATCATAAAACGAGACGTGGAGAAAACGTCCAGGCTCACCGCTATACACCATTTTATGACGCTATTTTTAACCACTGCAAATCAGTTTAACGCTGAAAAAGGAGGGTAGGGAGGATAATCATTGACTATCTCACTGCTTTTGCTGTTTTTTCGCCACCTGAATAAAGCCGCTGCGGAAAGCGGTTTTCAGCACCCATAGCGGG
Organism: Klebsiella sp. C239; assembly: GCF_048822715.1. NCBI lineage: Bacteria > Pseudomonadati > Pseudomonadota > Gammaproteobacteria > Enterobacterales > Enterobacteriaceae > Klebsiella > Klebsiella sp. C239. Next base: position 26,383 of record NZ_JBMEZK010000012.1, on the reverse strand, counting down.
AAGAACCAGGATAATCGTCACCAGTCGCTGGCGGGGGGAGGGCGGCAAAGTGATTGATGTAGTGATTAAAAACGAAAGGCCACCGTCAGGTGACCTTCTTTGCCCGGTTTCACATCGCCAGTGTTGTCGTTTTGATGGGCGATACGTCGTGTCAGCGGGGGAGATAGCGCGGAGCTTAGAAGCTCAGGACGCTAAATTTAGCGATGATTTTATGGAACAGTTTCATGATGAATTCCTGACGCAGGTGCAATTTGATAACGCTCTTTTATGTGACATACATCACATAAAACAGAGTCTACGCTTCATCATTTAACTAATCAATAACAATTAAGGGTGAACTCTGTTTTCACTTCATCTGCTCGTCAGCAGCTAGCCATAAAAAAAGCCAGCCTGGAAACCAGACTGGCTTTTTACGTTCAAGCCGGTGTTACATCGCTTTTTTGGTCAACTCGATAACGCGCAGTTTAGCGATCGCTTTGGCCAGTTCCGCGGACGCCTGAGCGTAATCCACGTCACCATGAGAGCTCTTAATGTGCTCTTCAGCCTTACGTTTCGCTTCCAGGGCTCGCGCTTCGTCGAGATCCTGGCCACGAATTGCGGTATCCGCCAGGACGGTCGTGCTACCCGGCTGCACTTCAAGAATGCCGCCTGACAGGTAGATAAATTCTTCGTGACCGTGCTGCTTAACGATGCGAATCATACCAGGCTTAATGGCGGTGAGCAGCGGCGCGTGCCCCGGGTAAATACCCAGTTCACCTTCGCTACCCGTTACCTGGATTTTCTCGACCAGACCAGAGAACATTTGTTTCTCTGCGCTGACGACGTCCAGGTGGTAAGTCATTGCCATATCACCCTCCGATTAAGGCGTTAAAGTTTTTTGGCTTTTTCCACGGCTTCGTCGATAGAACCGACCATGTAGAACGCCTGCTCCGGCAGGTGATCGTATTCGCCTTCCATGATGCCTTTAAAGCCACGGATGGTGTCTTTCAGGGAGACGTATTTGCCCGGAGAACCGGTAAATACTTCTGCCACGAAGAACGGCTGGGACAGGAAGCGCTGGATCTTACGTGCGCGAGCTACCACCAGTTTATCTTCTTCAGACAGTTCATCCATACCCAGGATGGCGATAATGTCTTTCAGTTCCTGATAACGCTGCAGAATGGACTGAACGCCACGAGCGGTGTCGTAGTGCTCCTGACCAACAACCAGCGGATCCAGCTGACGGCTGGTGGAGTCCAGCGGGTCAACGGCCGGGTAGATACCCAGGGATGCGATCTGACGGCTCAGTACTACGGTTGCATCTAAGTGAGCAAAGGTAGTGGCTGGGGATGGGTCAGTTAAGTCATCCGCCGGTACGTATACCGCCTGTACGGAAGTGATAGAGCCGGTTTTGGTGGAGGTGATACGTTCCTGCAGAACGCCCATCTCTTCCGCCAGGGTCGGCTGGTAACCTACCGCTGAAGGCATACGACCCAGCAGTGCGGATACTTCCGTACCGGCCAGGGTGTAACGATAGATGTTATCGACGAACAGCAGTACGTCACGACCTTCGTCACGGAACTTCTCAGCCATGGTCAGGCCGGTCAGCGCAACGCGCAGACGGTTTCCCGGCGGCTCGTTCATCTGGCCATACACCAGGGATACTTTGTCGATAACGTTGGAGTCGGTCATTTCGTGGTAGAAGTCGTTCCCCTCACGAGTACGTTCACCTACGCCCGCAAACACGGAGTAACCGGAGTGCTCGATCGCGATGTTACGGATCAGCTCCATCATGTTTACGGTTTTACCTACACCCGCGCCACCGAACAGACCGACTTTACCGCCCTTCGCGAACGGACACATCAGGTCGATAACTTTGATGCCGGTTTCCAGCAGTTCCTGAGAGCTGGACAGCTCTTCATAAGACGGTGCTGCGCGGTGGATAGCCCAACGCTCTTCTTCGCCGATGTCGCCTTTCATGTCGACCGGTTGACCCAGTACGTTCATGATACGACCCAGCGTAGCTTTACCAACCGGGACTTCGATCGGGTGCTCGAGGTCTTTTACATCCAGACCGCGGCGCAGACCATCGGAAGAACCCATGGCGATGGTACGCACGATACCGCCGCCCAGCTGCTGCTGAACTTCCAGCACCAGAACTTCATTACCATTCTGTACCTCAAGGGCTTCGTACACGCGTGGTACGGCATCCTGAGGGAACTCGACGTCGACCACGGCGCCGATTACCTGGACAATCTTTCCAGTAGCCATCTTAAATCCTCTACGAAATAACCTGGTTAAACCGCGGCGGCCCCCGAGACGATCTCGGTGAGTTCCTGAGTAATGCTGGCCTGACGAGCTTTGTTGTATACCAACTGCAGCTCTTTAATCAGGCTGCCGCCATTATCGGTCGCGGCTTTCATCGCCACCATACGGGCGGCCTGCTCGCTGGCCAGGTTTTCAACCACGCCCTGATAAACCTGAGACTCGACGTAGCGGCGCAGGAGGGTATCCAGCAGCGCTTTCGGATCGGGCTCATACAGGTAATCCCAGGATTTACGTTTCAGATCAGCGTCTTCTGATGCCGGTAACGGCAGCAGCTGAGTGATCGTCGGAACCTGAGACATGGTGTTAATAAATTTGTTGCTGACAACGTACAGCTTGTCCAGACGGCCTTCATCATAGGCCTGCAACATCACTTTTACCGGGCCGATCAGTTCGGACAGGGATGGGTTATCCCCCATACCGGTCACCTGTGCAACGACGTTGCCGCCAACGGAGTTAAAGAAAGAGACGCCCTTAGAGCCGATCATTGCGAGGTCGCACTGAACGCCTTTATCGGACCATGCTTTCATTTCCGCCAGCAGTTTCTTGAACAGGTTAATGTTCAAGCCGCCGCACAAACCACGGTCGGTCGACACCACCAGGTAGCCCACGCGCTTAACGTCGCGTTCTTCCAGGTAAGGGTGCTTATATTCCAGATTACCGTTCGCAAGGTGACCAATCACTTTGCGCATAGTATCTGCGTAAGGACGGCTGGCCGCCATGCGCTCCTGCGATTTACGCATTTTGGAAGCGGCGACCATCTCCATCGCTTTAGTGATCTTTTGCGTGTTCTGGACGCTTGCGATCTTACTACGTATCTCTTTTGCGCCGGCCATGAGCTTCTCCTCAATGCCTTGCGGCCTGCCCTAAGACAGACCGCCAGACGTTACCAGGACTGGGTTGCTTTGAAGGAATCGAGGATGCCTTTCAGCTTGCCTTCGATTTCGTCGTTATAGCCACCGGACTGGTTAATCTCTTGCATCAGCGGAGCGTGATCACGGTCGACGTAAGCCAGCAGAGCGGCTTCGAAGCTACCGATTTTCGCCAGTTCTACATCAGCCAGATAACCACGTTCTGCTGCGAACAGAACCAGAGACTGCTGCGCGACGGACATCGGCGCATACTGTTTCTGTTTCAGCAGTTCGGTCACTTTCTGACCGTGGTCCAGCTGTTTGCGGGTTGCATCGTCAAGGTCGGATGCAAACTGGGAGAACGCCGCCAGTTCACGATACTGCGCCAGCGCGGTACGGATACCACCGGACAGTTTCTTCATGATCTTGGTCTGCGCTGCACCACCCACACGGGATACCGAGATACCCGGGTTAACCGCAGGACGAATACCGGCGTTGAACAGGTTGGTTTCCAGGAAGATCTGACCATCGGTAATGGAGATTACGTTGGTCGGAACGAACGCGGAAACGTCACCCGCCTGGGTTTCGATAATCGGCAGCGCGGTCAGAGAACCGGTTTTCCCTTTCACTTCACCTTTGGTGAAGGCTTCAACGTATTCGGCGTTAACACGCGCAGCACGCTCCAGCAGACGAGAGTGGAGGTAGAATACGTCGCCCGGGAACGCTTCACGTCCTGGCGGACGACGGAGCAGCAGGGAGATCTGACGATAAGCAACAGCCTGTTTAGACAGGTCATCGTAAACGATCAGCGCATCTTCACCGCGGTCGCGGAAGTATTCGCCCATTGCGCAACCCGCGTATGGCGCCAGGTATTGCAGTGCAGCAGATTCGGATGCAGTCGCTACCACCACGATGGTGTTAGCCAGCGCGCCGTGCTCTTCCAGTTTACGCACCACGTTAGAGATGGTGGACGCTTTCTGGCCGATAGCAACATAGACGCACTTGATGCCGGAATCACGCTGGTTGATGATGGCATCGATAGCCAGCGCAGTTTTACCGGTCTGACGGTCGCCGATGATCAGTTCACGCTGACCACGACCGATTGGGATCATGGCGTCAACGGATTTATAACCGGTCTGTACCGGCTGATCGACGGACTGACGTTCGATTACGCCCGGCGCGATCGCTTCAACGGCGGAGAAACCGTCGTTTTCCAGCGGACCTTTACCATCAATTGGCGCGCCCAGGGTGTTAACCACGCGGCCCAGCAGGCCACGGCCAACCGGAACTTCCAGGATACGGCCAGTACATTTCACCTTCATGCCTTCGGCGAGGTCAGCGTACGGACCCATCACCACCGCACCAACGGAGTCGCGCTCCAGGTTCAGTGCGATAGCGTAACGGTTACCCGGCAGGGAGATCATCTCACCCTGCATACATTCGGCAAGGCCGTGGATGCGGATAACACCGTCACTTACAGAAACAATAGTACCTTCGTTATGAGCTTCGCTCACAACATTGAACTGAGCAATGCGCTGCTTGATCAGTTCGCTGATTTCGGTGGAATTCAGTTGCATGCTCCAGTCCCCTTAAGACTGCAAGACGTCTGCAAGGCGATCAAGACGGCCGCGTACGCTGCCATCAATGACCATATCACCCGCACGGATGATAATACCTGCCATAACAGACTTATCGATTTTGCAATTCAGCTTAACTTTGCGTGACAGACGTTTTTCCATCGCGCTGACGATCCTGGCAAGCTGTTCATCACTCAGTTGGTTGGCAGATATGACTTCTACCTCTGCGATGGCCTCACTGGCCGCGCGCAGGTGAATGAATTGCTCAAGAACGTCCGGGAGCACCTTCAGACGATTATTTTCCGCCATCACCTTAATCAGGTTCTGGCCGTTTTCGTCAAGTTGCTCGCCGCAGATAGCGATAAACGCTTCTGAGAGCGTTTCCGGCGCCAAAGCACCGGAGAGAAGCTCTGCCATTTGGTCGTTTTTGGTCACTTCGGCGGCAAACGCCAGCATATCCTGCCAGCGTTCAACACTGTTGTGTTCGACGGCAAAGTCAAAAGCTGCTTTGGCGTAGGGGCGAGCTACCGTTACAAATTCAGACATCAGCCCCTCCCTCCTTACAGTTCAGCGACAAGTTTATCCACGATGTCGCTGTTAGCAGCTTCATCCACGGAACGTTCGATGATCTTCTCGGCGCCAGCAACAGCCAGGATAGCGACCTGCTTACGCAGCTCCTCGCGTGCACGTTTACGCTCAGCATCAATTTCAGCCTGCGCTTGTGCAACGATTTTGGTGCGTTCCTGTTCTGCTTCAGCTTTAGCTTCGTCCAGAATCTGAGAGCGGCGCTTGTTCGCCTGCTCAATGATTACCTGGGCTTCCGCTTTCGCTTTTTTCAGCTGGTCGGTCGCGTTGGCCTGTGCAAGGTCCAAATCTTTCTTAGCGCGTTCTGCAGAAGCTAAACCGTCAGAAATCTCTTTCTGGCGTTTTTCGATGGCAGCCATTAAAGGCGGCCATACGTACTTCATGCAGAACCATACGAAGATAACAAACGCGATGGCCTGGCCGAGGATTGTTGCGTTCATGTTCACAGCACAATACCTCTTTAATTAACTCTGTGGCTTAGGTTTCTAACAACTTACTACGCGACGGCGAACATCACGTACAGACCCAGACCTACAGCGATCATCGGGATAGCATCCACCAGACCCATAACGATAAAGAACTGAGTACGCAGCAGAGGGATCAGATCCGGCTGACGCGCTGCGCCTTCCAGGAATTTACCTCCGAGGATGCCGATACCGATCGCAGCACCGATTGCCGCCAGACCCATCATCACAGCGGCAGCCATGTACAGCAGATCCATATTCAGGTTTTCCATGACAGTCTCCAGTTTGTTTCAGTTAAAACGTAGTAGTGTTGGTAAAAATCAATGCTCTTCAGACGCCATCGACAGATAGACAATCGTCAGAACCATGAAGATGAAGGCTTGCAGCGTAATAATCAGGATGTGGAAAATGGCCCAAGGCACATTCAGAACCCACTGTGACCACCACGGCAACAGACCAGCAATCAGAATGAAAATCAGCTCACCGGCATACATGTTGCCGAACAGTCGCAGACCGAGAGAGACCGGTTTGGACAGCAGGCTTACCCCTTCAAGGATTAAGTTGACAGGAATGAACGCCCAGTGATTGAACGGCTGCATGGTCAGTTCTTTAACGAACCCACCTACGCCTTTCATTTTGATGCTGTAGAAAATAATCAGGATGAACACGCCAAGCGCCATCGACAGGGTGATGTTCACGTCAGCAGACGGAACCACGCGCAGTGCAGGCAGGCCGAAAATGTGTTCGCCGATATAAGGAAGCAGGTCGATTGGCAGCAGGTCCATCAGGTTCATCAGGAAGACCCAGACGAACACGGTCAGCGCCAGCGGCGCGATAACCTTGCTCTTGCCATGGTACATGTCTTTGACGCTGCCATGGACGAAGCCGATGATCATTTCGATGAAGGTCTGGAATTTCCCTGGTACGCCGCTGGTCGCTTTCTTAGCAACGCTACGGAACATGGCCAGGAACAGCAGACCGAGAACCACCGAGAAGAACATGGAGTCAATGTTGAGCGTCCAGAAGGTGGCCGGGGGGTTGTGCGGATCCACCAGCGAGAAAGTACGCAGATCAATCTGAAGGTTGTTCAGATGGTGACCTATGTATTCCTGCGGCGTCATATTTTCTGAAGCCATGATGCCTTTTACCCTTTGTTGTTGATTACAGCTGGCGCCAGAACTTGTACCACCAGCACCAAAACCCACGTCACGATCAGTGGCAAAAATACCACTTTTAAAACGGCCAGCGCCACCGCCAGGAGGGCGAAGGTCAGCAACACCTTGAAGGCTTCACCGAAGGCGAAGGTCCAGGCCACACGGCCTTTTGCTGGTGTATGCGCCTGATGACGCCAGGCAAAAATCATAAACATCAGGTTTGGCAAAACCACTGCCAAACCGCCGCATACCGCGGAAATGCCCCAGAAGGGGTCTTTGAGGCTAAACAGCAGTCCACTTGCCATTACTGCCAGTAACTGAATAAACAGAAGCTTGCGAGCAACGTTTCGACTCAAGAGCGACACTGACATCACGTTTTTACTCCTGCTCCCTTTGAGGTATGTCGCGTGTCGTATAAAACGTCCTTTAAGACGAAGAGTCAAGCATCAAAAAGCGGACAAATTATACGGTGACGCCCCGTGATTTCAAACAATAAGTAGCAAAATAGTGAATAAATGTTTAATTATTTTCCAACGGACAACTTTCCGTGCATTTCAGCGTTCTGTGAGCGGTCATACAAAACTGCAAATAACGTGGAAACACGGCAATTAAAGCGTGCATTAGATCACATAATAAACATTTCGAGCGCCCTTTAATGAATCAAGGACATAAAACACTATTTTTCATGTTTTTGATATTCAAGATAAAAAGTGAGGACATTATCTAAAACAACCCCACATACAATAAAAACCTTTTATTGACATTTATAATAAAAATTTAACATCGCTATGCTGTTTATCGTTGTCGATTTTTAGCACCCTGATATTTTCAAAGTTGACTATTTTGTCAGTGAATCAGTTACGCTAAGTTAACCGCAAGAAAAACCATAGTAAAAACATGGTTAAATGCAGCCCGATAAGAACGGGAGGTGACCTTTATTTTTGTAACATTCATGGGCCACATTTTTTCCACATTTTTTGATAAAAATTAACTCGATTTTGGCGTAATCACCACCAGGTGCCGCTCCCCTTCCAGCTGAGGAACATGCAGCTCAATGACCTCGGCTATGGCATACCCTTCCGGCAGGTTTTCCATTTCGTCTTTTTGCGCTAACCCTTTGAGCGCATAGAAGTGACCGTTCGCGGCCGGCAAATGATGGCACCAGCTCACCATATCATTAAGCGACGCGAAGGCGCGGCTTATCACGCCATCAAACGGCGGCTCGGCCGGGAAAGCTTCCACGCGGCTCTGCACCGGCGTGACGTTATCCAGCTTCAGTTCATGCTGCACCTGACGCAGGAAGCGCACGCGTTTGCCAAGGCTGTCCAGCAGGGTGAAATGCGACTCCGGGCGCACGATAGCCAATGGGATCCCCGGCAGCCCCGGTCCCGTACCGACATCGATAAAGCGCGAGCCCTGCAGATAAGGCGCGACGATGATGCTGTCGAGGATATGACGCACCAGCATCTCATTTGGATCGCGAACGGAGGTCAGGTTATAGGCTTTGTTCCACTTATCGAGCAGCCCGACGTAAGCCACCAGCTGATTTTTCTGGTGATCGGTGAGCGAAATACCCGCTTCATCCAGCAGACGAGAAAGTTTGTTGAGCACGGTAAGTACCTTCAAAAAATAATGAGCCCGGAGGCGCTAACGCTTACCGGGCCAGGAATGATAAAGGCGAGCGCTGATTATGCAAGTGGGAAATCAGCGCGGCAGGCTGCCGCAATCAGGCGCTGCGACGCAGCATCCCCTGCTTTTTCAACCAAACCAGCAAAATAGAGATCGCCGCCGGGGTGATCCCGGAAATACGTGACGCCTGCCCTATCGACGACGGTTTATGGTCGTTTAGTTTAGCGATCACTTCATTAGACAGTCCGGTGACCTGACGGTAGTCGAGTGTCGCCGGTAACAAGGTATTCTCGTTGCGCTGCTGTTTCTCGATCTCATCCTGCTGGCGCGCGATATAGCCTTCATACTTCACCTGGATCTCAACCTGCTCAGCCGCCTGCCGATCTTCCAGCCCCGGCGCGAACGGCGAGAGCTGAACCAGCTGCTCGTAGGTCATTTCCGGGCGACGCAGCAGATCTTCACCGCTGGCTTCGCGCGACAGCGGCGCGGTCAGGTGAGCGTTCACTTCGGTAGCGCTCTCAGCCTGCGGGTTCACCCAGGTCGATTTCAGGCGCTGGCGTTCGCGCTCAATACTTTCCAGCTTCTCGTTGTAACGCGCCCAGCGTTCATCATCCACCAGACCCAGCTCACGCCCCTGCTCAGTCAGACGCAGGTCGGCGTTGTCTTCGCGCAGCATCAGACGATATTCAGCACGAGAGGTAAACATGCGGTACGGTTCTTTGGTACCCAGAGTACACAGGTCATCCACCAGCACGCCGAGGTACGCCTGATCGCGACGCGGCGCCCAGCCCTCTTTTTCCGCCGAGAAGCGAGCAGCGTTAAGACCGGCCAGCAGACCCTGAGCCGCCGCTTCTTCATAACCGGTAGTGCCGTTGATCTGACCGGCGAAGAACAGACCCTGAATGAATTTGCTCTCGAGCGTCGGTTTCAGATCGCGCGGGTCGAAGAAGTCGTACTCAATAGCGTAGCCAGGACGGACGATCCGCGCATTTTCCATCCCCTGCATGGAGCGGACGATTTGCATTTGCACATCGAACGGCAGGCTGGTGGAGATGCCGTTCGGATAAATTTCGTTTGAGGTCAGGCCTTCCGGTTCGAGGAAGATCTGATGCTGGTTGCGATCGGCAAAGCGCATGACTTTGTCTTCGATCGACGGGCAGTAGCGTGGACCGATCCCTTCGATCACCCCAGCGTACATGGGGCTGCGATCGAGGTTATTGCGGATCACGTCATGGGTTTTCTCGTTAGTGTGGGTGATGTAGCACGGCACCTGACGCGGATGCTGATCGGCAGATCCCATAAACGAGAAGACCGGCATCGGGTTATCGCCATGCTGTTGAGCCAACACGCTGAAATCGATGGTGCGCGCGTCAATGCGCGGCGGGGTCCCGGTTTTCAGTCGGCTTACGCGCAGCGGCAGTTCACGCAGACGACGAGACAGCGGGATCGACGGCGGATCGCCGGCGCGTCCGCCGCTGTAGTTATCCAGACCAATATGGATTTTGCCGTCAAGGAAGGTTCCGACGGTCAGCACCACCGCTTTGGCACGGAATTTGAGGCCCATCTGGGTGACTGCGCCTACGACGCGATCGTTTTCGACAATCAGATCTTCCACTGCCTGCTGGAAGATCATCAAATTCGGCTGGTTCTCCAGCGCAGTGCGTACCGCCTGACGGTACAGCACGCGGTCAGCCTGGGCGCGAGTGGCGCGCACCGCGGGGCCTTTGCTGGCGTTTAGTATCCTAAACTGGATGCCTGCCTGATCGATCGCTTTGCCCATCAGGCCGCCGAGCGCGTCCACTTCTTTTACCAGGTGTCCTTTCCCAATGCCGCCAATCGCCGGGTTGCAGCTCATCTGCCCCAGCGTGTCGATATTGTGTGTCAAAAGCAGGGTCTGTTGACCCATACGCGCTGCGGCCATTGCGGCCTCAGTGCCTGCATGACCCCCGCCAATGATAATGACGTCAAAAGGATCCTGATAAAACATGGTGGTCTGCCTCGCATAACGCGGTTTGAAAATGGATTGAAGCCCGGGCCGTGGATTCTACTCGGCTTTGGTCTTTTGAGAAAGACTCCGGGATCCTGAGTATTAAAAAGAAGATCTTTATATAGAGATCTGTTCTATTGTGATCTCTTATTAGGATCGACTCTCTTTGTGGATAAGTCGGATCCGCGAAGTAAGATCAAAAGCTTAAGAAGGATCACTATCTGTGAATGATCGGTGATCCTGGTCCGTATAAGCTGGGATCAGAATGAAGGGTTATACACAGCTCAAAAACCGTACTGCGGTTATTCTTTGGATAACTACCGGTTGATCCAAGCTTTTAAGCATGGTTATCCACAGAAGAACGGACGATCTTTACAATTCTCAGAGCAAATTTTTCCAGGATCCCAGCCAAATTTCCGCCGGATCCTCGGGAATTTCATGTTCCAGCACGTTGATCTTCAGGGTCTCGCCGATCTGTTTTGCCCCGCAGGCCTTCAGCGCCGCTTCTAATTTATCGATCGCGCCGCAAAAAGTGTCGTATTCGCGGCTGCCGATCCCGATGGCGCCAAAGCGCACGGCGGAAAGATCGGCCTGCTGCGCCAGCAGCGCGTCATAGAAGGGAACCAGGTTGTCGGGAATGTCGCCGGCGCCATGGGTGGAAGAGATAACTAACCAGATCCCCTGCGCCTGCAGATCGTCCACCAGCGGGCCGTGCTGGATTTCAGTGCTGTAGCCTGCTTCTTCCAGCTTTTCCGCCAGATGCTCCGCTACGTATTCCGCACTGCCCAGGGTGCTGCCGCTGATAAGTGTAATGTCTGCCATAGATCGCCGATCGCCCGCTCAACTGTTCAGAGTGGCGTATTGTACGCTGTGAGCGAGCTGGGATCTACCTGTGGAAAAATGTGGGATTAAAAAAAACGATCAGGGCTTAATGGTGCGCATGATCGGGTTCTGCAGCACGATCAGGGTCTCGGTGGACTGAATTTCATCAATTGTTTGGATCTTGTTGATAAGTACCTGCTGCAGGGCATCGATGGATTTACACATCACCTTAATAAAGATGCTGTAGTGGCCGGTGGTGTAGTAAGCCTCGGTGACCTCCTCCAGGCTTTCCAGGCGGGCGAGGGCGGAGGGATAGTCTTTGGCGCTCTTGAGAATAATGCCGATGAAGCAGCCGACGTCGTAGCCCAGCTGTTTGGGGCTGACGTCAATGCGCGCGCCGGTAATGATGCCCGCCTGTTTCATCTTTTCGACGCGTACATGAATAGTGCCGGGGCTGACGCTGAACTGTTTGGCCAGTTCGGCATAGGCGGTACGGGCGTTGGCCATTAGCGCATCGAGAATGCCGCGGTCCAGATTGTCGATCTGATAATTTTCCATATCTTTTTCTTATGAAGTTTGAGGGTTCTTACTATTTTAGCGCCATATTTTGATGAATTAAAAGTTGATGAGCCTTTTTATTGATTGATTATTGTATTGGTGGCCTGTTTTGTTGCTTAATCAATGGCAACAGGACGCAGGAGTCATAAAAATGAAAACCGCATATATCGCAAAACAACGCCAGATCAGTTTCGTTAAATCCCACTTTTCCCGTCAGCTGGAAGAGAAGCTTGGCCTGATTGAAGTCCAGGCGCCAATCTTAAGCCGCGTGGGCGATGGGACGCAGGATAACTTGTCCGGCTGTGAGAAAGCGGTTCAGGTGAAAGTGAAAACACTGCCCGACGCCCAGTTCGAAGTGGTGCATTCGCTGGCGAAGTGGAAGCGTCAAACCCTGGGACAACACGACTTCAGCGCGGGCGAAGGGCTGTACACGCACATGAAGGCCCTTCGCCCCGATGAAGACCGTCTGACGCCGATCCATTCCGTCTATGTCGACCAGTGGGACTGGGAGCGGGTGATGGGGGATGAAGAGCGCCACGTCGGCACGCTGAAGGCGACCGTCGAAGCGATTTACGCCGGGATCAAAGCCACCGAGCTGGCGGTCAGCCAGGAATTTGGCCTGACGCCGTTCCTGCCGGAACAGATCCACTTTGTTCACAGCCAGGCGCTGCTGAGTCGCTATCCGGATCTTGATGCCAAGGGCCGCGAGCGAGCGATTGCTAAAGAGCTGGGCGCCGTCTTCTTAATCGGCATCGGCGGCAAACTCTCTGATGGCAAGCGCCATGATGTACGTGCGCCGGACTATGATGACTGGAGCACTGAGGTTTCTGAAGGCTTTGCCGGACTGAACGGCGATATCCTGGTGTGGAACCCCGTGCTGGAAGATGCGTTCGAGATCTCCTCAATGGGGATCCGCGTTGACGCCGCGGCGCTGAAACGCCAGCTGGCGCTGACCGGCGATGAAGATCGCCTGAAACTGGAGTGGCACCAGGCGCTGCTGCGCGGCGAGATGCCGCAGACTATCGGCGGCGGCATTGGCCAGTCTCGGCTGACGATGCTGTTGCTGCAGCTCGACCATATCGGCCAGGTGCAGTGCGGCGTATGGCCGGCACAGGTTCGCGAAAGCGTTTCCGCGCTGCTGTAACGATTAGCGCCGCCAGCGTCGCAGCAGGCGGCTACGCAACCCGGTATCAAAGCGCCAGATATGATCGAAGATGCGCATGATGCCGGGTTTGCCGTGTACCGACATCGCCACCGCGTGAAAACGGTGCTGATGCTTTCGCTGTAACTCCCCCACCTGAGCAATCACCTCATCCGGCAACCGCTGGGCAATAAAGTCGGAGATCACCACGGCATCCGCATCCACCCACTGCGGGTTTTGCAGACGTTCAATAATGGCGCGAAAACAGCTGGCCAGATCGGTGCCGCCGCGAAAGCGCTGGCTCAGAAAGCGGATCGCCTGCTCCAGGCCGCCCTCGCAGGTCAGTTCGTAGTGCACCACTTCGCTGGAGAACAGCATAATAAAGCAGCGGCGGTTATCCGCTAGCGCGACGCGCATCAGGGCCAGACAAAAGGCTTTGGCGCACTGCTCGTTAAAACCGCCCATCGATCCTGACGTATCGACGCAGACAATAAAGGGCCCGCGCGGCTGTTCATCAAAATCCTGCCGCGTCACCGGGCGTTCGGTGATTTTTTCGCGCCAGGCGTCGCCGTGCAGCCGGTAAGTCAGGAGCTGTTTCTCCACCAGCTTGCGATAAAATTCAAACTCCAGCTCCGTGATGCCGAGCGTCGCCAGCTCCGGCGGCAGCAGGCGCAGAATGTCATCGCTCTGCTGGAGGCCGTCGACCTGTTCCGGCACCGTCGCTGGCTCGCGCACCAGGCTACGGAAGGTCTCCATCGGCGCGTCTTTCTTCGGCACGGATTTCGCTTCCCGTGAGCGCCCCAGCTGTTCCGCCAGCTGCAGTAGCTCCGGCTGCTGGTTAAGAAAATCGCCATAGCGCACGATCAGCTGATAGTCGCCACGTTTGAGTTCGCCGGCGCTCATATCCCACAGGCGTCCGGCGGCGGTGTCATTCTCAGCCAGCACCGGATCGAGCTGACCGCTGAGCGTCATTCGTTCCTGGACCTCGCTGAGCAACTGATCGCGCTCCTCATCCAGCAGCTGCTGGTTAAGGCTGGTGGCTTGCACCACCAGGCTCAGGCGCCAGCGCTGTAAAAACAGCGTATGCAGCGCCGGGGTAAAGGTCGCATTGTCGTCCACCAGCTTCTGCGCCTGGGCGGCAAAAGGGGACTGGAGCTGGTGTAGCTTGCCGAGGATCTGCGGCAGCTGGACGATAAACTGCGAGGTAGAGAGCAGCTGAGCCTGCTGATAGGTTTGCACCTCGGCGTCCAGATCCGGCGGGACGTTAACCTCTTTTAAGCGGGCGCGAACGGCTTCCCGCCAGCGCGGAATATCCGCCGCGATGATGTTTTTCAGGCGGGGAAATTTCTCAAAGAAAACCGCCAGCTGCGGAGAGGCCAGCAGCGCCAGCAGCATCTCCTCGATCATTCCCTCTTCGCTGACTGCCAGCATGACATTCAGCATATCGAGCGTCATGGCTGCTTCGCCTGTTTAATCTGCGCGCCGACGTCCTGCAGGCTGGCTTCGATTCTTCCCAGCCACTCGACCGGGATAAACAGGCACTTCTGCTGCTCGCTGAAGCGGTTATGTTGCTGGTGCCACTCATCGTCCAGCGCCTCCAGCTGCTGGCGAATTTCCGCCGGCATGTTTTCCTGCGACGCGCTGCCGGGCAGCGAGAGGCGTGAGCCCTGCAGGCTGACGTCGCGAACAACCAGATGCTGGCTGGTATCGACATCCATATTGAGCAGTTGGGCAAAGCCGATCCCGTTGAGCTTGCCGCGGATTTCGCCGCCCTTTTCCAGCCAACTGGCTAACGCCTCGCGCTCAAAAGTAATGTGGATCACTTCCATATCGTGGAGTTTGAGCGGCTGCTGCAGCAGCAGGGTCAGGCTGGTCCCCTGGATCTCCGCCGGCAGCTCATAGTGCGGCTTGCGGCTAAACATGCCGCCAAGGCGGGTGACCTTTAGCGCCGTTTTGTCACTTTGCTGCTGTTGGATCTGAATGCGTCGCTGCACAATCGCCCCGAGCCGCGTCAGCATTGCCTGCTGCTGCCAGGCGTGGCAGGTCATCAGCGTTTCCAACTGCTGCGACATCAGGTTCATGCTCTCGACGTTGTGCCACAGACAATCTTTCAGCAGGATAAGATCTATCGGCGCGATGCTGTCGCGGCCGCTGAAGAAGGCGCTGGCCTGCAGCAGGCGAATAGCCTTTTTCCAGCGGCGATCCGAAACGTATGGCGCGTTTGGCAGGGCATCCAGCTGCTGGCGCAGCTGGAATATCAGCTCAAACACCGCGTCCGGCAGTTTGATATTGCCGATCTGCTGCTGCCATTGCGTAAACTCTTCATCGCTAACCTGCAGCGCGCTGGGCACCGGATTGCTGTTTTCATCCTGCTGGCTGACCAGCATCGAACGGAAATTACCTTTATCCTGTACTTTATCGAGCCACAGACGGATCAGCATTCGGTCATACAGCGCTTCCAGGCTGCTGTCGGCTTCGGGCAGTTCGTTCGAGGCGGCCACCAGCAGGCGCATCGGGATTTTCTCTTCGTGAGCGCCGTTGCGGAAGTGACGTTCGTTAATCGCCGTCAGCAGGGTGTTGAGGATAGCCGGCCCCGCTTTCCATATTTCATCGAGGAACACGATTTCTGCTTCCGGCAGGTAACCGGCGGTTAAACGCTCGTAGCGGCCTTCATCTTTCAGCGCCTGAATGGACAGCGGGCCAAAAACCTCTTCCGGGGTGGAAAAGCGGGTCATCAGGTATTCAAAAGCGCGCGCCTGCTGGAAGGCGAACTTGAGGCGGCGGGCAATCAGGCTTTTGGCGATCCCCGGCGGACCGAGCAAAAATACGCTCTCGCCGCTGAGCGCCGCCAGCAGGCACAGGCGTATCGCGTGGCTGCGTTCAAAGAGTCCTTTTTCGAGTGCCGTGCTGAGTCGGGAAATTCTTTCAGCCAGTAAATGTGTTTGAGCCATAATTGAGTTGCGTGCTTTGTCATGTATCGTTATTGGGACGAGTATAGATGTTAGAGCAGGGGCGGTAATAGCCTGAAGAATCGATTTATTTTTTTTGAGCCAGGTTAATATGGTGTCTGTTAGGGGTACGATTTCACAAATAATCGTGCATACTGTGCGCTTTTTGTGGGCCAAGGGACTAGGCACACATTTGTTTTATAAACGAAAAGACTAGTCTATGAGCACTGATAATAAACAATCGTTGCCGGCGTTAACGCTGGCGGCCATCGGCGTGGTGTACGGTGATATCGGTACCAGTCCACTGTATACCCTGCGTGAATGCCTGTCAGGTCAGTTTGGCTTTGGCGTTGAGCGCGATGCCGTTTTTGGCTTTTTGTCGCTGATTTTCTGGCTGTTAATCTTTACCGTATCGATTAAATACATCACCTTCGTGATGCGGGCGGATAACGCCGGGGAAGGCGGGATCTTAACGCTGATGTCGCTGGCCGGACGCAATACCTCGGCGCGGATGACCTCTGTGCTGGTGATCCTCGGCCTGATCGGCGGCAGTTTCTTCTATGGCGAAGTGGTGATTACCCCGGCGATTTCGGTGATGTCGGCGATAGAGGGGTTAGAAATTATCGCTCCGCAGCTCGATAGCTGGATTGTGCCGATCTCCATTATCGTGCTTACCCTGCTGTTTATGATCCAGAAGCACGGGACCGGGATGGTCGGCAAGCTGTTTGCGCCGATTATGCTGATCTGGTTCTTGCTGCTGGCGGTGCTTGGCGCGCGAAGCATTTACGCTAACCCGGAAGTTCTGCAGGCGCTAAACCCCTACTGGGCGGTGCACTTCTTCCTGCAGTACAAAACGGTTTCCTTTATTGCGCTTGGCGCGGTGGTGCTGTCGATTACCGGGGTGGAAGCGCTGTACGCCGATATGGGGCACTTCGGCAAACTGCCGATCCGTGTCGCCTGGTTCTCCGTCGTGCTGCCTTCGCTGGTGCTGAACTATTTTGGCCAGGGGGCATTGCTGCTTAAGCATCCGGAAGCGATTAAAAACCCGTTCTTCCTGCTGGCGCCGGAGTGGGCGCTGATCCCGATGCTGATTATCGCCACACTGGCGACGGTTATCGCCTCGCAGGCGGTGATCTCGGGGGTCTTCTCCTTAACCCGTCAGGCGGTGCGTCTGGGCTATCTGTCGCCGATGCGCATCATCCACACCTCGGAAATGGAGTCCGGCCAGATCTATATCCCGTTCATTAACTGGCTGCTGTATGTCTCGGTAGTGATCGTCATCGTCAGCTTCGAACATTCGTCTAACCTGGCGGCGGCGTACGGTATCGCGGTCACGGGGACCATGGTGCTGACCTCCATCCTGTCGGCAACGGTGGCGCGCAAAAACTGGCACTGGAATAAACTGTTCGTTGGGCTGATGCTGGTGGCCTTCCTGTGCATTGATGTTCCGCTGTTCTCGGCGAACCTCGATAAGATTGTCTCCGGCGGCTGGCTGCCGTTGTCGCTGGGTCTGGTGATGTTTACGGTGATGACCACCTGGAAGAGCGAGCGTTTCCGCCTGCTGCGTCGAATGCACGAGCACGGCAACTCGCTGGAGGCGATGATCTCTTCGCTGGAGAAATCGCCGCCGGTGCGCGTGCCGGGTACTGCGGTGTATATGTCCCGCGCCCTGAACGTGATCCCGTTTGCCCTGCTGCATAACCTGAAGCACAACAAGGTGCTGCATGAGCGAGTGATCCTCCTGACCCTGCGCACCGAAGACGCGCCTTACGTGCATAACGTTCGCCGGGTGCAGATTGAGCAGCTTTCGCCCTCGTTCTGGCGGGTGGTGGCCAGCTACGGCTGGCGGGAAACGCCAAATGTCGAAGAGGTGTTCCATCGCTGTGGCCTGGAAGGACTCAGCTGCCGGATGATGGAGACCTCGTTCTTTATGTCCCATGAGTCGCTGATTATCGGCAAACGACCGTGGTATCTGCGCCTGCGCGGCAAGCTTTATCTGTTGCTGCAGCGTAACGCCCTGCGCGCGCCGGATCAGTTTGAAATCCCGCCAAACCGGGTTATCGAGCTCGGTACTCAGGTCGAAATCTGATGTCAAAAAAGCCCTTCCATTGCGAAGGGCTTTTTGTTTCTCACTCCGGCTGTCATCTCCTGTCGCTGTCTCGCGAAACGTTTCGATAGCGATCACATTTCTCTCTTCTGGTGATGGTTTTCTGCTCACGCATTGATAATAATTATTTTAGCGAAACGTTTCGCTAGTGGAGCAAAAGAGAAAAAATGAAAAAAGGCACCGTACTTAACGCTGATATTTCCGCGGTTATCTCCCGCCTGGGCCACACCGATACGCTGGTGGTCTGCGATGCCGGATTACCGGTTCCCCGCAGCAGCGCGCGCATCGATATGGCGTTGACCCAGGGCGTACCTTCATTTATGCAGGTTCTGGAAGTGGTGACGACGGAAATGCAGGTTGAAGCGGCTGTCATCGCGGAGGAAATTAAGACGCATAATCCGCAGCTCCACGCGACGTTGCTCAACCATCTTGAGCAGCTGCAGCAGCACCAGGGAAACACCATTGAAATTCGTTACACCAGTCATGAGCAGTTCAAAAAACAAACCGCAGACAGTCAGGCGGTAATTCGCAGCGGGGAGTGTTCCCCGTTTGCGAATATCATTCTCTGTGCCGGCGTCACCTTCTGAGATCGCCGTCATGGAAGCCTTATTGCAACTGAAAGGGATCGATAAAGCGTTCCCTGGCGTCAAGGCGCTCTCCGGCGCCTCGCTGAATGTCTACCCTGGCCGGGTGATGGCGCTGGTGGGTGAGAACGGCGCCGGTAAATCCACCATGATGAAAGTGCTGACCGGGATCTATACCCGTGATGCTGGCGCTTTATTGTGGTTGGGCAAAGAGACCACCTTTAGCGGCCCAAAATCTTCCCAGGAAGCCGGGATCGGCATTATCCATCAGGAGCTGAACCTGATCCCGCAGTTGACGATCGCCGAGAACATCTTCCTCGGCCGCGAATTCGTTAACCGCTTTGGCAAAATCGACTGGAAGCGGATGTATGCCGAAGCCGACAAGCTGCTGGCGAAGCTGAATCTCCGTTTTACCAGCCAGAAGCTGGTGGGCGATCTGTCGATTGGCGATCAGCAAATGGTGGAGATCGCCAAAGTGCTGAGCTTCGAGTCGAAGGTCATCATTATGGATGAACCGACCGACGCGCTGACCGATACCGAAACCGAATCGCTGTTCCGTGTGATCCGCGAACTGAAATCGCAGGGGCGCGGCATCGTCTACATCTCCCACCGCATGAAAGAGATCTTCGAGATTTGCGACGACGTGACCGTGTTCCGCGACGGGCAGTTTATTGCCGAACGCGAGGTCTCCTCGCTGGATGAAGACCGTCTGATTGAAATGATGGTTGGCCGGAAGCTGGAAGATCAGTATCCGCATCTGGCTAAGGCGCCGGGCGCGGTGCGCCTGAAAGTCGATAATCTCTGCGGCCCGGGCGTGGAAAACGTGACCTTTACCCTGCGCCAGGGGGAAATCCTCGGTGTCGCCGGGCTGATGGGCGCCGGGCGGACCGAGCTGATGAAAGTGTTGTATGGCGCGCTGCCGCGCAGCAGCGGCTCCGTGACGCTCGACGGTCACGAAGTGGTGACCCGTTCGCCGCAGGATGGTCTGGCGAACGGCATTGTCTATATCTCCGAAGACCGTAAGCGTGACGGCTTAGTGCTCGGGATGTCGGTAAAAGAAAACATGTCCCTGACCGCCCTGCGCTACTTCAGCCGGACGGGGGGGAGTCTCAAGCATAAAGATGAACAGCAGGCGGTCAGTGATTTCATCCGGCTGTTTAACGTGAAAACGCCGTCCATGGAGCAGGCGATCGGCCTGCTCTCCGGCGGCAACCAGCAAAAGGTCGCCATCGCCCGCGGGCTGATGACCCGGCCGAAGGTCCTGATCCTCGATGAGCCGACCCGTGGCGTCGACGTTGGGGCGAAGAAAGAGATCTACCAGCTTATCAATCAGTTCAAAGCCGATGGCCTGAGCATCATTCTGGTCTCCTCCGAGATGCCGGAAGTGTTGGGCATGAGCGATCGCATCATAGTGATGCATGAAGGGCATCTCGGCGGTGAATTCACACGCGAGCAGGCCACCCAGGAAGTATTGATGGCTGCCGCTGTGGGCAAGCTTAACCGTGTGAATCAGGAGTAAGAAAGATGACAACCCAGGCTGTTTCTGGTCGCCGTTATTTCACGAAAGCGTGGCTGATGGAGCAAAAATCGCTGATTGCCCTGCTGGTGCTGATCGCGGTGGTATCGACCATGAGCCCCAACTTTTTTACCGTCAATAACCTGTTCAATATTCTGCAGCAGACCTCCGTTAACGCCATTATGGCGGTAGGGATGACGCTGGTCATACTGACCTCGGGGATCGACCTGTCCGTCGGTTCCCTGTTGGCGCTCACCGGCGCGGTGGCGGCGTCGATCGTTGGCATTGAAGTGAATGCGTTGGTGGCGGTCGCTGCTGCCCTCGCATTAGGTGCGGCGATCGGCGCAGTCACCGGGGTGATTGTGGCGAAAGGCCGCGTGCAGGCTTTCATCGCCACCCTGGTGATGATGCTGCTGCTGCGCGGCGTGACCATGGTGTACACCAACGGCAGCCCGATCAATACCGGCTTTAGCGATAATGCCGATCTGTTCGGCTGGTTTGGTATCGGGCGTCCGCTGGGGATCCCGACGCCGGTATGGATCATGGCGATTGTCTTCCTGGCGGCCTGGTACATGCTGCACCATACTCGCCTGGGTCGTTATATCTACGCCCTTGGCGGTAATGAGGCGGCGACGCGCCTGTCCGGGATTAGCGTCAATAAAGTCAAAATTATCGTCTACGCGTTGTGCGGGATCCTGGCGTCGCTGGCCGGGATTATCGAAGTGGCGCGCCTCTCCTCCGCGCAGCCGACGGCCGGGACAGGCTATGAGCTGGACGCCATTGCGGCAGTCGTGCTCGGCGGCACCAGTCTGGCGGGCGGCAAAGGACGCATTGTCGGCACGCTGATTGGCGCGCTGATCCTTGGCTTCCTGAATAATGGTTTGAACCTTTTAGGCGTTTCTTCCTATTACCAGATGATCGTTAAAGCGGTGGTGATTTTGCTGGCGGTACTGGTAGATAACAAAAAGCAGTAACTGAGAACTCTACAGGACATCTTAACTATGAATATGAAAAAACTGGCGACCCTGGTCTCTGCTGTTGCGCTAAGTGCGACCGTTAGCGCGAACGCGATGGCCAAAGACACCATCGCTCTGGTTATCTCTACTCTCAACAATCCCTTCTTCGTGTCGCTGAAAGACGGCGCGCAAAAAGAAGCTGACAAACTGGGCTACAACCTGGTGGTGCTCGATTCCCAGAACAACCCGGCGAAAGAGCTGGCTAACGTTCAGGATTTAACGGTGCGCGGCGCGAAGCTGTTGCTGATCAACCCAACCGACTCTGATGCCGTCGGCAATGCCGTGAAGATGGCGAACCAGGCGAAAATCCCGGTCATCACCCTCGACCGTCAGGCGACAAAAGGCGATGTCGTGAGCCACATCGCCTCTGACAACGTGCAGGGCGGAAAAATGGCGGGCGATTACATTGCGAAAAAGCTGGGTGAAAGTGCGAAAGTCATTGAGCTGCAGGGCATTGCCGGGACTTCCGCGGCGCGTGAGCGCGGCGAAGGCTTCAAACAGGCCGTGGCGGCGCACAAGTTCAACATTCTGGCCAGCCAGCCGGCCGATTTCGACCGTACCAAAGGGCTGAACGTGATGCAGAACCTGCTGACCGCCCATCCTGACGTCCAGGCGGTGTTCGCGCAGAATGATGAAATGGCGCTCGGCGCTCTGCGCGCGCTGCAGACCGCAGGCAAGTCCGATGTGATGGTGGTTGGATTTGACGGCACTCCGGATGGCGAAAAAGCAGTAAACAGTGGCAAACTGGCGGCGACCGTCGCACAGTTGCCGGAGCAGATCGGCGCGAAAGGCGTTGAGACTGCTGATAAGGTACTGAAGGGCGAAAAAGTGGAAGCTAACTACCCGGTTGAGCTGAAGCTGGTCGTTAAGCAGTAATATGCGATTCGGACTGGCAACGGTCCGAGGGACAATATAAAAAAAGAAAAGCAGGGCATGCGCCACCGGATCCCGGTGGCGCGCTTTCCCGGGAACAGAAACGATGAAAACTGCAGGCAAACTTGTCGTCCTTGGCAGCATCAATGCCGATCACATTCTCAACCTTGACGCTTTCCCGACGCCGGGTGAAACCGTCACCGGCAACCACTACCAGCTGGCGTTCGGTGGTAAAGGGGCCAACCAGGCGGTGGCCGCCGGGCGCAGCGGGGCGGATATCGCGTTTATCGCCTGCACCGGCGATGACGACATCGGTGAACGCATCCGTCGCCAGCTGGCGAGCGATAAAATCGATGTGGCGCCTGTGCGCGCGGTCGCCGGGGAAGCAACCGGCGTGGCGTTAATCTTCGTTAACGCCGAAGGTGAGAATGTCATCGGTATTCATGCCGGCGCCAATGCGGCCTTATCCGTCGCTCAGGTAGAGGCGGAAAAAGAGCGGATCGCCAGCGCGCAGGCGTTGTTGATGCAGCTCGAGTCGCCGCTGGAGAGCGTGCTGGCGGCGGCGAAAATCGCCCATCACCATCAGACCACCGTGGTGCTTAATCCCGCGCCAGCGCGTGAACTGTCCGATGAACTGCTGGCGCTGGTGGATATCATTACCCCCAACGAAACCGAAGCGGAAAAGCTGACGGGGATTCGCGTTGAGAGTGACGAGGATGCGGCAAAAGCCGCCGACGTGCTGCATGCCAAAGGCATTGGTACGGTAATGATCACCCTCGGCAGTCGCGGCGTCTGGCTCAGTGCCGAAGGCGAAAGCCGCCGGATCCCAGGGTTTCGCGTGCAGGCTATTGATACTATCGCGGCCGGCGACACTTTCAACGGCGCGCTGGTGACCGCGCTGCTGGAAGGGACCGCCCTGCCGGAGGCGATCCGCTTTGCGCATGCCGCGGCGGCGATTGCCGTGACTCGCAAAGGCGCGCAGCCTTCCGTGCCGTGGCGCACAGAGATTGATGAATTTTTAGCGCAACAGGGGTAATGCTTGGCTACGATGAAAGATGTGGCCCGCGTCGCGGGCGTTTCCACATCGACGGTGTCACACGTCATCAATAAGGACCGCTTTGTCAGCGAGGCGATTACCGCCAAAGTCGACGCCGCGATCAAAAGCCTCAACTACGCCCCCTCGGCGCTGGCGCGTAGCCTCAAGCTTAATCAAACCCGCACCATCGGCATGCTGATCACCGCCAGTACCAATCCGTTTTATTCCGAGCTAGTGCGGGGCGTGGAGCGCAGCTGCTTTGAGCGGGGTTATAGTCTCGTACTCTGTAATACGGAAGGTGATGAGCAGCGAATGAATCGTAATCTGGAGACGTTAATGCAAAAACGCGTCGATGGATTACTGCTGCTGTGCACTGAGACCCACCAACCCTCCCCGGAAATTATGCAGCGCTATCCGTCGGTTCCGACGGTCATGATGGACTGGGCGCCGTTTGATGGCGATAGCGATCTGATTCAGGATAACTCACTGCTCGGTGGCGATATGGCGACCCAGTACCTGATCGATCAAGGGTATTCACACATAGCCTGCATTGCCGGCCCGCTGGATAAAACCCCGGCGCGTCTGCGCCTTGAAGGTTACCATGCCGCGATGGCGCGCTGCGGTCTGCCCGTAGCCGAGGGATACGTGGTGACCAGTGATTTTGAGTTTGGCGGCGGATTTAGCGCGATGCAGCAGCTGCTGGCGTTGCCGCAGCGGCCGCAGGCGGTGTTTGTCGGTAACGACGCCATGGCGGTTGGCGCTTATCAGGCGTTATACCAGGCCGGGTTGCAGATCCCGCAGGATATGGCGCTGGTGGGTTACGATGATATTGAACTGGCTCGCTATATGACGCCGCCGTTAACCACCATTCACCAGCCGAAAGATGAGCTGGGGGAACTGGCCATCGACGTGCTGATCCATCGCATGGCCGACCCGCAGCAAAAACAGCAGCGCGTACAGTTAACCCCGGAGCTGGTGGTCCGCGGCTCCGCTTAGCGTTTGTGCCGCTCGCTAATCAGGTTGCGGCCATCCTTCGCTCTCAACAGCATAAACATCAGCGCCGACACGATGGTTATCACGCCCATGGTAATAAAGGTGTAGTGAAACTGCTCTACGGTGCTGGCGCTGTCAAAACCTTCATAGAAGCGCAGCACCGCAGCGCTGATGGCCACTCCGAGACTGATGGAAAGCTGCTGGGTGACTGCCAGCAGGCTATTACCGCTGCTGGCATTGTCATCCGTCAGATCGGCCAGGGTAATGGTATTCATGGCGGTAAACTGCGTGGACATCGCCATCCCCAGCACGAACAGCGGCAGAAGCAGCATCCACAGCGGCATTTCTGGCGACTGCAGCGAGAACTGGGCAATCATAAGGCCAATAAACACGGTGATCCCCACCAGGGTCTTACGATAGCCAAACCAGCGCAGCACCTGGGTAACGGTAGATTTCGCAATAATCGAGCCGATAGCGGTGGGGGCGATCATACAGCCGGCGATAATGGCCGGATAGCCAAAGCCAACCTGCAGCATGAGCGGCATCAGAAAAGGTACGCAGCCGGTACCCAACCGCGTGGCAAGGTTGCCGGCAATGCCGACCGAGAACGTATGGGTCTTAAATAAAGAGAGCGAGATCAGCGGCGCAGGATGGCGGCGCGCGTGACGGACATAGGCCAGGAGCAGTATCAGACTGACGGCGATCACCGCCAGCGCCAGCCATGTCGCCACGATTTTTTCGCCAAACAGTTCAATACCGCTGGAAAATAACACCAGGCTTAAGCCAAATAACAGAAAACCGGTTATATCGAAGCGTCGGCGCGGCGTTGTGAAATTTGGCATATATTTACGGGCATACAGAATGCCGATCACGCCGATGGGAATGTTTATCAGGAAAATCCAATGCCAGCTGGCCCAGGTCACAAATACCCCGCCGAGAACCGGGCCCAGAATCGGTCCTACCAGTCCCGGCATGGTGACAAAGTTCAGTACCGGCAGCAGTTCGCTGCGCGGATAGGCGCGCAGGAGGGCTAGCCTCGCCACCGGCATCATCATCGCCCCGCCGACCCCCTGAATAACGCGAAAAATGACCAGCTCCGTTAATGAACTCGAGAGCGCGCAGGCGAGGGAGCCGAGAGTAAACAGGCTAACGGCGATGATAAAGACCCGGCGCGTGCCGAAGCGATCGGCCAGCCAGCCGCTGACCGGGATCAACATCGCCACCGTCAGCGTATAGCTGATGATGGCCGACTGCATCGCTAAGGGAGAACGATCAAGACTGTGGGCGATAGCCGGGAGGGCGGTGTTAAGAATAGTGGCATCCAGCGCCTGCATAAAGAAGGCCATCGCCGCGATCCACGGCAGGCCAGCCATGCTGCGCCCTTTTTTTCCGCTCATGCCAAATCCTTGTTATTGATTTACGTGGTGTGGGGCGTTCAGCAGCGCCTGGCAGGCGAGCAAGGCACCTGGCGCATCGCTATTGAGAATGGCATCGACGATCGCCTGGTGGAGATCGAGCTTCACGACTTCATTTTGCGTAATCGACGTGAAGTAGGTGTGGTAGACGGAATGAAATAAAGAAGCGAATGAGCTGAGGAAAGGATTGCCGCTCATTTCATAGATATGTTCATGCCAGGCCATATCGACGTCTATCCAGCGATCGCGCTGAAAATGACGTTTCAGGGCAATCATCTCTTCCATAAGGGTATTGAGCTGCGCTTTCTGCTCCGCGGTGCCGTGGGCGGCGGCGAGGAAACAGGCCTGTGGCTCCAGGCTGCTGCGCATGACGAGAAAGTGGCTCACCACCTCTTCGAAGTTGTCTTCCGTGAGCCACCAGGAGAGTAGTTCCTTATCCAGAAAGTTCCAGCTGCTGCGCGGCATTACCCGGGTGCCAATGCGAGGGCGGGGCAGCAGCATGCCTTTTGCAGTCAGCGTCTTCACCGCTTCGCGGACGGCGGTACGACTCACGCCGAACTGCTCCCCTAACTCCATTTCGCCGGGAAGAATGCTTTCCGGCTGATATTCGCCAGTCAGTATCTTTTGGGCGAGCTTCTCGGCCAGTACCCAGGAGATGTTCTTTTGTGCCGCCAGTTGCTGTGCGCTTAAAGACATAAATGCCGTTCCTTTCTTTTTTCTACACTAACAGTATGCCACCAGGCGCCCCGTTTCGTCGGTTAAAACAGCAAAACGGCGGTTTTTTGCGACATTCCTCGCCGCATTGTTGAAAAAAGAGACGGTT
>NZ_JBMEZK010000011.1:0-134245 GCF_048822715.1 Klebsiella sp. C239 | reverse complement strand
CATTATATGGTGGGTTGAAAAATGAACTTTTACACGCCGGTTGAGCTACGTCAGATTGTCTCCTTTCCCTTTTTTGCCGACCTGGTGCAGTGCGGCTTTCCCAGCCCGGCTCAGGACTATGTCGAGAAGCGAATCGACCTCAACGAGCTGCTGGTGCAGCATCCCAGCGCGACCTATTTTGTCAAAGCCGCTGGCGACAGCATGATCGACGCCGGCATTGACGAAGGCGATCTGCTGGTGGTGGACAGCGCGCGCAAAGCGGAGCATGGCGATATCGTGATTGCCGCCGTCGGCGGCGAGTTTACCGTAAAAAAGCTGCAGCTTTTGCCGCGGGTGCAGCTTAACCCGATGAACCCGGCCTATTCGCCCATCGTGGTCGGCCGCGAGGAGACGCTCGATATTTTCGGCGTGGTGACCTACATCATCAAGGCGGCGGGCTGATCATGTTCGCGCACTGTGATGTGAACGCCTTCTATGCGAGCTGCCAGACCGCCTTCCGGCCAGACCTGAAGGGGCGGCCGGTAGTGGTGCTGTCGAACAACGATGGCTGCGTGATCGCCCGCTCGGCGGAGGCGAAGCCGTTTGTGAAAATGGGCGTACCCTACTTTAAGCAGAAGCAGGCGTTTCTTCGCCACGGCGTCGTGGCGTTCAGCAGCAACTATGAGCTGTACGCCGACATGTCCAGCCGGGTGATGTCCACCCTGGAAGAGCTCGCCCCGCGCTGCGAAATTTACAGTATTGATGAAGCCTTTTGCGATGTCAGCGGCGTGCGCCACTGCAGAGATCTGACTGACTTTGGCCGGGAAATCCGCGCCACGGTGCAGCAGCGCACCCATCTGACGCTGGGCGTCGGGATCGCCCCGACCAAAACCCTGGCGAAGCTGGCCAACCACGCGGCGAAGCAGTGGCAGCGGCAGACGGGCGGGGTAGTGGATTTATCTTGCCCGCAGCGGCAGCGAAAGCTGATGGCGCTGCTGCCGGTGAGTGAGGTCTGGGGCATCGGGCGGCGGATCGGCAAAAAGCTCGAGGCGATGGGGATCGGCACGGTACTTCAGCTCGCGGAGAGCGATATCCGCTTTATCCGCAAGCACTTCACGGTGGTGCTCGAGCGAACGGTACGGGAGCTGCGCGGCGAGCCTTGCCTGGCGCTGGAGGAGTTTGCCCCCGCGAAGCAGGAAATTATCTGCAGCCGCTCGTTCGGGGATCGCATTACGGCCTATGAGGATATGCGCCAGGCGATCTGCAGCTATGCCGCGCGGGCAGCAGAAAAGCTGCGCGGTGAGCATCAGTACTGCCGGTTCGTCTCCGCCTTTGTCAAAACCAGCCCCTTCGCGCTGAATGAACCCTATTACGGCAACAGCGCCTCGCTGAAGCTGCTGACGCCGACGCAGGATTCCCGGGATATTATCGCCGCGGCGACAAGCTGCCTGGACGGCATCTGGAAAGCGGGGCACCGCTATCAGAAGGCCGGGGTGATGCTCGGCGATTTCTACAGCCAGGGCGTCGCCCAGCTGAACCTGTTCGACGAGCTTGCCCCGCGGCAGAACAGCGCCAGGCTGATGCAGGTGCTCGACCAGCTGAATGCGAAAAACGGCAGGGGGGCGCTCTATTTTGCCGGCCAGGGGATCCAGCAGCAGTGGCAGATGAAGCGAGAGATGCTATCGCCGCGCTACACCACGCGATACGGCGACCTGCTCCGCGTCAGATAACGCGCGCTATCCCTGCACCGCAGCCGGAAAAACCGCCGCCAGCCATTCAATAAAGACGCGGAGCCGGGGCGGCACGTGCCGGTGCCGGGCATAGACGACGTGAAAGGGATAGGGGGCCGGGCGCCAGGCGGCGAGGATCTCCACCAGTTTGCCGCTTGCCAGCGCGGGTCTTAGCGAATAGGTAAAGGTCTGCACAATGCCTAAGCCCGCCTCGACGGCGGCAATATGCGCGTTGCTCTCATTGATGCCGAGATGGGGCTCTGTCTTGAGCTCGGTACTGACGCCGTGACGCGTAAAACGAAACGGAAACGCTCTGCCGCTGGCCGGCGACAGATAGCTGATGAGCTGGTGGCCATGGTGGAGTTCATCCGGCGAGGCGGGCGTGCCGCAGCGCTGAAGATAGCCAGGGGTGGCGCAGGTGACCAGCGTCGCCTCGCCGATTTTACGGGCCATCAGCGTCGAGTCTTCCATCGGCCCGCCGCGGATGGCGCAGTCAATATTGCCGCTGATGAGGTCCGCGGGTTTATCGGCCACCTGCAAATCAATACGGATATCCGGCCAGGAGGTCATAAAGTCCGCCAGCAGCGGGATCAGCACATCGCGCGCGGTCGACCCGCCGATGGCGATCCGCAGATGGCCCTTCGGCTTATTGTGGGCGGTATTGAAGGAGGCGTCGATCTCTTCCAGGTCTTCCAGCAGGCAGCGAGCTTTTTCATAGTACTCCCGTCCTTCCGGCGTTACGGTAATACGCCGGGTGGTGCGCTGCAGGAGGGAAACCCCCAGGTGCGCTTCCAGTTGCTTGATGGTTTTGCTGAGTGTGGCGTTGGGCATATCCAGCGAGTCCGCGGCGCGGGTAAAGCTGCCGGCTTCGACAACGCGGGTGAAGGCTTTGAGGGCTGAAAACCGGTCCATTATTCGCAGTATCCTGGTTAGCGGGCGTCCATTATCCACGGAGGGGAAAAGTGTTTTTCAGATTAGGCCATTTTTCCGCCTCTGTGAGGCGATTACAGTGCTTTCCATACCCGGCGGGGCGCTTTCGCGAGCCTGGCCTGTTTATACTCTAACCAAGGAAATGCACCATGAGCAAAAAACTTGCGGATAAAGTGGCGTTAGTGACCGGCGGCAGCACCGGGATTGGCCTGGCGTCGGCGAAAGCGCTGGCGGAGCAGGGCGCGAAGGTGTATATCACCGGCCGCCGACAGGAGGAGCTGGATGCGGCGGTAAGATTCATCGGGCCCGCCGCTCGCGGGATCCGCGCCGACGCCGCCGTGTTAAGCGACCTTGACGCGGTATTTGCGACCATTGCCGACGAGTCCGGCCGCCTGGATGTGCTGTTCGCCAATGCTGGCGGCGGGGATATGCTGCCGCTGAGCGCCATCACCGAAGCGCACGTCGAGCGGATTTTCGCCACCAACGTGCGCGGGGTGGTGTTCACGGTGCAGAAAGCGCTGCCGCTGCTCACCGACGGCGCCTCGGTGATTTTGACCGGCTCTACGGCGGCGGTCAAAGGGACGGCGAACTTCAGCATCTATAGCGCCAGTAAAGCTGCGGTACGCAGCCTGGCGCGCTCCTGGGCGCTGGAGGTGAACGACCGCGGGATCCGCATCAATGTGGTCAGCCCAGGGCCGGTGCGTACCCCGGGTCTGGGAGGACTGGTGGCGGAGGCGGACCGTCAGGGCTTGTTCGACGCCCTGGCCGCCAGCGTACCGCTCGGACGGCTGGGCGAGCCGGAGGAGATTGGTCGGACGGTGGTGTTTTTAGCGTCGGATGAGTCGAGCTTTATTAACGCCGCAGAGATCTATGTCGACGGTGGAATGGCGCAAATCTAAGCACAGTCTGTCGCCAGGCGAGCCGCCCTGCGGAGACCGGGGCGGCTCGTGGTTTTGGCGAGCGTTGACGCACCGTCCGGGAGCAGCTTATTGCGTGCCCAGCTGTTTCATCAGCGTCAGGTTATCTTCAATATGCCAGTTGGCGGTAATTTTACCGCCGCTGATCTGATAGATATCGGTGGCGATAAAATCGATATTTTGTCCTTTACCCTGCCGGGTGCCGAAGGTCCCGGTAAAGTGGCCATGGAAATGTAAGTGTGAGACCACCCGGTCACCGGCCACGATCATTTGTTCGACATCACAGCGTAAATCCGGCACCGCCTGGCGAAACGCTCTGGAGGCGAGGATCGCTCCTTCCGGCCCTTGTCGGCGCCCTTCCGGGGGCGTTTTATCGATGAAATTCTCCGCCAGCGCCGCCCGGGCCAGCGCGTCATCGCCGGTATTCCAGAACGTGGCGTATTGCCTGGCGACATATTCATTGGCGACGCGTGTGGCAGGGGGAAGGCCGCTATCAACGATGAGCTGGGCTGGCTTCAGCAAACCCTGCGGGGCTGAAAACGCGGAGCCGGATATCCCGGCAAGCAGCAGCGCGGTGGCGCAGCGACGGCGCGTGAGGCCGCGCCTGGCCAGCGTGCGGGCAACAGCGACACCACGCCCGGCAGGTAACATTTTGTCGATCAATTTCACTCTTTATGCTCCGTATAGAAGGGATAGTCGGTATAGCCCGCCGCCGTTCCGCCAAACAGCGTGCCGGGATCGCTGACGGTCGCCAGCGGCCAGCGGTGCTGAAGCCGCTGCGGCAGGTCGGGATTGGCAATAAACGGCCGGCCGAAAGCCACGAGGTCGGCGAGACCGGCGCCAAGAATGCGCTCCGCCTTCTGCTGATCGTAATTCCCGGCCACGATCAGGGTGCCGCTGAAGGTCGCGCGCAGCGTGTCGCGGAAGTGCAGGGGAACGGCTGGCGCATCGTCCCAGTCCGCCTCCGCCAAGTGGATAAAGGCGATACCCTGCTGTTCGCACCAGGCCGCCAGGGCAAGGATGGCGTCGATCACCTGCGGGTCATTCATCCCGCGCTGGGTAATGAAGGGGGAAAGGCGGATGCCCGTCCGCTCGCGGCCGATAGCGTCGCCGATGGCGGTCAGCACCTCCTGGGCAAAACGGATCCGGTTGTTCAGGCTACCGCCGTACTCATCGGTGCGCTGGTTGGCGGTACGCCGCAGGAACTGGTCGATCAGATAGCCATTGCCGCCGTGCACCTCCACGCCGTCAAACCCCGCCGCGATCGCATTGCGCGCCGCCTGGCGGTAATCGGCGACAATACGCTGGATATCCGACCGGGAGAGCGCCCGCGGCGGTGGGCAGTCCACCATCTGCCCCCGGCCTTGCTCATCCACCACCCAGACCTGGGCGTCCGGCGCCAGCGCCGAGGGGGCCACGGGTTGACCATCCGCATGAAAACGGGCGTGCGACATGCGTCCCACGTGCCAGAGCTGAGAAAAAATAACGCCGCCGGCCTGGTGTACGGCCCGGGTCGTCAACTGCCAGCCGGCAATCTGGTCTGCGGAATGCAGGCCGGGCGTCCAGGAGTACCCCTGTCCCTCGGGAGAGATTTGCGTCGCTTCCGTGACGATCAAACCCGCGCTGGCGCGCTGGCGGTAATACTCCGCCATCAGCGCGGAGGGGATATTTCCCGGCTGCAGGGCGCGCGCCCGGGTCATGGGGGCCATGACGATGCGGTTTTTCAGCGGCAGCGTACCGATGCGATGACGATCATAAAGTGAGAGCGTATTCATAATGATGTCCCTTGCGAGTGGAATGGAAATCACTTTACAGTCGGGATCTGATTTTGATAATTAGACGAAAAACAGATTCACTTTTCGGGAAATGCGAAAAATGGGCAAACTGGAAGATATGGCGCTGCTGGTGGCCGTCGCCGAGGCGGGGGGACTCTCCGCCGCCGGCAGACGGTTGTCGCTCTCGCCGGCCACCATGACTGCACGTCTGAAGGCGATGGAAGAGCGTTATCAGACCCGCCTGTTCCATCGTTCCACGCGGGCTATCACCCTGACCAACGCGGGGGAAGATTTTTATCATGCCGCGCGGCGCGTGCTGGAGGAGGCGCGCCACGCCGAGTCGTTGCTGACGCAAAAAGAGGGGGTCCTGAGCGGCGATATTCGCCTTTCCGCCCCCTCCGACTTTGGCCGACAATACCTTAGCCCGGCCATCGTCGACTTTACCCGCCGTCACCCGGAAGTGACCTTTTCCGTCTACTTAGGCGAGCGCGTGGAGGATCTGGTCGCCAATCGGCTGGATATGAGCATTCGCGTCGGTAACCTGCCGGACAGTAGCCTGGCCATCCGCCACATTCGTCCTAACCATCGGGTGCTGGTGGCCTCGACGGATTACCTTGCCGCCCGTGGAATGCCTGCTTCGCCCGAGGCGCTGCATCATCATCGCTGCCTGGCGCTGGAGCGGCACGGCGTGGTGATGAACGAGTGGCGCTTTGAGGAGGCGGGAAAAGAGCAGGTCATCCGGGTAACGCCGGCGATGGTCTGCGACGATGGGGCACTGCTGCGGCAGTGGGCGCTCAGCGGGGCGGGGATCGCCGGTAAATCATGGTGGGATGTGAAGAGGGATGTCGAGGAGGGGCGGCTTCAGGTGCTGTTTGCCGACCGCTTCACCGGTTTCAGCCGGTTAGACCGCAAGGAGGTTGGGCTGCAGTTTGTCTTTCCCCAGCGAAAGCTGCAGCCCCCTCAGGTATCGGCGTTTATGGCGTTTTTTATCGACTGGCTGGAAGAGTCATCCCCCTCCAGCGCGAGGCGAAAGTGAGCAGAACATGACCTCAGCGCATCTGGCTGAGGATAATACGATCGAAAAGACGGTCGCCCAGCCAGACACGCATCCGGATAAGCAATTTGGCATACTTACCGACGGCATAACGGGGGCGTGGATTTGAGGCATTCACCGCGACCAGGACCACCTCGGCGATCGTCTGCGGGTCGCTGCCGGTGCCATGGCCGTACGTTTTTTGGATCGACAGGGCGACCCCTTTTACCAACTGACCATACGGTCCTGTGGCCGAACGTTTGACAATACTTTCACTGGCCGCATCGCCGAAGCCGGTTTCAATCACTCCAGGTTCGATGATAACCACCTTGATGCCGAAGTCGGCAACTTCCAGCCGCAGGCAGTCTGACCACCCCTCAAGTGCATGTTTGGTGGCGTGGTACCATGCGCCGAGGACGCTATACATCTTCCCGCCCATGGAAGAGATATTGACAATATATCCGCGACGGCGGGCGCGCATCGCGGGAAGCAGTAGTTGCGTGAGATGTGCCGCGCCGAAGAGATTGACCTCAAACTGGTAGCGAGCCTCATCGATGCCGATCTCTTCGACCGGGCCATACAGGCCAAAACCGGCATTATTGACCAGTACATCGACCCCTCCGGTCTGAGACAGAATGGTGTTCACGACCGCCAGCCGATCGTCCTGCCGTGAGAGATCCATCTGCAGGCATTGGGCCCCTAGCGAAGCCAGATCTTCCATTTTCCCGAGCTGCCGGGCAGCAACGTAAACCTGGTAACCCTCCTGGATAAGACGACGGGCAATGGCTTTCCCCATCCCTGACGATGCGCCGGTGACCAGCGCGGTTTTATTTTCCTGAATAAACATAAGCACCTCGGCAAGTAGACTGCGCTGAGTGTGCCTGCTGTCAGGCGCGGTGTCGCTGGCACGGTGCGCCACAATACTGGCAAAGCGCGCCATGACGCGCGCTTAGTTGAGGCGCATCATGTCTCTGAAGTTTTCTGGCGTCTGGCCGGTCCACGCCATAAAAGCCCGGTAGAAGGAATTTGGATCTTCAAAACCGAGCAGAAAGGCGATTTCATAGCCGGAAAGCGTGGTATTGAGAAGATAGTGGCGAGCCAGCGCTTCGCGACAAGCGTGAACAAGGGCGCGATAATTCTCTCCCTCCTGCTCCAGCCTGCGCTGCAGGGTGCGTTTGCTCATTCCCAGACGTTGCGCCGTATTGTCGATAGAGGCGTCGTTGCCCGGCAGAAGCTCCAGCAGGACTGCATGAACACGTTCAGCCGCTGAGGCCTGATCGCTAAGCTGGCTGAGACGACGCTTCAGCTCCGGCTCAAAGACCTGCCACATACCCTCGTTCACCGTCAAAAAGGGCCGCAGGGCATCAGCGGCGGCAAAGCTGATGGTCGCCCGCTTTCCACGCTGTATGGTCGTGCCGAAGAAGGCTGAAAAGTGGTGGGTCTGCTGGCGGGTGAGGGGCTGTGAGAGCGTTACTTTCACGGCCTGAACCGGTTCGCGGGTGGCCAGTCGGTTCAGACGAAGTAAAAATGCCAGCTCTGCCACTTCCAGAGAGGCAGGGATTTCTGTTGCTCCCAGCCAGCGCGGAGACACTGTCAGCGTGCCGTTCTGCACGACCGTCGTCTCTAGCACCATGGGGGCAATAAGCAGTTTATACCTGGCCAGCCGCTGGACCGCCTGCATCATGTGGGTACTACACAAGGCGGCGAACAGCGGGGGATCAAACACTTCCGCAGAGACCCTTTCTACAAAGGGCAAAGGAAAGGCCTGATCGTCGCTTTCTTTTTCCAGCACGCGCCAGAAACGCAGATACTCATCGGTAGTCAGACCGCGATTGATGTCTGAAAAGGTGTCGTCCGGCAAACCGGCCTGGCGGAGAAGATGTTCAGGCTCCATCCCTGCGTCTTTGAGCAGCGCTCGCCAACGGAGATTGAGAGAAAAAGTGCGGTTGCGTGCCATGGTGAGATTTCCAGCAGTGAACAGGGCTTTGATGTGCAACGCCCCCTGATAAGAGCATACCTTTTCCCACCCGCCAGTGACATTCCTCTTGTGCCATATTTGAAGTAAAGCACGCCAGCAATGAGAAGGGGGAACGGATGTGACACGCGGGGTCGTTAGCCACCTATAGAGTCTTGATCTCAAATATGATTAGATAGCTTTCACTTAAAACCAGTCAGTGGCTGCCATGAATCTCAGGGAAAAAATCATTAATGAATTCGGCGGGTTGTCGCCCGAGCTGCAACGCGCCGCCGAGTTCTCACTGCAAAATGCCAGTCAGCTGGTGGTGTTATCCATGCGCGCCTTCGCGGCGGAAGCCGGGGTAAAACCGGCGACGCTGCTGCGTCTGGCGCAGCGGCTGGGCTACCGTGGCTGGAGCGAGCTGAAAAGCGATTTCATTGACGACCTGGGGCTGCGCAATGATACATACGTATCAAAAGCGGAAAAAATGATGGCCCGCGGGACGCAAACGCAGCTGTATAAAGAGGTATTTCAGGCGCATCAGGCGAACCTGACCTTTACGCAAAACGAAAATGCCCAGCAGATGGAGCAGGCGGTGACCTTGCTCGACAGCGCGGAGAATGTCTATATCTGCGGATTCCGCGCCAGCTTTCCGATCGCGTGGTCGCTGTTCTATGTCTATCGACTGTTCAACCGCCAGGTATCGTTAATCGATGGCCTGGCCAGCAATATCGAAGTCTTTACCCGCGAACTCACCGCCCGGGACTGCGTCTTACTCACCAGCTTTGCGCCCTATTCGCGCGAATCACTGGATGTTTTACAGGCAGCCCGGCAGGCAGGGGCGAAGATCCTCGCCATTACCGACTCGCCGGTTTCCCCCTTAGCGCAGGCGGCAGACTGCACGCTGCTGTTTTCCATCGACAGTCCGTCATTTTTCCCTTCCGTGGTCTCCGGCATGGGGCTGGCGGAGTGTCTGCTGGCGATGC
This sequence comes from Klebsiella sp. C239, assembly GCF_048822715.1. Lineage (NCBI taxonomy): Bacteria > Pseudomonadati > Pseudomonadota > Gammaproteobacteria > Enterobacterales > Enterobacteriaceae > Klebsiella > Klebsiella sp. C239. The sequence continues at coordinate 124,938 of NZ_JBMEZK010000011.1, read as the reverse complement.
TGGTGGTGCGCCACGGCCGGGAGGCGGTGAGTAAAATTGAAAGTGCCGAACGCTATCTCATTGAGTCTGGCGCCTACGTGATCCCCGGTAAGTCCTGATAAATGATTCAAATGTATCAGTCATAAGTATAATGGATGCATTTATATCTTTAATTCGTTGACGTGATCCAAATGGATCCTGCAAGATACGCTCAATTAATGTAGCGGATTCAGGAGCAGAACCCAGTATGAGTCATGTCATTCACCGCAGCCTGCGTAGCACGCCGATGGTGGCCTCACGTGCGCAAGGGGCCTATATCTTTGATGCCCAGGGAAAACCGTATCTTGATGCCTGTGGCGGGGCGGCGGTTTCCTGCCTCGGACACGCGCATCCTGATGTGCTGGCGGCGATGCACCGCCAGATCGATCGGCTGGCCTATGCGCATACCAGCTTTTTCACCAGCGATGCCGTCGAGCAGCTTGCCGAACATCTCACCCGCACGGCGCCCGGCGAGCTTAACTACGCCTACTTTGTCTCGGGCGGTTCTGAGGCGGTAGAGACGGCGCTGAAGATGGCGCGGCAGTACTTTGTGGAGATCGGCCAGCCATCGCGCACCCGCTTTATCGCCCGTAAACAGAGCTATCATGGCAATACGCTGGGCGCGCTGGCGGTGGGGGGGAACGAATGGCGCCGTCGCCAGTTTGCCCCCTTATTAATGGATGTTATCCGCGTCTCCGCCTGCAATGAGTACCGCGATCGCCGGGCTGACGAGACCCAGCAACAGTATACCGAACGTCTGCTCAATGAGCTGGAGCAAGCCATCCTTGAGGCCGGCCCGGAAACGATCATCGGTTTCTGTGCGGAAACCGTGGTGGGAGCGACGACGGGAGCCACGCCGCCGACGCCGGGCTATCTGCAAGGGGTCCGCCGCCTGTGCGACAAATACGGCATCCTGTACATCGCGGATGAGGTGATGTGCGGTATGGGGCGGACCGGGACGCTGCATGCGTTTGAACAGGACGACGTGGTGCCCGATTTAGTGACCATCGCCAAGGGACTCGGCGGAGGCTATCAGCCGATTGGGGCGGTGCTGGCGAGTGAGACCATCGTCTCCGCGCTGAAGGCGGGCAGCGGATTGTTCCAGCACGGTCACACTTACATTTGTCATGCCACCGCCGCGTCGGCAGCCCTGGCGGTGCAGCAGGTGATCGCGCGCGATAATTTACTGGACGCTGTCAAACAGCAGGGCGCCTATCTGCACAAGGCGCTGCGCGAGGTGCTGGGGGAGTTACCGCATGTCGGTGATACGCGCGGACGTGGCCTGTTTGCGGGGGTCGAACTGGTGCGCGATAAAGACGACAAAACGCCGTTCGATCCTGCCCTGAAGCTGCACGCCGCGATCAAAGCAAACTGTATGGCGCGCGGACTGATGGTCTATCCCATGGGCGGCACGATCGATGGCCAGTCTGGCGACCACATCCTGATTGCACCGCCGTTTATCATCACCCCGGCGCAGCTCGATTTTGTGGTCGATACCCTGAACAGCGTGATCCGCGAAGAGACGGGGAAATTATGATCAATCGTTTACCGCCCCTGGCGGAACAGGAATGGGACGATCGGCAGCGTCAGTTAGCGGAAGAGATCATCAACGGACCGCGCGGCGCCTTGCTGCCGCCCTTTGAACCGCTGTTGCGTAGCCCCGAGCTGATGGCGCATGCCCAGCGTATGGGGGAGTACCTGCGCTATCGCAGCGCGCTGGGCCAGCGTCTTTCTGAACTGGCGATTTTGCTGACCGCGCGGCACTGGTCGCAGCCGGTAGAGTGGGCGATCCATGCGCCGATAGCACGCGAGAAAGGGATCTCTGCCGCGGCGGTGCAGGCGATTAAGGAAAGGCGCCGGCCCGCGGATCTGCGGCCCGATGAGCAGGCGATCTATGACTTCTGTCAGCAGCTGCATCAACAGCAAAAGGTCAGCGATGAGACCTGGCAACAAGCCATTGAGTTATGGGGCGAGAAGGGCGTGGTGGATCTGATTGGAATAAACGGTTATTACAGTTTTCTCTCCATGGTGATGAACAGCGCGCAAACGCCAGTACCGGATACCTCTGACTCTCTGTTTTCTGAATAAGTTATCGATTTTATTCGGGCGCATAAAACTGCGCCCGGCATATCAGCTCTTATTATTAATTCTTCCGGCGAGATATTTCGCAGGATGACGTTCGTTGTAGGCTATTTCACTGACGCTGAGGGTAATTATGAGTGGATTATTTAAGAAATTAAAGCTGACGCTGGCATTAGTTATTTGTTCAGCCAGTTTTGTGACAGCAGCAGAAGATAAAATAACGGTGGGTGTCGATACTGCCTTTGTTCCATTTGAATTTAAACAAGGCGATAAATATGTCGGCTTTGATATCGATCTGTGGGACGCGATTGCGAAGAAAATGCATATCAGCTACGAATTAAGGCCGATGGATTTCGGCGGCCTGATCCCCGGTCTGCAGTCGCGTAATCTGGATGTGGCGATGGCGGGAATAACGATTACCGATGCGCGCAAGCAGGTCGTGGACTTCAGCGAAGGATATTATAATGCCGACCTGCTCATGGCCGTGAAAAGTACCGACAACTCCATTGTTAAATTCAGCGATTTGACCGGGAAAAAAGTCGGCCTTAAGCAGGGGACAGCGGCAGCCAGCTTTATGAAAAGCAAATATAAAGCGAATTATATCGAGTTCCCGAATATCGATAACGCTTACCTTGACCTGCAGGCCGGTAATCTCGATGCCGTGGTTCATGATTCACCGAATGTCCTTTACTACGTGAAGACGGCGGGTAACGGCAAGGTCAAATCCACCGGTGAGACGGACAGCATTCTGCCACAGCAGTATGGCTTTGCGATGCAGAAAAACAGCAGCCTGACGCCAAAAGTCAACCAGGCCCTGCAGGCCCTGCGCGCCGATGGCACCTACGACAAGATTTACGTAAAGTGGTTTGCTAAACAGCCGAAATAACCCTGCCAGGTCGGAGCGATCCGACCTCATATTTTCTTTACGGGTAGAAGCATGAATTTTGACAGTCGCTATATTTGGGATGCATTGCCGCTGCTGATGCAAGGTTTGCAGCTGACGCTGATTATTTCGTTATCAGGTTTGTTAGGTGGATTAATCATTGGTTTGCTGGCCGGGACCTGCCGCGCATTAGGCGGAAAAATATCTAAAACGGTATCGCTGGTGTTTGTGGAAGTCATCCGCGGGACGCCAATTATGGTGCAGGTGATGTTTATCTACTTCGCCCTGCCGATGGTGTTGCCGGTGCGTATTGATCCGGTTCCCGCCGCCATTATCACCATTGTGATTAACTCCGGGGCTTATATAGCGGAGATCACCCGGGGGGCGATTCTGTCGATTAATAAAGGATTTAAAGAAGCCAGCCTGGCGATGGGATTATCGCCGCGCAGCACCCTGTGGCATGTCATTATGCCGCTGGCTTTTCGGCGGATGATCCCGGCATTAGGCAATCAGTGGATTATCAGTATTAAAGATACCTCGCTGTTTATTGTCATTGGCGTGGCAGAATTAACCCGTCAGGGACAAGAGATTATTGCCGGCAATTTTCGGGCGCTGGAGGTGTGGACGGCGGTGGCGATGATTTATCTGTTTTTGACATTGTGCCTGAGCTTCCTGCTGAAACAACTTGAGAAAAGGATCCATATTTTATGAGCATGGTCGAATTTAGCGCGGTGGCGAAAAACTTCGGCGCCACTCAGGTGCTGCACGATATCAATTTAAAGATTGAAGCGGGCGAGGTGGTGGTGATCATTGGCCCGTCCGGCTCGGGAAAATCGACCCTGCTGCGCTGTATTAACAAGCTGGAGGCGATCTCTTCGGGAACGCTGCTGGTGGCGGGCATGCACATTACGGATCCGCACGCGAATGAGTGTGATATTCGCCGCGAAGCCGGTATGGTGTTTCAACAGTTTCATTTATTCCCGCATCTGACCGCCCTTGAGAATGTTATGTTCGGTCCGCTTCGCGTGCGCAAGCAGAGCAAGGCCGCGGCGCGTGAGCAGGCGCTGGCGTTGCTGGACCGCGTGGGGCTGCGTGAACGCGCCAACCACTATCCGGCAGAGCTCTCGGGCGGTCAGCAGCAGCGCGTGGCGATAGCGCGCGCCCTGGCGGTGAAACCCAAAATGATGTTATTTGATGAGCCAACATCCGCCCTCGATCCCGAACTGCGGCATGAGGTGTTAAAGGTCATGCGATCCCTGGCCGAAGAGGGCATGACGATGGTGATTGTGACCCATGAGATTGGCTTTGCCAGAGAGGTGGCTTCCCGGTTGATCTTTATTGATGGCGGCACCATTGCCGAAGATGGTTCACCTGAGGCGCTGCTCACGGCCAGCAGCAATCCGCGTCTGCAAGAGTTTTTGCAACACGTATCCTGAACATAAGTGAATGATGACAATATGAAAACAATCGCAATCCGTGGTTCCGCCTATGCGGTCGGTCAGCAGCTTGGCGCGTTTGGTCGTGAGGCCTGGCATACTAAAATCAGGCAAACGGCGCTGTGGCAAACCGTAACCGCCCTGAAAACGGCGGAACAGACCCAGCGCATGCGTGCAGCCGTGCAGGCGCAGTTCCCGCTGATTTGGCAGGAGCTGGAGGGCATGGCGGAGGGGCTGCAGGCGCCGGTGGATGAGGTGTTCGCCTGGAACTGTCGCGGCGATCTGGTACGTTCGACGTCAGATGGCTGCACCACCCTGGCGGGGAGAAGCCCGGAGGGCGCGTTGATCATTGCGCACAATGAAGACGGCTTCCCGCAGCTGCGTGAAGAGTGCGCCATCGTCAGCGTAACCCCTGAGGTGGGCCTCGCCTTCACCAGCTTTGCCTATCCCGGCTCCCTGTGCGGGCATACCTTCGCGGTGAATGAGAAGGGGATAGTCAATACGGTCAACAATATTCGCGCCGTGCATCGTCCGGACGGCATGCCGCGCCAGATTGTGGCCCGCGCATCGCTGAACGCCGCCACCTTAGAGGAAGCCGTCACTTTGCTGAGCGCCACGCCGCGCGCGGGCGCGTTTCACCACACCCTGGGCCAGATGGGCGATAGCCGTCTGTTTAGCGTGGAAGCCACCGGCTCCGGCAGCTCGGTGCTCGAGTTGTCCGCCACCGGCGGGCATGCCAACCATCTGATCCATCCCCAGCTTGCGGCCATTGAACAGATCGTGACCGGGAGCTCCGGTTCGCGCCAGCGGCGCCTGGACGCATGGCTGGCGACGAACCCGCCGCTGGATGGCGTGACAGCGAAAGCGATGCTCTCCGACCAGCAGGATCCGCTGTTACCGATTTACCGGCTGTCTCCCGACGATCCGGATGAGGAAAATACGCTGGCGACGGCTATTTTTACCTTGAGCGCGACCCGCGTCGTGTGGCAGGTCTTCACTCTGGACCGTGAAAACGCGGTTTTACAGGGCAGCCTTTAGCGGGCCGAGGGCGCTTTCAGCAGGGCGATCAGCAGCGTACTGCCCACCATGATCCCCGCCGCCAGCCACACCATTCCCGACAGGCCAGCTGAGGCGATCAGCTGGCCGCCGACAAGCGCCCCGGTGCCGATGGCGGCATTAAAAATGGCCACGTAAATGGCTGACGCCGGCTGGGCGACCGCGCCCGCGCTGCGCAGCAGCCAGGTCTGTAAGCCGACGAACACAATCGCGATGCCGGCGCCCCACAGGGCTAACAGTAGCCCGCTAAAACAGAACGGCAGTGGCGCAAGACGGGCGGCGCCAAGGATCGCCAGCGCGCCCCCGCTCAGCAGCAGCGCAGCGAAAATCAGCCCCTTCAGATGACGATCGATAAGCTTACCCGCGATAACGTTACCCAGCAGCCCGGAAACCCCTGACAGCAGCAGCAGGCCGGAGAGGGCGGTCGCCGGGACTCCCTGCAGATTTATCAGCAGCGGTTCAATGTAGGTGAAGGCGGCAAAGTGAGCGGTAATGATGCAGGCCGTGGCGCCATACAGGCCACCGAGCAGCGGATTGCGGAAAATATCGCGATAAACACGCAGCCTGACGGAGGCAGGGGCGGCCAGCGGGGGCAGCGTTGAGCACAGCGCCGCAGCGGCGGCCAGTGACAGCAAGGCCATCGCCATAAACGCGTGTCGCCAGCCCGCCAGGGTGGCGATAAAGCTCGCCAGCGGTACCCCCACTACGCTTGCCGCCGACACGCCGCCAAAAATGATCGCCGTGGCCAGCCCCAGCCGGTGCGGCGGCACCAGCTGCGCGGCGACGATGCCAATTAAGGCCCAGAAGGCTCCATGGGCCAGGGCGCCAATCATGCGGGCACTCATCAGGGCGAACATCGAATAAGACCGGGTTGCGGCGAGGCAGGAAAGCGCCAGGATCAGCATCAGCCCGACCAGTAGCGCCTTGCGGGAAATACGCGCCGGCATCGCGCCGGAAAGCAGAGCCGCCAGGGCGCCCACCCAGCCATAGGCGGTGACGGCGAGGCCCATGCCGGATTCCGTCTGGTGAAAATCCGCCGCCAGGGCGCTGAGCATGCCCACCGGCGCCAGTTCGCTGGTGACGATCGAAAAGGCGCAGATCCCGAGCGCAACGACGGCTATCCAGACGCGCGCCGGCGCCGGGTGGAGGGGTAAAGCAATCTCTTTCATATCAGGCGTATCCTTAGGAAAGGTGCGTTCCGCGCGGTGCGCGGACGTTCAGGTGAGGAGCGAGCAGGCGACCGGATGGCCTGGTTGTCTCCGCGAGTGGTGTGCAGTATCATCCCTGCGAAAATGATAAAAAAGAGCGGAAAACGGAGAGTCGTTTTCCATAAATGGAAAATAGATGACCGCAGAATTTAACTGGGATGATGCGCGCATATTCCTCGCCATCGCCCGGGCGGGAACGCTGAGCGGCGCCGCCGACAAGATGAACATGGGGATTGCCACGGTCTCCCGCCGGCTGGATCGGCTGGAGCAGGCGTTGAACGTTCCGCTCTTCAGCCGCCATCAGAGCGGCTATCGCCTGACCGACGATGGCGAAGCCCTGCTCGCGCGGGCTGAGGCGCTGGAATACGCAGGCCTGGCGTTCGGCGAAGCGGCGCAACTGCAGGGGCATGTCGCCGGGGTTGTCCGCCTGGCCACCGCGGACAACCTGGCCACGCATTTTATTCTGCCCTCCCTGAAAGGGCTCCTGGAGCAATATCCCGAGCTGCGGGTGGAGGTGCTGAGCGGCGTGCAGCCGGTGAACCTGCACCGTCGGGATGCCGATCTGGCGATCCGCATGGTCAAGCCTGAGGCCGGGCATCTGACGTTAAAGCGTCTGGGGACGGTGGGGTTTGGCGTCTATGGCGCCGCCGGCTATCTGGCCAGGGCGGACGGCCTGTCGCTGAGCGAGGCGGACTTTGTGGGGTGGCCGGAAACTCACCAGCACCTGCCGGCCGCCCAATGGATCACGCGCACCCTGCGCGGCCGGCCGTGTAAAGTCGAAGCCAATACGCTCGTGGCCCAGGTTTCCGCGGTATCCGCGGGCCTCGGACTGGGCGTCCTGCCGCACTTTATGGCGCGGGCCAGCGGCCTGCAGTGCCTGCAGCCGGAGATCGGCGCGGATCAGACCCTCTGGCTGGTGATGCATTCCGACCTGGCCGGGTCAAGACGCGTGCGGGTTCTCGCCGACCATCTCATCGCTCTCTTTGCGGATCATCAAGAGCGGCTGGCGATGCCCTGAAGGGACGCGGCTTGGGCGTGTATCGATAAGACCCCCCGGGGCTGACGAGCCACGATTTTTTCCGCGCCCGCTAACAGTCATACTCACCGCGCAATATTCGGCCCAATGCTGCGCCGCAGTCGAAAATACTGCAGAGTGAGGGGATATCCCCGTCCGGCAAAATAATTTTGTGTTGTTGCCAGCACCGCCTTGTTGCGCTCCCCCAAAAATGTCTGTCGATGTTAGGGTGAGAGGTTGATTACCACAGGAGAACGCAAATGATTGTCAGGACCTGGCACGGCTGTGTGCCATTGCAACATGCCGAGGGGTTTGCAAAGCACCTTGAGCTGACCGGCGTGGAACACGCCCGAGGTATCCCCGGCAACAGGGGCGCGCTGGTGCGCCGGGAAAACCAGGGCGAATGGGCGCATTTCTTTCTCGCCACCTACTGGCAGGATCTCGCGGCGGTCAAAGCCTTCGCAGGCGAAGACTATCACGTCGCGGTCACCTATCCGGACGACGAAGTATTCGAACTGCTCTCCGACCCCTACGTGTTTCAGCATGAGGTTGAGGCCGTGTCGCCGCTGTAGGCTGCGTGTCGGGCAGGCGGAAGTTAGGCCAACCACAGACGGTTGCTGGCCGCGTGAGATCGACCTCTACCTTGCATGGGCAGCCAGCCACCGTTGGGCGAACGTGGAATGACAGGAACACTTAGCGTTTGAGTGCGGCAACAATGGCGGCTTCCATTTTCTCCGGCGTCGTGAACGGCGCAAAACGCGTGAGGGGAGTGCCGTCGCGACCGATGAGGAACTTGGTGAAATTCCACTTGATCCGTCCGCCGAGCACGCCGGGCAACGCTTGTTTCAAATAACGAAACAGCGGATGCGCGGCAGGGCCGTTGACGTCCACTTTCTCAAACATCGGGAAGCTCACGCCGTAGTTAACGTGACAGGTCTGCTCGATTTCATCCGCACCGCCGGGTTCCTGCTTGCCAAACTGGTTGCAGGGGAACCCAAGCACAACCAGCCCCTGAGCCGCGTACTTTTTGTAGAGCGCTTCAAGGCCAGCATATTGCGGCGTGAAGCCACAATGGCTGGCCGTATTCACCACCAGAACCACCTTGCCAGCATAGTCAACCATGGAGAGGGGCTGTCCGCGCAGGCGGTTAGCCGTCAATTGATAAAAAGGGGTCATAGCAGGCTCCTGAGAGTAGAAACAGTTCAACGCTGACGATCACGCGAATGTTTGAAGCAGATTAGGCAGTTATGATACACAGGGTGAGGGATTTGTACCTGGAGTGTTAAAAAAAACGCCAGATGTCATAGAGAAAATCGCGAACAGGAACGGCTGAAAATGGTGAAATATATCTTATCGCTGGTCGTAGTGGCGATGCTCGCAGGCTGTACCAGCGCGCCAAACTTGCCGCCTCGGGATACCATTGTGGCGATGAAACCCACAGAGTCCGGTATTGTCGCCAGCTCAGCGAAATACAGTTACCGCTTTGTCCGTGACGGTGTGCCTGAGGAATATCAGCGTTATAAGACCTTTTATGAGCGCTTTCACCAACAGGCTTCCGGCGTGCGGGTTAACTTTGTCGTGGAACAACATGAGGTAACGGCGGAATATCTGGTGGTGATGGATCAGCGCAAACTGGATGCCGGGCAGCATAGCGAGCTGGTGAATCAGTATCATGCGGTGCAGATTGATAACGAACGCCTCGGGGTGTTGTTTAAAGCGACAGGATTTTGGACGGCATCGGACGCATCAGATCTGGCCGCCGCCTACCAGTTAGCGCACCCCGTTGTGGTATCAATCAATGATAAGACCAAAACGATTAGCTCGCTTGGCGCCGTCGCCATGGCCCCGTTGTTTCCGTTTTACATGATGTATGGCTGTGCCATCGGGCCTTGTGTCTGAGGAAAATAGCCAGCAAGTCACTCGACTCACTGGCTGAGTATTTCACTACGCTTCACTTTTAGACGATTGTTTGTGAAACAGTTCACGGAATACCGGGTAGATATCCTCCTGGTCGCGGATATGCTGCATGGCGAAATTATCAAAGGTCGCCTGCAGGTGTTCATACTCGCGCCACAGGGTCTGATGCGCCCGGCGGGTAATTTCGATATAGCTGTAATAACGCACCACCGGCAGAATTTTCTTCGCCAGTAGTTCGTGGCACAGCGGGGAGTCGTCGGCCCAATTGTCGCCATCCGACGCCTGGGCGGCGTAGATGTTCCACTGCGCCGGGTCATAACGCGCCTGCACCACTTCATCCATCAGCTTCAGGGCGCTGGAGACGATGGTGCCGCCGGTCTCCTGAGAGTAGAAGAACTCGTGTTCATCCACCTCTTTCGCCTGAGTATGGTGGCGGATGTAGACCACATCGACGTTTTTATAGGTCCGGCTGAGGAACAAATACAGCAGGATATAAAAGCGCTTGGCCATGTCTTTGGTGGCCTGGTCCATCGAGCCTGAGACGTCCATCAGGCAGAACATTACCGCCTGGCTGGAGGGCTCCGGCCGTTTTTCGTAATTTTTGTAGCGTAAGTCAAAGGTGTCGATAAACGGCACCCGTTCAATTTTAGCCCGCAGCTCGGCAATCTCTTTGCGCAGGCGCTCCTCCTCCAGCAGCTGCACCGGTTCGCTGCGGCTGATGGTCTCCAGATCCTCCTCCAGGGCGCGCAGTTCACGGCGCTTGCCGGCAGTCATCGCCGTCCGGCGGGCCAGCGAGTTCTGCAGCGAACGCACCACGCTGATGTTGGCCGGCACCCCGTTAGAGGTAAAGCCCGCGCGATGGGTTTTAAACTCGTTCAGCTGCCGGTGCTGATTTTTCTTCAGGTTCGGCAGGGCGAGATCTTCGAACAGGAGATCCAGGTACTCATCTTTCGAAATCTGGAAGACAAACTCATCCTTCCCTTCGCCATCGGCGCTGGCTTGCCCCTGACCGCCGCCCCCGCCGCCGCCGCCCCCTTGCGGGCGTTCGATGCGGTCGTTTTGCACGAAATGGTCGTTGCCCGGGTGGACGCGGTTGCGCAGCCCGCCGCGACCCTGATGAAACATCGGCTCGTTGATATCGTCCGTCGGGATCGAGACGGATTCTCCGCTCTCAATATCGGTCACCGAGCGCTTGTTGATGGCCTCGGAGATCGACTGTTTAATCTGCGCCTTATAACGGCGCAAAAAGCGCTGACGATTGACGGCGCTTTTGTTTTTCCCGTTCAGGCGTCGGTCTATGAACCAGGTCATATGCCCTCCTGTACTGCATTAGCCAACTTTACTTATCATCATTCAGCTGCAGTTGGCCCGGCGGCGCACCGCCGGGCTGGACGCATCAGGACGATTTACGAACCCGCAGGTACCACTCGCACAGCAGGCGAACCTGTTTGCGGGTGTAACCTTTCTCCATCATGCGGTCGACAAAGTCGTCGTGTTTTTTCTGCTCATCGGTTGAGGTTTTGGCGTTAAACGAAATGACCGGCAACAGCTCTTCGGTATTGGAGAACATTTTCTTCTCAATAACCGTGCGCAGTTTCTCATAGCTGGTCCAGTTCGGATTACGTCCGCTGTTGTTGGCTCTGGCGCGAAGCACAAAGTTGACGATTTCATTACGGAAGTCTTTCGGGTTGCTGATCCCGGCCGGCTTCTCAATTTTCTCCAGCTCGGCATTCAACGATTCACGGTCAAACAGCTGCCCGGTGTCCGGATCGCGATATTCCTGATCCTGGATCCAGAAGTCAGCGTAGGTGACATAGCGATCGAAAATGTTCTGCCCGTACTCGGAGTAGGATTCCAGATAAGCGGTCTGGATCTCTTTGCCGATAAACTCGGCGTATTTCGGGATCAGATAGCCTTTGAGGAACTCCAGATAGCGCTCGGCCTGCTCCTGCGGGAACTGTTCGCGCTCAATCTGCTGCTCCAGCACATAGAACAGATGCACCGGGTTGGCCGCCACTTCAACATGGTCGAAGTTAAACACCCTTGAGAGGATCTTAAAGGCAAAGCGGGTGGAGAGCCCGTTCATCCCTTCATCCACCCCGGCGTAGTCGCGATACTCCTGATAGGATTTCGCTTTCGGGTCGGTATCCTTCAGGCTCTCGCCGTCATAGACCCGCATTTTCGAGTAGATGCTCGAGTTTTCCGGCTCTTTCAGGCGCGACAGAATCGAGAAGCGCGCCAGCGTTTCCAGAGTGCCCGGGGCGCATGGCGCATGCGTCAGTTCGCTGCTGTTGAGCAGTTTTTCATAGATACGGATCTCTTCGGAGATCCGCAGGCAATAAGGCACTTTGACGATATAGACGCGGTCGAGGAAGGCCTCATTGTTTTTGTTATTACGGAAGGTCACCCATTCCGATTCGTTGGAGTGGGCAAGGATGATCCCGTTAAACGGCAGGGCGGAGATCCCTTCGGTCCCGTTATAGTTACCCTCCTGGGTCGCGGTCAGCAGCGGATGCAGCACCTTGATCGGCGCTTTAAACATCTCGACGAACTCCATGATCCCCTGGTTGGCGCGGCACAGCGCACCGGAGTAGCCGTAGGCGTCCGGGTCGTTCTGCGCATAGTGTTCCAGCTTACGGATATCCACTTTACCCACCAGCGCCGAAATATCCTGGTTGTTCTCATCGCCCGGTTCGGTTTTGGCGATGGCGACCTGCTCAAGAATCGATGGCCAGACTTTGACCACGCGGAATTTCGTGATATCGCCGCCAAACTCATGCAGGCGTTTGGCCGCCCACGGCGACATAATGGTGCCGAGATAGCGGGTAGGGACGCCATACTCTTTCTGAAGGATCTGCGCATCCTCCTGCGGATTGAACAGGCACAGCGGGTGATCGTTAACCGGGCTGCGCTCGCCGTTGGCGCTCAGCACATAGATAGGCACGCGCTGCATCAGGGCTTTCAGCCGTTCAGCCAGCGATGATTTACCACCGCCCACCGGTCCCAGCAGATAGAGGATCTGTTTCTTCTCTTCCAGCCCCTGGGCGGCATGCTTGAGGTAGGAAACGATCTGCTCAATAGCGTCTTCCATACCGTAAAACTCTTCAAACGCCGGATAGCGTGCGATGACCCGGTTTGAAAAGAGACGGGATAGCCGCGGCTCGAGAGCCGTATCAACCATGACGGGTTCACCAATGGCCATCAACAGACGTTCTGCCGCATTGGCATAGGCACTGCGATCTTGCCGGCAGATGGTAAGAAACTCCTGCAGTGTGAACTCTTCGTCCTTGGCAGCTTCATAGCGCTGGCGATAGTGATCGAATATATTCATGGCATGCCGTCCTTTCGTTTTTTAGCACAGGTTGAGAGCCGTTCATATGAATAGTGGGGGCCCCCGGAAGACATAAGCTGAACATCGCTCTCCTGGTATCCAGCAACCCTTATGCCAGGTTGCGGGTGGGGTAGCGTGAATGTGCCCTGCAATTACACCTTCTAAATTTAAGCGTAGATGCATTTAGAAATCTTGCATGCCGCAGAAAATCAATTTCAATGACATATCAATAACTCATCCTGAAAAAGACGCTTTTTGATTCGCCGGGACGTGAAGCTGTCATCGGGCTGTCACCAGATGGTAAGAGAAGGGTGGGAAAGTGAACGATTTGTGTCATATCGGGTAAAGAATTTGAGGCATGAGACCTACGACGGTAAACTGCACGGGCTGATTATTTGACAACGGGAATATGGATTGTGACTAAAATCAAACTTCTGGCACTCGGCGTGCTGATTGCGACCTCCGCCAGCGCGGCGCATGCCGATGGGAAGTTCACGCTTGGGGCTGGCGTCGGCATCGTTGAGCATCCGTACAAGCAGTATGATGCGGATGTTTATCCGGTGCCGGTCATTAGTTATGAGAGCGATAACTTCTGGTTCCACGGTCTGGGCGGGGGTTACTACCTGTGGAATGATACCAACGATAAGCTGTCGATAACGGCCTACTGGTCGCCGATGTACTTCAAGCCGGGCGACAGCGATAGCGAACAAATGCGTCGCCTGGATAAACGTAAATCGACCGTGATGGCCGGTCTTTCTTATGTCCACAACACGCCCTATGGCTTCCTGCGCACGACGATTGCCGGCGATACGCTGGATAACAGCAACGGTATCAACTGGGATCTCGCCTGGCTGTACCGCTACACCAACGGGAACCTGACGCTGACGCCGGGCATTGGCGTCGAGTGGAACAGCGACAATCAGAACGAATACTACTATGGCGTCTCGCAGCATGAGTCCCGTCGCAGCGGGATGCGCAGCTACGATCCGGACAGCAGCTGGAACCCGTATCTGGAGCTGGCGGCCAACTATCGCTTCCTCGGCGACTGGAGCGTATACGGTATTGCGCGCTACACGCGTCTGTCGGATGAAATCACCGATAGCCCGATGGTGGACAAATCCTGGAGCGGTCTGATCTCAACCGGGATCACCTACACCTTCTGATTGTGCATTATTACAGTGCGCTTTATGCATCAAAACAGGGCTTCGCGCCCTGTTTTGCTTTATGGTGGTGCAGGGCGCGAAGAAGGAGACGATGGTGAAAAAAACAGTATGCTTTGGCGAGCAGGCGGCAGTTCCGGCCATCGGGCTGGGAACCTGGTATATGGGCGAGAACGCGGCGCAGCGTCAGCAGGAGGTGGCTGCACTGCGCGCGGGCATCGACCATGGCCTGACGGTAATCGATACCGCGGAGATGTATGCCGACGGCGGGGCGGAGGAGGTAGTGGGCCAGGCGATCCGCGGCCTGCGCGACCGGGTGACGCTGGTCTCTAAAGTCTATCCCTGGCACGCCGGCGGAGCGGCGATGCGCCGCGCCTGTGAAAACAGTCTGCGCCGGCTGCAGACCGACTATCTGGATATATATCTCCTGCACTGGCGGGGCGATATCCCCCTGCAGGAGACGGTCGAGGCGATGGAAAGGCTGGTGGCCGAGGGCAAAATCCGCCGTTGGGGCGTCTCCAATCTGGACACCGACGATATGCAGGCGCTGTGGCGCACGGCGGGCGGCGAACGCTGCGCCACCAACCAGGTGCTCTATCATCTCGCGTCGCGGGGCATTGAATACGATCTTCTGCCCTGGTGTCAGCAGCACACCCTGCCGGTGATGGCCTATTGCCCGCTGGCGCAGGCGGGGCGCTTACGCGATGGACTTTTTCAGCATACCGATATCATCAATATGGCTAACGCGCGGGGCGTGACGGTGGCGCAGCTGCTGCTGGCCTGGGTGATTCGTCATCCGGGAATGCTGGCGATCCCGAAAGCGGCGACTATCGAGCATGTGGTGCAGAATGCCGCCGCGCTTGATATCGTTCTCAGCCCGCAAGAGCTTGCGCAGCTGGACCGCCTCTATCCGCCGCCGCCGCGGAAAACCCGGTTGGATATGGTTTAACCCACAGCGCATCCAGGTGGAGAAGAGAAAAAGCCCCGTGATAAACGGGGCTTTTTGCGGTTAGCGTTTTTTCACGCTGATGGTTTGCGCCAGGCGAGACGGGGTCTCTTCACTGGCTTTCTGCGGCTGGGTCACGCAGCAGGTTTCGACGCAAACGAAGGTTTTATAGCCATCGTCCGGCATGTCGCCCATGCTGACGGACAGCGCCGGGCCCGGGTTCCAGGCCACCACGTTGTGCTGATGATGATGCACCACGTCGATCGTGCGGCTGAGCGCGTCGTCGTGGATCACGCTGCAGCCTTCGGCGTCGAGATAGACGCGGTCGGTACGATCCGGGAAGGTCTGCACGCCGTTGTTCAGAACGCCTTCTTCGGCGTTCTTCACTTTATCGATATAGCGCTCGCCAAGACCGCTCACTTTCACCGCCGCGATATCGCCAACGTTGAAGTAGCTGTGCAGGGCAGAGGTGGTCTCGAATTCGCCGTGGGCTTCCAGCTCGATTTCGCAGGTCTTGCCCAGCTTGAAGCGGGCATAGAGGGTGAACTCATGCGGCCACAGCTTCATGGTTTCAGCGCTGTTCTGCAGCGCAAAGGTCAACATCACGCCGCTGTCGTCTTCATCATGCCCTTCCAGGGTCCACGGCAGGTTGCGGGCAAAGCCGTGCGACGGCAGGCCCTGCTGCGCCGATGGGCCAAACCACGGCCAGCAAATCGGCACGCCGCCGCGCAGGGCGACGCCCTGTTTAAATGGGGTGTTGTTGCTCAGCCACAGGACTTCTTCTTCACCGGCGGGTTTCCAGGAGAGCAGGTGCGCCCCCTGCAGCGCCACAGAGGCTTTCACCTGCGGATGGTCGATGACAATCAGCTCCAGGTCGTCCAGCTGGCGACGGGAGATAACGGGCGAAATGGTTTCATTCACCGGGAGAGCAAAAATTTTATTTATCATTGTGCAATCCTATCTCTGCAGACAAAAAAAAGAGCGACCGAAGTCGCTCTTACAGATTACTTTTTCATCTCAACTTATTTGGAGATGTGGGCAATCAGGTCCAGAACTTTGTTGGAGTAGCCAGTTTCGTTGTCGTACCAGGAAACCAGTTTAACGAAGTTGTCGTTCAGTGCGATACCTGCTTTAGCATCGAACACGGAAGTGCAAACTTCGCCGTTGAAGTCGGTAGAAACAACGTCGTCTTCGGTGTAACCCAGAACGCCTTTCATTGCGCCTTCAGAAGCGGCTTTGATAGCTTTCTTGATTTCTTCGTAGGACGCTGCTTTTTCCAGACGAACGGTCAGGTCAACAACGGATACGTTCGGAGTCGGAACGCGGAACGCCATACCGGTCAGTTTGCCGTTCAGTTCTGGCAGTACTTTACCTACTGCTTTAGCAGCGCCGGTAGAGGACGGGATGATGTTCTGAGCTGCGCCGCGGCCGCCGCGCCAGTCTTTGTGAGACGGGCCATCAACGGTTTTCTGAGTAGCGGTGGTTGCGTGGACGGTGGTCATCAGGCCTTCAACGATACCGAAGTTGTCGTTGATGACTTTAGCCAGCGGTGCCAGGCAGTTGGTGGTGCAGGATGCGTTGGAAACGATGTCCTGGCCAGCGTAAGTGTCGAAGTTAGCGCCGCGAACGAACATCGGGGTGTTGTCTTTGGACGGGCCAGTCAGAACGACTTTTTTCGCGCCAGCGGTGATGTGTTTACGAGCGGTTTCGTCGGTCAGGAAGATACCGGTTGCTTCAGCAACAACGTCAACACCAACTTCGTCCCACTTCAGGTTAGCCGGGTCACGTTCAGCGGTAACACGGATTTTTTTACCGTTAACGACCAGATGACCGTCTTTCACTTCAACGGTGCCGTCGAAACGACCGTGAGTGGAGTCATACTTCAGCATGTAAGCCATGTACTCTGCGTCTAACAGGTCGTTGATTGCAACGATCTCGATGTCAGAACGTTTCTGAGCAGCACGGAAAACAATGCGACCGATACGGCCAAAACCGTTGATACCTACTTTGATAGTCATATATTCCACCAGCTATTTGTTAGTGAATAAAAGGTTGCCTGTAAAATTACAAAAACCTTACGCAGCGTCAAGCGGAATCGTGTCAATCATTGCGACAAATCAATCCTGAGCACACCTTGCGCGATTGATTTGCCTCACTCTCCCTTTGAGCCCAATTCCATATGGGGGCTGCGCGCGGAATTTTAAAGGGCATTTAAGATAAAAACGTGATTTAAGTCACAATTATCTGGCTGCCTGTGGGCACCGGATAAGTTTAGAACAAAAGTGTACGCTTCATTGTTAATGTTTTGTTAGAATTGGGGCGAAAGTTGTCCATTGCAAAGCGAGATGTAAGCCCATGGCAAATAAACCCTCCCCGGAAGAGCTGAAAAACGGCTTGAGCGAAATGCAGTTTTACGTAACCCAACATCATGGCACCGAACCGCCTTTCACCGGACGGCTGCTGCACAACAAGAAAAATGGCGTGTATCACTGCCTGGTGTGCGATGCGCCGCTGTTCAACTCCCAGACCAAATACGACTCCGGCTGCGGCTGGCCGAGCTTCTACGAGCCGGTAAGCGAAGAGGCCATTCGCTATCTGGACGACAGCTCCCACGGCATGCAGCGCATTGAGATCCGCTGCGGAAATTGTGATGCCCATCTCGGTCACGTGTTTCCGGATGGCCCGCAGCCGACCGGCGAGCGCTATTGTGTCAATTCGGCGTCGCTCTGCTTCACCGATGAGCAGAACGGCGAGCAGATCAAGGGTTGAAGAAACGATTCAGCAAATTATTCCAGGTGGAGGTGAGCGGAAGATGGATATTGAGCAAATTATCGACAGCATGACCCCGGAAGTGTATCAGCGTCTGGCGACGGCGGTAGAGCTGGGAAAATGGCCGGATGGCGTGGCGCTGACGCCGGAGCAGAAGGAAAACAGCCTGCAGCTGGTGATGCTGTGGCAGGCCCGGTATAACACCGACGCCCAGCATATGACCATCGACACCCGCGGGCAGATGGTGATGAAGAGCAAACAGCAGCTGAAGGAAGATTTCGGCATCGTGCCGAAGCCGATCGCCACCGTGAAGTTGCAATAAACCGCCGGCCGGCGGGGAGACGTTCCGGCGTCGGGTGATCCGGCGCCGGACAAGGGTAGCGTCAACGACCGCGCCCGGCGGTCAGTCGCTTCGCTTACTTTTTATTCATCATCGCTTTCAGGTCGGCAAACGGGTTGTAGGTGGCCTCGCCGACGCTCTTTTGCGCATCTTCGCCCGCTACCACCGTGGAGCCATACTGATCGGCTTCGGTGTACTTGGAGTGTTCGTGATCGTGACAGTAAAGGCACAACATCTCCCAGTTGCTGCCATCTTCCGGGTTATTGGAGTGGTCGTGATCGATATGGTGCACCGTCAGCTCGCGCAGATTGGAGTAGACAAACTCCCGTGAGCAGCGTCCGCATACCCAGGGAAAGAGCTTGAGCGCCTTTTCGCGGTAACCCACTTCCAGACGTGCGTAATTTTTGGGGATATAGGCCATGGCCCCCTGCCTCCTGTCAAACGGTTAAGCTGCGCCAGCCCCTGGCGCAGCGGATAACAGGCATCATAACCTATCCCGGGCGGCGCGATATACCTGCATTGCCGGCGATGCTGCCTGCGTCACGCCGCCCGGCGGCGGCGATGCGGCGGAACAGCCGCGATTAGTGTTTGATCCCCAGCGATTCCGCCAGCTGGCGGGCCAGCTGGTTCTGGTCATCGGCGCCATACTCCCAGAACATCGCTCCGGCGAGGCCTTTCGCCTTGATGTAGTCCGCTTTAATGGCCACCGAGCGCGGGTTCTCATAGGAGAGGGCGAACAGCGGCTTGCCCTCCGCGGACTGCACCGACAGCCACGGGACTTTCGCCTCATCGTCCCAGTGCTCGGTAAAGCGTTTCTGCGGATCGTTGAGCAATTTGCCCACGATATCATTGTATTTCACGTAAGTGTCTTTGCTCAGGTCATAGCCCAGCGAGGCAAACAGCGCGATCTGCTGTGGACCAAAATAGGGTTGGGTGACCGGGTTCTTTTGCGCATCCGCTTTACTCCAGTCAATCCCCGGCTCGACCGCCCGTTTCGGCACCCGGCCATAAAAACCAATCCCGAGGTTCATCTGGCTGGGTTTAAGCCCGGCGGCCAGGTAATTGTTGACCACAAAATCGGCGCTGTATTTATCCGCCGCGGCGACCGTCGGCCAGTGGCTGGAGTCATACAGGTTCGAGTTGAAGTACTGCGTGCCGTAGGCCATGTCGTAGGTCATCAGGTTGATGTAGTCGAGCGATGACGCAATCGCTTTAACGTCCACCCAGCTTTTCGGGCTTTCGGCGTTGGCGCCCACGGCGATAGTGACCAGTTTCCTGGTACCAAACGCTGCGCGCAGCTCTTTTAACAGCGCGGTAAAGTTATCGCGATCGGCCGGTTGACTGGCAACCAGCCCCCAGGCGCCGTTGACCGGAAACTCCCAGTCGAGGTCAATCCCATCCAGACCATATTTTTCAACAATTTCCTGCGCAGACTGAATAAACACCTTCCGGGTTTCTTTGCTTGCCGCCGCGCCGGAGAAACCGCGCGCCCCCCAGCCGCCGACCGACAGCAGGACTTTGAGGTCCGGGTTCTGTTTACGCAGAGCCGGGAGCTTTTGCAGATCCGCCTGCACCTTCGGCGACAGCCAGATCTCATGCAAATGAGCAGGATCCTTCAGGGCTGCGTTGGTCTCGTCTTTTTCATCGTTATAGATAAGGCCAAACGAGTAGTTGAGATGGGTGATCTGCCGGACGTCCAGCTTGTCGATATCCCCGCCCGGCCCGGCAGTGACATCGCCGCCGCCGTTGAAATAGCCGACGGACATCAGCGGTTGGGCAGAGAGCGCGGAAGCGCAAAGCAGGGGCAAGGCTGCCAGCAAGGGCAAACGTTTCATAGTGGTTCCTCTTTGACATAAAAAAATAACCGCGCCACGGAAATGGCGTGGCGAAAAAACAGCCTTGCCAGACTACCAGCAATAACCTGTTGAAACTGCGAGAGAGTTCAATTTATGGACGATAACGAAGCGGCAGAAGAAGCCCCCGGCGCGGACGCGCCGGGGGAGGGATCAGGCGTGGGTTTCCCGCCAGTCGTCGAGGGTATAGAGCGTGGCGCCTGCGGCGGCCATCTCCATAAACGCCTGGCTGCTGTCCTGCGGCTGAAGATTCACCCCGCGGCAGCCGTCGGTGATGACGTTGACCGCGTAGCCCAGCGCCAGGGCATCCAGCACGGTGAACTTAACGCAGTAATCGGTGGCGAGGCCGAGCACGGTCAGCTCCACGATCCCCTGACCACGCAGCCAGCCGTCCAGTTCAGTTTTCTGCCGGTGACCGTTGTCAAAAAAAGCGCTGTAGCTGTCGATGACCCGGTTTTGCCCTTTGTGGAACACGGCGGCGATGGCCTGCTGCTTGAGCAGGGGATGCAGCGCCGCGCCTTCGCTGTGCTGAACGCAGTGATCCGGCCAGAAAGTTTGCGCCAGGCCATCCAGGTCGCCCTGGGTGTAGGGTTCCACCTGGTGCTGGCTGGCGAAGCTGCCGTGATCCGCCGGGTGCCAGTCCTGGCTGGCGACGATGGGCTCGCCGCGCGCCAGACTCCAGTCGATAAGCGCATTGGCCACCTCGACGGTGCTGTCGCCTTCGGGAACCGCCAGCGCGCCGCCGGCGCAGAAGTCGTTCTGCAAATCAACCAGTAACAGCGCTCGATGCGCCATACGTCCTCCTTAAGCTTCGTCAGGGGTCAGTTCGCCACGCAGATTCTGCTGCATCGCCGCGCGAATGGCGTCAACGTCCAGCTGCTGGCTCAGCAGATAGTGTAGCTTGGTCAGCGTCGCTTCCACCGTCATATCGAAACCACTGATGACTCCCGCCTGGGCGAGGGCATTGCCGGTGGCATAGCCGCCCATGTTCACTTTACCGGACATACACTGCGTCAAGTTGACCACCACAATGCCGCGCTGGCTGGCTTCCGCCAGCACCTGAATAAACTCGCCATTCTGCGGCGCATTGCCGACGCCGTAGGAGCGGAGGATCAGCGCTTTCACCGGCTGGCGCAGGAAATTACGCACCACGTCGGCGGAGATGCCGGGGTAAATCGTCACCACGCCAATCGGCTGCGGGGTGATGGGGTGCACGATAAGCTCTCCGCAGCCCTGCGGCGCCGGCGGGGTACCGAGACGGCGGATATGGATCCCGGCCTCCAGCAGCGGCGCGAGGTTTGGCGAGGCGAAGGCGTCAAAGCCGTCGGCATGGGCTTTAGTGGTACGGTTGCCGCGGAACAGCCGATTGTTGAAGAACAGCGCCACTTCGTTAATCGGATAGTTGGCGGCGACGTACAGGGCATTGAGCAGGTTGATCTGGCCGTCGGAGCGCAGCTCGGCCAGTGGGATTTGTGACCCTGTCACAATCACCGGTTTGCCGAGGTTTTCCAGCATGAACGACAGCGCAGAGGCGGTAAACGCCATGGTGTCGGTACCGTGGAGGATCACAAAGCCATCATACTCCTCGTAATGGCTGCGGATATCGTCGGCGATGTGCTGCCAGTCCTCAGGGGTCATATCGGATGAATCCATCAGCGGATGGTATTCATGGATCGTGAAGTCCGGCATCTCCGGGCGATGGAACTCAGGCATCAGCGCCAGCTGACGCTGGAGATGGCCGGAAACGGGTACATAGCCGTGTTCAGAGCGCTGCATACCGATGGTCCCACCGGTGTAGGCAACGTAAATCGATTTTTTTTGCATAGCATCGCTTAGGTTGGTCGTAGACAGGCGCAGTATAAAGAGACGGAGGAAAAAATACAGTGTTGGCCGCTCGCTTTGTGGCGGCGCTGGCAGGTGCGGAAAAAAGGCTGCCCCGGGAGACGGGGCAGCCGCTGCGTATTAACGGATGTTGGCGCAGGTCAGGCAGAAGGCATAGCGGTTCTGCGGGTCGTTAAACGCCGCCAGCTTGTCGCTTTCGGCTTTCACCGTCTCGGCTGCCGCGGCCACCGGCGCAGGCAGCCAGGCCTGAATGGCGGCCGGCAGCGAGGCGCGTACCGAACCGGTCAGGCTGTCCAGCACCATCGAGAAGAAGGTGGGCTCTTCCTGATAGTAGTTGAGGTGCCAGGTTTTCAGCTTCGCCAGCTCGGCGGCCTTGGCCACCGCGTCGTCGAAGTCGCCGAGGCTGTCGACAAGACCGTTGGCTTTGGCATCTTCCCCGGTCCAGACGTGGCCCTGGGCAATCTGGTCGATTTTCTCCGGCGTGCTCTTACGCGCGTTAGCCACCAGGGTGATAAAGCGTTGATAGCCGTTCTCAATGCTCAACTGCATCAGCTGCTGCACTTCCGGCGGCAGCGCTTTGGTGCTGGAGATATCCGCCAGCGGCGATGTGGCGACGCCGTCGGTATGGACGCCAATCGACCCAAGGGTGTTTTCCACGGTGTTGATCACCCCAAAGATGCCGATGGAGCCAGTGAGGGTGCTTGGGTTCGCGACAATGTAGTCCGCCGGCGTGGAGATCCAGTAGCCGCCAGAGGCCGCCATGCCGCCCATTGAAACGACCACCGGTTTACCCGCGGCTTTGGCTGCCGCCAGCTCTTCGCGAATGATTTCCGAGGCGGTCACGCTGCCGCCCGGGCTGTTGACGCGCAGGACGATGGCCTTAATTTTCGGGTCGAGGCGCGCATCGCGAATTTGCGCGGCGGTGGTGTCGCCGCCGACGTTGCCCGGGGTCTCCTCGCCGTCCATGATGGCGCCGTTGGCGAAGATCACCGCGATGGCGGAACCCTGGTCAGACGGTGTCTTCACGTTGTAGTCGTAATAGCTGATCGCCCGGTAATTGTTATCCGCTTTGCTCCAGCCAAACTGTTTGGTCAGCGCCTTTTCCACTTCCGTGGAGGTCGCCAGCTCATCCACCAGCTTATTGTCCAGCGCATATTTCGCCGTATCGCCGCCCACCTTACGCAGGCCATCGATAATGCCCTGGGCGCCCGGGAAGAGCTGCTGGGCGGTGATCTGCCGGTTGGCGGCGATGGTGTTGAGGTAGTTCTGCCACAGTTCGCCAATCCAGCGGCTGTCCGCTTCGCGGGCGGCAGGGGACATGTCATCGCGAATGAAAGGCTCGACGGCGGATTTATAGGTGCCGACGCGGAAGACATGGGTGGAGACTTTCAGCTTATCCAGCAGCGACTTGTAGTACAGCCCGTTGGTGGCGAAGCCGTGCAGGTCCACCTCCCCCTGCGGAGAGAGCCAGATTTTGTTGGCAAAGCTCGCCAGGTAGTACTGGCCCTGGCTGTAGCTGCTGCCGACGGCATACACCGGTTTGCCGCTGTCGCGGAATTCGCGCAGCGCTTTACCGATGTACTGCATGGAGGGCTGATCGCCGCCGACGAAGTTTTTCAGATCCAGCACAATACCGGTGATATTACGGTCATCCTTCGCCTGACGGATGGTCTGCACGATATCGAACAGAGAATTCTCCTGCAGACGGTCCGAGCTGGCGCCAAACAGCTGGCGGCCAATTACGCCGAGCTTGCTGCTGGCGGACGGTTTATCCACCACCACGCCGGTAATATCCAGCAGCAGCGCGCCGCGCGCGGCATGTTCGCTGGTGGTGCTGCTGAACTGGCTCCAGATGCCGATACACACCAGCACCAGCACCAGGAAGATCGCATTGAGGGCCAGTTTGCGAATAAAGTTGAGTATCCGCCACGTCCATTTAAAAAAGCTGGCAATCAGTCGCCAAAGGGTTCGCATGTATTCTCCCTAACGTTATCTAAAAATGGGCAGGCCGCAGGGGCCGCCGCGTCTGGCTATCCTAAAGAGTGAGCCGTCGGTTGTCAGCAGGAATCACCGACCGCGCTGTAACAAAATCCTTGTGCATGTTAATTTTATGAAAAATGACATCACAGGAGTTATACAGATGGATGCTCTCGACCTACTGCTTAATCGCCGCAGCGCTTCCCGCCTGGCGGAACCGGCCCCGGCCGGCGAACAGCTGGAAAACATTCTGCGCGCCGGGCTGCGCGCCCCGGATCATGGCGCCCTGCAGCCGTGGCGCTTTTTCATTATCGCCGATGACGGCCGCGAACGCTTTAGTCAGCTGCTGGAAAAGGGGGCCCGGGAGGCCGGCCAGGATGAGAAGGGCATAGAGAAAGCCCGCAATGCGCCGTTTCGCACGCCGCTGATCATTACCGTAGTGGCGCGCTGTGAAGACCACCCGAAGGTGCCGCGCTGGGAGCAGGAGATGTCCGCTGGCTGCGCGGTGATGGCGATGCAGATGGCGGCCCTGGCCCAGGGATTCAACGGCATCTGGCGCAGCGGAGCATTGACCGAGAGCCCGGTGGTGCGGGCCGGCTTCGGGTGCCGCGAGCAGGATAAAATCGTCGGCTTCCTCTATCTGGGCACGCCGCAGCTGAAAGCCTCAACCACCATTGCCCTGCCGGATACCGCGCCGTTTGTGACGCGATTCTGAGTCAGCGCGTGTTACGCCGGGTGGCGGCTGCGCCTTACCCGGCCTACATTCGTACGACCTGTCGTTAATTTTTTCACCATTGTTGCTGAAACTGCCGGTGCTGGCCGGAGCCCGGGGGTACAGGGGGCGGCGGCGACTGGCCGCCCCCTGTGCGCTCCCTGCGCCATGCCAGACATAACGCAGAAGATATATCGGGAGCGCCATCTGCCCGGACATAACACAGGAGTGGTAGCCCTGCTAAGCGCAGCGCGAGCAGGGAAATTTACGATTGTGCCGTTATTTCGCCGGGTGGCGGCTGCGCCTTACCCGGCCTACATAACCATCCTTATATCAGACGGATACCCCTTAATGTAGGCCCGCGCAAGCACAGCGCCGCCGGGCGATGGCAGCAGGCTCGGAGCCGCATCTATGCCGGGCGGCGGCGTGCGCCGGACCCGGCCTGCAGCCCCAAAGGTAGCCCGGATAAGGCGCGCCAGGCGCCGTATCCGGGAGTTCAACGGCGGTGACGTTACTTCTGCGTTTTGGCGAATTCGTCTTTGGCTTTCTGCAACTGCTGCTGGAAGGCCGGGTTGGTGTGCAGCGTGGCGACCACCGCGGAGCCGACGATGCGCGCCGCATCGACATCGCTCTGCCAGTGATAGCCGCAGATCACCCGGCTCTCGCCGAGCTCATAGCCGCGCTTCAAAATTTCGTTCTGCCGCTGCGGGTTGATCTCCGCCAGCACCAGGGCGGTGGCCCAGCCGATGGAGGTATGCCCGGATGGGTAAGAGCCGTTTTTCGCCAGCTTGTCCTGCTCGGTGGTGTTGCAGGTGGAGACACCGTAGAAGGCAAACGGGCGAATGCGCATATACTTCTCTTTCGCGCCGCGGGTCGCCAGATCGCCGGCGTCTTCAATCATATTGGTCAACAGCTTATGGAGCTGCGGCGCGTCCTTTTCGGTGATCGGCGAGCCAAAGGCGCTGGAGAAGGCGTTAGCCACGCCGCCCGCGCTGAGGTTGGCATCCTCTGCCGCCAGCTTCCCGCGCTCGGTGTTGCGCAGCAGGCGCCCCTGCTCATACATCGCCTGATCGTTTAAGAACGCGATACTGCCCACCGCCGGCGGCGGCGGCAACAGCGCCAGGCTGTCGATAGCCTGGGCATTGGTCAGATAGTAGAGATCGGGCTTGGTGGTGACATCGTTACCGGGGGGAACCAGCGCGAAGGCGTTAACGGAGAAGAAACTGGCCAGGCAAAGGGCAAGAACACGCTTTTTCATTAGAATTTCCTTACGTCATAATCATTCCAGAGAAGACAGTCCTGGGTTGTCACATTTCTGTCATCTTTAAGTAAAAGTGAAAATGGTCGGGAAAAAATTGCCGCGTCTCGCAAAAACGGCTTTTTGTCTGCTTAATGAGCAACCATACGCGATTTCAGACTGTCGTACTTACCACCCTGACGTTTGGGCGCTAACATAGCGGGATTGCAATGACAGGAGATGTCCATGAGCGAGCAAGCCATTCGTTTAACGCAATACAGCCACGGAGCCGGTTGTGGTTGTAAAATTTCCCCGAAAGTGCTGGAAACCATCCTGCATAGCGAGCAGGCGAAGTTTGTCGACCCGAACCTGCTTGTCGGCAACGAAACCAGCGATGATGCCGCCGTTTACGATCTTGGTAATGGCACGTCAATCGTCAGCACCACCGACTTCTTTATGCCGATTGTCGATAATCCGTTCGACTTTGGCCGCATTGCCGCCACCAACGCCATCAGCGATATTTTCGCCATGGGCGGGAAACCGATTATGGCGATTGCCATTCTCGGCTGGCCGATCAACACCCTGGCGCCGGAAATCGCCCGCGACGTGGTGGAGGGCGGGCGCTTTGCCTGCCAGCAGGCCGGGATCGCGCTGGCGGGCGGCCACTCCATTGACGCTCCTGAGCCGATCTTTGGTCTGGCGGTCACCGGCGTGGTGCCCACCGAGCGCATCAAGAAAAACAGCACCGCGCAGGCGGGCTGCAAACTGTATCTCACCAAACCGCTGGGGATCGGCGTGCTGACCACCGCGGAGAAAAAATCGCTGCTCAAGCCAGAGCATCAGGGGCTGGCGACGGAGACCATGTGCCAGATGAACCTCGCCGGCGCCGCGTTTGCCGCTATCGACGGGGTGAAGGCGATGACCGACGTCACCGGCTTTGGCCTGCTCGGCCACCTCAGCGAGGTGTGCCGCGGGGCCGGCGTGCAGGCGCAACTGCGCTATGCCGATATCCCGAAACTGCCGGGGGTGGAGGAGTATATCGCCGCCGGCGCGGTGCCGGGCGGCACCGGGCGCAACTTCGCCAGCTACGGCCATTTGATGGGCGAGATGCCGACGGCGTGGCGCGATCTGCTGTGCGACCCACAGACCTCAGGCGGTCTGCTGCTGGCGGTGACCCCGGAGGCGGAGGCGGAAGTCCAGGCCGCCGCGGCGGAGTTCGGTATTAAGCTGGCCGCCATCGGCGAGCTGGTGACCGCCCGCGGCGGGCGACCGATGATCGAGATCCGTTGATTCGATGCGGTTGTTTATTGCAGAAAAACCGAGTCTCGGTCGGGCTATCGCCGATGTGTTGCCTAAACCGCACCGCAAAGGCGATGGCTATATTGAGTGCGGCAACGGGCAGGTGGTCACCTGGTGTATCGGTCACCTGCTGGAGCAGGCGCAGCCGGACGTCTATGACAGCCGCTATGCCCGCTGGAATCTCACCGACCTGCCGATTGTGCCGGAGAAATGGCAGCTGCAGCCCAAACCTTCGGTCACCAAACAGCTGAATGTGATCAAGCGCCTGCTCGGCGACGCCGAGGAGGTTATCCACGCTGGCGACCCCGACCGTGAAGGGCAACTGCTGGTGGACGAGGTCCTCGACTACCTGCAGCTGGCGCCGGAGAAGCGCCAGCAGGTGCAGCGCTGTCTGATAAACGATCTCAACTCGCAGGCGGTGGAGCGGGCGATCAACCGCCTGCGCGCCAACAGCGAGTTTGTGCCGCTTTGCGTGTCGGCGCTGGCGCGGGCGCGCGCCGACTGGCTGTACGGCATCAATATGACCCGGGCCTATACTCTGCTGGGGCGCAACGCTGGCTATCAGGGGGTGCTCTCCGTGGGACGGGTGCAGACCCCGGTGCTCGGCCTGGTGGTGCGCCGCGATGAAGAGATTGAAAACTTCGTCGCCAAAGATTTCTTCGACGTCAAAGCGCATATCGTCACGCCGCAGGAGGAGCGCTTTGTCGCGACCTGGGTGCCGAGCGAAGCCTGCGAACCTTACCAGGATGAAGAAGGGCGCCTGCTGCATCGTCCGCTGGCCGAGCACGTGGTTAAGCGTATCGAAGGCCAGCCGGCGCTGGTGACCGGCTATAACGATAAGCGCGATTCCGAACCCGCGCCGCTGCCGTTTTCGCTGTCGGCGCTGCAGATTGAGGCGGCCAAACGTTTCGGCTTCAGCGCGCAAAACGTGCTGGATATCTGCCAGAAGCTGTATGAAACCCACAAGCTCATCACCTATCCGCGTTCGGACAGCCGCTACCTGCCGGAAGAGCATTTCGCCGGCCGCCATGCGGTGCTGAATGCGATTGCCGTCCATGCGGCGGATCTGCTGCCGCAGCCAGTGGTGGATCCGGAGATCCGCAACCGCTGCTGGGATGATAAAAAGGTCGACGCGCACCATGCGATTATCCCGACCGCCCGCAGCAGCCAGGTCAAACTCACCGATAACGAAGCGAAGGTCTACACCCTGATCGCCCGGCAGTATCTGATGCAGTTCTGCCCTGACGCGGTGTTCCGTAAATGCCAGATTGACCTTGAGATCGCCAACGGCAAATTTGTCGCCAAAGCGCGTTTTCTGGCCGAGGCGGGCTGGCGGACGCTGCTTGGCAGCAAAGAGCGCGATGAAGAGAACGACGGCACGCCGCTGCCGGTGGTGGCCAAAGGCGATGAACTGCTGTGCGAGAGGGGCGAGGTGGTGGAGCGCCAGACGCAGCCGCCGCGCCACTTTACCGACGCCACGCTGCTGTCGGCGATGACCGGGATTGCCCGCTTCGTGCAGGATAAAGATCTGAAGAAGATCCTCCGCGCCACCGACGGACTCGGCACCGAAGCGACCCGCGCCGGGATTATCGAACTGTTGTTTAAGCGCGGTTTCCTGAGCAAAAAGGGGCGCTATATTCACTCCTCGGAGGCCGGAAGGGCGCTGATTCATTCCCTGCCGGAGATGGCCGGGCGACCGGACATGACCGCCCACTGGGAGTCGGTATTGACGCAAATCAGCGAGAAACAGTGCCGCTATCAGGACTTTATGCAGCCGCTGGTGGGGACGCTGTATCAGCTGATCGAGCAGGCGCGCAGCACGCCGGTGCGCCAGTTCCGCGGTCTGGTGGCGCCTGGCGGGGCGAAAAAATCCTTCAGTAAGGGCAAAGGCAAAGCGAAAGGCAAAAAAGCGGCAGACGATGCCGCGCCGCCGCCGCAATAACCCGTCCGGCGGCCGCGAGGATGCGATTCCCCGCGGCCGCCGTTTCTCCCCCCGCCAGGTCAATGGTCTACACTAAACAGCCGGGAAGGGGTTGACGACCCTCTCAAAACAGGGATGCCCATTGCCCTTCCCGATGCCGTTGCTCATTTCTCTCCCAGGCGATAAGGAGGACCCGTGAAATATATCGCTATCAGCCAACCGGGCGGCCCGGAAGTATTGCAGATCCGCGAAGGTGAGATCCCCACCGTCGGGGAGCATGAGGTGCTCATCGAGGTGAAAGCGGCGGGCGTCAACCGGCCGGATATTCTGCAGCGCCAGGGGCTGTATCCCATGCCTGAGGGCGTCACCCCCGTGCCTGGCCTCGAGGTGGCGGGCGTGGTCGTGAAGGTCGGCGCGCAGGTCACAACCTTTGCCCCCGGGGATCGCGTCTGCGCGCTGACCAACGGCGGCGGGTATGCCGAATACTGCGCCGTCCCGGCAGGCCAGACGCTGCCGATCCCGGCGGGCCTCAGCTTTAGCGAAGCGGCCGCCATTCCGGAAACCTTCTTCACGGTGTGGGCGAACGTTTTCCAGCTCGGTAAGCTGCAGTCCGGCGAGAGCATTCTGATCCACGGCGGCGCCAGCGGGATTGGCACCACCGCGGTCCTGCTGTGTCACGCGCTGGGGATGAGCGTCTATGCCACCGTCGGCCAGGACGAAAAAATTGCCGCGCTGCGACCCTACGCCACGGCGATCAACTACAAAACCGAAGATTTCGCAGAGAAAATTCACCAACTGACCAACGATGAAGGGGTGGATGTCATTCTGGATATCGTGGGCGGCCCTTACTTTAACCGCAACCTGGGGCTACTGAAAAAGGATGGACGGCTGGTGATCATCGGCTTTATGGGCGGGCGAATCGCTCATGAGGTGGATGTTCAGACCCTGATGCTCAAGCGGGCCACCGTCACCGGCTCCACCATGCGCGGCCGGACGGCGGCGGAGAAACAGGAGATTGCCGAGGCGCTGCGGCGCCACGTCTGGCCGCTGCTTGAGGCAGGGAAATGCAAGCCGATGATCTACGCCAGCTACCCGATGGCGGAGATTGCCGAGGCGCATGCCTGTCTGGACAGTGGTCAACATCTGGGGAAAGTGGTGATCACGATGACGTCGTGAGACGCCTCCCGGCGGGCAGCCGCCGGGAGGGCGTCAGGGGAGGTTAAATCACGCCCTGGGCGAGCATGGCATCCGCCACCTTCACGAAACCGGCGATATTGGCGCCGCGCACGTAGTTGGTCTGCTTCGCTTCACCGCCGTACTGCACGCAGGCGTGGTGGATATCCAGCATAATGTGATGCAGGCGGGCATCCACTTTTTCCGCTTTCCAGCCCATGCGCGCGGCGTTCTGCGCCATCTCCAGACCGGACGTCGCCACGCCGCCGGCGTTGGCCGCTTTGCCCGGGGCAAACAGCACGCCAGCTTCAAGGAACAGATCGGTCGCGGCGATGGTGGTCGGCATGTTGGCGCCTTCCGCCACGGCCTTCACGCCGTTGGCAATCAGCTGGCGGGCGGCATCGACGTCCAGTTCGTTCTGAGTGGCGCAAGGCAAGGCGATATCCACTGGCACTGACCATGGCTGCTGGCCTTCGAGATAGGTGAGGCCAAACTCGCGGGCGTAGTCGGCCACCCGGCCGTGGGCACGCTCTTTGATGTCGATCAGGCGGGCCAGTTTTTCTTTGGTGAAGCCCGCCTCGTCAACGACGGTGCCGTTGGAGTCGGAGGCGGTGACCACCCGCGCGCCAAGCTCCATCGCTTTCTCAATGGCGTATTGCGCGACGTTGCCGGAGCCGGAGACCGCCACGCGAGCGCCTTCGAAGCCGAGGCCGTGACGTTTGAGCATTGCTTCGGTGAAGTAGATCAGGCCGTAACCGGTGGCTTCCGGACGGATTAGGCTGCCGCCGAAGGAGAGGCCTTTACCGGTGAAGACGCAGGCGCTGTTGTTAGAGAGTTTGCGCATCATGCCGGCCATAAAGCCGACCTCGCGGCCGCCGACGCCGATATCGCCTGCCGGTACGTCGGTATCCGGGCCAAGATGGCGATAGAGCTCGGTCATCAGCGCCTGGCAGAAGCGCATCACTTCGCCATCGCTCTTGCCCTTAGGATCGAAATCGCTGCCGCCTTTCCCGCCGCCCATCGGCAGGGTGGTCAGGGCGTTTTTGAAGGTCTGCTCGAAGCCAAGGAATTTGAGAATCGACAGATTCACCGACGGATGGAAGCGCATCCCGCCCTTATACGGGCCGATGGCCGAGTTGAACTGCACGCGCCACGCGCGGTTGACCTGGACCTGATTGCAGTCGTCCACCCACACCACGCGGAACTGGATCACGCGCTCCGGTTCCACCAGACGTTCCAGCAAAGCAAGCTGACGATAGCGCGGATTTTCCTCAAGGAAAGGCCACAGGGTGGTCATGACCTCCCGGACGGCTTGAGCAAATTCGGTTTGATGAGGATCGCGCTGTTGAACGCGGGTGAGAAAGCCTTCCAGAGTGCACGTCTGATCCATAGATATAAGTTCCCCTTATGGTTGTGGTTGCGTGTATTTATTATGATTCGGTCCTTGAAAAAACCGATTTTCCGACTATAACACCGCTAATCCTTAGGCAAGCAAGGAAAAATTAAGCCGTCAGCAAAATTTATAATTGTCCGCCCGTCATAACTAAAAACGATGACGAGGCGGCGAGCGGATCAGCGGGGAGAAAGGGACGGGCGCTGGGCGATAAAGGCGTGCAGGAGGGGGATATCGGCCGGGGCGAGATCGAGGGTTAAGGCGTCGGCAGGAAGGCACCAGCGCAGCTGGCTGTGATAGTGGGCCAGCGGCGCGCCCTGAAAGTTCGGTACCCACCAGGCGTGCAGATGGATCTGGCGACCGGAGACTTCCCGCTGATGGCTGGCGATATAGCATGCCGGGTGGGCGATGATGCCCATCTCCTCCCGCAGCTCCCGGGCCAGCGCCTGCGGCTGGCTTTCACCCGGCTCCACTTTGCCGCCGGCGAATTCCCACATTCCCGGCTGGTCGGCGTGGGGCGGGCGCTGCGCCAGCAGAATTTTGCCATCCTGTTCAATAATGGCGGCGACAACTTCAATCATTTTTAGCATAAGCATCAACGTTAATAAGACCAAACTGGCCTATTATCACCGCCATAGACCTTCACTGACAACCGCCAACTCTGCTGGAGACCCCCGTGCTTGATAGCCACCTGCATCCTCGCCTCAAACCTCTGCTTAACACTGCCGCCGGCGCGCTTGACCGCCCGGGCATTTCGCCAGACGGGCTGACGCTGCTCGGTTTTGCCATCGGCGCGCTGGCTCTGCCATTTCTGGCATTAGGGTGGTATGGCGCGGCGCTGGCGGCCATTCTTCTCAACCGCCTGCTGGACGGCCTGGACGGCGCCCTGGCGCGGCGGCGCGGGCTTAGCGACGCCGGCGGTTTTCTCGATATCTCACTGGATTTTCTCTTCTATGCCCTGGTGCCGTTCGGTTTTATCCTGGCGGATCCGCAGAATAACGCGCTGGCGGGGGGCTGGCTGCTGTTTGCCTTTATCGGCACCGGCAGCAGCTTTCTCGCCTTTGCCGCGCTGGCGGCAAAGCACCAGATCGCCAATCCCGGCTATGCCCATAAATCGCTGCACTATCTCGGGGGGCTGACGGAGGGGACGGAGACTATCCTGCTGTTTGTCCTCAGCTGCTTGTTTCCGGCGCATTTCGCCTGGCTGGCGTGGCTGTTTGGCGCGCTATGCTGGCTGACGACGGCGACGCGTATCGCCAGCGGCTACCAGACCTTAAAGCGGGTGGCGTGAGCGGGAAATCGCGCGTCGCCGGCAGGGGACGACGCGCGCGGGTGGGACGCGTTACTGGCTGCTTTCCGGGCCGCGTTCTCCGCGGGCGACCGGATTGTGCGGGTTGCTGCTCCATTCGTACCAGCCGCCGTCATAGACGGCGACGTGCGGCCAGCCCATGGCCCGGGCATACATGAAGGTTTCCGAGGCCCGCCAGCCGGTTCCGCAATAGAACGCCACCTGCTGGTCAGGCAGGATGTTCCACTGGCGCCACAGGGCGGCGATATCGTCGGCGCTGCGCATGGTGCCGTCCGGGTTATGGAAGTCTTCCATGTGCGTGGAGTCGCTTCCGGCATGGCCCCAGCGGGCGCCGGCGATGTCGCCCTTCGGTTTGATATAGCTGTAGCCGCTGGTGGTGCCGATAAACTCCGGCCACGAGCGGACGCTGACCAGCGAGGCGTCCTGGCGGTGCAGCAGACCGCGGGCCTGCCCGGTATCCAGCATCAGCTGCGGCTGGCCGGGGATCGGCGCGCCAAAATCCGGTGCCGGCTGCGGCGTCG
The DNA here is from genome assembly GCF_048822715.1 of Klebsiella sp. C239. Lineage (NCBI taxonomy): Bacteria > Pseudomonadati > Pseudomonadota > Gammaproteobacteria > Enterobacterales > Enterobacteriaceae > Klebsiella > Klebsiella sp. C239. The sequence continues at coordinate 91,540 of NZ_JBMEZK010000011.1, read as the reverse complement.
GCGGCATGCCGCGCGCCACCGGCAGACCGGCGTCGGACCAGGTCTGCCAGCCGCCGTCCAGCAGGCGCACGTCTTTGACGCCGGCGTACAGCATGATCTGCGCCACCCGCGCCGCGGCGTAGACGTCGCGACCGTAGAGGATCACCGTGGTGTCATGGCGGATGCCGTGCTTCGCCAGCATCGCCTTCAGCTGCGCATCGGACACTTTATTCCAAAGGGGTTCGCTCTCCACCTCATTGGTGTCGATATAGCCCGCGCCCGGGATATGGCTCAGCAGATAGAGCTTCGGCGCTCCCCAGGCGGCCTCAAACACCTTCCAGTCGCCGGCCGGGGCGGCAGCCACGCTTTTCCCTTGCTGCAGATCGTGCAGCCACTGCGGGTAGACCAGCTGTTCAAAGTGCGGCAGCTTTTGCAGACGGTCGCCCTGGCTCAGAGCGTCGCTCAGGACGTTGAGCCGGGTGAAGCCCGCTTGTTTCAGTCGCGCCGCGACGCTGGCGTTATCCTCAGGACTGCCGTACAGCGCGATGGGGGTATCGGGCTGGAGCTGGTGCTGCTTAGCCCAGCCCTGGAGCTGCTCGTCGCTCATGGCGCCGAGCCAGCGGGCGGAAAGGTTCAGCGCCTGCGGCTCATGCCCTTCCGGGCCGTTGACGTGCTGCGGCCAGCCGTTGTAATAAGCGCTCAGGCGGGTGTCGATGGCCACGCCGTGCTGCTGTTGCAGGTGGGAGAGGGTGAGCGCTGGCATGGTTTCAGCGGCGCAGGTGGTGGTAGCAGCAAGCCCCATGAGCAGGGCGAGTGCGGTCAATTGAGAAACACGTTTCATCGAAATGCCCGACGGTAAAAAGTGGAGGGCGTATTCTCCGCTTGCCAGGCGTTGATTTCTTTGCGGTAACGCAGGTTTGCACGCTATTGCGCTTCATTGCCAGCGCTCCATCGCCAGGCACCGCCCCGTCGGCGGACAGTCATCGCGATCGTGGGTCACCAGGATCGCCGGAATGGCCTGGCGGGCCAGTTCCTCAAATACCCAGCGGCGGAACGCGGCGCGCAGGGTGGCATCCAGGCGGCTGAAGGGCTCATCCAGCAGCAGCGCCTCGGGGCGCGCCAGCAGGGCGCGCAGCAGACTCACCCGCGCCCGCTGTCCGCCGGAGAGCGTGGCCGGGTCGCGCGCGGCGAATCCATGCAGCCCGGCGCGACTGAGCGCCTGCTCCACCGCGGCTTTTCGCGCCTCGCCGCGCACGCTTTCCGGTAGCGCCAGCTGTAAATTTTGCCCGACGCTGAAATGGTCGAACAGCAACGGGTCCTGAAACAGGATGCCGATGCGCCGGCGCTCCGTCGGCAGCGTATCGCAGCGCCGATCGTTGAGCCACAGCTCGCCCTCGGCGCGGAAGTCGCCGGCCAGAGCGCCAATCATCCATGCAAACAGCGTCGATTTTCCGCTGCCGGAAGGGCCCATCAGCGTCAGCACTTCACCCGGGGACACCGAGAAGGCGACCTCCCGCAGCAGCGGCTGACGTTTCACGCTCAGAGTCAGATGGTTTACGGTTAGCACTAGCGAAGTCCTCGTCGATAGCGGCCCGCCAGCCAGGCCAGCAGGGACGTCAGGGTAAAGCATACCGCCGGCAGCAGTAATTGCCACAGCGCCTGGGCGGCGAGCGTCTGCGCCTCGCCGCCGCTGCTGAGCGCCACCGCCTGGCTGGTAAGCGTCGGGATACGGCCTGCCCCCAGCCATAGCGTTGGCAGATACTGCGCAATGCTCACCGAGAAACCCACCGCCAGGGCGGTTAGCAGCGGGCGGGTCAGCGAGGGCAGGGTCAGCAGCCAGAAAATACGCGTGGGATCCCAGCCGAGCGTGCGGGCGATCACCGCCATCCGCGGATCGCGCTGGCGCCAGGCCGGGCGCAAAATAAACAGCATCCACGGCACCACCCACAGCAGATGGCCCCACAGGACGGTCCACCATTCGCCGTCTAGCCAGGCGTACAGGGCCAGCCGGTACTGGCCGTCGGCCAGCGGCAGGGCCGGCAGCACCAGCGGCAGCCAGACCCAGCCATCTCTCCGCGCCGGACCGCAGGCCAGCCACAGCAGGCAGACGGCCGCGCCGAGGGCGCAGGCCGCCAGCGCCAGACCAAGGCTGTTAATCAATGCCTCGGTCTGCGGCGGCGCCGAGCGCGCCAGCCCCGCCAGCAATAGCGCGCACAGCAGGCCGCTCAGCGGCAGGGCGCTCGCCAGCAGGCGGCCGGGCAGGGCGTGAGGATGGGGATGCCGAACGCCGCGCAGATCGGGCAGACGTCGACGCTGTAACCGCCATCCGCCCCAGGCGACCAGCGCTAGCCCGCCGAGGATCGCCAGCAGCAGCAGGCTGGCCAGCGCCCCTTTCGCCTGCTGCAGGTCATCGCCCTGGCTTAACCACTGCCACGCCAGCACGGCGAGGGTGGGCGGATTGCCGGGCCCCAGCACCAGGGCGACGTCTACCGTCGACAGGCTCCAGGCCGCGGCGGCCAACAGCACCATGCCGAGGGCGGGCAGCAGCCCAGGCAGCACCAGCCAGCGCAGGCACTGCCAGCGGCCGTAGCCGAGGCTCTTTAGCGCTGTCGCCTGGTCGGCGAGGCGCGCCTCCCCCAGCAGGCCGTAGATCACCCACAGCACAAAGGCGCTCTCTTTCAGGGCCATCGTCAGGCCAAGCCCGATGCCGTACCGGTCAACCGGCGGCGTCAAAAACGGCAGCCGCTGCCAGATCCAGCCGCCTTCGGCAAACAGCAGCAGCGCCGCCGTCGCCAGGGCTAGATGGGGCACCGCCAGCAGCAAGGGCAGGCGGGAAGCTAGTCGCCGCCAGCGGGCCGAAGGCCAGAGGGCGGCGACGATGGTCAGGGCGATCAGTAACGCGCCGCCGACGGACAGCAGCGTGGAAACAAGGGTGGCGGCCAGCGCCTGGCCCAGCTGCGGGTCGGCGAACAGCGCCCGCCAGTGGACCGGGGAGAGCGCCGGCCACACCAGCCCTGCGGCGGCGGGGAATAAGGGCAGATAGATTGCCGCCATCGTCCCCCAGGCCAGCAGGATCAGTGGGTACCGTAGCGGCGCAGCCATTCCTGCTCCAGTGCGTCAACCCACGCCGCGTGCGGCTCGGCAAGCACCGGCGGCAGATCCTGCGGCAGGGTGGCCGCCAGCGCCTGTCGCTGCTTGTCAGGTAGACGCTGCGGGTCCAGGACGCTTGGATCGCCCCAGACGGCGGCATCCGCCTTGCGCAATTGCGCCTCAGGGGAGAGCAGGAAATTGGCCACCACTTTGGCGGCGGCGACGGCGCGCGCGTTGGCCGGAATAGTCACGAAATGGACGTTGCCAAGGGTCCCTCCGGTAAAGCCGAAGCTGTAGCTGTCCGCCGGTAACTCCCCGCTGGCGGCCTTCTGCCGGGCATGGAGCGGATTAAACGTCAGCGACAGGCGGAGGGTGCCCTGGTTGAGCATGGCGTCCATCCGTGCCGGCGACGCCGGGAAATCCTTGCCCGCCCGCCACAGCGTAGGGTGCAGCGCATCGAGATAGCGCCACAGCGGGGCGGTGACCGCCGCGAAAGTCGCCGTCTGCGGCGGCTGGCGCAGGGCGGCAGGCTGGTCGGTGAGGGCGATCAGCAGCTGCTCCAGCAGGGCGGTACCGGTGAAGTCCGGTGGCCGCGGGTAGGTTACGCTGCCCGGATGGGCTCTGGCGAAGGCCAGCAGCGCCTGCGGGCTGGTGGGAGGCTGCGGGGTTTGTTCGCGGCGGGCGATAAACGTCAGCTGGGCGCTGCCCCACGGCGACTCGGCGCCCTCGGTGGCGACAGAAAAATCTTCCTGAACCGGCTTTTGCCGATCGACATAGCGCCAGTTGGGCAGCGATTCGGCCCAGCCGGTGAGCAGCAGGTTGGCCTGTTTTAGGGTGTGAAAGTTTTCGCCGTTGATCCACAGCAAATCCACCGAACCGCCGCGGCGACGGCCAGCCTGCGCCTCAGTCTGGATGCGTTTCACCGCATCGGCGGCGTCGGCGATGGGGACAATACGCAGGTCGATCGCGTAGTGTCGTTTGACCTCCTCGCTGACCCACGTCAGATAGCGGTTAACGGCCGGGTCGCCGCCCCAGGCGTTAAACCAGACGGTCTGGCCACGGGCTTCCGTCTGGGTCTGCCGCCAGCTGTCGTCGGCATTCACCACCAGCGGCCAGAGCAGCAGCAGGTACAGACAGAGGCTGAAATCACGCAAACGGCGCATCGTTACTCCTTATTATGCGGGGAAGAGGGGGGTATCTTGCACAGCCCCTGGGCCGGGATCGCCATCGCGGCGTTGAACCGCGCTGATAAATTTTGCAGGCCAATCAGGGCGGTCAGCTCGGTGAGCGCCCGGGCGTCAAAATGCGCCGCCATCGCGCTGCGCAGGGCATCATCCACCTCCGGCGGCGTCTGACTGGCGGCTTCGGCATAGGTCAGCGCCAGACGCTCTTGCTCGCTAAACAGCGTACTGTTGCGCCAGTCGGCGACCGCCAGCAGTTTGTCGCGACCTCCGCTCCGCGCCGCGAGGGTCATGCTGGTGATATCGATGCAGAATTCGCAGTGGCACAGCTGGGCGATGCGGGCGCTGACCAGCGAGCGCAGCACCGGATCCAGCGGCGAGCGGCGGCGTTCAATATAGCCCACGAACAGCGAGACCAGGTAAAACAGCCACGGGATCCGTCCCCACCAGCGAATGGGGCTCAGCACCTGGCCGTAATGACGACGGTGCAGCCAGGCCTGCGGACGAAGGATCAGGGGGACAGTATCCAGCGGGGGTAAGCTCATGGCGACGATCTCTTATGACGTTCACGGTAAATATTTTTGGCGATGGAGATGACCACCGCCAGGGCAAAAAGCAGCGAAAGGCCAGTGGCCAGCCAGAAGGCGCCTCCGGTCAGCAGGCTCCCGGCCCAGGAATAGACGATGGTCGCCGGCAGCTGTCCCAGGCCGGTGGCCAGCATAAAGGGCCAGAAGCGCAGCGAAGTCAGTCCGGCGGCATAGCTGACCGGATCAAAAGGGACAAACGGCAGCAGGCGACAGACCAGGATCGTCTGCGGGCCAAAGCGGGCAAAATAGCCGTCGACGCTGCGCAGCACCGTGCGGCCGGTGAGTTTCTCCACCACCTCGCGCCCCAGCGCTCTGGCGATGCAGAAACAGAGCCCGGCGCCGACCATGGCGCTGAACCACGACAGCGCGCCGCCCCAGAAGGCGCCGAACAGCGCGGCGTTCGCCAGGGTGATCAGGAAGGCCGGCAGCGGGGCGACGATCGCCTGGAGGATCATCAGCGCAAAAGAGACCAGCGCCGCCTGCGCCCCCCAGGCGGCGATAAAGTCTTTAACATGCTGGGGATCCAGCGACGCTAGCGCCGTCAGGCTGTGCTGCAGAAAGGCTCGCCCGCCGGGGAACCACAGCCAGGCGGCCAGAGCGGCAACGGCCACCACGGCGAGGGCCAGCCGGGCGCGGCGCAGGTGACGGCGATCAGGTCGGGTCATGGCGCACCTCCTCGCCGGGCGTTGCCACACGGCGGGCGCGGGCAAACCGTTTGCCCATCTGCACCAGGGCAAACAGCAGCCCGCCGGCGAGGCTCAGCTTGAGCGCGAAGGCGAAGGTCGCCCCCTCGCGAGCCAGTTCGCTGGCCATCACCGAATAGATCACCAGGCCCGGCAGGGTGGTCACGGCGGAGATCAGGGTAAAAGGCCAGAAGGGGATCGCCGTCAGGCCGTAGGCGTAATTCTGAATGTTGTAGGGAAAGAGCGGCACCAGGCGGGTGAGGATCAGAAAATCGCTGCCGCTGCGGGCGATACCGCGCTCAATGGCCTGGAAGACGGCGGTATGGCCCACATAGCGCTGCAGCAGATCGCGCCCAAGCCAGCGGGCGATCAAAAACGATAGCGAAGAGGCGACAGTGGCGGCGGCAAACGAGAGCAGAGAGCCGGTCAGCGGGCCGAAGAGTATTCCGCCGGCGATCACCAGCAGGCTGCCGGGGATCAGGCACAGGGTGGCAATGATAAACAGCGCTGCATAGACCAGATAGCCCCAGGCGCCCTGATGGCGCAGGGTCTCCTGCAGCAGATGCAGGTGAGTCAGCAGATCGTGGAGACCGACGCGGTGGCTGATAACGGCCAGCGTGGCCGCCAGCGCGATGAGTCCCAGCCCTTTACCAATGGCCGGATGATGGCTTCTTTTTCATGAAGGGGTCTCCTGTACAGCCTGGACGCGGTGGACATTAAAAAGTGCGCGCGACAGTATCCTGTTCAGACGACGGCCACAATGGTTTACCGTCGCTTTGTTGATTTTGCTCAGGAAATTCTGCCCCCCGCGCGGCGGGAGGCAGGTCAGGACGTGGCTTACGGCCGGAAGGTGGCCCACACCGGCGCGTGGTCGGACGGTTTTTCCATCCCGCGGATCTCATAATCGATTCCGGTCTCCACGCAGCGCTGGGCCAGAGGCTGGCTGGCCAGCAGCAGGTCGATGCGCAGCCCGCGGTTATCGTCGAAGCCTTTGGAGCGGTAATCAAACCACGAGAAGTGCTCCTGATTGTCCGGGTTAGCCTGACGCCAGGTATCCACCAGGCCCCAGCCCAGCAGGCGGTCCATCCATTCCCGCTCTTCCGGCAGGAAGGAACATTTGCCGGTGCGCAGCCAGCGTTTGCGGTTCTCTTCACCGATACCGATGTCGAGATCGGTAGGGCTGATGTTCATATCGCCCATGATCAGCACCGGATTCTCTTTATTGAGCTCGGTCTCCAGATAGTTCTGCAGATTCTGATAGAACGCCGCTTTGGCCGGGAATTTGGTCTCATGATCGCGGCTTTCACCTTGCGGGAAATAACCATTAATCACCGTAACGTTACCGAACGGCGACGGGATCTCGGCCATGATGATGCGGCGCTGAGCCTCTTCGCCATCGTCCGGGAAACCGCGGCGGACGGCAATCGGCGTCTCTTTGGTCAGCAGAGCGACGCCATAATGGCCTTTCTGGCCGTGATAAAAGACGTTATAGCCTAGTCTGGCGACCTCTTCGAGAGGGAACATATCGTCGTGAACTTTGGTTTCCTGCAGGCCAATCACGTCCGGCTGGTGCTTTTCGACGATGGCGGCCAGTTGGTGTGGGCGGGCGCGCAGGCCGTTGATATTAAAAGAGACGAATTTCATAGTCGCTGCCACTGTGCAAGGTGAATAGTGCAGGGATGGTAGCAGAAATTCGCCAGGCTGGCTGCCATCCGATGCGTCATTCTGCCAATCGCTGCGTATGAGCGTGCCGTGGGTGCCCCTTTTGCGGGCACGCCGCGCCAAAAAAGGGCAAATAGCTACGATAAATTTCGCAGAAGATCACAATTACAGAATTATATCTTACCTTTGCATAACTTATCTTCTTTAATCACTGTTCATCCCCCTTTATCGGATACTTATTCACTAAGTATGCATTTTATGTGAATCGCGCCAGGTTGTAACTCATTGATATTGCGTTATCTCATCCGGTTTATGCATTTTTATCGCTGGCTGGCACGAACCGTGCAATCTACATTTACAGCGTAATAACTCATATTTATTAACATTATTGCTACTTTTAATTTACCGGAAGAGGTCGATATGTCTCAGTCAATTACGCGTAACCACTTTGATGAATGGATGATGCCGGTCTACGCGCCAGCGGCTTTTATTCCGGTGCGGGGCGCCGGGTCGCGGCTGTGGGATCAGCAGGGCAAAGAGTATATCGATTTTGCCGGAGGCATCGCCGTGAACGCGCTGGGGCATGCGCATCCGCGTCTGGTGCAGGCCCTCACCGATCAGGCTGGCAAGTTCTGGCATACCGGCAATGGCTATACCAATGAGCCAATCCTGCGTCTGGCCAAAATGCTTATCGATGCCACCTTCGCCGACCGGGTCTTCTTCTGTAACTCCGGGGCCGAGGCCAATGAGGCGGCGCTCAAGCTGGCGCGTAAATATGCCCACGATCGCTTTGGCAGCGAGAAAAGCGGCATTGTCGCCTTCCAGAACGCCTTCCACGGGCGGACGCTGTTCACCGTTTCGGCAGGCGGTCAGCCGGCCTACTCCCGGGATTTTGCCCCGCTGCCGCCGCAGATCCAGCATGCGGTGTTTAACGATCTCGCGTCGGCAAAGGCCTTAATCAATGACCAAACCTGCGCGGTGATCGTCGAGCCGGTGCAGGGCGAAGGCGGCGTGGTGCCGGCCAGCGTCGAGTTTTTACGCGGCCTGCGCCAGCTTTGCGACCAGCACAACGCCCTGCTGATTTTCGATGAAGTGCAGACCGGGGTCGGGCGCACCGGCGAACTGTATGCCTATATGCACTACGGCGTGACCCCCGATGTGCTGACCACCGCCAAAGCGCTGGGCGGCGGCTTCCCCATCGGCGCGCTGCTGGCGACAGAGGCCTGCGCCAGCGTGATGACCGTCGGCACCCACGGCACCACCTACGGCGGTAACCCGCTGGCGGGGGCGGTGGCCGGCGAGCTGCTGTCGATCGTCAATACCCCGGAAGTGCTCTCCGGCGTCAGACAGCGCCATCAGTGGTTTTGCGAACGCCTGCAGGCGATCAACGCCCGCTATGGTCTGTTCAAGGAGATCCGCGGCCTGGGGCTGCTGATCGGCTGCGTGCTGAACGACGCCTGGGCCGGGAAGGCGAAAACCCTCAGCAACCTGGCGGCGGAAGAGGGCGTGATGATCCTGATCGCCGGCGCCAACGTGGTGCGTTTCGCGCCGGCGCTGAACGTCAGTGAAGAAGAGGTGAACAGCGGGCTGGATCGCGTTGAGCGGGCCTGCGCGCGATTCCTGGCGGGAGTTTCATCATGATGGTTATTCGACCGGTGGAGCCGGGCGATCTGCCCGGGCTGCTGAAGCTGGCGGCGGAGACCGGCGGCGGGCTGACCTCGCTGCCGGTGGATGAAGCCACCCTCGCGGCGCGGATCGCCCGCTCACAGCAAACCTGGCGCGGCGAGCTGCCGAAAAGCGAGCAGGGCTATGTCTTTGTGCTGGAAGAGAGCGAGAGCGGCGCAGTGGTGGGCATCTGCGCGATAGAGGTGGCGGTGGGGCTCAACGATCCCTGGTACAACTACCGGGTCGGCACCCAGGTCCATGCCTCGAAGGAGCTTAACGTCTATCAGGCGCTGCCGACGCTGTTTCTCAGTAACGACCACACCGGCAGCAGCGAGCTGTGTACCCTGTTCCTCGACCCGCAGTGGCGCAAAGAGGGCAATGGCTATCTGCTGTCGAAATCGCGCTTCTTATTTATGGCCGCCTTTCGCGAGCGCTTTAATGAGAAGGTGGTTGCCGAGATGCGCGGGGTGATTGACGAGCACGGCTATTCCCCGTTCTGGGAGAGCCTGGGCAAACGCTTTTTCGCCATGGAGTTTTCCCGCGCCGACTACCTGTGCGGCACAGGACAGAAGGCTTTCATTGCCGCCCTGATGCCCAAGCACCCGCTGTATATCGATTTCCTCACCCCCGAGGCGCAGGCGGTGATCGGCAAGGTCCACCCGCAGACCGCCCCGGCCCGGACGGTGCTGGAGAAAGAGGGATTCCGCTACCTGAACTACATCGATATTTTCGACGGCGGCCCGACCCTGGAGTGCGATATTGACCGGGTGCGGGCGATCCGCAAAAGCCGTCTGGTGACCACCGAGGCCGGCGAAACGCCGCCCGGCGACGGACCGCTGTGCCTGGTGGCGAACGAACAGTACCACCAGTTCCGCGCTCTGCTGGTGCATGCCGACCCGGATGGTGACACCCTGACCCTCAGCGCCCGCGAGCTGGATATGCTGAAGTGTCATGCCGGCGACCAGGTGCGCATGGTGCGCCTGATCCCTGAGGAGAAAACCGCATGAGTCTGTGGATTAACGGCGAGTGGCGGCCCGGCGATGGGCCGCGCTTCAGCAAACAGGATCCGGTCAACCTGAAGGTTGTCTGGCAGGGAGAAGCGGCGGACGCCGGGCAGGTCGCCGAGGCGGTGGCGGCTGCCCGCCAGGCGTTCCCGGCCTGGGCGCGGCTGCCGTTTGCCGACCGCCAGGTCATCGTCGAAAAGTTTGCCGCGTTGCTGGAGGCCAGCAAGGCGGAGCTGACGGCGATTATCGGCGCCGAGACCGGAAAGCCGCGCTGGGAGGCGGCCGGGGAAGTGACGGCGATGATCAACAAGGTGGCGATCTCGGTGAAGGCGTACCACACCCGCACCGGCGAACAGCACAGCGATCTGCCCGATGGCGCCGCGACGCTGCGTCACCGGCCGCATGGCGTGCTGGCGGTCTTTGGCCCCTATAACTTTCCCGGCCATCTGCCGAACGGGCATATCGTGCCAGCGCTGCTGGCGGGCAATACCGTGGTGTTTAAACCCAGCGAACTCACCCCGCACAGTGGCGAAGCGGTGGTGAAGCTGTGGGAGCAGGCCGGCCTGCCCGCCGGGGTGCTCAACCTGCTGCAGGGCGGTCGGGAAACCGGCGAGGCGCTCAGCGGCCAGGCGGATATCGACGGGCTGCTGTTTACCGGCAGCTCGACCACCGGTTTTCATCTGCATCGCCAGCTGGCCGGACAGCCGCAGAAGATCCTCGCGCTGGAGATGGGCGGCAATAACCCGCTGATCGTCGACGATCCGCGGGACGTCGATGCCGCGGTGCATCTGACCATCCAGTCCGCCTTTATTACCGCCGGCCAGCGCTGCACCTGCGCCCGGCGTCTGCTGGTCCGGCGCGGAGAGGCGGGAGATGCTTTCCTCTCCAGGCTGGTGACGGTGAGCCAACGGCTGATCCCCGCGGCATGGGACGCTGAGCCGCAGCCGTTTCTCGGCGGGCTTATCTCTGAACAGGCCGCGCAGAAAGTGCATCAGGCCTGGCTGCAGCGGGTCGCCGCAGGCGCAGTCACCCTACTGGAGCCGCGCTTATTGCAGGCCGGGACGTCGCTGCTGACGCCGGGGATTGTCGACATGAGCGACGTGGCCCAGGTCGAGGATGAAGAGGTGTTCGGCCCGCTGCTTGGCGTCTGGCGCTACGACACTTTCGAGGAGGCGATTGCCCTGGCCAATGCCACCCGCTTCGGGCTCTCCTGCGGGTTAATTTCCCCGGAACGGGAGAAGTTCGATCGGCTGCTGCTCGAGGCGCGGGCCGGGATAGTCAATTGGAACAAACCGCTGACCGGGGCGGCGAGTACCGCGCCGTTCGGCGGCACCGGGGCCTCTGGCAATCATCGCCCCGGGGCCTGGTATGCCGCCGATTATTGCGCCTGGCCGATGGCCAGTCTCGAATCGCCGACCCTGACGCTGCCCGCCAGTCTCAATCCGGGGCTCGACTTTCGGGCCGGGGAGGCGTCATGACCGCCCGCGAAGTCAACTTTGACGGTCTGCCCGGACTGACCCATCACTACGCCGGGCTCTCCTTTGGCAATGAGGCCTCCACCCGGCACCGCTTTCGGGTGTCGAACCCGCAGCTGGCGGCAAAGCAGGGGCTAAAAAAAATGAAAGCCCTCGCCGACGCCGGCTATCCGCAGGCGGTGATCCCCCCTCAGGAGCGGCCCAACGTGCCGCTTCTGCGTCAGCTGGGCTTTAGCGGCAGCGATGAACAGGTGGTGGCTCGCGCGGCTCAGCAGGATCCGGATCTGCTGTCTGCGGTGAGTTCGGCCTCGGCGATGTGGGTGGCCAACGCCGCGACGGTCTGTCCCTCCGCCGATTCGCTGGATGGCCTGGTACACCTGACGGTGGCGAATCTGCAGGATAAATTCCACCGCGCCAGCGAAGCCCCCACCACCGGGGCGTTGCTGCAGGCGATCTTCCCGGACCGCACGCGATTTGCCATCCATCCGGTGCTGCCTGCCTCGGCATGGTTTGGCGACGAAGGGGCGGCGAACCATAACCGTCTCGGCGGCGAATATGGCGCCCCCGGCGTTCAGCTCTTTGTCTATGGCCGCCGCCGGGGAAGCGAAGAGGCGCCGCGTCGCTATCCGGCGCGGCAAACTCTTGAGGCCAGCCAGGCGGTGGCGCGCCTTAATCAGGTCAATCCCCGCCAGCTGATCTTCGCCCGCCAGCATCCGGCGGCGATCGACATGGGGGTTTTTCATAACGATGTCATCGCGGTGAGCAATCGTCAGGTCCTGTTCTGCCATGAGCAGGCCTTTGCCGACCAGAACGCGGTTTTGCAGCAGCTGGCGCAGCAGGTGCCGGGCTTCACCCCGCTGGTGGTTCCCGCCAGCCGGGTCACGGTGGAAGAGGCGGTTGCCACCTATCTGTTCAATAGCCAGCTGTTGAGCCGGGCGGACGGCAGCATGGCGCTGATCCTGCCCCAGGAAGCCCAGGCGCATCCGGGAGTGTGGAACTATCTCAATGAGCTGCTGGCCGGGGATAACCCCATCGCCGCGCTGCAGGTTTTTGATCTGCGCGAGAGTATGGCCAACGGCGGCGGTCCGGCGTGCCTGCGCCTGCGGGTAGTGTTGACGGCCGAGGAGTATCAGGCGGTCAATCCGCACGTCCTGATGAACGATACGCTGTTTGCCACCCTCAATGATTGGGTGGATCGCTACTATCGCGATCGTCTCACCCAGGCCGACCTCGCCGACCCCCAGCTGCTGCGGGAAGGGCGCGACGCGCTGGATCGGTTGACCCAGATCCTGCAGCTCGGTTCGGTTTATCCATTTCAGCAATAAGGGGGCGCGGTGGAACACTTTCTGGCATTAACCCTGGCGGGGCGTTTGCCCCATCACTTTCACGGCGAGACGGCCCATTTCCGCTGGCACTGGCTTGGGGAGGGGATCCTTGAGCTGACGCCGCATGCGCGCTGCGAGCGCGGGCTGGTGCTCTCCTGCGCCATCCATGGCAACGAAACGGCGCCGGTGGAGATTGTCGACCGGCTGGTGCAGCGGCTGGTTCGGGAGGAACTCCCCCTGCGCTGGCGGCTGCTGGTGATCGTCGGTAACCCGCCGGCGCTGCGGGCGAATAAACGCTATCTGCACAGCGATATGAACCGGATGTTTGGCGAGCGCTGGCGGCAATTCCCGGCCAGCGAGGAGACGCAGCGGGCGCAGCGGCTGGAGCAGGCGGTGGGCCGCTTCTATCGCGACCACGATGGTCCGCGCTGGCACCTCGATCTGCATACCGCGATCCGCGGGTCGCTGCATCCGCGCTTCGGGGTGCTCCCGGCCCGCGATACGCCCTGGGAGGAGGATTTTCTTCACTGGCTGGGCGGCGCCGGGCTGGAGGCGTTGGTGTTTCATCGCCAGCCAGGCGGGACCTTCACCCACTTCAGCTGCGAGCGGTTCGCGGCGCTGGCCTGCACCCTTGAGCTGGGCAAAGCGCTGCCGTTGGGGGAAAACGATCTGACGCAGTTTGCCGCCGCCGAGGGGGCTATCTCCCGGCTGCTGGTGGGGGATCTGGCCATTGCCGACGCCCCGGCGCCGTTGCGCTACCGGGTGGTGCAGCAGATCACCCGCCATAGCGATGATTTCCGTCTGCATATGGCGGATCGGACGCTGAACTTCACCCCCTTCGCCCCAGGCACGCTGCTGGCGGAGGAGGGGGAGATGCGGTATGTGGTGGGGGCTGAGCCGGAGTATGTTCTGTTTCCCAATCCGGCGGTGGCGAGGGGGCTGCGCGCTGGCCTGATGCTGGAAAAATTACCCTGAGGGCAAGCCGTCCGCCGGGCGGCCTGCTTAATTTCGCGCGTCGTTTTACATCTTCTTATTTTTTCGTGCGCCAGTGTAAATTTGCAGATTATTCCTGGTAAAATGCTTTGTTTTTAATCTCTCCTCCTTTATACTCTCCATAATTTCTCTGCAAAACAGTAGGTTATTTATTTTTTATTGCAATTCCTCGTTCAAATTCCTTATTTTCTCCATAATTGGTGAGAAACTGTTTTTTACACTTTCATTGTTTTACTCTTGCTCTGACTAATTGACGATTAACGTCGTAAAGTTAATCTCGTCAACACGGCAACGCGCCGTAAGAATAACGTAAAGTAAGGATTGAATGATGAAGAAACTCACTGCACTGTTTGTTGCCTCTACTCTGGCTCTGGGCGCGGCTAACCTGGCACACGCCGCCGATACCACCACCGCGCCGAGCGACAGCAAGCCGATGATGATGCATCATAAAGGCGGCCCGGGTCAGCATGACATGATGTTTAAAGGCCTCAACCTGACCGATGCGCAGAAGCAGCAGATCCGCGACATCATGAAGAGCCAGCGCGAAAACATGAAGCGTCCGTCCCTTGACGAACGCCGCGCGATGCACGAGCTGATCGCCAGCGATACCTTCGACAAGGCGAAAGCGGAAGCGCAGATCGATAAGATGGAGGCGCAGCATAAAGCGATGGCGCTGTCCCGCCTGGAAACGCAGAACAAGATCTACAATATTCTGACCCCAGAGCAGAAAAAACAGTTCAATGCTAATTTTGAGAAGCATCTGACAGAACGCAACGCGCCGGCAGGTAAAATGCCTGCACCCGCTGAATAATGTAGCGTACTGAATCAAGACCGCCGGTCTTGCCCAATAATGCCATCAGGCGTTGGGCAGGGCCGGCGGTTTTTTCTTTCTGGCTTCTCAGCTAAGCGGGTGCAGCGGGTAGTTGCCGCTGAGCAGAGGCTTACAGAGAATTTTGTAACCATCCTGGTCGAATCCGGCGGGCAGGCGAGTGAGCTCAGCGGCCTGGTCGAGCGAGTCGACGGCCCCCAGCCACAGCCAGTTATGAATGACATGATACTGCGTCATATCAGGGCCGCGCTCCTCCAGCGCCACCGGTCCTGCCCAAGGCCAGCACACCAGCTGCAGCTTGCTCATCTGCGCCAGCAGACGCTGGCGGTGCGCCTCCACGCTCTCCTTTCCACAGCAGGCGCCGGCGCAGCGGCCCAGCGCGGATCGAAAGCAGGCGCGACCGCGGCTGAGCGGCTCCAGACCGAGCAGGCCATAACAGAGGCGCTGTTCGTCAGCGAGGCTCTGCAGCATCTGCAGCGCCGCCCGCCGGTTGGCGAACAGACCATAGAGATGCTGCTGATGAGAGAAATCAACCTCGCGGGCATAGACAATCTGCGGCCGGTCGTCCGCAAGCAGCCAGGCGCAGAGTTGCTTGTTACGCCGTAGCCGCTTGTTAAACAGCGGCTGCTGCTCTTTAATTAACCGCGCCTCCAGCAGCAGCGCCCCCAGCTCGCCAGCGGTGCGCTGCCAGGTAATACGCCGGGACTGACGCAGCATCGCGGCCTCTTCAGGCGTGCGCAGGTGGGAGAGCACCCGGCTGCGCAGGTTAACGCTCTTGCCGATATAGAGCGGCATCGTGTCGCTGTCGCCGTGAAACTGATAGACGCCCGGCAGCTTCGGCAGCGCCTCCAGCCACGGGCGAAGGTGTTCGGGATATTCATAGATCGCCGCCGCCTCAAACTCCAGACGCGGGGCAGATTGCTTTCTGGCCACAATAACTCCTGATACTGTCTATCCATCCAGTATAGCAGGCGGTTTTTGCGGCGAAAAGCGCAAAAAATAACCCCGGCGCGGGCCGGGGCGGGGGAGGGACTATTTTTTCCAGAAATCGTCAAAGACGGTGATGGGCGGCCGACGCTTGTGTTCGGTTTTCAGATACCAGCCTTCGATCGTTTTGGCGATGCTGGGGTCCAGCGTTTTGCCTTCCAGATAGTCGTCGATATTCTCATAGGTGACCCCCAGCGCCACTTCATCCGGCAGGGAGGGGCGATCGTCTTCCAGATCGGCGGTCGGCAGCTTCTTATACAGATGTTCCGGGCAGCCGAGATGGGCCAGCAGCTGTTTGCCCTGACGTTTGTTCAGGCGGAAGATCGGGTTGATGTCGGTGCCGCCGTCGCCATATTTAGTGAAGAAGCCGGTAATCGCTTCCGCCGCATGGTCGGTGCCGACCACCACCCCTTTGGTCATCCCGGCGATGCTGTACTGGGCTTTCATGCGCTCACGGGCTTTTTCGTTGCCGCGAACGAAGTCGCTCAGTTCGATCCCCGCTTCGCGCAGGGCCTGTTCGCTTGCCAGCACCGAGGCTTTGATATTCACCGTCAACACGCGGTCAGGCTGAATAAAGGCGATGGCATCCTGGCAGTCCTGCTCATCCGCCTGCACGCCGTAGGGTAAACGGACGGCGATAAACTGCAGGCTGCTGTCGCCAGTTTCGGCGCGCAGTTCATTGATCGCCATCTGGCACAGTTTCCCCGTCAGGGTCGAGTCCTGGCCGCCGCTGATACCCAGCACCAGCGATTTAATAAAAGGGTAAGTCTGCAGATAGGATTTCAGGAAATCGACGCTGCGGCGGATCTCGCCTGCGGCATCAATCTGCGGCTTCGCGCCCAGCGCCTGAATAATCTCTTGTTGTAGCGTCATCGCGCCCTCCGAAAGTGAATCTGTTTGGCAACCTGTTGGCTTAAAGCTACCTCTTTGCCGCTGAAACGACAAGGACCGGGGTTTTGACTGCCGGAAAAGAAGGCAATCAATGACATAGGATTTCATTATAGATGCCCGCGCGCAGGAGAAAGCGCCGGTCGTCGGCGGAGCGTCAATCCTGTTTACGCAATAACACAATCAGACATGATTTCGCTGTTCGGCTTGAAAAATAACACTATTTATTCCAGGCTTATCGTTACACAGTGGAAGAGAGGAACCAAAATGAACAAAAGCTTAGCAGGAATACTGGGCGTCACCGTCGCGTTAACCTTACTCGCGGGCTGTACCGCTTACGATCGTACCAAAGACCAGTTTACCCAGCCGGTGGTGAAAGATGTGAAGAAAGGAATGTCGCGTGAGCAGGTGATGCAGATCGCTGGCAAACCTTCAACGGAAGTGACGATGGTCCATGCCCGCGGCACCTGCCAGACCTATATCCTCGGTCAACGAGATGGTAAAGTGGAGACCTACTTTGTGGCCCTCGACGAAACGGGGCACGTGATGAACTCCGGCTACCAGACCTGCGCTGAGTATGATACGGATCCGCGCAACGCTAAGTAAGCGCCCTACTGTTGACTGAGTTGTACGTAAGCCCGACCACTGGTCGGGCTTTTTTGTGAGTCCTGATGCTTATTTAATTGCGCGAATTATTTGGATGAAAATGTGAGGGTAGTCAAAACCGGAGGTCAATGAGAGACAATTCTGTTCAACAGGGAATTATCACGACGGCTCAGGTTGCCGTATACTCAACCCATAAACAGAATTAACCGGATGTTACCAGTCTTACCGGCTCTCAGCGGTTACTGAAGGCCCTGGTCTCACACATTGAGGAAGCGTTCATGGAAAAGAAACACATTTATCTGTTCTGCTCGGCAGGCATGTCCACGTCACTGCTGGTCTCCAAAATGCGGGCGCAGGCGGAAAAATACGAAGTCCCGGTCATTATTGAAGCCTATCCTGAGACTCTCGCGGGTGAAAAGGGACCGGAAGCCGACGTTGTATTATTAGGGCCACAAATTGCGTATATGTTACCGGAAATTCAGCGCCTGCTGCCGAATAAACCGGTAGAAGTCATCGATTCTCTTCTGTATGGCAAGGTGGATGGTTTAGGGGTATTGAAAGCCGCCGTCGCGGCCATTAAGAAATCTGCAGCACAATAATTTTAAATTTTAAAACTCGATATATTTTGACGCCTGGCGGCATCCCGTTGCCGGACGTCAAAGAATAAAGAGTTTATTTTCCCGTCAAAGAGTAATTTCATACATCATCGCCGTAATAGTTTATTGCGGCTTTTAAGGGTATTGACTATGAGTAAAGTGATCGACTCGCTTGAAAAGGTACTCCTTCCTTTTGCAGTGAAAATAGGAAAGCAGCCGCATATTAATGCGATTAAAAATGGATTCATTAAATTAATGCCGTTGACCCTCGCCGGGGCCATGTTTGTATTAATTAACAACGTTTTTCTGAGCTTCGGCGAAGGCTCTTTCTTTTATTCCATGGGCATTCGCCTGGATGCCTCCACCATTGAAACCTTAAACGGTTTTAAGGCTATCGGCGGTAACGTCTATAACGGCACCCTCGGCATTATGTCGCTGATGGCGCCATTCTTTATTGGCTCCGCGCTGGCGGAAGAGCGCAAAGTCGACCCGATGGCCGCAGGCCTGTTGGCGGTCGCGGCCTTCATGACCGTGACCCCGTATAGCGTGGGCGAAGCCTATGCCGTCGGCGCCAACTGGCTGGGCGGGCAGAACATCATCTCCGGCATGATTATCGGTCTGGTCGTCGCGGAGCTGTTCACCTTCGTGATCCGTCGCAACTGGGTGATCAGACTGCCGGACAGCGTGCCGGGGTCGGTATCGCGCTCTTTCTCCGCGCTGATCCCTGGCTTCTTGATCCTCTCCATCTTCGGCATTATCTCGTGGGCCCTGTCGAGCTACGGCAGCAACTTCCACCAGATCATCATGGACTCCATCTCTACGCCGCTGGCGGCGATGGGCAGCGTGGTCGGCTGGGCATACGTCATCTTTAACTCCCTGCTGTGGTTCTTCGGGGTGCACGGTTCGCTGGCGCTGACCGCGCTGGATAACGGCATCATGACGCCGTGGGCGCTGGAAAACATCGCGCTGTACAACCAGTACGGATCGGTTGATGCGGCGATCGAAGCGGGTAAACAGTTCCACTTCTGGGCCAAGCCGATGCTCGACTCCTACATCCTGCTGGGGGGGTCCGGGGCGACGCTGGGTCTGATCATCGCCATCTTTATCGCTTCCCGTCGCGCTGACCATCGTCAGGTTGCGAAGCTGGCGCTGCCGTCAGGCATCTTCCAGATTAACGAACCGATTCTGTTTGGCCTGCCGATCATCATGAACCCGGTCATGTTCATCCCGTTCGTGCTGGTCCAGCCGATTCTGGCGGCCATTACTCTCGCGGCCTACAGCCTGGGGATTATCCCACCGGTGACCAACCTGGCGCCGTGGACCATGCCAACTGGCCTGGGGGCGTTCTTCAACAGTAACGGCAGCGTCGCCGCTCTGCTGGTCGCCCTGTTCAACCTTGGCGTCTCCACCCTGGTCTACCTGCCGTTTGTGGTGCTGTCGAATAAAGCGCAGACCGTCATCGAGCAGGAAGAGAGCGAAGAAGACATCGCTAACGCACTGAAATTCTGATACCGCGCGGTACGGGCAGCGTCCCGTACCGCCTGAGAAATGAGGGAAATATTATGTTTGATCTGGACAACATCGACGCGGTAGAGACCCCGGAAAACGACCTCGAAGAGGTGGTGATGGGGCTGATTATCAACTCCGGACAAGCCCGTAGCCTGGCCTATGCCGCGCTAAAACAGGCCAAGCAGGGGGATTTTGCCGCGGCGAAATCGATGATGGAGCAGTCGCGTCAGGCGCTGAGCGAGGCGCATCGCGTGCAGACCCAGCTTATCGAAAGCGACGAGGGCGAAGGGAAAATGAAGGTCAGCCTGGTGCTGGTGCATGCTCAGGATCACCTGATGACCTCCATGCTGGCCCGCGAGCTGGTTGCGGAATTGATTGAGCTGCACGAGAAGGTACAATAGGCCATCACGACGATGAGGCAGCCCAGGATGATGACCACCGAGATCAGTACCGCCAGAGAACAGCAGTTGTTCAACGGGAAGAACTTTCATGTGGTCATCTATAACAAAACGGAAAGCGTGAGCGGGCTCCACCAGCATGATTACTACGAATTTACCGTCGTATTAACCGGGCGCTATTACCAGGAGATCAATGGCAAACGGGTGCTGCTGGAGCGCGGGGATTTTGTCTTTATCCCGATGGGCTCGCACCACCAGAGCTTCTACGAATTTGGTGCGACGCGCATCCTTAACGTCGGCATCAGCAGGCGCTTCTTTGAGAAACACTATCTGCCGCTGCTGCCGTTTGGCCTGGTGGCGTCGCAGGTCTACGCCGTGCAGAGCGCTTTTCTCGGCTATATTGAGTCGGTCATCGCCTCACTCAATTTTCGCGAAACGGAATTTGACGAATTTATCGAGCTGGTCTCCTTTTATGTCATTAACCGTTTACGTCACTATCGCGAAGAGCCGGTTGCAGACGTCGTCCCACAATGGTTAAAAAATACCGTTGAGGCCATGCACGATAAACTGGAGTTTGGCGAGAGCGCCCTCGAGAATATGGTTCGGCTATCGGGCAAAACGCAGGAGTATTTAACCCGGGCGACCCAGCGCTATTATGGTAAAACGCCGATGCAGATAATTAACGATATCCGTATCAACTTTGCCAAAAAGCAGCTGGAAATTACCAACTATTCGGTGACGGATATTGCCTATGAATCAGGGTACAGCAGCCCGAGCCTGTTTATTAAAACCTTTAAAAAGCTGACCTCGTTTACGCCGAGCAGTTATCGCAAACATTTGACCAGTATTAATTAAACCCGCGCGGTATTAGCCGCCCGGCTTACACCGTAACTAATTTAAGTTAACTGTCCGCATTTATGCGGAGAGCGGCCTGCGCCCAGGCGCAGCGCCTAAGGGAGAAAAAAATGAGCCAGAAATTAAAAGTCGTCACCATTGGCGGCGGTAGCAGCTATACCCCGGAATTACTGGAAGGTTTCCTGAAACGTTATCATGAACTGCCGGTGACAGAGCTGTGGCTGGTGGATGTGGAAGAGGGCCAGGAGAAGCTCGATATTATCCATGCGCTGTGCGAGCGGATGGTGGAAAAAGCCGGCGTGCCGATGAAGGTTTATAAAACGCTGAACCGCCGCGAGGCGCTGCAGGGCGCGGATTTCGTTACCACCCAGCTGCGGGTGGGCCAGCTGAAGGCGCGTGAAAAAGATGAGCGCATCCCGCTGAGCCACGGCTATCTTGGCCAGGAGACCAACGGGGCGGGCGGGCTGTTTAAAGGGCTGCGCACCATCCCGGTGATTTTCGACATCGTGAAAGATGTGCAGGAGATCTGCCCGGACGCATGGATCATTAACTTCACCAACCCGGCGGGCATGGTCACCGAGGCGGTCTATCGCCACACCAGTTTCAAACGCTTTATCGGCGTGTGCAACATTCCCATTGGCATGAAGATGTTCATCACCGACGTGCTGCAGCTCAGCCCGAGCGATGAGCTGAACATTGACCTGTTCGGTCTGAACCACCTGGTGTTCGTCCGCGACGTGCTGGTTAACGGCGTCTCGCGCTTCGATGAACTGCTGGACGGCGTTGCCTCCGGCCGCCTGACCGCGAACTCGGTAAAAAATATCTTCGACCTGCCGTTTAGCGAGGGGCTGATCCGCTCCCTGCGCCTGATCCCATGCTCCTATCTGCTCTATTACTTTAAGCCAAAAGAGATGCTGGCGATTGAGATGGGCGAGTACTATAAGGGCGGCGCGCGCGCCCAGGTGGTGCAGAAGGTGGAGAAGCAGCTGTTCGAGCTGTATAAAAATCCGGATCTCAAGGTCAAGCCGAAGGAGCTGGAGCAGCGCGGCGGCGCCTATTACTCCGATGCCGCTTGCGAAGTGATCAACGCTATCTATAACGACAAGCAGACTGAGCACTATGTGAATATCCCGCATCATGGCCATATCGATAATATCCCGGCGGACTGGGCGGTCGAGATGAGCTGCACCTTAGGTCGCGATGGCGCGAAGCCGACGCCGCGCATCACCCATTTCGACGAGAAGGTGCTGGGGCTTATCTACACCATCAAAGGGTTTGAAATGGCGGCCAGCCGGGCGGCGATCAGCGGCGAGCTGAACGACGTGCTGCTGGCGCTGAACTTAAGCCCGCTGATCCATTCCGATCGTGACGCCGAGCAGCTGGCGCGGGAGATGATTCTGGCTCATGAAAAATGGCTGCCGAACTTTGCGGCGACGATCGAAAAACTGAAAGCGTAACGGGAGCGGCAAATGGAACGCGTATTGATCGTCAACGCCGACGACTTCGGCCTCAGTAAAGGGCAGAACTACGGCATTATCGAAGCCTGCCGCAACGGCGTGGTGACATCGACTACGGCGCTGGTCAACGGCGCGGCTATTGACCACGCCGCCCAGCTGAGCCGCAGTACGCCGGAGCTGGCGGTCGGGATGCACTTTGTGCTGACGCTGGGCGAACCGCTGTCGGCCATGCCGGGGTTAACCCGCGACGGCCGGCTGGGCAAATGGATCTGGCAGCAGGCGGAAGAAGATACCCTGCCGCTGGAGGAGATTGCCCATGAGCTGGCGTGTCAGTACCGTCGTTTTATCGATCTCTTCGGCCATGAGCCGACGCATCTCGACAGCCATCACCATGTGCATATGATCGCCCCGATCTATCCCATCGTCGCCGCTTTTGCCCGCGACAAGGGCATCGCGTTGCGCATCGATCGCCAGGTGGCGGCGCAGAGCGGTCTCGATCAGCAGGCGGCGCGCAGCAGCGCAGGCTTCAGCAGCGAGTTTTATGGGGAAGCCGTCTCTGAGGCGCTGTTCCTGCAGACGCTGGACGCCTCAATCGCCCGCGAGGAGCGCTCCCTGGAGGTGATGTGTCATCCGGCCTTTGTCGACCAGACCATCATGGGCAGCGCCTACTGCTACCCGCGGCTGGGCGAGCTTGATGTGCTGACCTCTGCCTCGCTGAAAGCGGCGGTGGCCGACCGGGGTTATCGCCTGGGAACCTACCGCGACGTGTAAGCCCGACGGGGGAAAGGAAAGTGAGTCAAGCCCGGCACACCGTGCCGGGCTTTTTGCTACGCCGGAATAGCGGCGATTTTCGGGCTTCTCGACCACACCCGGTGGGCCGTCATCAGGGCGAGCAGTTTATCTGCCGCCGGGGTGTCGAGAGCATCGGTAACGATGACGCCCTCTTCGCCCTGGGCCGGGACCTGGAGAACCGACGTTAACTGCCGCGCATCGCCTGCCAGCAGGATCGGCTTCAGGTGCTTATAGGCCTCCAGCAGGTAGTAGCGCGCATCGCCGCTCTGGCTCAGGGCGCTGAGGTCGCCGCCGGGCACCACCACGGCATCCACCGTCAGCGATGGGGAACCGGCGAAGGTGCCGGCGATCGGCACGGGAGAACCATCGTCGGCGATGACCTCGCCCATCCGCGAATAGAGCAGTTTACTGTGCACGCCCTGGGCCTGTAGCGCCTGCAGGAGATGGACCAGGTCCTGCGCCGAGGTACGCTCATTGAGCAGCACCGCCACCACGCGACCTTTCACATCCCCTTCGGCGTCCGCATAGAGGCTGAGGGTGGGATCTTTCTCCACGCCGTTGACCGGGGAGGGCAGAGTGAGGCTGCGCTGCTCATCGCTCAGTTCAATACCTAAATTCGCCCCGACCGCTTCCGCCAGCCGGGTATCAATATGGGCCAGGTGATCGACCACCCGCTCGCGGATCCAGGTGCGGACCACTTTGCTGAGCTCGAAGCTGAAGCCATCGATAATATGCTGCTGCTCAATCGGCGTCTGGCTCAGCCAGAACAGACGCGGCTGGGCGTAATATTCGCCGAATGAAGGGCTGCGCTGGCGGATCTTCTCACCGTCGACGCGCTCGGCAAGGGACTCGAAACCGCCGCGTTTGGCGGCTGGCGGCGTCTCGCGCGGCCAGTTGTCGTTGATCGAGTTGGGTTCGTAGTTGGCCGGGTTGGTGTCAATTTCCATCCGGTGCATACCGTCGCGCTGGAAGTTGTGGTACGGGCAGGTTGGCCGGTTGATCGGGATTTCATGGAAATTCGGTCCGCCGAGGCGGCTAATCTGCGTATCGGTGTAGGAAAAGAGACGCCCCTGCAGCAGCGGATCGTTGCTGAAATCGATGCCCGGTACGATATGCCCGGGATGGAAGGCCGCCTGTTCGTTCTCGGCAAAGAAGTTGTCCGGGTTGCGGTTGAGGACCATTTTGCCGACCCGTTGCACCGGCACCAGCGCCTCAGGGATCAGCTTGGTGGGATCTAACAGGTCGAAGTCAAAATCAAATTCGTTCTCCTCGGGGATCAGCTGCAGCCCGAGCTCAAATTCCGGGTAGTCCCCGGCTTCAATGGCCTCCCACAGGTCGCGGCGATGAAAATCGGGGTCACGGCCGGTCAGCTTCTGCGCTTCATCCCACACCAGCGACGCCTTGCCGGCGACCGGTTTCCAGTGGAAGCGAACAAAGGTGGCTTTGCCCTCGGCATTGATCAGGCGGAAGGTGTGGATCCCGAAGCCTTCCATGGTGCGATAGCTGCGCGGGATGCCGCGATCGGACATCGCCCACATCACGTTGTGCAGCGTTTCCGGCTGCAGGGAAACGTAGTCCCAGAAGGTGTCGTGAGCGCTTTGTCCCTGGGGGATGGCCCAGTGGGGCTCAGGCTTCACGGCGTGGACAAAGTCGGGAAACTTCAGCGCGTCCTGAATGAAGAAGACCGGGGTGTTGTTGCCGACGAGGTCAAAAATCCCCTCGTCGGTGTAAAACTTGGTGGCGAAGCCGCGAATATCGCGAACGGTGTCCGCCGACCCCGCGCCGCCCTGCACGGTGGAGAAGCGCACAAAGACCGGGGTGATTTTATCGGCTGCCGAGAGAAAATCGGCTTTGGTCAACGCTGTCAGACTTTTGTAGGGCTGGAAGTAACCGTGGGCCGCTGAGCCGCGGGCATGTACGATACGCTCCGGAATTCGCTCATGGTCGAAGTGGGTGATCTTCTCCCGCAGAATGAAATCTTCCAGCAGCGTTGGGCCGCGGGCGCCGGCGCGCAGCGAGTTCTGATCGTCGGCAATGCGCACGCCCTGGTTGGTGGTCAGCGGATAGTCTTCTCCGCCTTTGCGCTGCGGCTCCAGGGCGTCAAGTTTGCTGCTGTGGGTATCAGGCGCTTTCAGGCTGCCAGGGGCGGTCGGTTCAGCGCCAGGGGCGGTGGGTTTCGGCGTGGGGCGCCACTCCCGATCATCCGGCGCCAGCGAGTCGAGACCCGGCTGCGCTTCCTCGCTGCCGTGAACCGGTGCCTGCTGGTGGTGCGGGTTTGGGTGCTTATCAGACATTGCTCGTCTCCTGCTTTCATTGCTAAAAGTGGTCGTTGATAAACCAAAACCCTTCTAACTATAGAACATTACGCTGGCTGCGCCCGGCGAGGGGGCAGGGAGTTATCCTAAAATGCGCATCGGCGGCAGGGGGGCGACGAACGGGGCCACGATCGGCTATGATAGAGGTTTCTGTTTCCCGCTTTGCTTAGTGAATCCATTTGTTATGAAACCATTGCGCCAACAAAATCGCCCTGTCATTAGCTACGTGCCGCGCGTGGAGCCTGCGCCCCCGGAACATGCCGTGAAAATGGACCATTTTCGCGATGTCTGGATTTTGCGCGGGAAGTATGTCGCCTTTCTGCTGATGGGGGAGCATTTCCGCCGTTCACCGGCGTTCAGCGTGCCGGAGTCGGCGCAGCGCTGGGCTAACCAGGTGCGTCAGGAAGGTGAGATTGAAGCCTGAATCTGCTGCAGAAATAAAAAAACCGCTGATTATCAGCGGTTTTTTTGTGCTTACCGTTTAGCGATGCGCCAGTTCGGCCTCTTCTTCGCTATCGAAAATCGACTTGTCGGTCTGGCGCAGCCACTGGCTGGTCAGCGTCCCGGCGGTCATGGAGCCGTTAACGTTCAGCGCGGTACGCCCCATATCGATCAGGGGTTCGACGGAGATCAGCAGCGCCACGAGGGTCACCGGCAGGCCCATCGCCGGCAGGACGATCAGCGCGGCGAAGGTGGCCCCGCCGCCCACCCCGGCGACGCCCGCCGAGCTGACGGTGACGATGCCCACAAGGGTGGCAATCCACATCGGATCCAGCGGGTTGATGCCTACGGTCGGTGCGACCATCACCGCCAACATGGCCGGGTAGATACCGGCGCAGCCGTTCTGACCAATGGTGGCGCCAAAGGAGGCGGAGAAGCTGGCAATCGACTCCGGTACGCCGAGACGACGGGTCTGCGCTTCCACGTTCAGCGGAATGGAGGCGGCGCTGGAGCGGCTGGTGAAGGCGAAGGTGATCACCGGCCAGACTTTACGGAAGTACTTCAGCGGGCTGATGCCGTTAATCGCCAGCAGCAGGCCGTGAACGACAAACATGATGCCCAGCGCGATGTACGAGGCCACCACGAAGCCGCCAAGCTTGATGATATCCTGTAGATTCGACCCGGCAACCACTTTGGTCATCAGCGCCAGCACGCCGTAAGGGGTCAGCTGCATCACCAGACGAACCAGCTTCATCACCCAGCCCTGCAGGGTATCGATGGCGGTCAGTACGCGCTGGCCTTTTTCCACATCCTCTTTCAGCAGCTTCAGGGCTGCGACGCCGAGGAACGCCGAGAATATGACGATGCTGATGATCGAGGTCGGGTTAGCCCCGGTGAGGTCAGCAAACGGGTTCTTCGGCACGAAGGAGAGGATCAGCTGCGGGACGCTGAGATCGGCCACTTTACCCACATAGTTGCTCTGAATGGCGTTCAGACGGGCGGTCTCCGCGCTGCCCTGGACCAGCCCCTCGGCGGTGAGGCCGAACATGTTGGTCACCAGCACGCCAACCAGGGCGGCGATCAGGGTGGTGAACAGCAGAGTACCGATGCTCAGGAAACTGATTTTCCCCAGCTGCGAGGCATTGTGCAGGCGGGCCACGGCGCTAAGGATTGACGCGAAGACCAGCGGCATAACGATCATTTGCAGCAGCTGGACATAACCGTTGCCGACGATATTGAACCACTGGATGGAGTCTTTCAGCACCTGGCTGTCAGACCCATAGATCAGCTGTAGCGCCAGACCGAAGATCACGCCAATCGCCAGGCCGACCAGGACCTTCCTGGCCAGGCTCCACTGTTTATGGCGAGTTTGCCCCAGCGCAAACAGCAATACGGCGAACACGACTACGTTCGCTATTAATGGAAAGTTCATCCCCGTTCTCCTGATATTTTTATAACCTGGGCTGGTGGATAACCAGCTCTTATGACCGCAAGGTTAGCAGAAGGCGTTATCAAGGACTTATATTCAAATGGAATGGGTTATAACCAAATGGCGTTTTCTGCCGGTTTATCGCCCACTCTGATGACTTATGAAGCGATTGAAGGTGATCTGCAGGGAATTAATCACCCCGGAAGACCAGCGTATCGCGCTGTTGTCCGCCAGCGTCTGCGGCATCCAGACGGCATAGACGAATAGCGCCATGCATAAGGCGCGCTCCAGCTGGTTGCCTTTGCGCGGCGCAAGGATCGGCAGCCGGAAGCGCCAGCGACAGGGCCATAGCAGCGGCACTCCGGCGGGGGTGAGCATATCGGCGAGAATGTGGCTGAGATAGCCCAGCACCAGGCCCTGGAGGGCGTCCGCCGGGACAATCCAGCTGTCAGGCACCTTGAGGTAGAATAGCGTCAGCGCGCCAAACACCGCCAGCAGGCTGTGGGTGAAGCCGCGGTGGCCAAAGGCCCGCGCCACGGGCCTGGAGATCCAGCTCAGCCGCTGGCCAAGAAACGACTTTGGGTGATCGATGTCCGGCAGCAGGCAGGTCAAGACCGCGGAGGGCACAATATGCCACCAGTCGCCCTGCGCCAGCACCGGCGTTAACTCTGCGTTTTTGGCAAATACTGCGCAGGCGATTGAAAAGAAGAGATGGCCTTCCGCCGTCATGATAACACACCCTAAACTGTCGATTCATACAGTATAGGGTTTTTATACAGTGCACGGAAGAGGTGACGGTGTAACTCTTTGTCACAAATTCTCAGCGCGCCAGCCATCCGCCGTCGACGGCCAGGGTATAGCCATGAATATAGTCGGCGGCGGACGAGGCGAGAAACACCGCCGGCCCCTGCAGGTCACCCGGCACCCCCCAGCGACCGGCGGGGATACGCTCAAGGATTGCCTGGTTACGCTCTTCATCTTCGCGCAGCGCCTGGGTGTTATTAGTGGCCATATACCCGGGCGCAATGGCGTTGACGTTGATACCCTGGCCAGCCCATTCGTTGGCCAGCAGGCGGGTCAGACCCAGCACGCCGCTTTTCGAGGCGGTATAAGAGGGGACGCGGATCCCGCCCTGAAACGAGAGCATCGAGGCGATGTTAATAATTTTCCCGCCTTCACCCTGGCGAATGAACTGCCTGGCGACCGCCTGGCAGAGGAAGAAAACCGCTTTCAAATTCAGATCGATGACCGCGTCCCAGTCGCTTTCCGTGAAGGTCAGGGCGTCATGGCGGCGGATAATCCCGGCGTTGTTAACCAGAATATCGACCCGGCCCATCGCCGCCACCGCCTGGTCGACCAGAACGGTCATATCATCCTGATGGCTGAGATCCGCCTGAATGGCATGAAAGCGGCGGCCCAGCGCCTCAACCTGCGCGGCCGTGTCGTGGGGGATTTTGCGATTGATGCCGACGATATCGCATCCGGCCTGCGCCAGGCCCAGCGTCATTCCCTGTCCCAGGCCGGTATCGCAACCGGTCACGATGGCGACCTTACCCGTCAGGTCGAAGGCGTTCAGTACCATATTCACCTCTGCGTGCTGATCTTCAGGCGTACGATGACGCCACCTGTGCCCAGCATAGAGGCAGGAAAACAAAATTACAATTAAAATGAAACGGTGTTTTGATTTTATTGCCGGCGGCGTGACGGCGATCGCGTCAGCCGCCAGCGGCCTTACCCGAGCAGCGCCTCGACGGTCAGGGCCTGCAGTGACGGCAGCTTGACGTCCGCCAGCACAAAGCGCGGGTCGCGGCTGTTCTCCGCTTCCGGCACCACGATAGCGCGCATGCGTGCAGCTTTGCTGGCGATCATGCCGTTGACCGAGTCCTCCAGCGCGACGCAGCGCTGTGGGTCGACCCCGAGGGCGGCGGCGCAGTTGAGATACACCTGCGGGTGCGGTTTGCTCCAGGGCAGATGCTCCGCCGAGGCGAGGGCATCAAACTGATCGCGCAGCTCGAACATATTGAGCACTTTCTCCAGCATCACCAGCGGCGAGGCTGAGGCCAGCCCAACCTTCAACCCCTGGGCTTTACACAGGGCCACGGCCTCGCGCACCCCCGGCAGCAGCGGACGTGAGGCTTCCACCAGTTCGATGGCGCGACGGATAATGCGCGCGGTGGCTTCCGCGCGGTCCACGCCGCGCCACGGCTGCTGCGCGTACCACAGATCCACCACCAGGTCGATTCGCAGACCCAGCAGGTCGGGCAGTTCATCGCGGCGGCGGGTATCCACCCCCAGGCTCTCCATGACCTCGACCTCCGCCTGATCCCAAAGCGGCTCAGAGTCAATCAGCAACCCGTCCATATCAAAAATCGCAGCCTCAATGCGGCGCTTCGCTGACATATGTCCTTCTCCTGTTGCGTAATCAGATAAACGAATCGGCATTCATGGTATATCATACCGCGCGTTATTGGGCGAAATTCGCCGTGGAAGATAGACTTATACCCGACACATTCGGGTAAGCGAGGAGCGCCTGCGCCACGCAACGGGCGGCAGGCGAACCACTAACGCGTCTTTAACAAGGGGAACTCATGACGTACCAACAAGCTGGACGCATTGCGGTTATCAAACGTATTTTGGGATGGGTCATCTTTATTCCCGCCGTGCTGTCGACGCTGATTTCTGTCCTCAAATTTATGTATGAGCACAGTGAAAAGAAACCCGGCATTGACGCGGTAATGATGGATTTTGCGCACGTCATGATTGAGATGATGCGCTTTAACACGCCGTTCCTGAACTTTTTCTGGTACAACTCACCGCTGCCGGATTTCCACCACAGCCTGAACATCGGCTTCTGGATTATCTTCATTCTGGTGTTCGTCGGTATGGCGCTGCAGGCCTCCGGCGCGCGGATGGCGCGGCAGGCGAAATTTCTCCGCGAGGGGATTGAGGATCAGCTGATCCTCGAGCAGGCGAAAGGCGCGGAAGGGTTAACTCGCGAGCAGCTCGCCGAACGCATTGTGGTGCCGCGACATACGATCCTGGTGCAGTATTTCCCGCTGTACGTGCTGCCGGTGATCGTAATTGTGATCGGCTACTTCTTCTTCTCGCTGCTGGGCTTTCTCTAAGCCAGGTGCCCGGTTAGCCGGGCGCCATCTTATTCCGCCGGCAGAGGGCGTGGTTTACCCTGATTATCGACGGCAACGTAGATAAACAGCGCTTCCGTCGCCTTGTAGCGCTGGCCAATCGGTTCTGAAGAGACTTTTTTCACCCACACTTCGATGTTGATGGTTACCGAGGTATTGCCGCGCTTCACACAGCGGGCATAGCAGCACACCACGTCGCCCACGGCCACCGGGCGTAAAAAGGTCATCCCATCCACGCGCACGGTCACCACGCGACCCTGGGCGATCTCTTTGGCCATAATGGCGCCGCCGATATCCATCTGCGACATCAGCCAGCCGCCAAAAATATCCCCGTTGGCATTAGTATCCGCCGGCATTGCCAGGGTGCGTAAAACCATTTCGCCCTTCGGGGCGAGATCTGTTGTTGTCATGCTCTACTCTGTTGTGGTCAAAGACGATCAGCGGGATGCTACTATGAAAACGGCGGAGAGAGAATAGGGGATAGCGCCCGCGGAGGCGGGCGCAGGCTGCCGGGGAATTAGTGGTGGTCGTCCTGCGGCATATGACGGTAGATGTAGATCCCGCTCAGCAGGGTAAAGACCAGCGTGAGGGCGGTTAAGCCGAAGACCTTAAAGTTAACCCAGATATTCTGCGGTAACCAGAAGGCGATATAGATATTAGCCAGCCCACAGAGGATAAAAAACGCCGCCCACGCCAGGTTTAGACGCGACCAGACCTGCTGCGGCAGGGTCAGCTCTTTACCCAGCATGCGCTGGATAAGCGGCTTTTTCATTACCCACTGGCTGAACAGCAGCGCGCCGGCGAACAGCGCATAGATCACCGTCACCTTCCATTTAATAAACTCATCATTGTGGAAGAAGAGCGTTAATCCGCCGAAGACGGCCACCAGCACGAAGGTGATCAGCGCCATTTTTTCGATTTTACGGTAGCGCACCCAGCTGTAGATCAGCACGATGGCGGTCGCCACAATCAGCGCCGTGGTAGCGGCGTAGATATCGTAAAGCTTGTAGAAGGCGAAGAAGACCACCAGCGGTAAAAAATCCAGAAACTGCTTCATACATCGATCCCGTCTGTCAGGACGGACCGGGAAATTTCCCGGTCCAGGTTAAAATTAGCTACGGATAAGCATATACACGCGGAATAAATAGATCAGCAACAGAGCGGAAATCAGGTTGCTGATGGTGTTGATGACCACCGCGCCGACGTTCGGCGTCAGCACGGCAAAGCTGGAAGCGAACAGCAGCAGCAGGGTTTTCGCCACCAGCCAGCCGATAATGGCCGGCGCCACCAGCCGCAAATTGGCCCAGGCCAGACGCATGCTGCTGCGCATGGCGCTGAGGATGCCCATTTTGTCCTGCACCAGCATGATCGGCGCAAAGGCCAGCACAATGGCCAACAGGACGCCGGGCACCAGCACTAACATCATCCCCATCTGCACCAGGAAGGTGGTGAAGAGGATCAATAGCAGCAGCTTCGGCAGCACCGGCGCCGAGGCGCCGATAGCGCGCAGAGCGCTGACGCGATGACCGGCAGAGACCAGCTGGATGAGCAGCAGGACGCCGCCGGCGAGGATCGCATTGCCCACCAGACCCGAGAAGGTCGATGCCGCCGAGGCGCGCAGCAGAACCTGCTGCTGCTCCGGCGTCATATTCTGCACCAGCTCGAACAGGCCTGCGCTACCGGCGAGGTTATCGCCTTCGCTGAGTATCGACAGCTGCTCGTCGCTGGGTGAAAAGGCATGGCCAAGTACTACCGTAATGAACGCGCACAACAGCGCAATCAGCAAAATGGTAATGAACTGATTACGAAAAAAATTCCCGGTGTCACGGTAGACGGACTTCGCCGTGATAGACATGCATTCTCCTTGAGTGTCGCAGGTGTTAACTAGCCGGCGATTGTACCGCAAATCGTTCCGTCGTAGCACTCTCTGCGCCGGTCAGGGCAGGTATATCTTTGTAAAGAGGCCGCAATGGCGGCAGGCCATAGCGCGCTCGCGCCCGGTTGCAGGCGTCGTTTTCCTCGCCATCTTCCCCGGACATGGCGAATTCGCGACATGGCGAGGGACGGTTTTCATAGATAGTGCAGTGGACGGCGTCGCCGATCTCGCCCGATAGCGCCGCGCAGCGGCCCTGGCGTT
This sequence comes from Klebsiella sp. C239, assembly GCF_048822715.1. Lineage (NCBI taxonomy): Bacteria > Pseudomonadati > Pseudomonadota > Gammaproteobacteria > Enterobacterales > Enterobacteriaceae > Klebsiella > Klebsiella sp. C239. The sequence goes on along the minus strand of NZ_JBMEZK010000011.1, from coordinate 59,514 downwards.
GATTGGTGCCGCTCATGCAGCGCAGGAAAGGGGTTAGCGGCTCGGTCAGCGCGGAGGGCACCAGGCCACCCGCGTCGTCGGCTTCCGCCCAGTAGAAAGAGACACGAAAATACGCACAACAGGCACCGCACGTCATGCACGGGTTGATTTCACTCATAATTACACCTGAAAAAAACGCATCAACACAGATTGTCGGCAGTTAACTTATCCAGCCGCCTCAGCGGCGGCAAGAGGGGCAGAAATAATTTTTTTCGCGAAAAGTGAAAATTGATGTGTGAAGGATTCAGCGTATTGCGATCGGTATCAAAAATTAATCTGGATCAATAAATGTTAAATCTAAGGTTTTAGTGTGATCTAAAACAGATCAAACGTAACTCGTTATAGGTATATTTGGCCGCGCTGAAAAACCATAATGAGGAAGTGGATATGAAGAAGTTAGCAGCGGCGGCATTAATTCTAAGCACTCTTTCCACCGGCAGCGTCTGGGCGCATGAAGCGGGTGAATTTTTCATTCGCGCCGGGACCGCCACCGTCCGACCGACGGAGGGCTCTGACAATGTGTTAGGCAGCCTTGGCGGTTTCAACGTCAGTAACAACACTCAGCTGGGTTTAACCTTTACCTATATGGCGACCGATAACATCGGCGTGGAACTGCTGGCGGCAACGCCGTTCCGCCATAAGGTTGGTACCGGGCCAACCGGCACCATCGCCACCGTCCATCAGTTGCCACCCACCCTGATGGCGCAGTGGTACTTTGGCGATGCGCAAAGCAAGGTGCGCCCGTACGTGGGAGCGGGGATTAACTACACCACCTTCTTTAATGAAGACTTTAACGATAACGGCAAGGCGGCCGGGCTTTCCGATCTGAGCCTGAAGGACTCCTGGGGCGCGGCAGGGCAGGTCGGCCTCGATTACCTGATTAACCGTGACTGGCTGCTGAATATGTCGGTGTGGTACATGGATATCGATACCGATGTGAAATTCAAAGCCGGCGGCGTGGACCAGAAAGTCAGCACCCGCCTGGATCCGTGGGTGTTTATGTTCTCCGCAGGCTATCGGTTCTAACGCCTGCTGCAAACTGGCCAGCGGACGGCCAGTTTGTTGCCTCCTCACTCCTCCCTGCGATACCCCTTCGCCTGCGGATCACACTTCCGTCCACTGGCGCAGCAGGTTGTGATACATATTGAGCAGGGAGAGCACCTCTTCTCCGTCGCCAAAGCGAGTTTTGAGCGACTGAATCGTCCGGTCCAGGTCGTAGAGCATCGCGCGCTGCTTATCGTCGCGGACCATCGACTGGATCCACAGGAAAGAGGCCTGGCGTACGCCGCGGGTGACCGGGGTGACGCAGTGCAGGCTGCTGGCGGGATAGAGCACCAGATGCCCGGCCGGGAGCTTCACCCGATGCTGGCCATAGGTGTCTTCAATGACCAGTTCGCCTCCCTCATAGCTTTCCGGTTCGCAGAGAAACAGCGTCGCCGATAAATCGGTCCGCATCCAGCCCGCTTCGCCGTTCTGACGCACCGCGCCATCGACATGAAAGCCATAGGTCTCCCCCGGCCCGTAGCGATTAAACAACGGTGCGGAAATCGTCCGCGGCAGCGCGGCGGAAAAAAACTGCGGATGGCCGCGCAGCGCGTCGAGTACGGCGGCCTGCAGACGGGCGTACAGCGGCGTGCGGGTATCGATCTGTTGGTTTTGTTTGACGGTCGCCCCCTGGCTGCCGACGGTAACCCGCCCGTCAACCCATTCGGCCTGCGCCAGCAGGCGGGCATATTCAGCCACCTGGTCCGCCGTTAGCACGTCAGGAATGTGATACATCATTGCGGTGTCCTCTCAAAAAGGTGGGGCGCGATGGCCCCACATACAGACTCAGAAATGGACGTTCGCCGTCAGCATAAAGGTACGGGGTTCGCCCGGATGATAGCGATAGCCGCTCTTGTTGATGGAAGCCACGTAATCGGTATCAAACAGGTTGTACATATTGAGCTGCAGATCGAGGTTGCTGTTGACCCGATAGCCCAGTTTGGCGTCGGCGACCCAGTAGCCCTCGGTGTGATCCGGGGTACCGACCGCGCCATCGCTGCCCCGGCGCAGGCTTCCGACATAGCGCACGCCGCCGCCGACGGACAAATCGCTGGTGGCCTGATACTGCGTCCACAGCGTAAAGGCATGTTTCGGGGTGTAGGCCAGCGCGGAAGAGCCATCCTGCGCCACATTCTGCCCCTCTGTCACCTTGGCATGCTGCTGGGTGTAGCCGGCGATGATCGTCCAGTCCGGGGTCAGGTTCCCGGTCGCGGAGAGCTCATACCCCTCCACGCGTTTTTTGCCGTATTGCGACCAGGTTCCGTCATCGTTAGCGGCCACTTCGTTTTCAATATCGGTACGGAATAACGCCGCGCTGAGCAGCAGGCGCTTGTCGAGGATCTGCCACTTGGTGCCCAGTTCGCTGGATTTCGCCTTCTGCGGTTTAAAGTCGGTCCGGTTGGCGCTGTTGCCGCTGCCGCTGGCGGCCAGCGCGAAGCTGCTGCCCCCCGGCGGTTGCTGCGAGATGGCATAGTTGACGTAGATATTGCCCTGCTCGGTTAAGCGATACAGCGCCCCGGCCTTCCAGTTAACCAGGTTACCGGATTTGGCGGTATCGACTGTGGTGACCGGGCTGCCGGTCGACTGTCCTGGCGGGCAGGCGACAGCCCCGCGTCCGCTGCCGCCGCAGGCGGTGGCGCTGTCATATTTGGTATGGTAACTGTCGAGACGCAGCCCACCGTTGACCTCAACCCGATCGGTCAGCGCCAGCGTATCGAAGGCATAAATGCCGAAGGTATCGGTCTGGCCGTTGGCGTTCGCCCCGTTTCTGTCCAGCCCGCCAATCGACAGGCTGCTCACCGGATGATAGAGATTCACCGCCGGGGCGGTCAGGGCGTTGACGCCATAGTTGGTCTGGTTTTCCCGGGTAAACTCCACGCCGGCGCTAACGTCATGGCCTATCGAGCCGGTATTGAAGGTCGAGGTGATATTGGTCTGGTTGGTCAGAATGCGGTTGCTGACATCTTTGGTATTAACCAGCCGTGACCAGCTCCAGGTGTTGACGTCATTGATGTCGGGGGCGGTGATATTGCTCGCGCCGCCCATCACCGCAGTCAGGAGATACTCCTGCTTCACCCGCGACCAGCGGGTGGTATTGCGCACGGTGGTATTGTCCGTCAGATCGTGTTCGAAGCGCAGGGTGCCGCTGTCGGTGGTGGATTTATCGTAATCGGAGTCGGTGCCATAGAAATTGTTGGTATTGACCTTACCGGCGGAATTGAGCGCGGCATACTTCGGCGAAGGCGCCGAATAGCCCGGCAGGCCGACGGTGGGGATGCCGCCATCCGGGGTGTTGTTCTGCCGGACGTGGAGATAGTTCAGATACAGACGGGTGGGCGTATCGAGGCCAAAGGCCAGCGACGGAGCGATGCCGTAGCGCTCGTTCTCAATCTTATCCCGGCCGGCGTCGTGGGTTTTTTCGCCCATCAGGTTGAGGCGAAACGCGGCGTTGTCGCCGAAGGCCTGGTTAAGATCAAGGGTACCCCGGCGCGACCAGGCGCTGCCGATGCTGGCCGAACCGTCGATCCCGGAGTCAAGACGCGGCTGTTTGCTGATCATATTGATCGAGCCGGAGGGCGCGCTGCGGCCATAGTCCGTGCCGGCGGGCCCTTTGATGACTTCCACCTGCTGGGTATTGAAGGTATCCCGCGTCACGCTGCCGATATCGCGAATGCCGTCCACATAAATACTGTTGGAGGTGTCCACGCCGCGCATAAAGATGGCGTCCCCGGTGGTTGAGCTGCCATTCTCCCCGGCGTAAAACGCCCCGACGCCAGGGACGTTCTTGAGGGCGTCAGTCAGGTTGGTGACGCCCTGATCTTTAATGACCTGTTCGGGGATCACGGTGATGGTGCGAGTGGTATCCACCAGCGGTTTATTAAACTTGGGATCGGCGGAGGCCCCGGGAGAATAAAGCGAAGGCGGGGCGGCCTCCACCACCAGCGTCTCTTCATTATTTTTGACTGATTTTTCCGCTGCCATGCCGGTTGCCGGCGCGGCCCCCAGACACAGACCCGTAAACAATGCCAATGAGTTGAAACTGCCAAACGGCAGAGAAGCGTTTTTTTCCATGATAAATGCAGGCTTATTTTTTGTTATTCGCACATATCACGCCGCGCAAAAGCGACGTTATTCGTCGTCTGGCTTGCGCTGACCCGGCGTGACTCTATAAATGATAAAAAGAATGGTTATCATTCGCCTTAATATTTACACAGAAAAGTTGACGTTTAAACTGATTTCTTCACCACCGTTTACAAATTTCATAAATTTTGAACAAAAAAGGCGAGTTAGCTCGGCAAAGGCGGCGGGACAAAGCGGTACATGGCGTGGTGATCTGGGAGCAATGACGCCGGGCGGGCGCCGGAGGACGCCCGGAGGCAGGCGTCCCGGCGGGCTTACCAGGGCACCGTGCGGCCCTGGTAATCCGGAAACTCCAGTCCCGGGCGCCGCTGCTTGTCGAGCAGGACGTTCACCAGGCGCGGGATGGTCTCTTCGATGGTCAGGGGGATGTCGGCCCCGCCGAGCTCGGTGCGGATCCATCCCGGAGCCATCACTACCAGCGGGTGGGAGGCCGAAGTGGGGCGAGCGGCGAAGCTGCGCATGAACATATTCAGCGCGGCTTTACTTCCGCGGTAGAGCTCCCGCTGGCCGCCGAGCTTGTTCGTCAGACTGCCCTGGCCGGAGGACATCACACCCAGCAGCCCCTGCGGCTTGACCGCCGGCTGCGGCAGCTGGTGCGTGAGGTGTGTTGTGAGTAAAAAAAAGCCCGCACAAGTGCGGGCAAAAATACTGGAAGCAATGTGAGCAATGTCGTACTGAATACCTGAGTTATTTACTCAACTATTCAGTAATGAGAAAGATAATATTTCTCATTTAAGATATCAACCCCATCTTTTGTGCGGAAGCGATTTTTATCCAAGGGTAAAGACCGTGCGCTGCTGGATATCATCAGCGTGATGAACCAGCCGGTGTGCGATAAGCCGATCCTCCAGGCGGCTGGCGTCCAGCTGGAACAGATGCTGTTTCCGCTGCTGGTGGCGGTAGGGCGCCATGGCCCGGTGGGGGGGAGCTGGCGGATCATTTAGGGCGCGATAACACCACCGTCAGTCGCCAGGTGAAGAAACTGGAAGCCCAGGGGCTCGCCTGTAAGCAACCGAACTAAATTCTCGCGTGTTGCCGCCCCGGCGCAACAATCATCTTTTTCCGTCACAAATCACGGGTCAGCTCGTCGATGTTGTCGGAAAGTATCTCCAGTAGGGATCGCAAATAGATAGTGTTATTTCCCTGATGCCACATCGCGCTGAGGGGAAGGCCTTCGATATGTTTTTTGGGCGCGAGCTTAAGGTATTTCACGCCGTCCGCATTCATATCTTTATATGACGCAGGCACCAGAGCGATGCCCAGTCCAGCGGCAACAAAACTCAGGATAGTCTGCTTCTCTTCGGCATACTGCGCGATGACAGGCATGCTGCCACCCTCCTTGAAAATATTCATTGTCAGGTCATGGCTGTGACGCCGGGTGCCTCTTTCCGGCACGATAACCGGCTCGTGTCGGAAGTCATCGATACTGACTTCGTCATAACTGACCAAGCGGTGGTTAGCGGGCACGGCGAGCACGCAGGTTTCATTGGCGATAAAACGTGTTGTCAGCGTGGCATCAATATGTTCCGGCGGACGTACAAAGACCACATCCAGCCATCCTGAAATGAGTCGAGGGATAAGTTTGTGAGATTTATCTTCCGTAAGATGAATGTCTGCCTCCGGAAAACGCCTGACGAAAAGATTAAGGAGTTCAGGAAGTAATCCTTTGGCTGCGCTATCGATAGCTCCGATCCGCAACGTCCTTTTCTGCAACAGGCTATTTTTCCGGAATCGCTGCCGTAGCGCATCGAAATCAGCAATGACCGTTTTGGCCTCATTTAAAAAGGCGGCACCTTCAGGCGTTAGCGACACATTGCGGGTCGATCGATTCAGTAGTCTTATCCCCAAATCATCTTCCAGCAGTTTTATGAAGCGACTCAGTGACGCAGGCATCATTTCAAGTTTACGGGCAGCACGGCCGAAGTGAAGCTCATCACCCAATACCACAAAGCAACGTAGCTGATTTATATCCATTTTTTCACCAAAACCTGATTATGCAAATTATTTATATAAAGCCATGCCGATGATAAAGCGGTTCAAAACTTCATACTGGGTTTATTACAAAACGATAACAACCCTACATCACTATGGAGCATCCGTCATGAAAAACGACCTCGAAAAGAAGGTGATGCGCAAGGTTACCCTGCGCATTATTCCTTTCATCATGCTGCTGTACTTCATTGCCTTCCTCGACCGTGTCAACATTGGCTTTGCCGCCCTGACCATGAATCAGGATCTGGGTTTTTCACCCACCGTTTTTGGGCTGGGCGCCGGCATCTTCTTCCTGGGGTACTTTCTGTTTGAGGTGCCGTCAAACTTAATTCTCCATAAAGTAGGCGCCCGCATCTGGATTGCCCGCGTCATGATCACCTGGGGCCTGGTCTCTGGCTGCATGGCTTTTGTGCAGGGTACGACGAGCTTCTACATTCTGCGTTTTCTACTCGGTGTAGCGGAAGCCGGTTTCTTCCCGGGAATTATCCTTTATCTCAGTTATTGGTTCCCGGCAGCCAGACGCGCGCAGGTTACCGCCATCTTTATGGCCGCAGCCCCGCTCTCTACAGCATTGGGATCGCCTGTTTCTGCCGCCCTGCTGGAGATGCATGGCTTTCTCGGCTACGCCGGCTGGCAGTGGATGTTTGTGCTGGAAGCCTTGCCAGCGCTGATACTCGGCGTTGTGGTTCTGTTCTTTCTTACCGATCGTCCGGCCAAAGCCAAATGGCTGACTGACGAAGAGCGTGCATGGCTGGAAAACACCATGCAGGCCGAGGAGCTGGCCCGGGCGGCAAAACAGAACCACAGCAGCGCATGGAAAGGACTGGCGGATAAGCGGGTACTGGCTCTGGCGCTGGTCTATTTCGGTACTTCTGCCGGCTTGTACACACTTGGCATCTGGTCCCCGCAAATCATCCGCAGCTTCGGTGCTACCTCACTGGAGATTGGCTTCCTCAACGCCTTCCCGGCGGTCATCGGCGTCATCGCCATGATCCTGTGGGCGCGGCATTCTGACCGCACCAGAGAGCGCAGCTGGCATGTGATTGGTGCCTGCCTGCTGGCAGCAGCCGGTCTGATTTACGCCGGTAACGTCAGCACACTGTTTACCGTGATTGTTGCCTTAACCTTGGTCACCGCAGGCATCAGCGCCTCGAAACCGCCCCTCTGGAGTATGCCTACCGTGTTCCTCAGCGGCCCGGCTGCGGCCGCGGGTATTGCCACGATTAACTCCATCGGCAATCTGGGCGGCTTTGTCGGCCCGATGATGATTGGCGTGATCCGCGAGCAGACCGGTAGCTACACCTGGGGCCTGTACTTTGTCGCCGGACTACTGGCTATTTCGGCCCTCATTGTCCTGATCCTTTCTGCCAGGGCGGGTAAACCGCAAACGGCAGAACTCACTCATCCTCATACTCATTAACCGGAGAATTTACTATGCGTAACTATAAAATTGCCGCCATACCTGCCGACGGTATTGGTCCTGAAGTCATCTCGGCAGGTGTTGAAGTGCTGCATGCACTGACACGCCACGATCCGCAGCTGAAGTTTGATGTGGAGACCTTTGACTGGGGGTCGGACTATTACAAAAAACATGGCGTGATGATGCCGGAAGAAGGGCTGAACACACTAAAAAAATTTGATGCCATTTACTTCGGCGCGGTGGGCGCACCGGATGTCCCTGACCACATCACACTCTGGGGTCTGCGCCTGCCAATTTGCCAGGGGTTTGACCAGTACGCCAACGTGCGTCCAACCAAAATCCTGCCGGGTGTCACCTCACCGCTGCGCAACCGCGGGCCCGGCGATCTTGACTGGGTGATTGTGCGCGAAAACTCCGAAGGTGAGTATTCCGGTAACGGCGGCCGTGCACACCGTGGCTTACCGGAAGAAGTCGGCACCGAGGTGGCCATCTTCACCCGCGTCGGGGTTACGCGCATTATGCGCTATGCCTTCAGACTGGCGCAGTCTCGTCCACGTAAACTGCTGACCGTGGTGACTAAATCCAACGCCCAGCGCCATGGTATGGTGATGTGGGATGAGATTGCCGCCGAAGTGGCGCAGGAATTCCCGGATGTGCAGTGGGACAAGATGCTGGTCGATGCGATGACGCACCGCATGACGCTGCATCCCCAGACCCTGGATACCATCGTTGCCACCAATTTGCATGCCGATATCCTCTCCGATCTGGCCGGCGCGCTGGCGGGCAGTCTGGGCGTAGCGCCGACCGCCAATATTGATCCGGAACGCCGCTTCCCTTCCATGTTCGAACCTATCCATGGTTCAGCTTTTGATATCACCGGCAAAGGCATTGCTAACCCGATAGCAACCTTCTGGACTGCGGTACAGATGCTTGAACATCTGGGAGAGCGTAACGCCGCGGCGATGATTATGGAAAGTATCGAATATGTTTGTGAGAAAGGCATTCTGACGCCAGATGTCGGTGGAACGGCCAGTACCGCGGACGTCACCCGCGCTGTAGTGGAATTTATCGAAGCCAGAGCAAATATCGCCGAGACCGTATAACCATGATAAATGAACAGCCTACAGAGATCCTGCAGGATATTTTTCAGCATGCTGTCGACAGCGCCCGAGCCGGGCCTGCGATTCTGTCTAACCTGCCGGAAAAACCGCGTGGCCGCTGCGTGGTAATCGGTGCCGGTAAAGCCTCGGCGGCAATGGCAGCGGCTGTGGATGCAGCCTGGCCGGATGTGGATGTGTCTGGCGTGGTGGTGACGCGTTACGGTTACGCGGTGCCTGCTGGTCGCATCCGGATTATCGAGGCTGCTCATCCGGTATCGGATTCGATGAGCGAAGTTGCCGCCATGCTGATTGTGGAAGCGCTGCGCGGATTGACCTCTGATGACCTGGTGCTGGCGCTCATTTCCGGTGGCGGGTCGGCGTTGATGGCGCTGCCCGCACCAGGATTAACATTGAAAGATAAGCAGGCCATTACCCGCGCGCTACTCCACAGCGGTGCCAATATCAAAGAGATGAATCTGGTACGTCGTCATCTCTCCGCGGTGAAAGGCGGCAAGCTGGCAAGAATGGCGCAACCGGCCCGTATTGTGTCACTGATTATCAGCGATGTGCCGGGGGATAACCCGGCAGATGTGGCATCAGGTCCTACTGTCGCCGATGACAGTACGCCGCTTGATGCGCTTCGGGTACTTCAGCGCTACGGTATTCATACCCCGGAACCTGTTCATAAACTGCTAAGCCAGCCGGCAGGCCCGGTTGAAAGCACAGCGAACAGCGAAGTAAAACTCATTGCCACGCCGCAGCGGGCTTTGCAGGCTGCCGCGCTGGCTGCGTGCAGACACGGACTGACGCCGCTTATTCTCGGCGATGCGTTAGAAGGCGAAAGTCGTGAAGTGGCCATTGTTATGGCCGGGATTGCTAAATCCGTGAAGCAATATGGTCATCCGGTTTCCGGTCCGGCAGTGCTGTTGTCGGGTGGCGAAACCACCGTGACGGTAAGTCAGGGTCAGCACGGGAAGGGTGGTCGTAATACTGAATTTGCGCTCAGTCTGGCCTGTGCGTTGCAGGGAGAAAGCGGTATATGGGCAATCGCCGGCGACAGTGATGGTATCGACGGAACGGAAGATGCAGCAGGTGCGCTGGTATTCCCGGACACGCTAACACGCGGCAAAATGGGTGGTCTAAATGCGGCTAGTTATCTTGATGCACACGATAGCTATAGCTATTTTCATGCGCTCGATGACCTGGTAATGACCGGCCCAACGTTAACCAACGTCAATGATATTCGGGCAATATTGATTGCCTGACCTATCGCTCTCCTGTACCAGGGAGGGCGATATTTTTACTTTCAACATGGTGCAAATCTTCGGTATCCGCCCGCCATCAATTTCCACGTTAAAGCGCATCGCCTGGCGTCAAGGTGTCGATCATCGTTCAGTCTGATGTGCAGGCGTGCAAGATGACGTGGAGGGGGAGAGAACGCGAGGAAATCGCCGCCCGGCGCAAGGCCAGGCGGCTGACGGTCAGGCGGTTTTGGTCGCCGCCTTCAGGCTCTGGACGAAGGCTTTCAGCTCCTCGAGCATGGCCTGCGGCTCATCAAGATGGCGTTCGATGATTTTGACGATGGCGGAACCGGAGATCGCCCCGGCGGCGCCGGCGTCAATGGCGGCGCTCACCTGCTCCGGCGCGGAGATGCCAAAGCCCTGCAGCGGCGGCGCGGCGTGATATTCCGCCAGCTTCTCCACCAGATGGTGCAGCGGCAGCGCAGCGCGATTTTCCGCACCCGTCACCCCGGCGCGCGACAGCAGATAGGTGTAGCCGCGGCCATATGAGGCAATCTGGCGCAGTAAATCGTCATCCGCATTGGGCGGGCAGATGAAAATCGGCGCGATGTTATGGCGCATCGCCGCCTGGCGGAACGGGGCGGACTCTTCCACCGGCACGTCGGCGACCAGCACCGAGTCGACGCCGACGCGGGCGCACTGGGCATAGAACTCATCGATACCCGGGCTGAAGACGAGGTTGGCGTACATCAGCAGGCCGATTGGGATCGTCGGATGCTTCTGGCGGATCGCCGCCAGCATCTCAAAGCACTGCGCCGGGGTCACCCCCGCGGCGAAGGCGCGCAGGGCCGCGCCCTGGATGGTCGGGCCGTCCGCCAGCGGGTCGGAGAAGGGGATCCCCAGCTCAAGGGCATCGGCGCCGCCTTCGATCAGCGCATCGATAATTTTCAGCGACTGCTCCGGTCCCGGATCGCCAAGGGTCACAAAGGGGACGAAGGCGCCTTCCTGGCGGTTTTTTAGTTGGGCAAACAGCGTCTCATAGCGTTCCATCAGATTTCCCCTCGCGCTTTCAGGATGTCGTGTACGGTGAAAATGTCTTTATCGCCGCGGCCGGAGAGGTTAACCACCAGCAGCTGCTCTTTTTCCGGGTTTTCGCGCATCATCTTCAGCGCGTGGGCCAGGGCGTGCGAGGACTCCAGCGCCGGGATGATCCCTTCGTGGCGGGAGAGCGCTTTGAACGCGTCCAGCGCTTCGTCGTCGGTGATCGACACATAGTCGGCGCGCCCGGTGCTGTTCAGAAACGCGTGCTGCGGCCCAACGGACGGGAAGTCCAGCCCGGCGGAAATGGAGTAAGATTCCTCGATCTGGCCGTCGGCGGTTTGCATCATCGGCGACTTCATGCCGAAGTAGATCCCAACGCGACCATGCTTCAGCGGCGCGCCGTGCTCCCCGCTTTCGATACCGTGCCCGGCAGGCTCTACGCCGATCAGGCCGACGTGGGTTTCCTCGATAAAATCAGCGAACATGCCGATGGCGTTTGACCCGCCGCCGACGCAGGCGATCACCGCGTCCGGCAGGCGTCCCTCTTTTTCGAGGATCTGCGCTTTGGTCTCTTCGCCAATCATGCGCTGGAATTCACGCACGATGGTTGGGAACGGGTGCGGACCGGCGGCGGTGCCCAGCATATAGTGCGCCTTCTCGTAGCTGCCGGACCAGTCGCGCAGCGCCTCGTTACAGGCATCTTTCAGCGTGGCGGAACCGCTGTGCACCGGGATCACTTCGGCGCCCATCAGGCGCATACGGAAGACGTTCGGCGACTGGCGCTCGACGTCCTTAGCGCCCATGTAGATACGGCATTTCAGGCCGAGCAGGGCGCTGGCCAGCGCTGAGGCGACGCCGTGCTGGCCGGCGCCGGTCTCGGCGATAATTTCGGTTTTGCCCATCCGTTTGGCCAGCAGAGCCTGGCCCAGTACCTGGTTGGTTTTGTGCGCGCCGCCGTGCAGCAGATCTTCGCGTTTCAGGTACAGGGTGGTGCGGGTCCCTTCGGTCAGGTTCCGGCATTTGGTCAGGGCCGTCGGACGACCGGCGTAGTTTTTCAGCAGGTCGGTGAATTCCGCCTGAAAGGCCGGGTCCTTCTGCGCGCTGACAAAGGCTTCTTCCAGCTGGCGCAGGGCGGGCATCAGGATCTGCGGCACATACATGCCGCCGAATTCGCCGAAGTAGGGGTTCAGTAAAGTGCTCATTATTACTCCTTAATATGCGCGCAGCGTCTGGAAAACGGAGGCCAGCTTGCTGGCGTCTTTAATCCCGGGTTGCGACTCTACGCCTGAATTGAAATCGAGTCCGGCACAGCCGCTTTTGGCCGCTTCCACACAGTTATCGGCGCCGAGGCCGCCGGCCAGCATAACGTTGCGCAGATCCTGGCCCTGCAGCAGGCTCCAGTCAAAACGCTGGCCGCTGCCGCCCTGGCCGTTGTCGAGCAGATACTTATCGACATGGCGGAGTGTACGGGCCGGCAACGTTTCACCAACGCTCAACGCTTTCCAGATGCGGACGTTATCCGCGAGGGCGTCGCGCAGCGCGTCGATATAGGCCTGGTCTTCATCACCGTGCAGCTGCACGGCGGCCAGCCCCAGGGCCTGGGCGCGGGCGACCACCTCGTCCAGCGGCGCATTGCGGAAGACGCCGACGTACTGCAGCGGCGCGGCGGCGATCACCGCTTTGGCCTGGGCGTCATTTACCGCCCGCGGCGAGGTCGGGACGAAGATCAGGCCGCCGTAAATGGCGCCGGACTCCCAGGCCACCTGGGCATCCTGTGGGCGCGTCAGGCCGCACACTTTGTTCTCGCCGAGCAGCACGCGTTTGACCGCCGCTTCCAGATCCGCCTGCTCCATCAGGGCGGAGCCGATCAGGAAGCCGTTGGCGAAGTGGCTCAGCTCACGCACTTCGGCATAGGTATGGATGCCGGATTCGCTGATCACCGTGACATCCGGGCCGAGACGCGCCGCCAGCTGACGGGTGCGGTTAAGGTCAATCGACATATCGCGCAGGTCGCGGTTGTTAATGCCCACCACCTTCGCCTTCAGAGCGATGGCGCGCTCCAGCTCCTCTTCATTGCTGACTTCGGTCAGCACGCCCATATTCAGGCTGTGAGCCACCGCGGAGAGCTGACGATATTGTTCATCGTCGAGCACCGAGAGCATCAGCAGGCAGGCGTCGGCCTGATAGTAGCGCGCCAGGTAGATCTGGTAAGGGTCGATGGTGAAGTCCTTACACAGGATCGGCTGCGGCGCGACCTTGCTGACGATCGGCAGAAAATCGAAGCTGCCCTGGAAATATTTCTCATCACACAGCACCGAGATCGCCGAGGCGTAGTGTTTGTAGATGCTGGCGATCGCCGCCGGATCGAAATCTTCGCGAATCAACCCCTTCGACGGCGAGGCCTTTTTGCACTCGAGAATAAACGCGGTGCGGGTGCCGGCCAGCGCGTCATAGAAATTGCGCTGCGTCGGGACGACCTCATTCTGAAAACTGGCTAACGGTTGTTGTTGTTTGCGGGCTTCCACCCAAATCGCTTTGTCGGCAACGATTTTTGCTAAAACGGTCTGCATTCTTTACCCTCTTGCCGCTAAGGCGGTCACTCTGTCATAGGCCGCGCCGCTGTGCAGCACATCCAGTACCTGCTGAGCGTTAGCTTTCAGATCTTCATGCCCGTGTAAACGCATCAACATGGCGACGTTGGCGGCGACGGCGGCTTCGTGAGCGGCTTCACCTTTACCTTGTAGCAAGCGCGTCAGAATGTCACGGTTTTCTTCCGGCGTACCGCCCGCCAGCTGCGCCTGATGGTAAGGCGTCAGGCCGAAGTCGTCGGCGGTCAACTGATAGCTTTTGATTTCTCCGGCATGCAGCTCGGCGACCACCGTGGGCGCATGCAGCGAGACTTCATCCATCCCGCCGCTGTGCACCACGGCCGCGCGCTGATAACCGAGTACGCGCAGGGTTTCCGCAATCGGCAACACCAGCTCCGGGCTGTAGACGCCAATCAGCGCCAGCGGCGGATGCGCCGGGTTGATCAGCGGTCCCAGCACATTAAACAGGGTACGGGTCTTCAACTGCTGACGGACCGGCATCGCGTGGCGGAAACCGGTGTGATACTTGGGCGCGAACAGGAAGCAGACGCCCAGCTCATCGAGCGCCGCGCGGGATTTATCGGCGTTCATATCGAGATTAATGCCGAAGGCCGCCAGCAGGTCGGAAGAGCCTGATTTACTGGAGACGCTGCGGTTGCCGTGCTTCGCCACTTTCAATCCACAGGCGGCGGCGACAAACGCGCTGGCGGTGGAGATATTAATGCTGTTGCTGCCGTCGCCACCGGTGCCGACGATGTCGGCAAACAGGTAGTCCGGACGCGGGAACGGCGCGGCGTTTTCCAGTAGCGCGGTGGCGGCGCCGGCAATTTCCTGCGGCTGCTCGCCGCGCACTTTCATGCTGACCAGCGCGGCGGCCAGCTGTTCAGGCTTCACTTCGCCGCGCACCACGGCGGAGAACAGCTGGTGGCTCTCCTGCTGACTCAGGGTTTCCGCCTGGTACAGTTTCTCCAGGATCGGCTGGAGGGTATTGGTATGCTCCAGCTTCTGCAGCGCCCAGGCCAGAGTCTGCTCCAGCAGTCGCGCGCCCTGGGTGGTGAGGATGGATTCCGGGTGGAACTGAAAGCCGCACACCCGGTCCGCATCGTGACGCACCGCCATCACCATGCCGTTGAAATTGGCGTTAATCGTCAGCCCGGCGGGAATATTGCTGCCGACCAGCGAGTGGTAGCGCGCCACCGGCAGCGGGTTAGCCAGACCGGCAAACATCGCCTGGCCGTCGTGCTCAATGCTGGAGGCTTTGCCATGGAGGATCTCGCCCGCCTGGCCGACATAGCCGCCGTAGGCTTCGACAATGGCCTGGTGGCCGAGGCAGATGCCGATGATCGGCAGCTTGCCCCGCATGCGGGTCAGCAATTCCGGCATGCAGCCGGCTTCGCTTGGCGTACCCGGGCCAGGGGAGAGCATCAGCACCGGGTTGTCCATGGTGCCCAGACGTTCAATCAGCGCCTGCGCCGGAACGGAGTTACGGTAAATCACCACGTTATGGCCGTTGGCGCGCAGCTGGTCTGCCAGGTTATAGGTGAAAGAATCGATATTATCGAGCAGCAGAATGTCAGCCATCAGAAAATCTCCTTCGCGTGATGGGCCTGGGCAATGGCGCGCAGCACCGCGCGGGCTTTATTTCGGGTCTCATCCGCTTCCGACTGGGGAACCGAGTCGAGCACAATGCCGGCTCCGGCCTGGACGGTAGCGATACCCTCCTGTACGTAGGCGGAACGGATGACGATGCAGGTGTCGAGGTCGCCGTGGGCGGTGAAATAGCCCACCGCGCCGCCGTAGCTGCCGCGTCGTTTACCTTCGGCGGCGGCAATCAGCTGCATGGCGCGAACCTTCGGCGCGCCGCTGAGAGTGCCCATGTTCATGCATGCGCGGTAGGCGTGCAGCACATCAAGATCCTGACGCAGTTCACCCACCACCCGGGAGACCAGATGCATGACAAAGGAGTAACGGTCAACCTTGGTTAAATCGGCGACATAGCGGCTGCCCGGGGTGCAGATGCGGGCCAGATCGTTGCGCGCCAGGTCCACCAGCATCAGGTGCTCGGAAAGCTCTTTGTGATCGGTGCGCATTTCCAGTTCGATACGGCTGTCGAGATCGCGATCCAGCGAACCGTCGGCGCGGCGGCCGCGCGGCCGGGTGCCGGCGATGGGGTAGATCTCAATCTGACGGCTGACGGCATCGTACTTCAGCGAGCTCTCCGGCGAGGCGCCGAACAGGGTGAAATCGTTGTCCTGCATAAAGAACATATACGGGCTGGGGTTACTCTTCTTCAGCACATCATAGGCGGCCAGCGGCGACGGGCAGGGCAGCGAGAAGCGGCGGGAAGGGACCACCTGGAAGATTTCCCCGGCGCGGATCGCGCGCTGCATTTTGCGCACCACCGCGCCGTACTCTTCATCGCTCTGGTCAACGTCGCAGCGCATTTCGGCCACGGTGGTGACCGGCAGCGGCAGCGGCGGCTCGTTCAGCTGCTGGCGCAGCTGGCTCAGGCGCTGCTCCAGGCGCTGTTTTTCACTCTCCAGCGGCGTGAACAGGCTCGCCTGAATGCGGGTATGCTTGGTCTGATGGTCGATGACCAGCAGGGTCTCCGCCAGATAGAAACAGTAGTCCGGGCAGGCGGTGTCGCTCTGCAGCGGCGGCAGATCTTCAAAGCCGGCCACCAGGTCATAGGCGAACAGGCCGCCGAAGAACATCGCTTCACGCTCGTTGGCCGGGACGGTCACCAGCTCCTGCAGGAGACGGAAGGCGTCAAACACTGACAGCGAGCAGAGGCGGGCGTCTTCATCGAGCAGGGAGCTGACCGCCGGGAAGGTCAGAATGCGGCCATTGGGCTGGCGCTGATTGGCGATCCCGGAGGGCAGCGCGCCGTCCAGCAGCTCCAGCAGCGCGGCGCCGTTGGCGGAGAGGGCCTGAATGGTGACAGTGTCACCGAGGGCAGTGATGCGCAGCGCGCTGTCGACCAGCAGCAGGCTTTTTAAGTCATCTTTGCTGTCGATGTCAGCCGATTCCAGCAGCAGGGTGGCCGGACGGGCGCCGCACAGTTGGTGGAATAACGCCGTCGGGTTCTCCCGGTAGATGGCGTCGCTGGTGAGAAGCTCGAGTGCCGGTTTGGATGTTTGCATTATTGTTCTCGCCTGTTCGTATTATTTTTGTCCAATAAAAAGCCCGCTCATTGGCGGGCCGGGTATCTGTATGCTGAATGCAAAACGCGATCACGCCGCCCGTTATCAGGAGGTGCGCCACCAGCTGTGCAGAGTGATAAAGTGCATTTTCATCGTGATACCCCTTCATGTGAACTTGCGTACTAGTTAACTAGTTCGATGGAATAAAGTCAACCCTTGTTTGCAGATTTTCTCTGCCTGTCGGTATGATAATGCGCTTATTTACGTTGATGTCCAGCAGGAGTCCTTTTGAGCGATAGCCAATACGCAGTGATTTACGATCTGCACAGCCATACCACCGCCTCTGACGGGCGGCTGACTCCGCAGGAACTGGTCCATCGCGCCCATGAGATGCGCGTTGGCACGCTGGCGATCACCGACCATGACAGCGTGGCGGCTATCCCGGCGGCCCGGGAAGAGATTGCCCGCGCCGGATTACCCTTGACCCTGGTGAACGGCGTCGAGATTTCCACCCTCTGGGAGAATCACGAGATTCATATTGTGGGTCTCAATATTGATATTGCGCACCCGGCGATGACCGCCCTGCTGGAGGAGCAGAAAGCGCGGCGCCAGCAGCGCGGCCAGATGATTGCCGAGCGTCTGGAGAAGGCGCGCATCCCCGGCGCCTGGGAAGGGGCGCTGCGGCTGGCGGACGGTGGCGCCGTCACCCGCGGCCATTTTGCCCGTTTTCTGGTGGAGGCCGGCCACGCGAAGAACATGGCGGAGGTCTTCAAAAAATACCTTGCCCGTGGGAAAACCGGTTACGTGCCGCCGCAGTGGTGTACAATAAAACAAGCAATTGATGTCATTCATCATTCTGGCGGCAAGGCGGTGATAGCCCATCCCGGACGTTACGATCTTTCCGCCAAGTGGCTGAAGCGGCTGTTGGCCCACTTTAGCGAGCAGGGCGGTGATGCCATGGAAGTGGCCCAGTGCCAGCAGGCGCCCCACGAACGCGCTCAACTGGCCGCCCTGGCCGTGCAGTTTGGTCTTCTGGCGTCGCAGGGATCCGATTTCCATCAGCCCTGCGCGTGGATCGAGCTTGGCCGTAAGCTCTGGCTCCCTGCCGGCGTCGAAGGCGTCTGGCACAGCTGGGAAGCGGCCGCCGAATAAAAATTGAGAGGGAAGTATGAGCCAGTTTTTTTATATCCATCCGGATAACCCGCAGGCGCGGTTGATTAACCAGGCGGTGGAGATTGTGCGTAAGGGCGGGGTGATCGTTTATCCTACTGACTCCGGCTACGCGCTGGGCTGCAAAATTGAAGACAAGGGCGCGATGGAGCGGATCTGCCGCATCCGTCAGCTGCCGGACGGACACAACTTCACCCTGATGTGCCGCGACCTGTCCGAACTGTCAACCTACGCCTTTGTGGACAACGTGGCGTTTCGCCTGATGAAAAACAATACGCCGGGCAACTACACTTTTATCCTCAAAGGAACGAAAGAGGTGCCGCGCCGGCTGCTGCAGGAGAAGCGTAAAACCATTGGTATGCGCGTCCCGTCCAACCCTATCGCTCAGGCGTTGCTTGAGACCTTAGGCGAACCGATGCTCTCCACCTCGCTGATGCTGCCCGGCAGCGACTTTACCGAATCCGACCCGGAAGAGATCAAAGATCGTCTGGAGAAAGTCGTGGACCTCATTATCCACGGCGGCTTCCTTGGACAGCAGCCGACCACGGTTATCGATCTCACTGAAGACGCTCCGGTGGTGCTGCGCGAAGGCGTCGGCGACGTGAGGCCGTTTCTGTAATCTGACGAAAAGTGGGCTGAAGCAACGCTCGAAGGTCAGGAGCCTGTCTGGCTCCTGAAAGTCTCATGGGAGAACCTGGTTATGCTTCATGAGCTGATATCGTTAATCAATGTTGTTATTTGGCCCGCTATTGTTCTGTTTTTTCTATGTCGATTTGGAACTGCAATCAACCGGTTTCTTGAAAACCTCAGCCGCCTTTCCATTAAAGGTCCCGGCTTTGAAGTCGAGACCTTCAATAAAGGGGCTGAGTCTAGTGCCAATCTTGCCGCTGCATTGGCCAGCAAAGGTACCATTGCTAAAGGCGAGGGTAATGTAGAGCAAAGCGTTCTGGATGACGTCAACGTAGTGACTCAGGCTGTAACGCCGAGAGTATTGCGAAGAGCGGGTGATGCCGTCATCTTATGGGTTGATGACAGACCCAATGGTAATCGCTTTGAACGTCAGTCCATGGAAGCTCTGGGCATAAGGTTTGTTAATGTAGTATCTACCGACGAGGCTCTCGAAAGACTAAAAAATCAGTCGTTTGATGTGATTATTTCCGATATGAAGAGGCCTGGGGATGATCGTGCGGGATATACTCTCCTGGATGAGCTAAGAAGAAAGGGCAAAGACATTCCATACATTATCTATGCGAGCTCCAATACTGCTCAGCATAAGGAACAAGCAAAACAGCATGGCGCTTTAGACGCGACCAATAATCCGCCGGAATTATTTCGCCTGGTCATGGGGGCGTTAAAAAAATAATTATCCATCAAATCCAGAGGATGGCTTCTGCATTCCACCTCTTGCTATATCCACGCTGGAGGCGGGTTATCTGTAAATTTCCTTTCCCGGATTGATAATCAATGACCCACCAGGTCTTTTCAGGTTCAGGCTGCTCGCAAATTTAAGCGTCCGCGCAAAATCTGTTCCATACTCAAGGCGCAATGTGGCGAACAGAAGCTTTCCCGACGAAGTTAGTGTAGTATGTTCGGCCACGATTACGGGCTCGCGGTGAATGTTTTGCGCATGCCAGCGAGACTTTACGTAAAAAGTATATACTTAACAATGAGTTGTTGATAAAGGCCTCATTGTTTCATAAAGCATACCAGACGCCTGGGAAGGCGACACCTTAAGGAAGCTCAATGAGCGAGAAACTGCAAAAAGTGCTGGCCCGCGCCGGCCACGGCTCCCGCCGTGAAATTGAAGCGAAAATCGAAGCTGGCCGCGTCAGCGTCGATGGCAAAATCGCCACCCTCGGCGACCGTGTGGAAATCGTCCCCGGTTTAAAAATTCGTATCGATGGTCATCTGATCTCGGTGAAAGAGTCCGCTGAGCAGATCTGCCGCGTGCTGGCTTACTACAAGCCGGAAGGCGAACTGTGCACCCGTAACGATCCGGAAGGGCGCCCGACGGTGTTCGATCGTCTGCCTAAACTGCGCGGCGCGCGCTGGATTGCCGTTGGTCGTCTGGACGTCAACACCTGCGGCCTGCTGCTGTTCACCACCGACGGCGAACTGGCAAACCGTCTGATGCACCCGAGCCGTGAAGTCGAGCGTGAGTACGCCGTTCGCGTTTTCGGCCAGGTGGATGAAGATAAGCTGCGTCAACTGTCTCGCGGCGTGCAGCTAGAGGATGGTCCGGCAGCGTTTAAAACCATTAAATTCACCGGCGGTGAAGGGATTAACCAGTGGTACAACGTCACCCTGACCGAAGGGCGTAACCGCGAAGTGCGTCGCCTGTGGGAAGCGGTCGGCGTGCAGGTCAGCCGCCTGATCCGCGTGCGCTATGGCGATATTTTGCTGCCGAAAGGCCTGCCGCGCGGCGGCTATACCGAGCTGGACCTGGCGCAGACCAACTACCTGCGCGAGCTGGTGGAACTCACTCCGGAAACCAGCTCTAAGGTCGCCGTTGAAAAAGATCGTCGCCGGTTGAAAGCCAATCAGATCCGCCGGGCGGTGAAGCGCCACAGCCAGAGCAGCGCTAACCCGCGCCAGGGTAATAACAGCAACCGCCGTTCCAGTACCCGCAATAAGACCAACGGTTAATGTTGCGCGTTCCGGTGGTTTTGCGCCGGAACGCGGACTTCCTTTCGCCGTATCCGGCCCTCAGTAGTCAATCCCCATCTGTGCTTTAATGCCGGCATCAAAGGCATGTTTCACCGGGCGCAGCTCGCTGACGGTATCCGCCAGTTCAATAATATCGCGATGACAGCCGCGACCGGTGATGATCACCGACTGGTGGGCAGGACGCTCACGTAGGGCGCTCAGCACCGCCTCCAGCGGCAGGTAATCGTAGGCCACCATGTAGGTCAGTTCGTCCAGCAGCACCAGATCGAGCTGGTCGTCGGCAAGCATACGGCGGGCATGCTCCCAGACCGCCAGACAGGCAGCGGTATCGCTGTCGCGGTCCTGGGTGTTCCAGGTAAAGCCTGTCGCCATTACCTGGAATTCGACGCCGTGTGGCTCCAGCAGATTACGCTCGCCGTTAGGCCAGGTCCCCTTGATAAACTGGATCACGCCGACTTTTTTGCCGTGGCCGACGGCGCGGGTCGCGGTGCCAAAGGCGGCGGTGGTTTTGCCTTTGCCGTTGCCGGTAAAGACCATCACAATGCCGCGTTCGTCCTGGGCCGCCGCCACCCGGGCGTCAACTTTATCTTTCAGCCGCTGCTGGCGTTCGCGGTAGCGTTCATCACTCATTGGGCAATTCCTGGTTTACGCCCCGGTTGGGCGTCGAAGGTCATTCCCGTCTTGCGACGACTGTCGTCGCCCATCAGCCACAGATAGACGGGCATAATGTCAGCGGGGGTTTTCAGTTTCAGCGGATCTTCCGTCGGGAATGCGCTGGCGCGCATGCCGGTGCGGGTGCCGCCAGGGTTGATGCAGTTCACGCGCAGGTGGCGGCTTTGGTACTCGTCGGCCAGCACCTGCATCATCCCTTCGGTGGCGAATTTGGAGACGGCATAGGCGCCCCAGTTGGCGCGACCCTGACGACCGACGCTGGATGAGGTAAAGACCAGCGAACCTGATTCAGAACGGAGTAATAAAGGAAGAAGCGCCTGGGTCAGCATAAAGGTGCCATTGACGTTCACCTGCATCACCTGCTGCCAGACCTCCGGTTTCTGCTCATCCATCGGGCAGATATCGCCGAGCAGGCCAGCATTGTGCAGCACGCCGTCAAGGCGGGGATAGTGCATGCTGATCTGCTGCGCCAGCTGCTGACACGCCTGCGGCGTGCAGGTTAGCAGGTCGAGAGTAAACCAGCGGGGGGAAATACCTCCCTCGCGTTCAATCTCCTGGGCGACGGCGCGCAGTTTTTCGTCGTTGCGGCCAAGCAGAATCACGCTGGCGCTGTAGCGGGCGTAGGTCAGGGCCGCTTCACGGCCAATTCCGTCGCTGGCCCCGGTGACCAGAATGATGCGATCTTTCAGCAAGTGGCGTTGCGGTTGATAATGCACGGCGACTCCTTTGGCGATCGGCTCTCGATCGCGCTTCATCTTTGGTATCTCACTTTTGCGCTGTTATGCCTGAAAGCGCCCGCCATTGCAATCGGCGAAGCGGAAAGTATTCACAAAATTAATATCTTGCAACGATTTCAGCCTCGCTGAAAAAAAACGGAATCCGCTGCGCAGACGACACAAAGCACAAAGACTTCTCGCCAGGGGCTGATGTACACTGTGCAGCAACGTCAGTGCTTTACACAAGGTGAAAACGTGGAATTACTTGCTCAATATGGCTTGTTTTTAGCCAAGATCGCGACCGTTGTCGTCGCTATCGCGGTGATTGCCGCTATTATCGTCAACCTGGCCCAGCGCAAGAAGCAGCGCGGCGAGCTGCGGGTGACGAATCTTAGCGAGCATTATAAAGAGATGAAGGAGTCGCTAGCGGTGGCCCTGCTGGATGGCCCGCAGCAGAAGCAGTGGCATAAGTCGCAGAAGAAAAAGCAAAAGCAAGAGGCGAAGGCGGCGAAAGCGCGGGCGAAGCTGGGTAACGTGGAGCCGGAAGGCAAGCCGCGCGCCTGGGTGCTGGATTTCAAAGGCAGTATGGATGCCCATGAGGTCACCAGCCTGCGCGAAGAGATCACCGCGGTGCTGGCCGCGGCGAAAGCGCGCGATCAGGTGGTGATTCGTCTGGAAAGCCCCGGCGGGGTGGTGCACGGCTACGGGCTGGCTGCCTCTCAGCTGCAGCGCTTGCGTGACAAACAGATCCCGCTGACGGTGGCGGTCGATAAAGTGGCGGCCAGCGGCGGCTATATGATGGCCTGCGTGGCGAACAAAATTGTCTCGGCGCCGTTTGCGATCCTCGGCTCTATTGGCGTGGTGGCGCAGATCCCAAACCTGCACCGTTTCCTGAAGAACAAAGATATTGATATCGAACTGCACACCGCCGGACAGTACAAACGAACGCTCACTATGCTGGGTGAAAACACTGAAGAAGGACGGCGCAAGTTCCGCGAGGATCTCAATGAGACGCACCATTTGTTCAAGGATTTCGTCCATCGGATGCGCCCGGGCCTTGATATTGAGCAGGTGGCCACTGGCGAGCACTGGTACGGGGTACAGGCGCTGGAAAAAGGGCTGGTGGATGCGGTTGAAACCAGCGATGAGCTGCTGCTGGGATTAATGGAAAGCCACGAGGTGATCGGGGTGCGTTATCAACAGCGTAAGAAAATGCTCGATCGCTTCACCAGTAGCGCGGCGGAGAGTGCCGATCGACTGCTGCTGCGCTGGTGGCAGCGCGGACAGAAGCCGCTGATGTAGATGATAAAACGCGAGGCTCTGCCTCGCGTTCTCGTTTAGAGCGGTCTTAATCTACGCCGGTCTTAATCGACAAGGTGATATTTGTCCGACAGCTCATGGGCGAGGTACTTAAACATATTAAATACCGCTGTACTCTTTGGCGTCGGCAGACCCTGCTCATCAAGATAAAACTCACCGCTAAACACCAGGACATTGTTGCGCTGAACGACGTCGGTGGCTTCGATACCGGCTAACGTATCCTCATGTTCGCGAATAAGTTTGTTGGCTTTTTCGAGCAGCGTCTGGCGATCGATTGGTTGGGTTGTACCTTGCATAACGGACTCCTCTTTTTCTCCGGGCGTAGTTTACGCCGCGCGGCGGCGCGGGGCAAATTTTCCATGGACAAAACAGGGGTAATCGTAACCAGTGGAGAAACAGCCGTTTACTGGCGTGATTCGCTTTTGCATGCTAATAAAGTTGCGTAACGAATTTTATCAGGTACAGTGTGACGCTTTCGGCGATCTGGCAACAGATTTGCTTGACATTCGGCCAAAAATTCTTCGTGCTATGTCACCTGACGAAAAAAGGTCAGTAAACTCAAGCGCCTGGTTTTACGGAGTTGAAACAGGTGTTCTGGGTTGATATTCACCGACGGTGCCGCAACATATGAGGCAGTCGCCAGTGGAGGGTGTATGAATGTGCGATGTATTCCTGGATGAATCAAATTAGGTAAAGGTGAATATGGGTAAAGCTCTCGTTATCGTTGAGTCCCCGGCAAAAGCCAAAACGATCAATAAGTATCTGGGTAATGACTACGTGGTGAAATCCAGCGTCGGTCATATCCGCGATTTGCCGACCAGTGGATCAGCTTCCAAAAAGAGCACCGACTCTACCGCCACCAAAGGGGCTAAAAAGCCTAAAAAGGACGAACGTGGTGCTCTGGTTAACCGCATGGGCGTGGACCCATGGCATGACTGGAATGCGCATTATGAAGTACTTCCGGGTAAAGAAAAGGTAGTTTCCGAACTCAAACAGTTGGCGGAAAAAGCTGACCACATCTATCTCGCAACCGACCTTGACCGCGAAGGGGAAGCCATTGCCTGGCACCTGCGGGAAGTCATCGGCGGCGATGAGCAGCGTTACAGCCGCGTGGTGTTCAATGAGATCACCAAAAACGCCATTCGTCAGGCTTTCGAAAAGCCGGGCGAGCTGAATATCGATCGGGTTAACGCCCAGCAGGCGCGTCGCTTTATGGACCGCGTGGTGGGTTATATGGTTTCGCCGCTGCTGTGGAAAAAAATCGCCCGTGGTCTTTCTGCCGGGCGCGTGCAGTCCGTCGCGGTCCGCCTGGTGGTGGAGCGTGAGCGTGAAATCAAAGCGTTCGTCCCGGAAGAGTACTGGGAAGTTGATGCCAGTACCACCACGCCGGGCGGCGACGCGCTGCCGCTGCAGGTGACCCATAAGGATGATAAGCCATTCCGTCCGGTCAGCCGTGATGAGACGATGGCGGCGGTATCGCTGCTGGAAAAAGCCAGCTACAGCGTACTGGAGCGGGAAGACAAGCCGACCAGCAGTAAGCCGGGCGCACCGTTCATCACCTCCACCCTGCAGCAGGCGGCCAGCACCCGTCTCGGCTTCGGCGTGAAAAAGACCATGATGATGGCTCAACGTCTCTATGAGGCGGGGCACATCACCTATATGCGTACCGACTCCACCAACCTGAGTCAGGACGCGCTGAACATGGTTCGCGGTTATATCAGCGATAAGTTTGGTAAAAAATATTTGCCGGAAAGCGCGAATCAGTACGCCAGCAAAGAAAATTCACAAGAAGCGCACGAAGCGATTCGTCCGTCTGATGTGAACGTGCTGGCGGAAACGCTGAAAGATATGGAAGCGGATGCGCAGAAACTGTATCAGCTGATCTGGCGCCAGTTTGTCGCCTGTCAGATGACGCCGGCGCAGTACGACTCCACGACGCTGACCGTGGCGGCGGGCGATTTCAAACTGAAAGCGCGCGGTCGTACCTTACGCTTCGACGGCTGGACCAAAGTGATGCCGGCCCTGCGCAAGGGCGATGAAGACCGGACCCTGCCGCTGGTCAAACAGGGCGACCAACTGAGCCTGGTCGAGCTGACGCCTGCGCAGCACTTTACCAAGCCGCCGGCGCGCTTCAGCGAAGCCTCGCTGGTTAAAGAGCTGGAAAAACGCGGCATCGGCCGTCCGTCGACCTATGCCTCGATTATCTCCACCATTCAGGATCGTGGTTACGTGCGAGTGGAAAACCGTCGTTTCTACGCGGAGAAAATGGGCGAGATCGTCACCGACCGACTGGAAGAGAACTTCCGCGATCTGATGAACTACGACTTCACCGCGCAGATGGAAGATCGTCTCGATCAGGTGGCTAACCACCAGGCCGAGTGGAAAGAGGTACTGAACCACTTCTTCGGCGATTTTACCACCCAGCTGGAGACGGCGGAGAAAGATCCGGAAGAGGGCGGCATGCAGCCGAACCCGATGGTGCTTACCAGCATCGACTGCCCGACCTGCGGCCGTAAAATGGGTATCCGTACCGCCAGCACTGGCGTTTTCCTCGGCTGTTCGGGCTATGCCCTGTCGCCGAAAGAGCGCTGCAAAACCACCATTAACCTGGTGCCGGAAAACGAAGTCCTCAACGTGCTGGAAGGCGATGACGCCGAAACTAACGCGCTGCGCGCCAAACGCCGCTGCCAGAAGTGCGGTACGGCGATGGACAGCTACCTTATCGATCCCAAGCGTAAACTGCACGTCTGCGGTAACAACCCGACCTGCGATGGCTATGAGATTGAAGAGGGCGAGTTCCGCATCAAGGGCTATGACGGTCCGGTAGTGGAGTGCGAGAAGTGCGGCTCCGAGATGCACCTGAAGATGGGGCGTTTTGGGAAGTACATGGCTTGTACCAACGACGAGTGTAAGAATACGCGTAAGATCCTGCGCAATGGGGAAGTGGCGCCGCCGAAGGAAGATCCGGTGCCGCTGCCGGAGCTGCCGTGCGAGAAGTCTGACGCCTATTTCGTACTGCGTGACGGGGCCGCGGGCGTCTTCCTGGCGGCCAACACCTTCCCGAAATCACGGGAAACGCGCGCGCCGCTGGTGGAAGAGCTGTACCGCTTCCGCGATCGTCTGCCGGAAAAACTGCGTTATCTCGCCGATGCGCCGCAGCAGGATCCGGAAGGCAATAAGACGCTGGTGCGCTTTAGCCGTAAAACGAAGCAACAGTACGTAGCGTCCGAAAAAGAGGGCAAAGCGACCGGCTGGTCTGCCTTCTTTATCGACGGTAAATGGACGGAAGCTAAAAAGTAACTGACCATTATCAGGCAGGAAAAGGGCGCTTTTCCTGCTCTGGCGGCCGGCAGGGGCCATGGATGCCTCTGCCGTGTCGTTTTCCTTTCTCTCCGCGCTTTTCACCCTCTTATAACCACCTATATTATTTTTCGTTACCGTCTATACAGTGTTGATATAAATGATATAGTGGTTATAGTTAATGCCTTTTTTATTATTAAAACGTCTTATACATCATCGCTTTCAGGATGCGTTGCGGCGCCACTATGGTCAACTGCCGGGAGGCCTGGCCTTCACCGGCGACAAGTTGCCTGAACGTAAAGTGTATTAAGCGGCTTCATTTTACGCGCAAACGGATATCAGCATGAAACTACAACAGCTTCGCTACATCGTTGAGGTGGTTAACCATAACCTGAATGTTTCATCCACCGCCGAAGGGCTTTATACCTCTCAGCCAGGCATCAGTAAGCAGGTGCGTATGCTGGAAGATGAGCTGGGCATCCAAATCTTTGCCCGCAGCGGCAAGCATTTGACTCAGGTGACGCCTGCCGGGCAGGAGATCATCCGTATTGCCCGCGAGGTGTTGTCGAAAGTCGATGCCATCAAATCTGTCGCCGGGGAGCATACCTGGCCGGACAAAGGGTCGCTGTACGTGGCGACCACCCATACCCAGGCGCGCTATGCGTTGCCCGGGGTGATCAAGGGCTTTATTGAACGCTATCCGCGGGTGTCGCTCCATATGCATCAGGGTTCGCCAACCCAGATCGCCGAAGCCGTGTCGAAAGGCAACGCCGACTTCGCCATTGCTACCGAAGCGCTGCATCTGTATGACGACCTGGTGATGCTGCCATGCTATCACTGGAACCGGTCGATCGTGGTGACGCCGGAGCATCCTCTGGCCTCCAGGGGCTCGGTATCAATCGAAGAGCTGGCGCAGTACCCGCTGGTGACCTATACCTTTGGCTTCACCGGCCGCTCCGAACTGGACACCGCGTTTAACCGTGCGGGCCTGACGCCGCGCATTGTCTTTACCGCTACCGATGCCGACGTCATTAAAACCTATGTTCGCCTGGGGCTGGGGGTTGGGGTGATTGCCAGCATGGCGGTAGATCCGGTCTCCGATCCGGACCTGGTGAAGCTGGATGCCAACGGTATTTTCAGCCACAGCACCACTAAAATAGGTTTCCGCCGTAGCACCTTCTTACGAAGCTACATGTATGATTTTATTCAACGTTTTGCACCCCATCTGACCCGGGATGTCGTGGATACCGCAGTGGCGCTACGGTCGAATGAAGATATTGAAGCGATGTTTAAAGATATAAAACTTCCGGAAAAATAACCCCGTTAAAATTAATGGCATTCCGTGTAAGGAGTGCCATTAACTATCATGGCCCTTATTTAACAACTTAAACCTCGAACCAATCACAAAATTAAGAATTTCTGATAACACGTTTTTCATAATGCCCGCCGCGATCAAATAACCGGTCAAATATATTCCATCAGGCCTAAATTCACTGGATTAATCGTTTATCCATAATTAAGATTTATCTGTACCTGATGATTTGAGCAATTGGTGGTGACAATATGATAAGTAATATCGATTACATGAAACTGGCGATGTCATACGAAAATGACAAAACCGAAATCGATCCCGTTCTGCGTAGTCGCGTATGGGGCGTAGTGTTGGTAGGGCTGGCGATGTTCTGGAGCATCATCGCGCTCACCATCTGCAACATCTGGATTGTCAGCTAAAGCTGTAGGTCATCGTTGTAGATACATGTCATTTTTATGACAGTGAAAGGAAACTGTAATATAAAATCAGTGACCGGCAATACAGGGAGAATATATTTTGCCGCGGGATTCATCCAACCTGAAATCAATCACAAGAGCTAATCGGCCAGCAGGTAATGATTAGCTCTTTTTTTGTCCTCGTGTACTAATACAATATCGCTTAAAAGACCTCTCTGCACTATTTTGGTGCTATTTCCTCTGCGCGTAGATAATTCCCTTTTAACCCCTCTCCGTCACATCAGATTTAGCAATTTGGGTTGTTATCAAAGTGTTATGCCCAGCATGTGTTATCTTTAATGGAGACCCTGAGGAGAATCGGGGTATGCCATCCCTGAGATAAAGGAGGAGCTATGTCGTCAACCCTACGAGAAGCCAGTAAGGATACGCTGCAGGTTAACGCGAAAACCTGGCATTACTACAGTCTGCCGCTGGCGGAGAAGCAGCTGGGCGATCTCAGTCGACTGCCCAAGTCGCTGAAGGTGCTGATGGAGAACCTGTTGCGCTGGCAGGACGGTGACTCGGTGACTGAAGAAGATATTCGCGCCCTTGCCGGTTGGCTGCAGCAGGCCCATGCCGACAGGGAGATTGCTTATCGTCCGGCCCGCGTCCTGATGCAGGACTTTACCGGCGTACCGGCGGTGGTGGATCTGGCCGCCATGCGCGAGGCGGTGAAACGCCTGGGCGGCGATACCGCGAAGGTGAACCCGCTGTCGCCGGTCGACCTGGTGATCGACCACTCGGTGACGGTCGACCGCTTCGGCGATGACGAAGCCTTTGAAGACAACGTCCGCCTGGAAATGGAACGTAACCACGAACGCTACGCTTTTCTGCGCTGGGGGCAGCAGGCCTTCAGCCGCTTCAGCGTGGTGCCGCCGGGCACCGGGATTTGCCACCAGGTCAACCTGGAATATCTCGGACGGGCGGTGTGGAGCGAAGAGGTGAACGGGAAGTGGATGGCGTGGCCGGATACCCTGGTGGGCACCGACTCCCATACCACCATGATTAACGGGCTCGGCGTGCTGGGCTGGGGCGTGGGCGGGATTGAAGCGGAAGCCGCCATGCTTGGCCAGCCGGTGTCGATGCTGATCCCCGATGTGGTAGGCTTTAAGCTCAGCGGCAAATTGCGCGAAGGCATTACCGCTACTGACCTGGTCCTGACGGTCACCCAGATGCTGCGCCAGCACGGCGTGGTCGGAAAATTTGTTGAGTTCTACGGTGACGGTCTGGATACCTTGCCCCTGGCCGACCGCGCCACCATCGCCAATATGGCGCCAGAGTATGGCGCCACCTGCGGTTTCTTCCCGATCGATGACGTGACGCTCAGCTATATGCGCCTCAGCGGACGTAGCGAAGAACAGGTGGCGCTGGTGGAAGCCTATGCCAAAGCGCAGGGCATGTGGCGCCAGCCGGGCGATGAGCCGGTCTTTACCAGTACCCTGGCGCTGGATATGGGCAGCGTTGAAGCAAGCCTCGCCGGGCCGAAGCGGCCGCAGGATCGCGTGGCGCTCGGCGATGTGCCGAAAGCCTTTGCCGCCAGCGGCGAGCTGGAGGTTAACCACCTTCAGCGTCAGCGCCAGCCGGTGGCGTATACGCTGAACGGGCATCACTATTCGCTGCCGGATGGCGCTGTGGCCATTGCGGCGATCACGTCCTGTACCAACACCTCCAACCCCAGCGTGCTGATGGCCGCCGGCCTGCTGGCGAAAAAAGCCGTCGAACGCGGACTGCAGCCGCAGCCGTGGGTGAAAGCTTCTCTGGCCCCGGGCTCGAAAGTGGTGTCGGATTATCTGGCCCATGCCGGCCTGACGCCTTACCTCGACCAGCTCGGCTTCAATCTGGTGGGGTATGGCTGTACCACCTGTATCGGTAACTCCGGCCCGCTGCCGGAACCTATTGAAGAAGCAATCAAAAAAGGCGACCTCACCGTCGGGGCGGTGCTCTCCGGTAACCGTAACTTCGAAGGGCGTATCCACCCGCTGGTGAAAACCAACTGGCTGGCCTCGCCGCCGCTGGTGGTCGCTTACGCGCTGGCCGGGAACATGAACATCGATCTTACCCGCGAGCCGCTGGGGCAGGGCAGCGACGGCGAGCCGGTCTATCTGAGAGATATCTGGCCGAGCGGGGAGGAGATTGCCCGCGCGGTGGAACAGGTCTCCACGGAGATGTTCCGCAAAGAGTACGCGGAAGTGTTTTCCGGGACAGAGGAGTGGAAGGCGATCAAGGTGGAGGCGTCAGATACCTACGACTGGCAGGAAGATTCGACCTATATTCGCCTGTCGCCGTTCTTTGACGAGATGGGCATCGAGCCGCTGCCGGTGGAGGATATTCACGGCGCGCGGATCCTCGCCATGCTGGGCGATTCAGTGACCACTGACCACATTTCGCCGGCGGGAAGCATCAAAGCCGATAGTCCGGCAGGCCGCTATCTGCAGGAGCATGGGGTTGCCCGGCGCGACTTTAACTCCTACGGCTCCCGTCGCGGTAACCATGAGGTGATGATGCGCGGCACCTTCGCCAATATCCGCATCCGCAACGAAATGGTGCCGGGGGTGGAAGGGGGCATGACCCGCCATCTGCCGGACCGCGAACCGGTGGCGATCTACGATGCAGCGATGCTATATAAAGCTGAGGGCATACCGCTGGCGGTGATTGCTGGTAAGGAGTATGGCTCAGGTTCCAGTCGCGACTGGGCGGCGAAGGGGCCGCGCCTGCTGGGGATCCGGGTGGTGATCGCTGAGTCCTTCGAACGTATCCACCGCTCCAACCTGATCGGGATGGGGATTCTGCCGCTGGAGTTCCCGCAGGGCGTCACCCGTAAAACGCTACAGTTGACCGGCGAAGAGCGGATTGATGTCAGTAACCTGCAGTCACTGCAGCCCGGCGCCACGGTGCCAGTGACCCTCACCCGCGCTGACGGTTCGCAGGAGGTGATCGCCTGCCGGTGTCGTATCGACACGGCGACCGAACTCACCTACTACCGCAACGACGGCATTTTGCACTACGTCATCCGCAATATGCTGTAAAACGAAGGGCCAGCATCGCTGGCCCTCTCTTAACGCTGCCGCCGGTATTATTCCGCCGGCTTGCTGTTCAGCAGATGGCCCATCTTGGCGGCTTTGGTGTCCAGATAGTGGGCGTTTTTCGGGTTGCGCCCGACGATCAGCGGAACGCGCTCCACAATGTTAATCCCGGCTTCGCTGAGGATTTCCACTTTTTTCGGGTTGTTGGTTAATAACCGCACTTGCTCAACGTTGAGCAGCTTGAACATATCGGCGCACAGGGTGAAGTCGCGTTCATCGGCGGCGAAGCCTAGCTGATGGTTCGCTTCGACAGTGTCATAACCCTGATCCTGCAGCGCGTAGGCGCGGATCTTATTCAATAAACCAATGTTGCGACCTTCCTGACGATGATAGAGCAGGATCCCCCGGCCTTCTTCGGCGATATGCGACAGGGCCGCCTCCAGCTGAAAGCCGCAATCACAGCGCAGGCTAAACAGGGCATCGCCCGTCAGACATTCTGAATGGACGCGGGCGAGCACCGGCGACTGCCCTGAAATATCGCCGTATACCAGCGCGACATGATCCTGTCCGGTTGCCAGTTCTTCAAAACCCACCATCAGGAAATCGCCCCAGGGGGTTGGCAGTTTGGCTTCTGCCACACGTTTAAGCTGCATGTGATTCTCCAGATTCTGTCAGCACCTGAATGTGCTTTCTGTTTACCGCTATTTTGCCACAACGCCGGGACGTTCTCCTAATCACGAACGGTTAGCCGCGCGGAAAGCGCACAAACGATCTACTTTCCGCTATGATGTTCATCTACAAGGAGAAGGAGAGAAAATGCTGTTGATTGCCCGACGAACCGCTCTCGCGGCGGCGCTGCTGCTGGTCATGCCCCTCACGGTCTGGCTGTCTGGTTGGCTGTGGCAGCCAGGACTGCCGGTGGTATGGCTGAAAAGCCTCTGGTGGGTGACGGAAACGGTGACCCAGCCGTGGGGAATTATCACCCATGTTGTGCTGTGCGCCTGGTTTCTCTGGTGCCTGCGCTTTCGCCTGCGCGCGGCGCTGATCCTGTTCCTCATTCTTGCCGCCGCCATCCTGGTGGGACAGGGGACCAAATCCTGGGTCAAGGCGCGGGTTCAGGAGCCGAGACCGTTTGTCATCTGGCTGGAAAACACCAGGCAGGTGCCGGTGACGCAATTCTACGCGTTAAAGCGCAAAGAACGCGCTAAACTGGTGCATGAGCAGCTGGCGCAGGCGCAGGACATCCCGCCGTTTTTACGCAAACACTGGCAGAAAGAGACCGGGTTTGCATTCCCGTCAGGCCATACGATGTTCGCCGCCAGCTGGGCGCTGCTCGCTGCCGGGCTGCTGTGGCCGCGTCGGCGCTGGGGCACGATCGCGGTGCTGCTGGCGTGGGCGACGGCGGTGATGGGGAGTCGCCTGGCGCTCGGTATGCACTGGCCGCTGGATCTCATCGTCGCTACGCTGATCTCCTGGCTGCTGGTCACGGTGGCCTGCTGGCTGACGCAGCGTCTTTGCGGGCCGCTTTCGCCGCCGGGGGAAGAGGCGCAGGATATTAAAAAACGGATGCCTGAAGCGGAATAATGTTGATTTTAGCGGCATCCGACCGCATATCCTGTCGAGTTGCCGTGCTTTTTCGTTCCACCGCTGCGGCGAAAATGATACTTTATAGGGCTGAAAGCGGGCTTTTTACGCGCAACCCACAGAACGGGAAGTCATGTGAAATATTTACTCATTTTCTTACTGGTGTTAGCAATCTTCGTCATTTCAGTGACGCTGGGGGCGCAGAATGACCAACAGGTCACTTTCAACTATTTGCTCGCTCAGGGTGAATTCCGCATTTCGACGCTGCTGGCGGTGCTGTTCGCTGCGGGCTTTGCCATCGGCTGGCTGATCTGCGGCCTGTTCTGGCTGCGGGTGCGCGTCTCGCTGGCGCGCGCGGAGCGGAAAATTAAGCGCCTTGAGCACCAGATTGCTCCTGTCAGCCCGGCGGCTGTCGAGGCAGGCGTGCCTGCGGTGAAGGAATAACCTCTTATGCTGGAGTTGTTGTTTCTGCTTTTACCCGTTGCCGCCGCCTACGGCTGGTACATGGGGCGCAGAAGTGCACAACAGTCCAAACAGGACGACGCGAGCCGCCTGTCACGGGATTACGTGGCGGGGGTAAACTTTCTGCTTAGCAACCAGCAGGATAAAGCCGTCGATCTGTTCCTTGATATGCTGAAAGAGGATACCGGCACCGTTGAGGCCCACCTGACCCTCGGCAACCTGTTCCGCTCGCGCGGCGAGGTCGACCGCGCGATCCGTATTCACCAGAGTCTGATGGAAAGCGCGTCGCTCACCTACGACCAGCGCCTGCTGGCGGTGCAACAGCTGGGGCGCGACTATATGGCCGCCGGGCTGTATGACCGCGCGGAAGATATGTTCAAACAGCTGGTGGATGAGACCGATTTTCGCCTCGGCGCGCTGCAGCAGCTGCTGCAGATCTACCAGGCGACCAGCGACTGGCAGTCGGCTATCGAGGTGGCTGAAAGGCTGGTGAAGCTGGGGAAAGAGAAGCATCGTGGCGAAATCGCCAACTTTTGGTGCGAACTGGCCCTGCAGCAGATGGCGGCCAACGATCTGGATAAGGCGATGGCGCTGTTGAAGAAAGGCGCTGCCGCGGACCGCAACAGCGCCCGGGTTTCGATCATGATGGGCCGGGTGTGGATGGAGAAGGGCGACTACGCCAAAGCGGTGGAGAGCCTCGAGCGGGTTATCGATCAGGATAAAGAGCTGGTGGGTGAGACGCTGGAGATGCTGCAGACCTGCTACCAGCAGCTCGGCAAAGCCGATGAATGGGAAGTTTTCCTGCGCCGCTGTGTGGAGGAGAACGCCGGGGCGACCGCCGAACTGATGCTGGCGCAGATCCTTGAGCAGCGGGAAGGGGTCGAAGCGGCGCAAAACTACGTGACCCGGCAGCTTGAGCGCCACCCGACCATGCGCGTTTTCCATAAGCTGATGGACTACCATCTCAACGAAGCGGAAGAAGGGCGGGCGAAAGAAAGCCTTGGGGTGCTGCGAAACATGGTCGGCGAACAGGTGCGCAGCAAACCGCGCTACCGTTGTCAGAAATGCGGCTTTACCGCTCATACTCTCTACTGGCATTGTCCGTCCTGCCGCTCATGGGCGACCATCAAACCTATTCGCGGCCTCGACGGCCAGTAAGGTCAAAAAAAACAGGCGCTTTAGTTACAACATACTTATCATTTCTTCCCCGTCACCGCCTGCAGCCCCGGCAACGCCATCGGCCGCGCAGGGCAAAACAGCAGCCTGTTATTTTGTTAGCTTCACAGGTAGAATGCTGCCCGTTTACCTTTTTTGCGCCCTCTGGCGCCCATCAACACTAAGGTCTGGTCATGACGTCAACAGCTATCCCATCTTCCCGCGCTGTCACTTCCTCTCCCGTTGTGGTTGCGCTCGACTATGATAATCGCGATAAAGCGCTGGCATTTGTCGACCGCATCGACCCGCGAGACTGCCGCCTGAAGGTGGGCAAAGAGATGTTCACCCTGCTGGGACCGCAGTTTGTCCGCGATCTGCATCAGCGTGGGTTTGAGGTGTTCCTGGACCTTAAGTTTCACGATATTCCCAACACTACCGCCCGCGCGGTGGCGGCCGCTGCCGAGCTTGGCGTATGGATGGTGAATGTCCATGCCTCCGGCGGCGCGCGGATGATGACCGCGGCACGCGAAGCGCTGCTGCCCTTTGGTCAAGACGCGCCGCTGCTCATCGCCGTTACCGTCCTCACCAGCATGGAGTCCAGCGACCTGCAGGATCTGGGCATTACCTTATCCCCGGCTGACTACGCGGCGAAGCTGGCGGCGCTGACCCAACGCTGCGGCCTCGACGGGGTGGTGTGTTCAGCTCAGGAGGCGGTACGCTTTAAGCAAGAGCTGGGGCAGGCGTTCAAGCTGGTCACCCCGGGTATCCGTCCGCAGGGCAGCGACGCTGGCGATCAGCGGCGGATCATGACTCCCGAGCAGGCTCAGGCGGCAGGGGTGGACTATATGGTTATTGGCCGCCCGGTTACCCAGTCGACCGATCCAGCCGCGACGCTGCGGGCGATCAACGATTCTCTGCGCAAGGGGGCATAATGAGCGATTCCAACAGCCGTCTGGTCTACTCCACCGAAACCGGGCGTATCGACGAGGCGAAACCGGCGCCGGTGCGCCCGAAAGGCGACGGTATTGTGCGGATCCAGCGCCAGACCAGCGGCCGCAAGGGCAAAGGCGTCTGTCTGATTAGCGGAATTGATGCCGACGATGCGGCGCTCACTGCGCTGGCGGCAGAGCTGAAGAAGAAATGCGGCTGCGGCGGTGCGGTGAAAGATGGCGTGATCGAGATCCAGGGCGACAAACGGGATTTACTGAAGTCGCTGCTCGAGGCGAAAGGGATGAAGGTGAAGTTAGCCGGCGGCTAATTGTTATTTCAACCCTAATTAATGGCCTGGTGAAATAACAAGGCCGCGGTGAATGCCGCGGCCTTGAATGTTTTAACGTGCGTAAGTCAATTCGTGTGAATTATTCTTTTATTTCGTCAGATAAATATATTATTTGCCGACCTGGTGACCAATAATACCACCGACTGCTGCGCCACCCAGGGTACCGAGTGCGCTACCGTCAGTTAACACCGCACCGCCGATGGCGCCGGCACCTGCGCCGATAGCAGTGTTACGATCGCGTTTAGACATGTTAGAGCAAGCGCTCAGAGACATTGCTACAGTGACAGCCAGAACAACAGCAGCCATTTTTTTGCTCGTTGAAGTCATCATTTTTTTCTCCTGAATAATCTATTCATGGATTACAGCGCTCCTGTAAGCATAGCCTGATAAAGCAGCTTTAGGGCAATTCCATGAAGTTAGGGTGCGCAGGTATCACGAAAATCACGCAGGTGATAGTCACTTCCTGTTATATCGCTAATAATAATTTTACTTTTTTTAAAATTTAGCGTCAGGTAAAAAGTCTTAATTACCGGCTCGGAATACTCTCAGAGCGTTAACGCGCCCGTCCGACGCTTGGCTGGGACGGGGCGGAGACACATCAGACGTAGGGTACAATATCCACAGTCAGGCCGCTGCGCAGCAACTGCTCACGGCAGTCGTTCGGCAGACGATCGTCGGTGATAACACGATTGAAGCGGCCGGCTGGCCCAAGCGGATAGGGATGCACCGCGCTGAATTTTGAGCTATCGCTGAGGATAATCGCTTCGCAGTGCTTCTCCAGAACGGCGTTAACCACGTCCGCACGCATCATATCGCGACCGGTAAAGCCGGTTTCCGCCTGCCAGCCATCGATCCCGATAAAGGCTTTACTGAAATGCACCTGCTGGATGAACTGGCGGGTCAGTGGGCCAACCATACTTTCACTGCGTTTCTGGTAAATCCCGCCCAGCAGGATCACCTCTCCCGGCGTCTCTTTCAGCAGATGGGCGATATAGCTGCTGACGGTGATGATGGTGATATCGCCGCGTTCGGCCAGGGTGCGCGCCAGCAGGGCGTTGCTGCTGCCGTTTTCGATAAATACCGTTTCGCCGGCATTCACCAGCGCCGCGGCGCGGCTGGCCAGTTCACGCTTAATGGCGAAATGGGTCATCATGCGGGTTTCGACATCTTCACTGTCCAGTGGGACGGCGTAGCCATGGGTACGGCGCAGATAGCTCTGCTTCTCCAGCAGGTTCAGATCCTGACGGATGGTGACCTCTGAAACTCCGGTCATCTTCGCCAGATCGGCGACGCTCATGCGGCCTTTATCGATGACCACTTGCAAAATACTTTGTTGTCGGGCGTTCATAGCAACATCACTGTTAGGGGGCTATACGGCGAGCAACCGGTCAGCATCGCCGGTTGCGGCATGTGGGCGATAATCAGATTTCCCAGGGCGCTTTGGGTGGTTTGTTTTGCTCGGCGTCGTCTGCCGCCAGCGCCAGCAGCTCCGCTTTGAGGATCTCCAGATTATGGATCGCAGAGTGGTAATCACCGGCAACCAGAATATCCAGCACGGTATCGATACGTTGGGCGAGCAGGTGGGCATTCACATCTGACATGGCATTATCCTGGTAACAAAAACGAATGAAATCAATGATGCTAAAAATGGGTGAAAAAGAGAAGCGAAAAAAACGCACAACCTTAATCGGCGCGACGGAAATGGCGGGACAGGGAGGAAAGAAGGAGCGGTTCCCGGAGGAACCGCTGTGATGAGACGTCAGGCAGCCGGACGAGCAATGATGCTACGAGTTTCCATGCGGACTTCAGCGATAGTGACATCGATAACATCGGTCACTTTGTAGACCACTTCTCCCTTGATCTGCACGGTGCCGTTTTCCTGGCTGCAGACCAGTTCGTCGCGCACGGCGTGAAGGAACGGGGCCGGAATAAAGGCGACCGCGCCATTGTCCACCAGACGCACGCGCATCCCGCCGCGGCTGATGTCGATGATCTCCGCCGCAAAGCGGGTATCGGTGCCGGCTTTATCGTTGAGGAAACGGGCATACAGCCAGTCGGCGACATCGCGTTCGGCCATGCGGTTGAGACGACGGCGCTCCGCCATCTGCACGGTGGCTTCATCCTGCGGGCGCGCAATGGTTTCGCCTTTGATGATGGCCTTAAGCAGACGGTGGTTGATCATGTCGCCATACTTACGGATCGGCGAGGTCCAGGTGGCGTAGGCCTCAAGACCGAGACCAAAGTGCGGGCCCGGCTCGGTGCTGATTTCAGCAAACGACTGGAAACGACGTATGCGGCTGTCGAGGAAACCGGTCGGCTGGGCGTCCAGTTCGCGGCGCAGCTTGCAGAAACCTTCCAGGGTGAGCACTTCCGTCGGATCAACGTGTACGTCGTGGGTCTTCAGCAGGGCAGCCAGCTGTTCGGTATTCGCCGGGTCGAAGCCGGTGTGGACGTTATAAACGCCGAAGCCGAGCTTGTCGCGCAGAACGCGGGCGGCACAGATGTTGGCGGCGATCATCGACTCTTCGACAATACGGTTGGCAATACGACGCGGTTCCGCGACGATGTCCAGCACTTCGCCTTTTTCGCCGAGGACGAAACGGTAATCCGGGCGGTCTTTAAACACCAGCGCGTGGGTCTGACGCCATTCGCTGCGACGCTGACACACGTCCTTCAGCAGCGTAATTTGCTGCGCGATCGCCTCGCTGCCCGGCTGCCAGCTGCCGCGGCCTTCCAGCCAGTCAGAGACGTCGTCATAGGCCAGCTTGGCTTTCGATTCGATGGTGGCGGCAAAGAACTCGATGTTGTCTTCAATGGTGCCATCGGCCGCCAGGGTCATCCGGCAGGCCAGCACCGGGCGCACTTCATCGGCACGCAGGGAACACAGGTCGTCTGACAGTTCGCGCGGCAGCATCGGGATGTTGAAGCCCGGCAGATAGTTGGTAAAGGCGCGTACTTTTGCGGCGTTGTCCAGCTTGCTGCCTTCGGCAATCCATGCGGTCGGGTCAGCGATCGCCACCGTCAGCAACAGTTTGCCGTCGGCGCCAGATTCGACATACAGCGCATCGTCCATATCTTCGGTGCTGGCGCTGTCAATGGTGACGAAGTCGAGGGCGGTCAAATCGCGGCGTGTCAGCCCTTCGTCAAGCATCTCGGTGGCGACGCCGTCCGGTGCCTCTTTTTCCAGATTATGGCGCGCCAGTGTCACCCACCACGGGACGAAGTGGTCGTCGCTGAAGGTGATGAACTGGGTCAGCTCCGCGTAAAATCCGCGGTCGCCTTTTAACGGATGACGGCGCATTTCAGCGACGGCCCAGTCACCCTGTTTGAAATCATGCTCAACGCCACGGGCGGCGCGGCAGGGAATGGCGTCTTTCAGCAGCGGATGGTCAGGAACGATAGCGAGGCGATCGTCTTTTTTCTGGATTTTACCGACGAAACGGGTCAGGAAAGGCTCAACCAGCGATTCCGGCTCGGCGCTTTCGCGTTCTTTTTCAGAATGGATCACCGCAACGATACGGTCGCCATGCATCACTTTTTTCATCTGCGGCGGCGGAATGAAGTAGCTCTTCTGAGCGTCCACTTCGAGGAAGCCAAAGCCCTTTTCCGTGCCCTTAACGACCCCTTCCGCGCGCGGCGTCTGGGAATGCAGTTGCTGTTTAAGCTGCGCTAGCAGCGGGTTATCCTGAAACATAATTAGGTATTTTCGTGGCTAAAAGAGCGGCTGACATTTTTACGCGATTATGCCTGTCGCAGCAAGCGCTGTTTCAGCAATTTACGTCTGCTGACGCACATTGCCGAGGGCGATTTTCAGACGATTCATCCAGCCGCATAGTCCGCTCCAGGTTAACAGATCGATCGCTTGTTCCGCTGAGAGTCCATATTCGCCGAGGGGTGTTAACTGGGCGGCGCTAAACCGATCCGGGGAGCGGGTTAACAACTGTACCGCGGTAACGAGCGCGCGCGACTGAGGATGCTGCCCAAGCCAGCGATGGAGAGCCTGATCGCCCTCCCGTAAATGGCTGACGAACGCTTCTTCACCGTGCCAGTGGGGGAGCCAGGCGTCAAAACAGGTGGCGCTGCCATTGGTGCGCGCGGTGAGTAAGGCGACCTGCGGGCCAAAGGTATCGTTGCCGCTGAGCTGGCGTAACAGCGTCTCCAGCGGCGCCATCAACTGCGGGTCGCAGGCCAGCAGCGGAGCCAGCGGGCCCAGGCCGGGCAGCGACTGCCAGCTGGCGATGCGCCGCTGG
Organism: Klebsiella sp. C239; assembly: GCF_048822715.1. NCBI lineage: Bacteria > Pseudomonadati > Pseudomonadota > Gammaproteobacteria > Enterobacterales > Enterobacteriaceae > Klebsiella > Klebsiella sp. C239. The sequence goes on along the minus strand of NZ_JBMEZK010000011.1, from coordinate 19,400 downwards.
CGCTCGTCATCGGCATACTGCAGATCGGGATCTTCAATGTCGGTTTGCCACTCTCCCGGCGGGATGGCGAACAGGCCGGCGGGCGCCTCCTCTTGCTGCGGCATGCCGGGGATCCAGCGCACCGGGAAGCCCTGCGCCGCCTGCAGCACGGCAATCGCCCGCGCCTGGAAGCCGACGAAACCGATAATCTGGTTGATCAGGATAATATCCCGGCTGGTCAGGCCCACTTCGTCCAGCTGGCTGCGGGAAAGGGCGTTAATGACGGAGGGTGAACCGGCGAGCTGACGAGCGTATTGGGTGATCTGCGCCAGACGACGGTTGCTCTCGCGTGAAGAGTCGGGCCCCGGCAGGGGCGCCAGGCGGGCGGCATAGTGGTTACACAGCCGCTGGACGCCGTAGACCTGGGCGACGGTCAGCGCAGTGCTCAGGCGATCGTAGGCGGTAAAGGTTTGCAGGCGGCTTACCGGCACCTGGTCGGGAAACAGCCGCTCGGCGAGCTGGCGCGCGGGGCGTAGCCAGCCTGTGTGGGCGTGTAGCCAGGCGTCCGGCAGCGTCAGGTCCAGCAAAAAGCGGTCTTCAACATGGGCGGCTTCAGGGACGAGCGGCAGGACATCCACCGGGCAGATTGTTGACTGGGTTTCGTGATACCAGTGGTTTTTGCCATTCACGCGGCGTGGCTCCATGGGCTTTCCTTGTTCGGTATGTGGCGAACCGCCGTTCCGCGGATCGTTTATGCAGAACTATCCTGGCGTAACCCGGAAGCAGGAGAAAATATTGATACGTGCTAACAAATAGCCGATTGGAATAACAGGGGGAGCGCAAGGCCTGGGAAGGGAAAACCCTCCTCACCGGGGCGAGGAGGGGAAGGAACTTATTTCAGTTCCAGCTCGTTCATAGCGGCGATGCTGAACCCGCCATCAACGTGAACGACTTCACCGGAGATACCCGCAGACAGGTTGGAGCACAGGAAGGCTGCGCTGTTACCCACGTCTTCAATGGTGACGGTGCGACGGATCGGGGTGACCGCTTCGCAGTGCGCCAGCATTTTACGGAAATCTTTGATACCGGACGCGGCCAGGGTACGGATCGGACCGGCGGAGATAGCGTTGACGCGAACGCCTTCCGGACCCATCGCGTTCGCCATATAGCGCACGTTCGCTTCCAGAGAGGCTTTCGCCAGACCCATCACGTTGTAGTTCGGGATCGCGCGCTCGGCGCCCAGGTAGGAGAGCGTCAGCAGAGCAGAATCCGGGTTCAGCATCGTGCGGCAGGCTTTAGCCATCGCCACGAAGCTGTAGGCACTGATGTCGTGCGCGATTTTGAAACCTTCGCGGGTGACCGCGTTGACGTAGTCGCCGTCTAACTGGTCAGCCGGGGCATAACCGATAGAGTGGACGAAACCATCGAATTTTGGCCAGACTTTTTCCAGCTCGGTGAACAGCGCGGTGATGCTCTCATCTTCAGCAACGTCGCACGGCAGCACAATGTCAGAACCCAGCGCGGCAGCAAACTCTTCAACGCGACCTTTCAGTTTTTCATTCTGATAGGTGAATGCCAGTTCCGCGCCTTCGCGGTGCATTGCCTGCGCAATACCGTAGGCGATGGACAGTTTGCTGGCGACGCCAGTGATCAAAATGCGCTTACCGGAAAGAAAACCCATAGCTTTAATCCTTATCGTTATTGCTTATTTTTACTTTAACAATCATAACGTTAACATTGTTATTTCAAAATAACTCAAATTTAGCCGGGAATTATATCCCACTGACGACCCCTTGTGTCACGATATTTTTCAGCCGGCCCGCGCCGCGCGGGGTAAAAGCCGATCGCGATGGCTCAAGTATACCATTTTTCTCTGCTGACTATTTGAGCGCAATGGCCGCCAGCAGCAGACGCCCATCGGCGCTGAGAGGCCGCAACTCCCCCGGAGCGTCGCCGTGCCAGCAGAGCCCGCTGCCGACGGCGCAGCGCCGTCCGGCCAGATCCCATTCACCCTGCAGCACATAAGCAACCCCGTCAGTGGCCGGTCGCTGCCTGTCGCTCACCACTTCAACCTGCGCGAGGGCTCGCCCGCGCTGGGTCATGACATTGAAGTCCAGTCCAGGCTCAACGATCCCGACGCTGGACAGCGCCCATTCGCCGGGAAACGCCCACGGCTGCCAGCGCGCCAGCGGATGGTCGATCTCCTCCCCGCGCAGCCGTAGCGGTTGCCCCACCAGCAGGACGATCGTCCGATCGACGCCGGGAAAAGGGGAGAATGGGCCATCGGCCTGCAGGGTGGCAATGCTCGCGCGCCAGAGAAAAGGCGCATCTACGGAAGGAACGGCGATAATTTCCCGGGTGGCGCCAGCGCCGTTCTTCCATGGCGTGACGGGCAAGGTAGCGTAATCAAAATAGGTGATCATAGTTTGCTCGGCGGAAGTCGGAAGTGGATAGTATTTGTTACACACTTGTCTCAATGTTATTACAAATTATTTACAACAGGGCTCACAAATCCATCATTGAGCGCGTGTGCGGGTTTGTCAAGGCTTGTATATACATGAGCAGTCATCTGCGAATTATCTTATCGCCTTGACCAGAGCCATCATGACAAAACGCGATCGGGAGAATGAAAATGCAACAGCGTATTACTTTCCGCCAGGCCTGCCTGGTCACCCTGTTTTCGGGGCTACTGCTGTCTGGTGGCTCAACATACGCTAAAGAGTGGAAATCGATCACCATCGCTACGGAAGGCGGCTATGAACCCTGGAATCTGACGCTTCCCGGCGGGAAACTCAGCGGTTTCGAGCCCGAGCTTATGGCGAATTTATGCCAGCGGATGCAGATCGAATGCAAACTGGTGGTGCAGAACTGGGATGGCATGATTGCCGGACTTAACGCCGGAAAATATGACGTGATCATGGATGCTATCGTCGTCACCCCAGAGCGCTCGAAGGTCGTGGCGTTTACCCAGGCATACGCAGCCACGCCGGCCTCTTTCATTGCGGTAAAAGGGTCGCTGCTACCGCCTTCGCCGGCGGTCAAGCTTCATGATAATGAGAAAGAGATTCAGGCGGCGATTGCGCCGCTGCGCGCGGCGTTGAAAGGGAAAACCATCGGCATCGCGTCCGGCACCGTGTACACCCCATTTATTGATAAGTATTTCAAGGATATCGCTGATGTCCGGGAATATAACAACTCAGCGGATGCGATCCTCGACCTGCAGGCTGAGCGCATCGACGCGGTGTTTGATGATATTACCTTTGGCAACACCACCCTGTCTCGCCCGGAGAATAGCAATCTGGCATTGAGCGGTCCGCTGATGAGCGGCCCAATCTGGGGAGGCGGTGAGGCGATGGGCGTGCGCCTCGCCGATACCGAACTCAAAGCGAAACTGGATAGCGCCATTCAGGCGGCGCTGGCCGATGGGACGGTAAAAAAACTGAGTGAGAAATGGTTTAAAAGCGACGTGACTCCCTGAGCGAGGCAACCATGTTAAATCTTCTGAGTTTGGGTGAAAACGGGTGGGGGACGCTGATCCTCAGCGCAACGCTGACTACGTTGCTGCTGTCGCTCGCGGCGCTGGCCGTCGGTGCGGGGGTGGGCGGCGTTATCGCCGCCGCGAAGCTGTCCCGCCACGCGCCAGCGCGCTGGTTCGGCGCCGCCTGGTCGGTGGTATTCCGCGGTATCCCTGAATTACTGGTGATCTATCTGTTTTATTTTGGCGGCTCAGGGATGATTTCATGGCTGGGGCGCCTGTTTGGCGCAGACGGCTTTATTGAGGTTCCGCCATTTCTGATTGGCGCCCTGGCGATTGGCTTGATCTCCTCCTCGTATCAGGCGGAAGTCTACCGTGCTGCTCGTCTGGCGCTGATGCCCGGTGAAGTGGAGGCGGCTTCCGCCATTGGCATGCCGCGCTGGCGGATCCTGCAGCGCATCCTGTTGCCGCAGATTGTCCGTTATTCGCTGCCGGGTTTGTCCAACGTCTGGCAAATGAGCCTCAAAGACTCGGCGCTGGTATCGGTGACCGGGATGGTTGAACTGATGCGCGCCAGCCAGATTGCCGCTGGCTCTACCCGCGATTATTTCCTGTTCTATCTCATCGGCGGCGGCTGCTATTTGATCCTGACGCTGCTCTCTAACCGCGCGTTTACCCGGGCGGAGAGCCGTCTGAACCGCGCCTGGCTGCGTCGCAGCGCCGCGCAGGCGTAAGGAGCCCATATGATTATCGATTTTGCCTTTCTCGGTGAGACGTTGTTGAAACTCGGCGCGGCGCTGCCGGTGACGCTGGGACTCTTTATCTGCTCTTTTTTGCTCGGCGGCGTGTTGGCTCTTGGCGTTCTGGCGTTGCGAATGAGCCGCTGGCCGCTGGCAAGCGGTTTCGCCAAAGGCTATATCCTGATCTTTCGCGGTTCGCCATTGCTGATCCAGTTGTTTCTCATTTATTACGGGCTGGGTCAGTTTGGGGTGATCCGCCACAGTTTCCTGTGGCCGCTGCTGCGCGAACCCTTTATCTGCGCCGTTCTGGCGCTGGCGCTCTGTACGGCGGCCTATACCGCGGAAATTCTGCGCGGCGGGTTGCTGGCGATACCGCCGGGCCAGATTGAAGCCGGCCAGGCTTGCGGTATGTCGCGCTGGCTGCTGCTGCGGCGGATCATTGCCCCGGTGATGCTGCGCTATGCGCTGCCAGCCTACTCCACGGAGGCCATTTTATTGGTCAAGTCGACGGCGCTGGCAAGCCTGGTGACCGTCTGGGACGTCACGGGGGTGGCCCAACAGATTATTCAGCGTACCTACCGGACGATGGAGGTATTCCTCTGCGCGGCGGCCATCTACCTGCTGCTCAATTTCATCATTGTGCAGCTGTACGCCCTGCTTGAACGGCGTTTAACCCCGCATACCCGGCAAAATCCGGCGACCGTGTCGCTCAAGCCGATAACCAAAGGAGAGTAAGATGCTAGATTCACGTCCGGTGACCTTATCGGTCAGCGATATTCATAAGTCCTTTGGCTCCCTGGATGTTCTGAAGGGGATCACCATCCAGGCGCAGCAGGGCGATGTCATTTCGATCCTCGGCGCCAGCGGCTCCGGTAAAAGTACGCTGCTGCGCTGCATTAACCTGCTGGAAACGCCCGATGCCGGAGTGGTCAGCGTCGGCGGCGAGACGATTGAAATGAAGCATCATGCCCGTGGGCATCGGCTGGCGGCGAACCCCCGGCAGATAGAGCGCCTGCGCTCGCGGCTGGGGATGGTCTTCCAAAGTTTTAACCTCTGGTCGCATATGACGGTTCTGCAGAATGTCATTGAGGGGCCGCATTATGTGCTCAAACGGGACAAACGAACCTGCATTGAACAGGCTGAGCAGTTGCTGGAGCGAGTGGGGATGTTGAACCGAAAGGATTTCTATCCTGCGCAGCTCTCCGGCGGCCAGCAACAGCGCGTGGCGATAGCCCGCGCGCTGGCCATGGAGTCGGACGTCATGCTCTTTGATGAACCTACCTCAGCGCTGGATCCCGAACTGGTCGGCGAGGTGCTAAAGGTGATGCGCAGCCTGGCGGAGGAGGGACGGACGATGCTGGTGGTCACCCACGAGCTGGGATTCGCCCGCCATGTTTCCAACCGGGTGGTCTTTATGCACCAGGGGACGATTGACTGCGACGGTGCGCCAGAGGCGCTGTTTGGCAGCCAGGGATCCGCGCGCTTCAAGCAATTTATCTCCAGCCACCAACAGCCAGGACAGGTCGTATGAAAATGATCCAGTGGGGTGATGCGCCGATACGCTGGCAGGAGGTGGCTTGCGTTGCCCGGGGCGAGGCGACCTTGAGCCTCAGCGACAGCGCCTGGTCGCGTATCGCGCAAGGGCGGGCGATTGTCCAGCATATCGTTAAAGCCGGCCAGGTAGCCTATGGGATCAACACCGGGCTGGGGGCGCTGTGCAATATTACGCTGCCGGAAGCGCAGCTACACCAGCTGTCGCGCAATACGTTGCTCAGCCACGCCTGCGGGGTGGGACCGTTGCTGGAGGTCGCCCCAACCCGGGCAATTATGTGCGCCGCGGTGGCCAATTTCAGCCACGGTAAATCCGGGATCTCCGCCGGGATAGTGCAGCAGCTGTTGGCGTTTTTGCAGCATGGCGTCACCCCTCAGGTGCCCTCCCAGGGGTCAGTTGGCTATTTAACGCATATGGCGCACATTGGCCTGGCCCTGATGGGGGTTGGCGATGTGCTCTGGCAGGGGCGAACGTGGTCAGCGGCAGAGGTCCTGTCGCAGCTAGATCTGCAGCCCATCGCGCCGGGAGCGAAAGAGGGGCTGAGCCTGGTCAACGGTACGCCGTGCATGACCGGTCTGGCCTGTCTGGCGTTAGACGACGCCGAGCGCTTAATGAACTGGGCCGATGTAACCGGCGCGATGAGCTTTGAAGCGCTTCGCGGCCAGCTTGTGGCATTCGATGCCGAGATCCTGGCGCTGAAAGCCAGCCCCGGGATCCAGACCAGCGGCCAGCGGCTGCGTGAGCTGCTGGCGGACAGCCGTCTGCTGGCCGAAAGTGAAGGACTTCGCACCCAGGATGCGCTAAGCCTTCGCTCGATGCCTCAGGTGCATGGCGCCTGCCGCGATCAGTTTAGCCACGCGCAGACGCAGATAAATATCGAACTCAACGCCTGTACTGATAATCCGCTGATCCTGGGAACCGTTGAGCAGTGGCGGGTGGTCTCCCAGGCGCATCCGCACGGCGAATCGGTGGCGATGGCCTGCGATTTGCTGGCTATTGCTATGGCTGAGCTGGGCGCCATCGCTGAACGACGCCTTGACCGGCTGGTGAATCCTCTGGTGAGCGGGTTGCCGGCGTTCCTGGTCGCCCGACCGGGCGTGAATTCAGGCATGATGATTGCCCAGTACGTCGCCGCGTCGTTGTGCGCGGAAAACAAGCAGCTGGCGCAGCCGGCGGTGCTGGATAATTTTGTTACCTCGGGTCTGCAGGAGGATCATTTAAGCCTGGGCACCGGCGCAGCGCTGAAACTGCAGCGCCTGCTGGGCAACCTCTATCAGATCCTGGGCATCGAATATTTACTCGCCGCCCAGGGGCTCGATTTTTACGAGCCGCAGAAGTTGGCGGCGGGCACGCGCCGGGCGCGAGACCTGCTGCGCGAAAGCGTGCCTGGCTGGGAGGACGATCGCTGGCTGGCGCCGGACATCGCCAGCGCGGTGGCCATCCTTAAGCGAACCGTTGGCCACGCGCCGGCGTGAGGTCTGCGGGCGAGGTGAATGAGACGGCGCTATTTGCCGTCTTTGCGCCAGGCGTCGGCGGTGAGAGCCTCACCGAAGTGGCCGGCGATCAGGCGTCGGGTCAGGTCATGCAGCGGTGAGGCCAGCACATCGGCGGTGCTGCCGCGCTCAACCACTTCCCCGTTATGCATCACCAGCACCTGATCGCTGATGTGCTTCATCATTCCCAGGTGCTGGGTGACATAGATGTAAGAGATGCCCTGTTTCTCCTGCAGCTCCAGCATCAGGTTGATGAGCTGGGAACGCATCGACATATCCAGCGAGGCCAGCGCCTCATCGCAGACGATGACCTTCGGGCGCAGGATCAGCGCCCGGGCGAGGCCAAGACGCTGCTTCTGACCCGGGGCCAGCATATGGGGATAGTAGCTGACGTGGTCCGGCAGCAGGCCGACCATGCGCAGGGTGTCGATGATCTGTTTCTGCCGCGCTTCGGCGTCAAGGTCGGTATTCAGCCGCAGCGGAAAATCGAGGATCTGCGAGATGCGCTGGCGCGGGTTTAGCGACGTCGACGGATCCTGAAAGATCATGCGAATCTTCTGGCTGCGGTAGGAGTAATCCCCGAAGGTCAGCGGATGGTCATCGATCAGCACCTCGCCGCTGGTGGGCTCCACCATGCCCGCCAGCATCTTCGCGAGGGTGGATTTTCCGGAGCCATTCTCGCCGATAATCGCCAGCGTCTGCCGTTCGCGCAGAGTAAAACTCAGCGGCTTAACCGCCTCCACCGTCTGGCGGTGAAACCAGCCGGTGCGATAGCGAAAGGTCTTACTGAGTTGGCGCACTTCCAGCAATGTTTCGACCATTTCACTCTTTCTCCATGTTCAGCGGGAAATGACAGGCGTACAGGTGATTGCGCGCCCCGGTAAGACGCGGGGTTTCAATACACTCGCGCTGGGCGTACGGGCAGCGCGGCCCCAGCCGACAGCCGATGGGCAGCTGCTCCAGCAGCGGTATCGCCCCCGGCAGGGTGTTGAGACGGCTTTTATGCGGCATGGCGCTGCCAAAATCCGGGATCGCGCGGATTAACGCCTGGGTGTAGGGGTGATGCGGCAGGGTGATCAGCTCTTCGCTGGGCCCGCTCTCCACCGTCTGCCCGCAGTACATGACGTTGATTTTATCCGCCCATTTGCTGAGCATCTGCAGATCGTGGCTGATCAGCAAAATGGTGGTGTTGTTGTTCTGGTTGAGCCGCGTCAGCAGGCGGATAATCTGCGCCTGCGTCGTGGGCTCCATAGCGTTAGTCGGTTCATCGGCGATCAGCAGGCGCGGCTGGTTGGCCAGGGCAATGGCAATCATCACCTTCTGGCACTCGCCTTCGGTCAGCTGATAGGGGAAGCTGCGCATGGCGTCTTTGTGATCTTTAATCCCGACGCGGTGCAACAGCTCGATGGCCCGACGTTTACGCCAGCCCAGCCGCTGCCACCAGCGGCCCTTGTAGGTCCAGCCAGGGATACTCTGGATCAGCTGCTGGCCGATGCGTTCAGAGGGGTCGAGGCACGACTGGGGCTCCTGGAATATCATCGACACGTTGTGGCCGATCAGTTTCCGGCGCTCGCGGTTCGACAGCCGCAGCAGATCGATGTCGTCGAAACGCATGCGGTCGGCCGTGACCCGCCAGTTGTCTTTTGTCACGCCGCAGATAGCTTTGGCGATCAGGCTCTTCCCGGAGCCGGATTCCCCCACCAGGCCACGGATTTCGCCTTCGGTCAGGGTCAGGCTGACGCGGTCGACGGCTTTTACCCAGCCTTCGTTGGTTTTAAATTCGATGGTTAAGTGACGAATATCGAGTAACGGCATTATTCTACCCCGGCAATGATCGCCCGGCGAATACCGTCGCCCAGCAGGTTGACCAGCAGTACGCTGAGCATAATCGCGGCCCCGGGCAGCATCACGGTCCACGGCGCAACATAGATAAGCTCCAGCGCATCGCCCAGCATCGCTCCCCATTCCGGCGAAGGCAGCTGAGCGCCGAGGTCAAGAAAGCCCAGCGCGGCGATATCCAGAATAGCCATCGACAGGGCGCGGGTGATCTCGGTCACCAGGCCGGAGGCGATATTGGGCAGGATGGCGAACAGCAGAATATTCAGCGTCGACGCCCCGTCGAGGCGGGCGGCGATGATGTACTCTTTCTCCAGCTCATCGTGGACCATGCTGTAGACGGAGCGCACCATGCGCGGCAGCAGCGCCAGCCAGACGGCAAACATCGCATGGCTGAGGTGCGGCCCGGCAAAGGCGACGACGATGATCGCCAACAGCAGCGAGGGGATGGAGAGCAGGGTATCGAGGATATGGTTCATCACCGCCGAGCGCAGGCCGTGGGTCGATCCGGCAATGACGCCCAGCACCAGGCCAAACAGCGTGGCGCCGAGGGTGACGACAAAAGCGCCGCCGACGGTCGGCGCCGCGCCGCTCAGCAGTCGGCTGAGCACATCGCGCCCCAGGTCATCGGTTCCGAGGAAGAAAGAGACTTCCCCATAGCGCGACCACGATGGCGGCAGCAGCTGGTAGCCGAGGAACTGCTGGTCGATGCCGTAGGGGGCGAACCAGCCGCCGAAGACGCAAAGCAGCAGCAGCCCCGCGCAGCCGTACAGGCCGATCATCGCCGTGGTGTCGCCATAGAATTTACGCCATACGGTGCGCAGCGCGCCGGGCGGACGCTTTTCCAGATAAACGCTATCGTAGGGCATATGAATCCGTTTTAAGTTTGTTAGTCATGCTTTAAGTCTTTTCAAAAATCCCGCTAATAACAACATCTTGCCAACATAGAGTGCTTTAATTTTGTGTGTTCTGCATTGATTTGAAGGTTATCAATTTAAGTAAAATGTGTACACTGATGTGTATATCGTCTTCCGGAGTGTACACATTGCTTACCGACACAAAATTAAGAAAAGCTCTTGGCAAAAAGAGAGACCAGATCGAGGTCATTTCGGACGCTCATGGTCTGAATGTCCGGTTGTCTACTTCCGGCAGTATAACATTCTTTTACCGCTACAGATGGAACGGGAAAGCCGCTCAGCTAACGATTGGCGATTATCCAACCACCTCCTTATCTCAAGCTCGCGAACGTAGACAGCAGTTCAGGGCCTGGTTGACAGAAGGACTCGATCCGAGACGGCAAACAGTTCTGGAGAAACAGAAAAAAGTCGAAGCACTCACCGTTAAAGAGGCTTTCGATTACTGGGAAAAGTATTACTGCATCCCTGAAGGTCTTGTGAAAATCAAGGTTAACCGGCGGGACTTCAATAACCATATAGCGCCTGTGCTGGGGAACATGATTGTTGATCAGACCACTAAAGCGCACTGGCTTAACCTTTTTGATGGCATGGGGCGAAGAGTTGTCACTGGTCAGATGCTTGGGCTGATGCAGCGTACGTTCCGTTTTTGCTCCAATCGAGGGGTAATTAATGTGAACCCAATTGAGAGCCTTAGGCGCTCTGACGTAGGTCTCACAGCATCCGTAAAAGATCGCAGATTGAGTGATGAGGAAATCAAAACAGTTTGGAACATCCTTCCTGAAATGAAGTACCGACAACAGCTGATAATGAAGTTTCTCATCATGACTGGCTGCCGGAGTACAGAGATCAGAACAGCAAGATGGGAGTGGTTTGATTTCCATGAGCAAACGTGGACCATTCCGGCAAGCGATTATAAAACCGGGAAATCGGTCAGAAGGGCACTTCCCGAGGCAGTAGTAAGAATGATGTTAGCAGAGAAGGAAACGTCAGTTTCAAAACATGTTGTGACACTGTCACGTTACAGGGGGCCAGAAGATGACAGACCGCCACTACAACCAAACGTCGCTCTGTTTTCTGCTCAGATTATAGCTAAAACAGGCATGAAGCCCTGGTCTCTCCATGACCTCAGACGAACAGTGGCGACACGCCTTTCTGAATTAGGTGCGCCGCCACATGTTGTGGAAAAACTGCTTGGCCATCATATGGCAGGTGTCATGGCACGTTATAACCTGCATGATTATCTGGATGATCAGCGTCACTGGCTTGCTGTTTGGCAGGATCACCTTGAGAAGCTGGTTGGTCAGCCTCTGGTTTGATCCCCACGTTATCTTCCCAGGCCAGCAGGTCTGAAAGTCTCCACCTTTTAGGGCTGCCATTTATTTTAGGCTGCGGGAATGGCTGAGCAAAGTAAGAGGGCATCCGGGATGGGGTGCTCCAGAAATAGAGTGTGCTGCGCGATATTTTGTATCTGGACAGAACGTCATCGGTTATCAAAATTTCATCTGATTTATGAGATGTATTAGTCATAAAAACCCCTTAGTTACTTTGTCCAGGCAGATGGTGTAGCCGGCGCGCGCAGCTCATGGCTGTGGCCACATAGCTACTTTTTCTGTTAACAACTTCTACAGTGATCTTTGAGCCTTGAACCACCACCGTATAAGTTCTTTTCGTTTTCTGTCGCCCGTAGGCTCCATAAAGCTCAACGTGTTTTGCCAGTGCCGCATCGCACGCCTGGCGGCCCAGCGGTGATTGCTTGCTTCGGTTAATCAGTTGCATATTCACCTCACACAAAAACATCAACTGGATCGCCAGCTGCGCGCGCGTTGTCGTTCGCTTCCCGGCGGAGGCCGAGAACATAGCCAACGGGATCCCAACTGGACAGAATTGCATTGAGCTCTTTATGGCTGTGCCAGGTAGTCAGGCGCTTTTTAAGCTCGGTGGCGCAGGCGCGCACGTTAGCCCGGGTGGGGCCGGCCATCTTCATGCACAAGCACAAAGTCAGAAGCAGATCCGAATATTCGTCGGCGGCTGCGCGCAATGCTGCCGGGTCGATGCTGGCTTCCAGCTCGGGCAGGCGGTGTTTCAGGCTCATTTGGCACCTCCCTTACGACGAAGAGCCATTCTCAATCTGTTTTTCGCCAGTCTGGCTTTGCGTTGTGCGGGCGTTTCACGTTCGCGAGCGCGCGCATTTGATTCACGATTACGGCGGCGCCTGGCGTTGAGTGATTCGTCTTCGCTTCGTAAATGCATCCGAGGTTCCCCGTCCTTTGGCTCGGGCCACTGGCGCGCCTTATTTACCGCGAGCTTATCGATCATCGCCTGGGTAATCTGCTCGTCAGTGATTCCCGCTCTGCGCTGGGCATCCCACATCAGGAACTGCATATCAGCCCATTCGCTGTGGTCGTTAGGTTCCGCGGCAGCTTCAAGCGCTTCTATGCTGAGGTGTTTCAGTGGGCCAGCCGGACCAACATTGCCGAAGGTGGCATGCGACCATTTAGCGTGTTCGCGGCGAACCTGATTGCGAGCAAATGAGAACTCCCCCATCAGCGCAGCCAATGCGATTTCAGTAATACGCAAATACATGGCTGCGCGGGACGGATTGCTGAATTCACCCTCTTTTAAAAACTTCGACATTTCCGCCACGTCAGCACGGCACACGGCGATTAATTGCTCATTAGTGAAGGTGGCGATATCAGTCATTCCAGGCCTCCAGCTCGTTCTGAATTTCTTCATCAATAGCTTCGTTGCAGGCAAACGCATCAAGAATGAGCTTTGCGTCTTTGCGATAGTGCTCCCGACGTTCGTCGTACCAGTCTGAGAAAACCGACGACCAACCCTTAATACCAAAATCAGCTCGGGCGTTATCTTCTGCCATTCGTTCAACCATGCAGTTAGCCGTGGTGAGTGCAGCTTCGCGGATATACCCACGCAGATCGCGCTTACGCCAGACAGTGCTAAATTTTGAATCGCAGCGCCCTTTGAACTCAACTTCCCAGCGACGGATGCAACGTGCATTCAGTGATTTGCTCATATCGTTACCGGGAGGGCGAACCCTCCCGCCTCCCTTAGCCCACGTATTCCGGTTTCATGTCGTCCAGGGTGATGCGGAACTGGTCATACAGTTCATCACCGAGGTGGCGGCGCGATGAGGTCAGGGTGCTTTCTGCCTTCGCGAATAATGCTTCTGCCTCCGGATCCCCCGGGTTAGGGAGTGAATTTATGGCGGCCTCAACTTTGTTCTTTGCATCAACAAGGTAGTAGCGTTTCACTGCCTTACTCTTCAGTTCGGTATACAAAGCAGTACCCAGCAGAGCTTTCTGTGATTCGATGTCTACACGAATGGCTTTGGCCCGATCCACTGAGTCAGCTGTATCAATCCGGTCTCGGAGTTCGTCAGCAACAGAGTCAACGTTAGATGCAGGCTCTTGCGTGCTGGTGGAATCGCCAACGGAGTGTGTTATTTCATTCAGCGAGACTTTTTCTGCCTGCGCCGGGTTGATAACCCTTTCTTCGCGTTCGTCAATTTCATCGGCGGTATAGACCCCGAGGATCACATCCGGGCAGTACAGTCGCGCCCAACGTTTAACGGCGAGATAGGCCAGTTGCTGACGGGGGTCGCTCGCCCACAGTGTAGAGTTGCGGACTTGTGCCTGCGAAAGCATCAGCACAAGCTCGCGAGGTTCTGATTCTCCTTTGAGGGTTGCCCAGGCGCGGACGCCCACGCCAGCTTCATCTTGCAAATCCCAGCCCGGCGCGATGTAGTCGTTACCTTTGCCGCTGGTTTTTTTAATAAAGCGACCAACGATATTTTCCCATGCACCAAACCATTCAAAATGGATCCGGTCTTTGGTTGGAGCCATGGTGTTAATTACCGCATTCACCAGTTGAGCCTCATAGCCAAGCACACCTGAGTTACCCACGATGAAGGTTTTCTGTGCCACTGCAAACGGATCCATACCCCAACGCGCTGCCTGCATCACTACAGCCATGCACGCATCTGGTTTCCCACGATAATGCTCAGGCACGAAGTTTCCACTATTGGCCATTACTTCCGAGAGCGTGCGCAGGCGGTTGAACAATTCACCGTTCGTCAGGATAGAAACGTTGTCGATCTTCTGGGTCTGGTTTTCAGTAGTTGCGACTAAATTGGACATTGTTATTCCCCCTTATGCCTGTACGCGCAGCGCTTCGAGGCGGCGCACATCAAAATCGTTAAGCTCTTCGGTGTAGTCTTCGGTAATCGGCGCAGGCCAGTCGCCAGTGTCGAAACCGTTCGCAATGGCGCGCATAGCTTTGCGGTATTCCAGCATGCCGAGTTCCAGTAGTTCTTCGGATGCCTCGATGATGGCGATCCAGTGGTAGTTCTCGTCTTTGTTAACGAATATCCAGAAGAACTGGTCAAGGGCTGCGGTTTCGCAGTACATAGCCGCGCTCAGGTGGTAGTCGCGCTCGATGATTTCCCTGTGCAGCTTCGCGCGCAGGCCTTCCTGCTTGATGTTCCACATACTGATGGTTTTCAGGTCCGCTCCGATGCGCAGGCCGCCCATGTCTATCTCAAGGTCAGGACGCACGCGAACTTCCAGCCCGGTTTCCTCATCAATGCCGAAATAGCTCACCTCGACGGCACGGCTCGGGTGCGTCAACAACTTGCCAGCGGTCGGGTGATTCAACAGTGCTTTCTGAATGGCCAGTGCCGTAGCCAGTTGCTGGCGGGTAACCAGCACTTTTTCTTCAGGGTTTTCGCGCCATGCATCCAACAACTCATCGGCAAACACGGCATCCGGTTTAACCGATTTCACGGCCTGAATCAGATCCGCCTTAGTACCTGATACTTTCAGCGGCTGCGCCTTCTTTGCTTCCTGAGCAACCATGTCAGGATTGATAATCGCCAGTTGTTCCAGCATGGCATCACGGCTGCCGCTGGTTTTAACAGTCGCTGGCAGGGTGGCGTTGTATTCTTTGATGCAGGCCTTCATTGCTGACGCGGTAAAGTTTTTATCGTCACCAACGATTCGCTTGAACTCGTCAGGTAATTCCAGATATGCAATGCCAATTGCATCTTTGTCGCCGCTCAGCGGTACAGGAGCGGGCAGGGTGGCGTTGTGCGCCTCCAACTGCGCCTTGATATCGTCAGCACTCAACAGCGGCGGAAGCCCGGCGTTGTACTCGTCGATAAACGCACGGATCGTCGCCGTCGTCGTGAAGGCGCCTTCCGGGATTTCCGGCTCGATGCTGAATTCTTTTTCCAGCTGATCAGGCTGCAGCGCCAGCGCATGCACCAGATTTCCCATATCCAGAACAGGGGAGCGCACCTTCTGGATGGTTTTGGATACGTGGCGTGCCTCGAAATACATCAGCGATACCCGGGCATCTTTAACCATCGTGGAGCTGATGCCGTTAGCGGCGTGGTAGACCTCATTTGGCACGCCTTCATATCGACCAGGCTCGAAATACTCCGGCCATGCTGGCGCTGCTTGTTCAGCCTCATCCTCTTCATCGCTATGAGCACTCTCGGAAACCTGGCTTTTCAGCACTTCGGCGGTAAGATCCGGACAGCGTTCAGCCAGTATTTCGCTCATGTTCACGGCAGTTGTTTGCGCAGGAGGTTCATCAGCGCCTTCGCCTGTTGATACCGAACTATCAATTTCGTTTTTGACTGACTGATCCGCTTCCATCTGCACATTGCTGGTGGTTCCTTCTTCGGTGGCATTAGTAGCCGGTGAAGTCATAAGGCCTTCAATTGAAAACATTCCGCCGCCGAGATTGGCAATTTCCAGGGATCGGGGTTTGGTCAGGTCTTCGGTTATCCACTTCGGATCCGTGGGGTCACTGATACCTTCGACATATTCGCCGCGTTCGGCGGCCAGAACCGGATTAGCGTCAGGGCGTTTCTTTTGAGCTTCTTTCACCAGTTCGGTGCCAATTACCTGAAAGTCTGTTGGGAGAGTTTCCAGGTCAGGCACACCTTCATCTCCATCGATAGCCTTTTTCACAGCGTCCAGAGTGACGGCGGCAGATGAAACATGACCAGCTTTCTCAAGCGTCTCAGCAGAAGGGGCGTTATGCTTATGCTCGGTCAGGTTCGCATTGATATAGGTCTGCAGACTTACCGGGAAATGATGAATATCGCTGGTGGCGCCACGAATAAGGGCAAAAATGGCTGCGCGGGAATAATCCAGGATGCCTGCGACCTTGCGCAGCGCTGCCGACCATTCCTTGAACGGACTTTCTTTCTTCTGGACGATCTCTTTGGCCCGGCGGTGAATTGATGCCGGGAAATTGTAGATATCGAAATCCATTGGCATTGTGGCCAGGGCTATTTCTACATCGAGCGTATCAAGGGTATGGGTGTAGTCAGGGGTGCGATCGGTTTTATTACCGCCGCCAGCATTCGTACCTGCATCGGTTTTCAAAACCGAAGAAATGCAGTTACCGGCAGCCCATTCCCTGGTGAGAATGCCGCGGTCGATCGCGTTCGTGGCGAACCACAGCTTTGCAAACTGAATACGTTTGCCGAGCTCATGCCGTTTCCCTTCCGGGAAGACTTTTTTATTGGCGCTGGTGAATTTCCAGAGCGCCGGCATATCGTATTTTTTGATTTCAGGGACATTCTCGGCGGCCAGAATCAGATCCTGGACGGCTGCGTTATCAGTGTCCATTTCAAGAGCTGACAGCTCCTGCCGGTGAGGCATGCTGATATGATAAACGTGACGTTCTTCGGCCATGTACTGCGCCAGCAACTGAGCGCGAAAGGGGAGTTCTGCCACGTTAAAAAGCGCGCTCGAATCGTCCTGGTATTCATCACTACCGAAAGCTTCCACAGTCTCATCTTGTAACGCGTCGACAGTGGTATTGGCATCAACCTGCTCTACAGTAACGGCCTCAGAGGTTACTCCGGCATCATCGCCGTGATGAAGATCAGCAGGCGCCTGTCCAGGCTTCTGAGTCCAGGTGCGGCTATCGTCGCCGAGCTGGTAGCGTTCGCACCATGAGTAATCGAGAACACCCTCCGCCGGCAGGTCGTTGAATACCGGAAAATCGGTGCGAATTGGTTTTTGATAGTCTTTGCCGCGGCCTGTTTCGATCCCAGCGTCTTCCAGATCGACGTCCAGTTGCAGAAGGGCGCGAGCTTCTGATTTATTAGTGCGCCAGATTACGGCATCAGCTTTACCCGATTTTTGAGTCGCTTTTATCAGATAAAAATATTCCATGTGATAGCCTCTATTTTGGATGTAGAATCCCCCGGGCCATTGGTAGCGCCCATTCAGGGTGGTCATTGGTTTTGGTAATTTCCGGTGTAACTTTGGTCGGTGGCACCGGACGTACAGCCCGCTTCGGCGGGTTTACGTTAGCCCTCGTGAGCCATCTGGTCGTGAGAAGCGCAACGTTCTGAGCAATACTCTCTTTCTTTCCGTGCGAGCTGGTTCCCCTGGAGGTACAACAGGGTGCTAACCACTGGTTTTCCCTCGATTGCTTTACGGCAGTAACCGCATTTCTTCTGCATTCCTCCCCCTACATTTGCACCGTGAACCCGGCCGGATGTTCATCCAGTACACCTTTCAGCGGATAACATTCAGCTTTCACGTGTTGCTCTTCTGCGGCTGCCTTGCAGTCATTCTCAGTGTCGTAAACGCCGAGCAGGACATCCTGATTACCGCCCGTCAGCATGCTGACGGTGAGAACCAGGGCAAACATCGTGCTCATGAAGTGTCTCCTTTTTGCGCGAGCATGTAGCTCACCCGGCGGATGAAAGCTGACAGCGGACTTAAACGAATAGCCTGCTGACGAGCGGGTTTGCGTGCGAAATCAATCATGTAAATAACTCCCTCAGTACGCAGAAAAGCGCGATCCAGATGAAGAGCCCAATTACTGCTGAAATGACCATGGCTCTGATGCCTTGCTTACTCATTTCAACCTCAGCCATTACGTGGCCAGCGGAACGTTTAAACCTACTGCGCGTTGATCTCTCCACCTCATCCGGTGTTTCGTATGCCGCCGGCAGCTACTTCGTGGGCGTCCTGCCTGGGTGGTTTGTTGCTACGAGATAATTAAACACTTTGTTTATTATTGTGTCAACTAAATGGGTTTATAAATATAAACAAAAAGTTTAATTTTGAGTGTGTATAGGCCTTTGCAGCATCTTTTTAAAGCAGTTGGCGGTTAGAAAATCAGCGGGGAGCAGGTTGTATGGATTACGATGAAGATAAGGCGGAGCTTATACTGATGCATTTAGGATGGTTGTGGTGGATCTACTAGTGGATGGTCACTTGGTCACACAACATGGGGAAAGCTGGAAACGTCATAGGGAAGGGGTCATAAAAAACCCGGCACTATGGCCGGGCTAGTATTCTAAATGTTAGAGCCAGATTTCCACTCTGGTTGAGACACTAATGTATATCTAGGTCTCCCATTACCAACGGTTTTTCTAACAAATACCGCAGAAGCAGTAACACCTAAATGTTTGTTAATGATACCAGGATCACCAATTGCTTTATCGATACTTGCTGTCTTAATGTCGGTGTTACCCAGCACAATAAACTCACACTGGCGTTTGTTAGGAAGAGTGCCTAAAAATATCACTGTTTCAACAATCTTTTCCTGCTTAATGTTATCGCTACTTAGTTGATTGTAGACAACTTCGAGTTGCTTTGGCTCTCTAAAAACAATATTGAAGTCATTGTTTTTTAAAGTAAAAACAGTTTTATTTTCATATAGATAATGTATGAAACTACGGATTTTTTCTATTGCACGAAAATCTAAATTTTCTAAAGCGTCGGAAAGCTCTTCATCATCATTATCTAAGCTGGCCTGCAATATTTTTCTTGTCTTATCAATAGCTTTAGAGACTGGTGTTTCTTCATCGAATGTAAGTGGCGCATCAGGTCGGAACTCTTCAAGTACAAATCCAAAAGAACCCCTTGCTGATGCTGTGATCATCAGGCGGTTATTTTCAATGTTTGGTATCCTTCCTGATGCTGGTAGAGGGCCGTTAAATGCACTTGCCACATAGGCTATTGCATCATTAAAACAGGATACAGCTTTCGACCCAAACACTGCTGAAATCCCGTGAGTACCAATGACTGTAGGACCTCTAAAGGTTAACACCGCATGCGTCGGTTCATGCTCTCGAACGTCAGCTTGAGAAATTATTCTTTCAACATTTTTTAATCGATCTTCTAAGCTTTTCCTGCTGATGGACTGACCGATTGGCATGTTTTTTAATAAGTTACTTATTTGCTCGCGTTCACTGAGAGCGAAAACATAATCATTACGATTCATTGTTTGCCTCCCCAGTAGTGGCAGAATTAAGTATAGTCATTGCCACAACATCAAGCTGTGGGTTCAATGGGATTTGAATAAAACCTTTCCATGACAAGTCACGTTTATGAGCCCACATACTGTACCAAT
>NZ_JBMEZK010000010.1:0-154726 GCF_048822715.1 Klebsiella sp. C239 | reverse complement strand
GTCCTCCCCGGAGGCGTGGCCGTTGCCCCGCCTCCGGGTCAGGATTAACAACGCCCCTTTTCCATCGATCACTTTTCTGAAATTAGCGGTTCTGTGCGCCATCTGCGGGTTCTCGGGCCGCGAAACGGGGAAACTAATCATTTAATGTCTATTGGTGCTATGTATACCCGAAAAATCACCCACTGGTTTGCCAGGCGATCGTTTCAGAATCGCATCTTCCTGCTGATCTTATTCACCTCGACGATCGTTATGCTGGCGATGTCATGGTATCTGACCGACATTACCGAAGAGCGTCTGCATTACCAGGTCGGGCAGCGGGCGCTGATTCAGGCAATGCAGATTTCGGCGATGCCGGAGCTGGTCGAGGCGGTTCAGAAACGCGACCTCGCCAGAATCAAAGCGCTTATCGACCCCATGCGTTCGTTCTCCGACGCCACCTATATCACCGTCGGTGATGCTAACGGCCAGCGCCTCTATCACGTCAACCCTGATGAAATCGGCAAATCGATGGAGGGCGGCGACAGCGATGAAGCACTATTAAACGCGAAAAGCTACGTGTCAGTGCGCAAAGGCTCGCTGGGCTCCTCGCTGCGCGGTAAATCACCGATTCAGGACGAGACCGGCAAGGTGCTCGGCATTGTGTCGGTAGGCTATACCATTGAACAGTTAGAGAACTGGCTCAGCCTGCAGATAAGCTCGCTGCTGATCCCGATGGCGATCATGTTACTGCTCCTGCTCTACTGCGCCCGCCGCTTCTCGTTGCATATCAAAAAGCAGATGCTGAATATGGAACCCCAACAGCTGTCGCAGCTGTTGATCCAGCAAAGCGTATTGTTTGAATCCGTGTTCGAAGGGCTTATCGCCATCGACTCCCGTTACAAGATCACCGCGATTAATCAGACTGCCCGCCGGCTGCTCAACCTGAGCCAACCGGAAACAACGCTTATTGGTAAAGGGATCAGCAGCGTGATTTCGCAGGAGGCTTTCTTCTACGATGCGCCGCAGACCAATAAAAAAGACGAGATCGTCACCTTCAATCAGATCAAAGTGATCGCCAGCCGGATGGCGGTGATCTTAAATAATGAGCCACAGGGCTGGGTGATCAGCTTTCGTAGTAAAGACGATATCAACACCCTCAGCCTGCAGCTTAGCCAGGTACAACAATATGCCGATAACCTGCGCGCCGTGCAGCATGAGCATCGCAATCTGATCTCCACCATCGCCGGCCTGCTGTTTCTTAAACGCTACGATCATGCGCTGGATCTGATCCAACAGCAGTCGGAAAGTCACCAGAAGGTCATCGATTTTATCGCGCGTAATTTCCAGGACAACCACCTGGCCGGGCTGTTGATCGGCAAATATTACCGGGCCAAAGAGCTTGGACTTGAGCTGATTTTCGATCCGGCCTGCTTCGTCGACAGATTACCCACCGCCCTTTCTCACAACGAATGGATCTCGATCGTGGGGAATCTGCTTGATAACGCCTACAATGCCAGCCTGCAACAGCCGCAGGGCTCAAGGCAGATAGAGTGCCTGATCAACAGTGACGGCCACGAGGTGATTATCGAGGTCGCCGATCAGGGATGCGGCATTGACGAGACGCTGCGCGATCGGATCTTCGAGCGCGGCGTCACCAGCAGCGTCAGCAAAGATCATGGCATCGGACTCTGGCTGGTTCGCAGCTACGTGGAACAGGCAGGTGGCAGCATCGTCGTCGAAAATAACATACCTTTTGGCACCATCTTTACTCTTTATATTCCCCTGACCCGAGATGAACATCATGGATAGCATCACCACTCTTATCGTTGAAGACGAACCTATGCTGGCGGAGATCCTGGTGGATAACATCAAACAGTTTCCCCAGTTCGACGTCATTGGCATTGCGGATAAACTCGAGAGCGCCAGGAAACAACTCAGACTGTATCAACCGCAGCTGATCCTGCTGGATAATTTCTTACCTGACGGCAAAGGTATCGACCTGATCCGCCATGCGGTCAGTACCCATTACAAGGGGCGGATTATCTTTATTACCGCTGATAATCATATGGATACCATCAGCGAAGCACTGCGCCTGGGGGTGTTCGACTATCTGATTAAGCCGGTGCACTATCAGCGCCTGCAGCACACCCTGGAGCGCTTCGCTCGCTATCGCAGCTCGCTGCGTTCCAGCGAACAGGCCAGCCAGATCCACGTCGATGCGCTGTTTAATATTCAGGCTCGGGAACAGACGGAACCGGCCAGCGCACCGCTACGCGGGATTGATGAAAGCACCTTTCAGCGCGTACTCCAGCTGTTTGCCGACACGGGGGTGGTGCATACCGCCGACTCGCTGGCGCGTATCCTTGGCAGCAGCAAAACCACCGCCCGCCGTTATCTGGAACAAGGGGTGAAGAATGACTTTCTGGAAGCGGAAATCAGCTACGGCAAGGTTGGTCGACCGGAGCGTATTTATCGCGGCAAACAGATCTCCCCTGAGCAGGTCTGAAACGTTTACGCCAGGGAATAGCTGACCACCAGCTGCCCCTTCTTCATCTTAATCTGACTGATAAGAATGTCGCCCAGCTCCGCCAGGCGGGCGACATGTGTGCCACCGCAGGGATAGGCGGGCAGTTCGCCAAACCCCACCATGCGCAAACCCTCAGCGAAGATCACCTGACGCGGGAGGTCCTGCGCCTGCCATGCCTTCACCTGGCTCAGCAGCGCGCTGGCGTCGGGTATCACGGCGTGGTTCCCGCCGGTGAAAGCGATCCGCCCTTCGCCAGGCCAGTGGTGCGCTTTCACCGGTTGCCAGCCAAGCTGTTCGCCCGCCAGGCCAAGCAGGTGACCGGCGGAATGCAGGCGGGCATGCAGGTGTCTCGCGGAGGCATCTATTCTCATCTCCACTTCACCGAGGGGAAGCGGTTGCGACAGAATATGCAGCACGCTGTCGCCGCGCACAATAACCGTCTCAACGGCCTGACCAGCTATCCAGCCGCGATCCGCCGGTTGACCGCCCCCTTGCGGGTGAAACAGCGTCCGATCCAGTTCGATGGCGTAGCGGCCATCCGCTTCCGCAGTGCAGGCGATGATCTGGGCGCGCCCATCGGTAGCGTCGCTGGTGTAATAAACCCGTTCAGTCATAGTGATTCTCCTCTCTGTCCGCCCAGTATATTATTAATACCGACAGCGATAATCCTATCACCAGCCAATGCACTCTTGCTCCGGGAGCACAAATGAATCTCAGCCTCCTGCCCGACCTTGCCCTTTTCGTCCAGATCGTCGACCAGGGCAGCTTCTCCGCCGTCGCCCGCCAGAGCGGCATTACCCCTTCCGCCGTTAGCCGCAGCGTGTCGCGGCTGGAGCGAGAGATGGGCTGCAAACTGCTGCAGCGTACCACCCGCAAGCTGCGTCTGAGCGATGCCGGGGAAACGGTGTATCAGCATGCCCAGCAGATGCTGGAAGCGGCGCGACAGGCGATGGATTCCGCCGGCAGTCGCCAAACGGTCGCCCAGGGAAAGCTGACGCTCAGCGTACCGAAAGCCGTCGGCCGCTTCGTGATCCATCCGCTGATGATGGCGTTTTTTCAGCGTTACCCGCAGGTTGACGTCTGCCTGCGGCTGGAAGATCGCCCTCTGGATTTTATCGATGACGGTATCGATCTGGCGTTACGCATCACCAATACCCCCTCGCCCGGTCTGCATGGCAAACCGTTGATGCCAGTCACGCACGTTATCTGCGCCACTGAGGTCTATTTACAGCGCCACGGTATGCCGCGCACGCCGCAGGAACTGCGCGCGCACAGCTGCATCAGCCTTGGCGAAACGCCCGCCGACGCGCGCTGGAAGTTCCGTCGGCAAGGGAAAACCGAAACGGTGCAAACATACGGGCGGTACGCCGCCAACCATACCGCCGTGCGCCTCGACGCGGTCAGGCAGCATTTAGGGATCGGCAGCCTGCCGCTGTTCACCGCCCGCGAGGCGCTGGCGAATGGCGATATCGTGCAGGTGCTGCCCGAATGGGAATTTATCAGCAGCTACTCCGGCGATCTGTGGCTGCTCTGGGCGGGAGATAAGCATATGCCCGCCAGAATGCGGGCGATGATTGATTATCTCAGCGAGACGGTGCCGGCGCTGAACGCAGGCAGCATAGCGCCAGCGAAATAACCGCAAACCACGGAATGATAACCCCCAGCACGAACCAGAGCCCGGAGCGGCCGATATCATGCATCCGCCGGCAGCCGATCGCCAGCAGAGGGAGAGTCATCAGCAGCAACCACAGCGCAGCAAAGGGTATAACAACAAAACTGAGGATGCCGTATTGAGGGTTAAAGCTGGTTGCCAGCCACCAGACGGCCAGCGGCGCGCTGGCGATCAGTAGATTGATAAGAAAAAACGTCCAGAACTGCTGTCGGCTGGCCCGGCCGCTAAAATTAAAGGTCTCTTTCCAGCCGCTTAAATACGCCTGTCCATAGGTCATCACTTCTCTCCTTGAAGATTGGGTGAGTATCACGGCGCCAGGGCGATCACCTCCGCCGCCCAGCGCTGAAACCCTTCGACATCGATATCCAGCGCCACCTGGGCATTGGCCGGCTGGCCCAGTCGCCCTTCGATATCCACCACCGTGGCGCCGGCGGTCCAGGTTCCCTGCGTCTCCACCGCCACAAAACACGGCTGTAGGGTGAACAGTTCCGGGCGGACCAGCCATGCGATAGCGCAGAGATCGTGCATTCTCAGACCACTACTCATGCTGCCGCTGCGATAGTGGCTAAACAGCGCATGGAGCATTTTACCGGTCTGATTCAGCGTCGGCAGGGTCGCCAGATAATCCGCCGTCAGCAGCGCCCGATTGGTGACGTCCAGCCCGCACATGATAATCTCCAGCCCGCTGTGGAAGACTTTCGCTGCGGCTTCCGGGTCGATGGCAATATTGAATTCGGCATTCGGCGTAAAGTTGCCCCGGCCCGCCGAGCCGCCCATGATCACCAGCCGGCGAATGTTGAACAGGCATTCGGGATACTGGGTCAGCAGCAGCGCAATATTGGTCAATGGGCCAATCGCCACCAGAGTGATCGGCTCGGCAGCATGCATCAACGCATCGCGGATCGCCTGGAAGGCCGGCTTCGCCAGCGGCTGCCGGTGATGCTCAACAAAGTCATACCCTTCCATACCGGATTCGCCATGCACCGAGGCGGCATCGCGCAGGGGACGCACCAGTGGCATCGAGGCGCCCTGCGCCAGCGGCACATCGGCATGCCAGAAGTGCAGCAGCTGCAGCGCGTTACGGGTCGTCTTCTCTACCGAGACATTGCCCGCCACGGTGGTCATCAGTTGCAGATCCAGCTCAGGGGCGAACAGCGCCGCGGCAATAGCGGCAGCATCGTCGATGCCCGGGTCTGTATCAAGAATGATCGGTAAGCGCATGGTTTCTCCCTAAAAAAAAATGCCAGACGTTAAGTCTGGCATCTTCTCATACTGCTGACGGAAAGAACTTACTCTACTTCACGGACATCCACACGCAGCTCTTTCGGCACTTCAAAGACGATATTCTCTTCCCGGCCTTCCAGCGGTACGGCTTCGCCGCCGCCCAGCTCCTGCAGGCGGGTAATGACGTTCTGCACCAGAATATCCGGCGCCGACGCGCCCGCCGTCACGCCGACGCAGGCCGCATCCTTGACCCACGCTTCCTGAATATCGGAGGCATCGTCAATCAGGTAAGCCGCCTTACCCATCCGCTGCGCCAGTTCGGCGAGACGGTTTGAGTTGGAGGAGTTTTTCGAACCAACCACCAGCACCACGTCAGCCTGCTCCGCCAGCGCGCGCACCGCTTCCTGACGGTTAGTGGTGGCATAGCAAATGTCGTCTTTGCGCGGGCCGACGATTTTCGGGAAACGCGCGCGCAGCGCGTCAATCACATCCGAGGTATCATCCACCGAGAGGGTGGTCTGGGTCATAAACGACAGCCGGGCGTCGTTTTTGACTTCCAGCTTGAGAACGTCTTCCGGCGACTCGACCAGGTACATGCCCCCTTGCGGGTTATTGTACTGCCCCATCGTGCCTTCGACTTCCGGGTGCCCGGCATGGCCGATCAGAATCGACTCTTCGCCACGGCGGCTGGCGCGGGCGACTTCCATATGCACTTTCGTCACCAGCGGACAGGTGGCGTCGAACACCGTCAGATCGCGGCTCTTCGCTTCATTCCGTACCGCCTGCGATACGCCGTGAGCGGAGAAGATCAGGATCGCGCCGTCCGGTACTTCGCTGATCTGTTCGATAAAAATGGCGCCGCGCTTGCGCAGGCTATCCACCACATAGCGGTTATGCACCACTTCATGACGAACATAGATCGGCGCGCCGTACAGCGTCAGCGCGTTTTCTACAATGCTGATAGCGCGGTCAACGCCAGCGCAAAAGCCGCGCGGGTTAGCCAACAGGATCTGCATGTTAATCCTCCAGCGCCGGATCGATCTCCAGCACTTCAATATCAAAATGAACGGTGCGCCCGGCCAGCGGATGGTTGAAGTCGACGGTGATGGAATCGCCGTTCACTTCACGGATCACGCCAGGCATTTCGCTGCCATCCATTGCGGTAAAGAGCATAATCGCGCCGATCTCCGGCTCGCCGGCGTCGATAAACTCGCGGCGAGAGAAATACTGAATCAGGTCCGGGCTCGGGACGCCAAATGCGGCGTCAGGCTCCAGCGAAAAGGCCTTTTTCTCGCCCTCTTTCAGACCAAGAAGCTGTTGCTCCAGCCCCTCAGACAGGGAGGTGTCGCCGAGGCGAAACAGCGCCGGTTTGCCATTGTTACGGGTGGACTCGGCGGTGGATCCATCGTCCAGCTTCAGCGTGAAGTGAACGAGAACCGCGCTGTTGCTCTGTACGGATTTAGACATGCAAATTGCTCGCTTGTTTTCGATCTCCTGGTGCCCGGAGGCGCTACGCTTACCGGGCGACGGGAGACCACACATTCTGTAGGCCGGGCTGACGTGGCGCCACCCGGCATTAACATTTACGCCTGCTCTTTTGCGGTCGGTTTCGGCAGGAAGCCTTCCAGCACAATCATCGCCGCGCCGATGCAGATAGCGCTATCGGCGAGGTTGAAAGTGGCGAAGTGCCAGTCGCCGACGTAGAAGTCGATCATATCGACCACAAAGCCGTGCCACAGGCGATCGAACAAGTTGCCCAGCGCGCCGCCGATAATCAGGGCGTAGGCAATATTGTTCAGCTTTTGCGTCGCCTTCGAACGGTACATCAGCACCGTCAGCACCACGCAAATGCCGATGGCGATCCCGGAAAAGAACCAGCGCTGCCAGCCACCGCTGTCGGCGAGGAAGCTAAAGGCCGCGCCATAGTTGCGGGCATAATGCAGATTAAGCGACGGGAACAGCGGAACCGTCTCCCCCAGAGCGAAGTTCTGGAGGATCAGGAATTTGCTGCCCAGATCGATAATCAGCACGGCTACGACCACCCACAGCCAGCGTAGCCCCGTTGAACAGATCGATTTACTCATCAGGCGAATTTACGTTGCTCGCCGTCACCGGCGACGTTGCTCACACAGCGTCCGCAGATTTCCGCGTGTTCCGCCACCTTGCCGATATCGGTGGTGTAATGCCAGCAGCGCGGGCATTTCTCACCTTCAGCTTTGCTCAATGCGACTTTCAGTCCTTTGAGCAGTTCGCTCTGCTGCGCATCAGCAGGCGCGCTCGCATAGTCTGCGACGTTCGCCCCGGAGGTCAACAGGACAAATCGCAATTCATCGCCCAGCGCGTTGAGCTTAGCGGCCAGATCGGCATCAGCATACAGCGTCACCGAGGCTTCCAGCGAGCCGCCGACTTTCTTATCCGCACGCGCCTGTTCAATCACTTTGTTGACTTCGCCACGGACTTTCAGCAGCTCATCCCAGAAGCCGTCATTCATCGCTTCGTCGTCGGCCAGACCGAAGAGACCTTGATACCATTCGCCGGTAAAGACGTATTTCTCACGCTCGCCCGGCAGGTAACCCCAGATTTCGTCCGCGGTGAAGGACATGATCGGCGCCATCCAGCGCACCAGCGCTTCCACGATGTGGAACAGCGCGGTCTGACAACTGCGACGCGCCACGCTGTCCGCCCTGGCGGTGTACTGACGGTCTTTGATGATGTCGAGATAGAACGAGCCCATCTCAATGGAGCAGAAGCGCATCAGGCGCTGCACCACTTCGTGGAAGTCGTAGGATTCGTAGGCTTTCAGGATATCTTCCTGTGCCGCCTGCGCGCAGCCGACCGCCCAGCGATCCAGCACCACCATCTCTTCCGGTTTGACCATGTCTTTTGCCGGATCGAAACCGTTCAGGTTGGCCAGCAGGAAGCGCGCGGTGTTACGGATACGACGATAGCTGTCCGCGGCGCGTTTGAGGATCTCGTCAGAGACCGCCATTTCGCCAGTGTAGTCGGTGGAAGCCACCCACAGGCGCAGGATATCGGCGCCCAGCTTGTTCATCACGTCCTGCGGGCTAACGGTGTTGCCGATAGACTTGGACATTTTGCGGCCCTGACCATCGACGGTGAAGCCGTGGGTCAGTACCTGACGATATGGCGCTTTGCCTTTCATCGCCGTGGAAATCATCAGAGAGGACATGAACCAGCCGCGATGCTGGTCGGAGCCTTCCAGATACATATCGGCGGCGTGACCGGCGAATTCCGGACGCACGTCAACCACGGAAGAGTGGGTCGACCCGGAGTCAAACCAGACGTCGAGGGTATCCGGCACTTTCTCGTAGCTGTCAGCGTCATCGCCAAGGATGTCGCGGGAATCGAGATCCCACCACGCCTGGATGCCGTCGACTTCAACACGCTTCGCGACTTCTTCCATCAGCTCAAGGGTACGCGGGTGCAGTTCGTGGGTTTCTTTATGCACGAACAGCGACATCGGCACGCCCCAGGTACGTTGACGGGAGATGCACCAGTCAGGACGGTTGGCGACCATCGATTCGATACGCGCCTGGCCCCAGTCCGGGATCCACTGCACGCCTTTGATCTCTTTCAGCGACTGCGCGCGCAGACCTTTCTGATCCATGCTCACGAACCACTGCGGGGTGGCGCGGAAGATGATTGGCGACTTGTGGCGCCAGCAGCACGGATAGCTGTGCTGCATTTTTTCCACATGCAGCAGCGCGCCGCGCTCACGCAGCATCTCAACGATGATATCGTTGGCTTTGAAGACGTTGATACCGTCCAGAGACGGATAGGTGCCTGGCAGATAAGCCCCGTCCGGGCCAACCGGGTTAGCGATTTCCAGACCGTATTTCTGGCTGATCGTGTAATCGTCCGGACCGTGGCCGCCGGCGGTATGCACCGCACCGGTACCGGCATCCAGCGTCACGTGGTCGCCAAGGATCGCCGGCACGTCGAAATCGAGGAACGGGTGCTGGAAACGCATCAGTTCAAGCTCGGCGCCGTTCACCGCCGCCAGGATGGTGTAATCGGCCGCGCCAACGCGCTTCATCACGCTCTCAACGAGGTCTTTCGCCAGGATCAGCGCCTGGCCGTCCACCTGCACCAGCGCATAGTCGAACTCTGGCGATAGGGAGATGGCGCGGTTAGCCGGCAGGGTCCACGGGGTGGTGGTCCAGATAACCAGCGACACCGGGCCGTTGACGTCGGCGACGCCGAATTTCGCCAGCACCGCGGCTTTATCTACCGCGTGGAACGCCACGTCGATGGATGGAGAAGTCTTGTCGTAATACTCCACTTCCGCTTCCGCCAGCGCGGAACGGCAGTCTACGCACCAGTGCACCGGCTTGGCGCCTTTATGCAGGTGGCCGTTGCCGATGATTTTACCCAGCGCGCGAATGATGTTGGCTTCGGTTTTGAAGTCCATGGTCAGATACGGATGCGACCAGTCGCCCAGCACGCCGAGGCGGATGAAATCTTTACGCTGCCCCTCGATCTGCAGAGCGGCATATTCGCGGCATTTGGCGCGGAATTCTGCGGCGGTGAATTTCTCGCCCGGCTTGCCGTATTCCTGCTCTACTTTCAGCTCGATCGGCAGACCGTGGCAGTCCCAGCCTGGAACGTAAGGCGAGTCATAGCCCGTCAGTCCTTTGGACTTAACGATAATGTCTTTCAGAATCTTGTTAACCGAGTGACCAATATGAATACTACCATTCGCATAAGGAGGGCCATCATGCAGAATGAAGGTTTTTTTGCCTTTTTTGGCTGCACGAATGATGCCGTACAGGTCATCATCGGTCCAACGCGCCAGCATTCCCGGTTCGCGTTTGGCGAGGTCGCCACGCATAGGGAACCCTGTTTCCGGCAAATTCAGGGTCGATTTATAGTCACTCATCAGATTCTCGGTTCCGTATTTCGGTTTGATAAACACCAGTGGCTCAGGCCTGGCTGGTCAGCCCAAATAATTCGCGGGCCGTTAACTCATCACGTGCGATTTGCGCCTTCAGCTCGTCGAGCGACGCAAACCGCTGCTCATTACGTATCTTTTTACGCAGTACTACATTGATATGGCGACCGTAGAGGTCCATTACAACGTCCAACAGATGCACTTCGAGCTGCTGACGCACGCCCGCTACCGTTGGACGGGTGCCAATATTGGCGACGCCGGCGATCGGCTTGTCGCCCAGCCCTGTCACTTCTACCGCATAGACCCCTTTAACCGGGGAAACCTGACGACGCAGCGGTAAGTTCGCCGTCGGAAAACCTATGGTACGGCCCAGTTCGTCGCCATGCACGACGCGCCCGGAAATGCTAAACGGATGGCCGAGCAGCGTCTCCGCCAGCAGGAGATCGTCATCGGCCAGCGCCTGACGCACCGCCGTGCTGCTGATCCGCACCCCGCCTTCGCAGAAGGTTTGGGTGCTGGTGACGTCGAAGCCGTATTCCGCCCCCGCCTTTTGTAATAACAAGAAATCCCCCTGGCGACCAGCGCCAAAGCGGAAATCGTCACCGACGGCAAGGAACTGCACGCCCAGGCGGCGCACCAGCAGTTCACTGATAAAATCCTGCGCCGTCAGCGCGGCGAACCGGCGGTCGAAGCGAACACACAGCACATAGTCGACCCCGCTTTCAGCCAGATAGCTCAGCTTTTCACGCAGGCGGGTCAACCGCGCCGGGGCTTTATCGGCGGCAAAGAGCTCGAGCGGCTGGGGTTCGAAAATCATCACCACCACCGGTAAACCGCGCTGGCGGCCCTCTTCGCGCAAGCGCTGCAGCAGCGCCTGATGCCCACGATGCACGCCGTCAAAATTGCCAATGGTCAGCACGCACCCGTGCGGGGCCTGACTGAGATTATGTATGCCGCGTATCAGCTTCATGTCTGGCTCAAAACAGTGAAAATCGTCCGAGTATACCTTGTACAACTGTCAACGTTAACCAGCGATTGCTCCTCGGCAACGAAAGTTCTCAGGAATTCATTCACTCAGCGCGAGTCAGCGGGAAAACCGCCCGCCCCCGGCGATTTTTATGGTGGAAAAGCTGTATTCGCCTGCAACAAGCTGGTAGAATCTTGCGCCATCACTACGTAATGAAGCGCTGTGGTGTTAAACGGCGCTTATTTGCACAAATCCATTGACAAAAGAAGGCTAAACGGGCATATTCCTCGGCCTTTGAATTGTCCATATAGAACACATTTGGGAGTTGGACCTTGGCTAATATCAAATCAGCTAAGAAGCGCGCCGTTCAGTCTGAAAAGGCTCGCAAGCACAACGCTAGCCGTCGCTCTATGATGCGTACTTTCATCAAGAAAGTATACGCAGCTATCGAAGCTGGCGACAAAGCTGCTGCACAAAAAGCATTTAACGAAATGCAACCGATCGTGGACCGTCAGGCTGCTAAAGGTCTGATCCACAAAAACAAAGCTGCGCGTCATAAGGCTAACCTGACCGCTCAGATCAACAAACTGGCTTAATCGCTGCTTGTTGTCGCTTTGTGAAAAAACCCGCGAAAGCGGGTTTTTTTATGCCTGTCATCTTTCCCGTCCTGGCGCGACCTGAGCCACGCCAGCCCACGCTTTCCGGCTATCTGGGTTCAGTAAACAGCGACGAATAATCGCGATTGCAGATGCGCTGTACCGCCGGATGCTGAATCATCCGTTCGGCGAAAATGGCGTGATACTCCTCCATCACGCTATCCATGCGACCAATTTCGACAATCGATTCATCATGGTAGAAATCATGCGCGTAGAGCGTCGGCGCGACAAAAATCGCATTATGCGCGGCGCCGAAGGCTTTCATGAGCGCCGCGTCGTCAAACTCGCCGAGGATCTCCACCTTCAGCCCCTGCACGTTAATCCAGTTCAGCAGCTTACGTCCCAGCATCGAGCGTCGACCAGGGATCAGCAGCCGTCGCTCTTCAAGACAGGCCGGGAACGGCTTCATTGGCGCCGGGTTCATGCACCAGAAGCTGACGCTGCACTCGCCAATCTTCACCGAAAACAGCCCTTCCTGCTGCGTCGAGTCGATCGGGCAGTCAGAGATAATCATATCGAGCTTATGCTGGCTCAGTTGCTCCAGCAGCAGCTCATGGGTGGATTCAAAACAGCGCAGATGGATCTGCTCGCTTTCGACAACGGCGGCATCCAGTACGCCGCTGACCAGCCGTTTCGATAGCGCATCGGCCACGCCGACGTCAAACAGCAGATTCGACTCTTTGCGGTAGTTGACGATGTCGAGCATCTCCTGGCTCAGGGTAAACATCCGGTCGGCGTAGCGAAAGACCAGCTCCCCGAGCTCGCTCGGCTCCAGCCCTCTTCCCTTGCGCTTAAATAACTTTCCCTGCAGACGCTCCTCCAGCGCTTTGATCTGCCCGGTAATGGTCTGCGGCGTCAGAAACAGCGCCTCCGCCGCGCCCACGACAGACCCTTCTTTATAGACGTGCCAGAAGTAGTACAGATGGTTGTAGTTGATATGTGACATGCTTCTCTCCCTGATAATGTCCAGGAGAGCCTGGCAGGCCCTCCTGCAGAAAGGTTATACCGCGAGGCGAGTATCCGTTACGCGCTGACGCAGTATGAGGTAGCCGGTAACAGCTGATACCACCGATCCAATTAAGATGCCAAGCTTGGCCCAGTTGATTAACGCGGGATCGACATTGCCAAAGGCCAGCGTGGCGATAAAAATCGACATCGTAAAGCCAATCCCGCACAGAATGCCCACCGCCATAATCTGCCGGCAGGTGGTCCCCTCCGGTAGCGAGGCCCACTTCAGCTTCAGGGCCAGCCAGCAGAACAGGCTGATCCCCAGCGGCTTACCGATAAACAGGCCGGCCATGATACCCAGGGGCAGCAGCGACGTCAGTCCATCAAGCGTAACCCCCCGCAGCGAGACGCCCGCGTTGGCGAAGGCAAACAGCGGCAGGATCATAAACGCCACCCACGGATGCAGGACATGCTCAAGCACTTTAGCCGGTGACTGACCCTGCTTCTCCTGGAGCGGGATCATAAAGCCGACGATGACCCCGGCAAGCGTCGCGTGAACGCCGGACTTCAGCACCGCGGTCCACAGCACCGCACCGACCAGAATATAGATCCCGGTGCGTCGCACGCCGCTCAGATTCAGAACCACCAGCACCGCAATCGCCGCCGCCGCCACGCCCAGCGAGAGCATTGACAGGTCGTGGGTATAAAACAGCGCGATAATCACGATAGCCCCAAGGTCATCAATAATCGCCAGCGCCATCAGGAAAATCTTCAGCGCCGTCGGGACGCGGCTGCCTAACAGCGCCAGCACGCCGAGGGCAAAGGCAATATCCGTCGCCGCCGGGATCGCCCATCCCTCTCTGGCGACAGGATCCTGAGCGTTAAAGGCCAGATAGACCAGCGCCGGGACGATCATCCCGCCGAGGGCGGCAATCACCGGAAAGACCGCCTGACGGCGACTCGCCAGCGAGCCCTGAATCAGCTCGCGTTTGACCTCCAGGCCAATCAGCAAGAAGAACACCGCCATCAGGGCATCATTGATCCATAGCAGCATATTCTTGTTGATCTCCAGCGCCCCCACCCGCAGCTGTACAGGCGTATCAAGGAAGGAGTGATACAGACCGCTGGTCACGCTGGTATTGGCCATGACCATCGCCAGCGCCGCGGCGATGATTAAGACAATGCCGCCGGAAGCATCGCTACTGAAGAATCGTTGCAGATGTTTCACTTTTACTTTCATCCTGTTGGTGAATAACTCGATAAAAGTATAATACACAGACTGATAACTCGAAAAAATCAGATTTAAGTTGCGCTAATGCTCGATTTTTACGAGTTAAAGAGGAGGGATAAGACAATGATAGACTGGGCAGCAAAAGGCCAGGCGTTGACGAAAGCAGAATTAACCGCGCAGATCGTCCCACATTTTCTGTCTTTTATTATATTCATATTTCAGACAATCCAGCGTCACGGTCACGTTCGCCGGAGACAGGCGATTTAGCTGCGGCAAAAAAGGATGCGCGTGCAGGTATTGAATAAATTTCGTCGCGCCATTTAACGTGGCGTGCCGCAGATTGGCCGTTTTTTTATTGCCGGTTAGGTTACAAACCGCCATCGCATAGTCCCGTGTAGAGAAGGTCCGCCAGACATTGTTGCGGTTCCCTCCGCCCATAAACAGGCGCGGCGGGATATCATGCAGCGGCGGCGTCATGCCTCGCTCTCTGACAAATGAGATATGGCATCGCCCCTGTTGAACCTGCTGCAAATTCGCCATCAGGCAGCCACCTAATATAAAACATTCCTGATCGATGTAGTGTTGAATATTGAGGGAACGTGCATCTGTCAGTGTTTTGACTAATTCAAAATGGCGATAAGCCGGCAATACGGGTTTGACCAGCATTCCCGGATCGTTTTTGTATAACGCCGCCGGTCCGTAATCCACATCAAAAAGCGTTGCGCGCCGCATCGTTATCGCTTCTTTCCGTTGCACAAGATGTACCAGCGTACCGGGCGGCAGGCGCTCTTCGTAATAAGAGTGGTATTGATACTCCGTTTCAACGGGCTGGAGTGAATAATTGGTTGTTACGGATATAATCCGACCGGTAGTCTCCTCGGCGGTGACCAGCACATATAGAAAATTGTCACCGCCGTTAAATTTAACCCGAAAAGCGCGGGTGCTGAGGGTAATGTCGAAAGCGGGAAAGGCAAACTCGCGTTCCGCCTGATTTGCCCTGCGGGATAACTTCTGTAATTCACGGCTTAGTCCGGTACTGTCTAACGCAAGGGCGGATCGGATATCCGCCAGCGAAGCCCCATCCTGGATGAGTGCGGCAAGATAATCCTGGCGCGGATCGGTTTTATATCTGACGGGATAAAGAAATGTTTTATGGCACTGCTGGCAGCAGACGCGTGGCTCTCCCTGCGCGGAAAAGCCATACTTTTTTAGTGAGACGCTGCCGCATCCTGGGCAGGATTTTATCAACCCTTTCCATACCCGATTTACCGACTGGCGAAAAAGATTCAGCGATCTTGCCGAAATCACAGGAAAATGAAAACCACATGCCCTGCATAACACATTTTTCCCCTGGTTCTGGTAATCCGGGCTGTTCAGCACGCCCAGATTTTTGCAGCCTGGCGTTTTGCAGCTATCGACATTAACCTGAGAAAACATGATTAACTCCCTGTGACGGTATGATTTTCAAACAAATATTGATTTTATCTCTGCCGGTGAAAAACCATTCTGATGGAGCGTTTTCATCGCGCTCATAGTCACCGCGCTATGAGAGAAAAACGCTTTATAGCCTGCGCACAAATAGTTGTGGTTTCTCTCGCCCGTCGCGGATTGCAAGAAGCGGTGCTTGGGGCAGCCGCCGTAGCAGGCAAATTGCCACTGACAAGAGCGACACTCCTGCGCCATTGAGTGGCTTTTATCATCACCAAACTGCTGGTTTTGCGCGCTATTATTCATCGCATGTAGCGTTGTATCCTGAATATTTCCCAGCCTGTACTGCGGATAAACAAAATGATCGCAGTTATAAACGTCGCCGTTCATCTCCATCGCAAACGCGCTGCCGCAGGTTGGAGCGAATACGCATACCTGGGAAGGCAACCCACACCAGGCGGCAAGCGTCTGTTCAAACATCTGTATGCCTATGTCGCCAATGTCTTCGCGGACCCATACATCAAAAATAGCGTTAAGAAAATGGCCAAACTGTAGCGGATCAACCGACCACGGCATCATTTTTGTTTGCCTGTCCTCAGGGTGCGCCAGCCCAAGGTCGCTCTTTTCGCTGCTTCTTTCCACCAAAGGGATAAATTGCATATAACGGCTGCCGATGCTCTTCAGATAGCGATATACCTGAAGCGGATGGCGCATATTGCTCTGATTAACAACCGTCAGCGTATTAAATTCAACGCCGTGGCGGTTCAGACATTGTATGGCCTGTTCAACTTTCGCATGCGTCGCTTTTCCCGCGCGCGTAACGCGCCATTCGTCATGCAAGGCTGCATCACCGTCAATGGAAATACCGACCAGGAATTGATTGGCACGAAAAAACTCAGCCCATTGGTCGTCGATCAAAATGCCGTTCGTCTGGAAGGTATTCACAATCGTTTTTCCCGCAGCATAACGCTGCTGGAGTTCGATCGCCCGGCGATAAAAAGGCAGCCCCATCAACGTTGGTTCTCCGCCCTGCCAGGCAAAAATCACCTCATCAATCTCTTGTGCGGCAATATGTTGTTTAATGAAGCGTTCCAGCATCTCGTCTGACATTCTGTAGTTGCGCTTTCGCTCCGGGTAGAGCTTTTCCTTTTCCAGATAGAAGCAGTACTTACAATCAAGATTGCATACTGAACCTGTCGGTTTAATCATGACCTGACAGCTCTTTCTTCGCATGATCGCTATATCCATCCCAATAAAAAGAACCTGATTCAGTTTAAACACCGAATCAGGCGGGCATCGCCCTAAGTGGCATACTACGGTTTTATGGTTATTCGGTTAGCCCCAGGTGACCGGTGTCGGCTTATCGCCACGGGCTTTCATTAACGAATCGTTATCGATGTCTGCTTTATACTTCAGGAACTTATCGTACAGTTGTTTCTCAATATCCGGCCGTTTGCCAATCTGATTGAGCGTTTCGTAACGATCGGTCTTCAGGTTGTAGAGATACTTCGGTTTATTTTCACGATCGATGATCATTTTCCAGTCGCCATCCCTGATCGCCCACTCATCGGTTGGATCGTCCTGGAATGGCATATCAACGCCGAAGATCAACGGCTTATTACGCTCCAGCGGCTTCTGTTCCAGCAGCGGAACCAAAGACTGGCCATCGTACGTGCGATCGTTCGGGAGTGTAAAATCCATCATCTTCGCCAGCGTCGGCATCCAGTCAAGACCGGAAACCGGCGTATCCGTCACCATCCCCTGCGGCAGATGTTTGCCATATTTAATAATCGCCGGAACGCGGATGCCGCCTTCCCACAGATTATCTTTACGGCCACGCAAACCATCGGTCTCACCCGCCAGGTTCAGCTCATACACCTTACGCGCCTCACGCGTTACCGGGCCATTGTCACTGGTGAAAATCACGATGGTGTTGTCTTCTTCGCCCATTGCCTTAATTTTATCCAGCACTTTACCGACCTGAGCATCCATGTAACTGATGTTCGCGTAGTACTCCCCCGTGCCACGCCACGGTTTATCAGCCCAGTCGCCATAAAACAGGTCTGGATGCTGTTTTTGGTACGCGCTCATATATTGCGAGTACATATCGAGATACTTCTTCGGCGAAGCCAGCGGGCTGTGCACCTCAGTAAACGCGACATATAAGAAGAACGGCTTATCATCTTTCTTATTATCCAGCCAGTTCACCACTTCAGAGCTGACAAATTCACCGCTCATTTTATCTGCGCGACCAATTCGTTGCCCATTGCGTAGCCATCCTGTCGGATGCACCACCCCGTAGCGAGGACGCTCTTTGGCATTATCCAGCGTGGAATCCGTGACAAATCCCGCCGGATTCACCAGACTGTAATCAAACCCCATATCTTTTGCCTGGGGTTGATCGGTACGATCTCCACCTGCATTCAGGTGCAGTTTGCCCATCATCGCCGTGTCATAGCCCTGCTGTTTCAACAGATTGGCGATGGTCAGTTCATTACGCCCTAATGCAACATCTTTGCCTTCCGGGATCCATGAGCGAATACCGGTACGAAATGGCATACGACCGGTTAACAGACCCGCACGGGAGGGGGAGCACAGCGGCGCAGGCGCATAATAATCGGTGAATTTCACCCCTTCCTGCGCCAGTTTGTCGATATTCGGGGTTTTGACAATGGGATGTCCATAAGTTGCAAGATCGCCATACCCTAAATCATCAGCCAGAATAATAACCAAATTAGGACGCTTTTCTGTTGCGGCATGTGCTGTTGACAGCGCGCTCCCGGCACATAGCGCCAGCCCAATCATACTGGCAACAACTGTTTTTTTCATTTTAACTCCTTTGACATTTTTTAAAATTCATACCCAACCATATAAATCATTTGATCGCCAAAGCCGTCATAACCTAATTTGTTTTTAAAATAACGCCAGGTTACCGTTGCCTTCCAGCGAGGATAAAATTTCCAGGCCAGCGTTAAACCGCCATTAATGCCATAATCACCGTGTTGCTGTTCCGCGTAGGCATCATTTCGCTCAAATTCAATTTCATTCCAGTCTGACAGAACAAATTTCTCGTCAAATAGCGTGAAGTTATAAGCTGCCGTCCAGCCCAGTACATACCCGTTCCAGCCGCTTGTTTGCCCATATTTTGGTGAAACATAATCACCCGACTCATTGTGGAGTCCGAGGTAAGGTTTAAAGAATCCCCATTTCCCGGACCATCCCAGATAACCAAGACCATAAAACATGTCCAGATCATCCCCCCACGTATTTTCCCACTGGCCATAAATCTTGCCAAAGAGCGTATAGTCAGAGCCAAAAAGGCGAACATGCGTCATCGCTGAAACCGTATGGTTACGCCCCGCGACAGAATGGTTGAGTACATTACTTTCAAAAAAAGAATAGAATTCAGCTTCTTTAAAATTGACGCCAAAATCAGCTGTGGCTTTCCAGACTTCACCACGACCTACATCGACAAAGCCGCTGTTCCAGTCAGCATAACCTGCATTAATCGATCCAAAAGAATATTGGTAGTCCAAAGATGCTTGTACGGAGTGACTAAAGCCCAAGGATGCTGCAAGTATCGTACAAGCCAATAGCGTATTTTTTATCCGAGGCATTGAAAGTATTTCCCAAAGTTATAATTCGTCCATAGACATACACTACTTTTCTGCGGCGCTTATTGTTAGCGAAACACACCATCAAAATAGTGATGAAAATCTCATATCAAAAGGGACGATGGGCATTATCAGGCATGTGTCAAAATATGTTGTTTTAGTGAGGGTAAGTTATTATTTATAAATATCCGGCACTATCATAACGCACTTGTCTGTTACCTATTTTTGTCATAACTGGCGCGCAAGGACGTTATTGATTTGAGCGACGTCCGACAATACCCATTTGGGCAACCACAGATGAAACGTTCGGGCTTTATCCTGGATGATTAAGACATAATGCCCCAGCAACATCGAAATGACCAGACCATCAATTATTCATGTTATAAATAATAAAGCCCTATTGAGATTAACTGCACATATATTAAATGCATGTAGGTTATGCCATGAGGGAAAAATAAATCAATGGGAAGAACGCTGTTAATACTCCTGATTCAATAAAATAAAGATTCTGAATCAAAGAGTTAAATTAATGGATACATCAAGAAGAAATAAAAAAGCCTGGGATTTCTCAATCTCAGGCTTTTTATCAGCAATGACGGAAATGATTAACGAGTCAAATCATCAAAAAACTTCTTCACACCGTCAAAGAAGCTTTTCGAACGCGGGCTGTTGTTTTCCCCGGTCGGGCCGCCGAAGCTTTCCTGCAGCTCTTTCAGCAGCTGCTTCTGCTTCTCGTTCAGCCCCACCGGCGTCTCCACCACCACCCGGCACAGCAGATCGCCCTGCGCGCCGCCGCGAACGGATTTCACGCCTTTCCCACGCATGCGGAACAGCTTGCCGGTCTGGGTTTCACCCGGAATTTTCAGGTTGACGCGACCGTCGAGCGTCGGGACCTCAATCTCACCGCCCAGCGCAGCCATGGTGAAGTTGATCGGCACTTCGCAGTACAGGTTATTACCTTCACGCTCAAAGATAGCGTGCTGCTTCACCTGAACCTGAACGTACAGATCCCCTGCCGGTGCGCCATGCTCGCCGGCTTCGCCTTCGCCCGCCAGACGGATCCGGTCGCCGGTATCCACGCCCGCCGGGATTTTAACCGACAGGGTTTTGGTCTTCTCAACGCGGCCGTGACCATGACATTTATTGCACGGATCTTTAATCAGCGTACCGCGTCCCTGACAGTGCGGACAGGTCTGCTGTACCGCAAAGAAACCCTGACGCATCTGTACCTGGCCCGCGCCATGACAGGTCGGACAGGTCTGCGGTTTGCTGCCTGCTTTGGCGCCGCTGCCGTGGCAGACGTCGCACTCTTCCAGCGTCGGAATACGGATCTCTTTGGTGACGCCACGAACCGCTTCTTCCAGCGTCAGCTCCATGTTGTAACGGAGATCGGCGCCGCGCGCCGCGCGCTGCCGGCCACGTCCGCCGCCAAAGATATCGCCGAAAACATCGCCAAAGATATCGCTGAAGTCCGCACCGCCGCCAAAACCGCCGCCGCCGCCCATGCCGCCCTGCTCAAAGGCCGCATGGCCGTACTGATCGTAGGCCGCACGCTTCTGGGCATCAGTCAGGATTTCATACGCTTCTTTGATTTCTTTAAATTTGGCTTCGGCCTCTTTATCACCCTGGTTGCGGTCCGGGTGATACTTCATGGCCAGGCGCTTATAAGCCTTTTTGATTTCACGCTCTTCCGCTGTTTTGGAGACGCCTAAAATCTCGTAGTAATCTTGCTTTGCCATCGGTGTTTTTCAGCCCCTTAACATGCGTGCACGGGCGGAGAGGAAACCTCTTCGCCCGTGCCAGTGTTTTACCCGTTCAAAGGGCGATTATTTTTTATCTTTCACTTCTTCGAACTCAGCGTCGACAACATCGTCGTCTTTCGCGTTGCTCGCCTGAGCGTCAGCGGAACCCGCCTGCTGCTGAGCATGCTGCTGCTGGGCGATTTCCATCAGCTTCTGGGAAACCTGCGCCAGCGCCTGCATTTTCGCTTCGATGTCCGCTTTGTCTTCACCTTTCAGCGAAGTTTCCAGCGCAGTCAGCGCAGACTCGATGGCAGTTTTGTCGTCAGCCGGCAGTTTATCGCCTGCTTCTTCAACCTGCTTGCGAGTGCTGTGCAGCAGATGGTCGCCCTGGTTACGGGTCTGTACCAGCTCTTCGAACTTACGGTCAGATTCGGCGTTAGCTTCCGCTTCGCGAACCATTTTCTGAATTTCTTCTTCATTCAGACCGGAAGACGCTTTGATGGTGATCTTCTGCTCTTTACCGCTGTTTTTGTCTTTCGCGGAGACGTGCAGGATACCGTCAGCATCGATGTCAAAGGTCACTTCGATCTGCGGCATGCCACGCGGCGCCGGGTTAATACCATCCAGGTTGAACTGACCCAGAGATTTGTTATCAGACGCGCGTTTACGCTCACCCTGCAGCACATGGATGGTAACCGCGGACTGGTTGTCTTCAGCGGTAGAGAACACCTGGCTGTGCTTGGTCGGGATAGTGGTGTTTTTGCTGATCAGCGCAGTCATCACGCCGCCCATGGTTTCGATACCCAGCGACAGCGGGGTCACGTCGAGCAGCAGAACGTCTTTCACATCACCGGTCAGAACACCGCCCTGAACGGCAGCGCCGATCGCCACGGCTTCGTCCGGGTTAACGTCTTTACGCGGTTCTTTACCAAAGAACTCGGCCACTTTCTTCTGCACCATCGGCATACGAGTCTGACCACCAACGAGGATGACGTCGTTGATATCGGAAACGGACAGACCAGCATCCTGCAGGGCTACTTTCAGCGGCTCGATGGAACGGTTAACCAGGTCTTCTACCAGGCTTTCCAGTTTCGCACGCGTCACTTTGATGTTCATGTGTTTCGGACCGGTCGCGTCTGCCGTGATGTACGGCAGGTTAACGTCGGTCTGCTGAGCAGAAGACAGTTCAATCTTCGCTTTCTCAGCGGCTTCTTTCAGGCGCTGCATCGCCAGCGGGTCGTTGCGCAGGTCAATGCCCTGATCTTTCTTAAATTCATCAACGAGGTAGTTGATCAGACGGGTATCGAAGTCTTCGCCGCCCAGGTGAGTATCACCGTTGGTCGCCAGTACTTCGAAGGTTTTTTCGCCATCAACTTCGTCGATTTCGATAATAGAGATATCGAAAGTACCACCACCGAGGTCGTAAACCGCGATCGTGCGGTTGCCCACTTCTTTATCCAGACCGTACGCCAGCGCGGCCGCGGTCGGTTCGTTGATGATACGTTTGACTTCCAGACCGGCGATACGGCCAGCATCTTTGGTTGCCTGACGCTGCGCATCGTTGAAGTAAGCCGGTACGGTGATAACCGCTTCAGTTACCGGTTCACCCAGGTAATCTTCAGCCGTTTTCTTCATTTTTTTCAGCACTTCAGCAGAGATCTGCGGCGGTGCAGTTTTGGTGCCCTTCACATCCAGCCATGCGTCGCCATTGTCTGCGGCAACAATTTTGTATGGCATGATAGAAACGTCACGCTGAACTTCTTCGTCCTGGAAGCGGCGGCCAATCAGGCGTTTAATCGCAAACAGGGTGTTTTGCGGGTTTGTCACTGCCTGACGTTTAGCCGGCTGACCAACCAGAGTTTCACCATCCTGGGTATAGGCAATGATAGAAGGCGTGGTGCGATCGCCTTCGGCGTTCTCCAGCACGCGTGCAGTAGTGCCATCCATAATCGCTACACAAGAGTTGGTAGTACCCAGGTCGATACCAATAATTTTACCCATCTAAACGTCTCCACTAAAAATTCGATCAACATGTGGTTGTGAACCTGTAATAAGGGCGAAACGTGCGGTTTCAACTGCCCAGACATCATTTTTTTTCAGGTTCTTCACTGCGGTTGACTACAAGATGGGGTCGCCCACCCCGGCATCAAGGGGCAAGCAGAAAAATTTTTTGTCGGAGGCCAGCCGACGCCCTCGCCCGCTGCCGTCGATGGCTTAGCAAACGATGTTGTCGGGCGGCAAAAAAGATGGCGAAACACCCATACAAGTAACGAATAAAAAAACCGAATATATTCATAATATCATTGACATAAAACGCAATACTTGTGCGCTAAAAGCCCCGTTTTCGCAGTGATAAGATCCCCGCCCTCGCACTTTACTTATTCAGGGGACAGATTAATGAAATCACTATTCCGGCTTTCAGCGGGGCTTATCCTTAGCGTGTCAGTTATCACCTCGGCGGCCGCCAACGACCATAAGATCCTCGGCGTGATAGCCATGCCGCGCAATGAGACCAACGATCTGACGCTGAAGCTTCCCGTCTGCCGGGTGGTCAAACGTATTCAGCTCAGCGCCGAACGCGGCGATATTCAGCTCTCCGGAGCAACGGTCTACTTTAAGGCCAGCCACGGCGCCAGCCACACCCTGAACGTGCCCGCCGGGATCAAAGAGGGCCACACCACCGGCTGGATCTCCCTCAACAGCGATAACGACAACAAGCGCTGTGTGAAAAAAATCGCCTTCTCCGGCCACACGGTCAACTCCTCAGATATGGCCTCACTGAAAATTATCGGCGACGACTAACGTCGTCCCCTGCCCGAGAGAAAACGTTATGCATATTAACTATCTGGATGATGACGATCTCGCCTTTCTGCCTGAGTGCAGCGAGGCGCATCTGGAAGCGTTTACCCGTATTCTGACCCACAGGGAAAATGGCAAACCCCGTCTCTCCAGTACGCTGCTGCGCAACGAGACCTTTCTGTCTATGGAGGGCCACCCGGAGCGCTATCGCCGCAACTGGCAGTTGATCGCCGGCGA
Organism: Klebsiella sp. C239; assembly: GCF_048822715.1. Taxonomy (NCBI): domain Bacteria; kingdom Pseudomonadati; phylum Pseudomonadota; class Gammaproteobacteria; order Enterobacterales; family Enterobacteriaceae; genus Klebsiella; species Klebsiella sp. C239. Next base: position 130,790 of record NZ_JBMEZK010000010.1, on the reverse strand, counting down.
GCTACAGCATTTCGGCGGCGACAGCATCGCCAATACGCTGCGCCGCCATGGCAAATTTTATCGCGCCATCCTGCTGGATGTGTGTAAAAGGCTAAAGGCGAAGGTCGATAAACAGATGACGACGCCGCAGATCGAGCAACAGTTGTTGACGCATTTTCTGCAGCACAGCTGGAATAAGCTGGATGAGGAACAAAAAACGCAGTTTCTCGCCGCGGTGGAGTGCCGGAGCCATGAGCTGGAAAGCCTGCTGCCCCATCTGTTGAGGCGCCGCAAGCTGAGTGAAGGCGTTGCCCTGCTACTCGATGAGCGGTTAACCGCCATTCTGCGCACGCACGCCGCCGTGAGCGTCATCGGCCATGGCCTGGTACGCGGCGCCGGGCTGGGGGGGCCGCTTGGCGCCGCGCTGAACAGCGTGAAAGCGGTAAGCGGCAGCGCTTATCGGGTCACCATCCCCGCGGTTCTGCATATTGCCTGTTTACGACAAATGCTCCACTCGTCGTCGGGCACAACTGAAATTGGTGAAAAATACCCCGCCAGATCATAGACAGCCTTTCCGCGCCTCATTATTATGCCGCGCCCCGCCGCCAAGTCGCGGGGTAATGCTTCCCTTTTAATGATAATTTTGAGGAATTATGGGCAACACTAAGTTGGCTAATCCGGCACCGCTGGGCCTTATGGGCTTCGGCATGACCACTATTCTGCTTAACCTGGCGAATAGCGGCCTGTTCGCATTCGATGTAGCTATCCTGGCGATGGGCATTTTTTACGGCGGCATTGCGCAAATTTTTGCCGGCCTGCTGGAATACAAAAAAGGCAACACCTTTGGCTTGACCGCTTTTACCTCCTACGGCAGCTTCTGGCTGACGCTGGTTGCTATTCTCCTGATGCCGAAAATGGGCCTGGCTGATGCGCCGAACGCGCACTTCCTCGGCATGTATCTCGGCCTGTGGGGTATTTTTACGTTGTTCATGTTCTTCGGTACGCTGAAAGCCGCACGCATGCTGCAGTTCGTGTTCCTGAGCCTGACGGTGCTGTTTGCGCTGCTGGCGATTGGTCATCTGGTGGATAACGAAGGCATCGTGAAAGTTGCCGGCTGGATCGGCCTGGTTTGCGGCGCCAGCGCCATTTACCTGGCGATGGGCGAAGTGCTGAACGAGCAGTTCGGCCGCACCGTGCTGCCGATCGGCGAACCGCGTTAATCTTCCGCCGCCGCCCTGTAACAGGGCGGCGGCTGGTTATCATCGGCAAACCTGCTTAGCGCTGCAGCTCCCCTTCCGGCAACCTCGCCGCCGTCAGCCCCTGACGCAGCCAGATACCTAATCCCAGCCCCATCAGCGACAAGGCCAGCACATACCAGGCCGGGGCCATCGGCGACACCCCCATCAGCATCGTGACGGCAATTGGCGTCAGGCCGCCAAAAATCGCGTACGACAGATTGTAGGAAAAGGAGATGCCGGTGAAGCGTACTTCCGCCGGGAAGGCCCGCACCATAACATAAGGCACCGCCCCCACCACGCCCACACAGAGTCCCACCGTGCCGTAGAGCAGAAACAGCCGCTGCGGGCTGGCGCCAGACAGGTGGTAAAACGCCCAGCTGGCAACCGCCAGCAGCAGGCTGCCGACGATAAAGGTGCGGCTGGCGCCGAAGCGGTCCGCCGCCAGCCCGGCGAGCAGACAGCCGATGCACAACATAATCGTGGCAATGCTGTTGGCCTGCAGGGTTATCGCCGGGGCGAAGCCATAGTGTTTCTGCAGCCAGACCGGCGACATCAGGATCACCACCACCACGCCTGCCGACAGCAGCCAGGTCAGCAGCATAGAGACCGCCACCGCCTTCTGGTGCTTGAGGACGACCGCTTTTACCGGCAGCTCCTGCGCCAGCGCTTTGCGCTGCTGCATCTCAAGAAAAATCGGCGTCTCCTGCAGCCAGCGGCGCAGATACATCGCCACCAGACCAAATACGCCTCCCAGCAGGAAGGGGATCCGCCAGCCGCCGTCGTGGATCCCCTGCGGCGTCAGGCTGGTGTTGATAAGCGTCGCTACCACCGATCCCAGCAGGATGCCTACGGTCAGGCCGGCCGTCAGCGTGCCGCAGGCGATACCAATGCGTTTTTCCGGAACATGCTCGGCGACAAATACCCAGGCGCCAGGCACCTCGCCGCCGATCGCCGCCCCCTGCAGAATACGCATCAGCAGCAACAACAGCGGCGCGACGATGCCCACCGAGCTGTAGGTCGGCAACAGACCAATCGCCAGGGTCGGCAGCGCCATCAGCAGGATGCTGAGGGTAAACATTTTCTTGCGGCCAACCAGATCGCCAAAATGGGCCATGATGATCCCCCCCAGCGGACGCGCCAGGTAACCGGCGGCGAAAATCCCAAAGGTCTGTACCTGGCGAAGCCATTCCGGAATATCTGAGGGGAAGAAGAGCTCGCCGACGACGGCGGCGAAGAAAACGAAGATGATAAAGTCATAAAACTCCAGCGCGCCGCCAAGGGCGGCCAGCGTCAGCGTTTTATAATCCTGGCGGTTGAGCGGTCGGTTTGCATATGACATAACGCGATTTCATCCTGAGGCGTGCAGCGTATTTTATAGTGTGTAAAGTAAACAGCACTATATCGTAAATAAAACGGCACACCATCAGCGATGCATGTTATGTCACAAATGCATCAAATTCAGGATAAAGTTTCGCGTCGGGCACTTTTGGGACGAAATGCTTCTACCACACGGCCATCGGTTTCCACATAAGGCCCCTCCAGCAACTGTACACAATAAGGTACACTTGCGAAAATACCGTGCACCAGCACGTTGCCGTCAGCATCTTTCACCCCTTCCAGGGTCTCCTGAATCGCTTTCGGTTGTCCGGGAAGATTGAGGATCAGCGCCTGCTTGCGGATCACCCCGACCTGCCGGGAAAGGATCGCCGTCGGCACAAAGTGTAGGCTAACCTGGCGCATTTGCTCGCCAAAGCCCGGCATCTCGCGATCGGCAATCGCCAGCGTGGCGTCGGGCGTCACATCGCGACGCGCCGGGCCGGTGCCGCCGGTGGTCAGCACCAGATGGCACCCCATCTCGTCAACCAGTTCGCACAGCGTTTGCTCAATAATGACCTGCTCATCCGGGATCAGGCGAGTCTGCAGTTCAAAAGGGGTGGTAAGGGCACGCGCCAGCCACTCTTCCAGTGCCGGGATGCCTTTGTCCTGATAGACGCCGCTGGAGGCGCGATCGGAAATGGAAACTAAGCCGATTCGTAAGGTATTCATGGTTATTCCGTTCAAACTGTGGCGTTAAACGAAATGATACACTGCTGCTGGCGGGACAGACAGTGTAATGTGGCCGACGGGCGTCGGCCACCTGCGGGATTACAGCAGTTCGCCGATCATTTTTTCCAGTTTTTCCTGGTCGATCGCAAACTTACGGATACCTTCCGCCAGTTTGTCTACCGCCATCGGATCCTGGTTATGCTGCCACAGGAACTCAGATTCGGTAATACGCTCCGGACGCGCTTTCACTTCACCGGTATACACCAGTTTACGCTCAACGGCGCCTTCGCTTTCGGACAGCTCTTTCAGCAGCGCCGGGGCGATGGTCAGGCGGTCACAGCCAGCCAGTTCCAGAATTTCGCCAACGTTACGGAAGCTGGCGCCCATCACCACGGTTTCATAACCGTGCTGCTTGTAGTACTCGTAGATTTCGCTGACGGAAACCACGCCCGGATCTTCTGCCGGCGCGTACTCTTTCTTATCGGTGTTGGCTTTGTACCAGTCGAGGATACGGCCAACGAACGGCGAAATCAGGAAGACGCCCGCTTCGGCGCAAGCGCGAGCCTGAGCGAAGGAGAACAGCAGCGTCAGGTTGCAGTTGATGCCCTCTTTTTCCAGCTGTTCAGCGGCGCGAATGCCCTGCCAGGTGGAAGCCAGCTTGATCAGAATACGATCGTTGCTGATGCCCGCGTCGTTATACAGCTTGATGATGCGCTTGGCTTTAGCGATAGACGCTTCGGTGTCGTAGGAGAGACGCGCATCCACTTCGGTGGAGATACGGCCCGGGATCAGTTTCAGGATTTCGAGACCGATGTTCACCGCCAGCTTGTCGGAAGCATCGAGGATCTGCTGCGCGCGATCGCTGCTCTGGCTACGAGCCCAGGCCACAGCGTCGTCAATCAGCTTACGGTACTCAGGGATCTGAGCCGCGCCGAGGATCAGGGAAGGGTTGGTGGTGGCATCCTGAGGCTGATACAGCTTCATTGCCGCAATATCTCCGGTGTCAGCGACGACAGTGGTGTACTGACGCAGAGAAGTTAATTTATCCGTCATGATATATTTCTCTTAAACAGCAGTTAAGGGGATGTAACCGGTCTGCCCAGATGATAACACGCTGCCGGGTCAGCGCAACCGCCGACGAGAGAAGAGCGCAGAGTGTGATAAACTATGCAGATTAATTTGCTGAAAGCGCAAGGATTGTCACTTAATTGGTAACGCTTACACTGGCGTGCCGGCATGGACAAGAGGATGTTTAATGCCTGATTTTCTCTCATTTATCAATGAAATACTCTGGGGCTCAGTGATGATTTATCTGCTACTGGGCGCCGGTATCTGGTTTAGCTGGCAAACCCGGGGTATTCAGTTACGTTACGTGCGCAAATTTGGCCGCAGCCTGAAAAAAAGCCTGCACCCGCAGCCGGGCGGTTTAACCTCCTTTCAGGCGCTCTGTACCAGCCTTGCTGCGCGAGTCGGCAGCGGCAATCTTGCCGGCGTCACGCTGGCTATCGCCGCCGGCGGGCCCGGCGCCGTATTCTGGATGTGGGTCTCCGCCCTGCTCGGCATGGCCAGCAGCTTCGCCGAATGTTCCCTTGCCCAGCTGTATAAAGAGCGCGATAGCCGCGGGCAGTTTCGCGGCGGTCCGGCCTGGTATATGGCGCGCGGGCTCGGCATGCGCTGGATGGGCGTTCTGTTTTCGATCCTCCTGCTGCTGGCCTATGGCTTTATCTTCAATACCGTACAGGCCAACTCCGTGGCCCATGCCCTGCGCTATGCGTTCGATCTGCCGGCGGCAGTCAGCGGCGGCGTGCTGGCCGTTGTCGTTCTGCTGGCCATCCGCCGTGGTTTACGCGGCGTGGCGCGCCTGATGCAGTGGATCGTCCCCATCATGGCGCTGCTGTGGATCGCCACCAGCCTGATTATCGGCCTGTGGCATATCACCGCCCTGCCGACGATTTTCGCCACCATCTTTCGCTGCGCCTTCGGCTGGCAGGAAGCCGCCGCCGGCGCGGTGGGCTACACCATCAGCCAGGCGCTGACCAGCGGCTTTCAGCGCGGCATGTTCTCCAATGAAGCAGGAATGGGCTCTTCGCCTAACGCCGCCGCAGCCGCCGCCTCCTGGCCGCCGCACCCGGCGGCGCAGGGTATCGTGCAGATGATTGGCGTGTTTATCGATACCATCGTCATCTGTACCGCCAGCGCGATTATCGTCATGCTGGCGCCCCACCCCTACAATGAGTATACGCTCAACGGCATCCAGGCCCTGCAGCACGCGATGAGCATGCTGGTCGGGGGCTGGGGGGCGGGTTTTATCGCTTTCATCGTGCTGCTGTTCGCCTTTAGCTCTATCGTCGCCAACTACCTGTACGCGGAAAATAATCTGGTCTTTCTGCGTCTGGATAAGCCGCGCTATATCTGGGCGCTGCGGATACTTACCGTCCTGATGGTGCTGCTGGGAACCGTGGTTAGCCTGCCGGTCGTCTGGCAGAGCGCGGATATCATTATGGCGCTGATGGCGATGACCAACCTGACGGCCATCCTGCTGCTCTCCCCGACGGTGCGGATTATCGCCAGTGATTATCTGCGTCAGCGCCAGCTGGGCATTCAGCCCACTTTCGATGCGTCGCGCTATCCTGAGATTCACCAACAGCTGGCCCCGGGCGCGTGGAATGAACTGCCGCGCGAATAGCGCGGCAATCGCAGCTATCGATCCCACCATGCACTTTTTTTGTTAAAATTCGTCGAAATTACCTGCAAGGACTGGATATGCTGATTCTGATTTCACCTGCTAAAACGCTCGATTATCAAAGCCCGCTGGCAACGACTCGCTATACCCAGCCCGAACTCCTCGAGTATTCTCAACAGCTTATCAGCATCGCCCGTCAGCTGACCGCGCCGCAAATCGGCAAGCTGATGAGCATCAGCGACAAGCTGGCGGATCTGAACGCCACCCGTTTCCACGACTGGCACCCTGACTTTACGCCGCAAAATGCCCGCCAGGCGATCCTCGCCTTTAAGGGCGATGTCTACACCGGCCTGCAGGCAGAGACGCTCACTGAGGACGACTTTGACTTCGCCCAGCGACACCTGCGCATGCTCTCTGGCCTGTATGGCGTGCTGCGTCCGCTGGATCTGATGCAGCCCTACCGCCTGGAGATGGGGATCCGTCTGGAAAACCCCCGCGGCAAAGATCTGTACCAGTTCTGGGGCGAGACCATTACCGAGAAGCTGAATCAGGCGCTGCAGGCTCAGGGCGACGATATCGTCATCAACCTGGCTTCCGATGAATATTTTAAATCGGTGAAAACGCAAAAATTGCAGGGCCAGCTGATCAAGCCGGTATTCCTCGATGAGAAGAACGGCAAATTCAAAGTGATCAGCTTCTATGCCAAGAAGGCCCGTGGCCTGATGAGTCGCTACATTATTGAAAACCGCTTAACCCAGCCGGAACAGCTGAAATCCTTTAATAGCGAAGGCTATTTCTTTGATGCCGAGGCGTCGGAGAAAGGCGAACTGGTGTTTAAACGCCACGAGCAGTAAGTAAACGGTCCCCCTACGGCGTTCGACGCAACAGGGGGACGGTAAGGATTTAGCCCATCATCAGCTTACGCAGCGCGGCGAAATCCGCCGGCAGGTTGTGAGACAGCAGCGGCAGGTCGGCGCGGTCGGCCAGCTCTTTCGGCAGCGGCAGGGTCTCCTGCAGGATCTCCTCCACGCTCTCTTTGAACTTCGCCGGATGGGCGGTGCCGAGGAACAGACCGTACTCTCCCGGCTGCAGCTGATCGCGCAGCGCGCGCCAGGCAATCGCCGCGTGCGGCTCAGAGATGTAGCCGATGGCCTTCAGCTCGCGCATTGCCGCTTTGGTGGTCTCATCATCGACCGCGGCATAGCCCAGCTCGCTGAGACGCCAGATTTTACGGCGGAACAGCTCTTCGACACGCGGCCAGTTGTTCGGCTGGCTGACGTCCATGGCGTTGGACAGCGTCGCCTGGGTGGCTTTTGGCGCCCACTCGCCGCCCTGCAGATAGCGCGGAACGGTGTCGTTGGCATTGGTGGCGGCGATAAAGCGTTTGATCGGCAGACCCAGCGACTTCGCCAGCAGACCGGCGGTCAGATCGCCGAAGTTGCCGCTCGGCACGGAAATCACCAGCTGATTGCGGGCTTCCTGCGGCAGCTGCGCCGCCGCTTCGAAGTAGTAGCAGATCTGCGCCAGCAGGCGGCTGATGTTAATGGAGTTAGCCGAGTTGAGCCCCAGCGTCGCCTTCAGTTCTTCATCGTCAAACGCCTGCTTCACCAGCGCCTGGCAGGCGTCGAAGTCGCCGTCAATCGCCACGGTTTCAATGTTGCCGCCGAGAGTACAGAACAGCTTCTCCTGCAGCGGGCTGATCTTGCCGCGCGGGTAGAGGATCACTACCTTAACGTTCGGCAGTCCGTAGAAAGCATGCGCCACCGCCGCCCCGGTATCGCCAGAGGTCGCCGTGAGGATGGTGACCGGCTTATCGCCTGCGATATGGGTCAGCATCTGCGCCATAAAGCGGCCGCCGAAATCCTTGAAGGCCAGCGTGGGGCCATGGAACAGCTCCAGACAGCCGACATCCTCCTGAACCTTGCTCACCGGCGCCGGAAACGCAAACGCCGCGCGGACCCGCTGCTGCAGGACATCCTGCGGGATCTCATCGCCGATAAAGGCGGATAAAATTTTGGCGCTGCGGGTGACAAAATCCTGCGCCAGCATGTCGTCGATTTCAGTCAGGCTGAATTCCGGCAGATCGTGCGGAAAGAACAGGCCCTGATGCTTGCCAAGTCCCTGGGTAACGGCCTGCGCAAAGCTGACCTGCTCATTGTGATCTTTTAAGTTATACAGTTTCATTGGTTATCCCACTACGCGTGCGCCCGCCGTGTCCAGCCGGCAAATATGTACAAAGCCTTCCTGATTCTGCAGATAGTGCGCGCCAAGCCAGTCGGCGACGCGCTGTGCGGTGTCCGGCTTATCGCACAACGCGAACAGCGTTGGGCCAGAGCCGGAGATGCCGCAAGCCTGGGCGCCCATCTCCATGGCCGCCTGACGCGCTTCGCTAAAGCCCGGCAGCAGTTTGGTTCGGTACGGTTCGGCAATCACATCTTTCATCAATTTTGCCGCCAGCTGCGGCTGGCGGGTGTAGCAGGCGTGAATAAAGCCCGCGAGGTGGCGACCATGGGCGATACAATCCTGACGGCGGTACTGCGCCGGCAGAATCGCCCGCGCTTCGGCGGTGGATACTTTAATCCCCGGATAGGCCAGCACCCACAGCCACTCATCAAACCCGGGCACCTGCTGGCTGATAATCCCGTTCTCTTCGATCATCAACTGCATACCGCCAAGATAGCACGGCGCCACGTTGTCGTAGTGAATGCTGCCGGAGATACGCCCTTCCATCTCCCCCATCAGCGCCAGCATGCGCGTCTCGTTCAGCGGCTTACCGCAAAACTCGTTCATCGCCACCAGCGCGGCGACCACCGAGCAGGCGCTGGAGCCCAGCCCGGAGCCAATCGGCATGTTTTTTTCCAGGGTCATCGCCACCGGCACCGTTTTACCGATCTCCCGGCAAAAGCTTTCCCAGCACTGGTAAACAATGTTCTCCTGCGGCGCCGTCGGCAGTTTGCTGGCGAAGCGTCCCAGATTCTGCAGGCTGAATTGCTCCGCCGCTTCGACAGTAACGTTGTCGCCAAGCAGCGTGCCATCGACCGGCGTGACCGCCGCGCCCAACACATCAAACCCGACGCTCATATTGGCACTGGAAGCCGGGGCATATACTTTGACCATCTTAAACTCCTAACTTCCAGGAAAGGGTGCGCAGCAGGTCGGCGAATACACCGGCCGCCGTGACGTCGTTCCCGGCACCATAGCCGCGCAGCACCAGCGGCAATGGCTGATAATAGTGGCTGTAAAAGGCCAGCGCGTTCTCGCCATTTTTGACTTTGAACAGCGGATCGTTGCCGTCAACGGCGGCAATTTTCACCCGGCAGGTACCATCCTCTTCGATGTTACCGACATAGCGCAAGACTTTACCTTCATCGCGCGCCTTAGCGATCCGCGAGGCGAACGCATCATCCAGCGACGGCAGGCGGGCCATAAAGGTCTCAACATCACCGCTGGCGTCGAAGTCCGCCGGCAGCGCCGACTCGACGATAATGTCCGACAGCTCCAGTTCACGTCCGGTCTCACGGGCCAGAATCAGCAGCTTACGCGCGACATCCACCCCGGATAAATCGTCGCGCGGATCCGGCTCGGTATACCCCATCTCACGGGCCATCGCCGTCGCCGCCGAGAAACTCACGCCCTCATCCAGCTTGCCGAAGATAAACGACAGAGAGCCGGAGAGGATCCCGGAGAAATGGCGCAGTTCATCGCCGGCGTTGAGCAGGTTCTGCAGGTTCTCAATCACCGGCAGGCCAGCGCCAACGTTAGTGTCATAGAGGAACTTGCGGCGCGAGCTGCTCGCGGCGTGGCGCAGCTGATGATAGTAATCCAGCGAAGAGGTATTGGCCTTTTTATTCGGCGTGACCACATGGAAACCTTCGCGCAGGAAGTCGGCGTACTGATCGGCGACCGCCTGGCTGGAGGTACAGTCGACGATCACCGGATTCAGCAGGTGGTACTCTTTTACCAGGCGGATCAGGCGGCCAAGATTAAAGGGTTCTTTCGCCTCCGCCAGCGACTCACTCCAGTTTTCCAGATTCAGACCATGCACGCTGGTCAGCAGCGCCTGAGAGTTGGCCACGCCGCAAACGCGCAGATCGATATGTTTGCTCTTCAGCCAACTCTGCTGGCGTTTGATTTGCTCCAGCAGCGCGCCGCCGACGCCGCCGACGCCGATGACGAACACTTCGATCACCTGGTCGGTGTTGAACAGCATCTGATGGGTCACGCGCACGCCGGTGGTGGCGTCGTCATTGCTGACCACCACCGAAATGGAGCGCTCGGATGAACCCTGGGCAATCGCCACGATATTGATATTGGCGCGGGCCAGCGCGGCAAAAAACTTTGCCGAGATACCGCGCAGAGTGCGCATTCCGTCGCCCACCACCGAGATAATAGCCAGACGCTCCATAATGGCCAGCGGCTCCAGCAGCCCCTCTTTCAGCTCGAGATAAAACTCATCTTCCATCGCCCGTTTAGCACGCGCACAGTCGCTCTGCGGCACGCAGAAACTGATGCTGTACTCGGAAGAGGATTGGGTGATCAGCACGACCGAGATGCCGGCGCGGGACATGGTGGCGAAGACGCGGGCCGCCATGCCGACCATGCCTTTCATCCCCGGCCCGGAGACGTTGAACATCGCCATGTTGTTGAGGTTAGAGATGCCTTTGACCGGCAGATCGTCCTCGTCGCGGCTGGCGCCGATGAGCGTTCCCGGTGCCTGCGGGTTGCCGGTATTTTTAATCAGACATGGGATTTGGAACTGGGCGATAGGGGCGATGGTGCGCGGGTGCAGCACTTTCGCGCCAAAGTAGGAGAGCTCCATCGCCTCCTGATAAGACATCGATTTCAGCAGACGCGCATCCGGCACCTGGCGCGGGTCGCAAGTGTACACGCCGTCGACATCGGTCCAGATTTCGCAGCAGTCGGCGCGCAGGCAGGCGGCCAGTACCGCAGCCGAATAGTCGGAGCCGTTGCGCCCCAGCACCACCAGCTCGCCCTTCTCATTGCCGGCGGTAAACCCGGCCATCAGGATCATATGGTCTGCCGGGATCTGGCTGGCGGCGATGCGGCGGGTGGATTCGGCGATATCGACCGTGGATTCCAGATAGTGGCCCACCGCGAGCAGTTTTTCCACCGGGTTAATCACACTGACTTTATGACCACGGGCTTCCAGCAGACCCGCCATGATGGCGATGGAGAGCTTTTCGCCTCGGCAGATCAGCGCGGCATTGACGCTGTCCGGGCACTGACCCAGCAGGCTGATACCGTGCAGGACATGCTTAATCTGAGCAAACTCCTGCTCAACAAAGGCTTTCAGCTGGGCGAGCGGGAAAGCGGGCTGGGCGTCGGCAAGGCCCTGAAGAAGTTCGGTAAAAATGCGTTCAGCGTCGGCAATATTGGGGAGGGCATCCTGGCCGCCAATGGTCTTTTCAATCATCGCTACCAGATGGTTGGTGATCTTCGCCGGGGCAGACAGGACGGTCGCTACCTGCCCCTGCCTGGCATTACTCTCCAGAATATCGGCAACCCGCAGAAACCGTTCCGCATTTGCCACTGATGTACCGCCGAACTTCAACACTCGCATGGTTCTTACCCCTTGATCTCTTGTCAAAAAAAAAGCCCGCACTGTTCAGGTGCGGGCTTTTTTCTGTGTTTCCTGTACGCGTCAGCCCGCACCGTTACCTGTGGTAATGGTGGTGGTGATAATGGTGGTAATCATGCCGATGCGATTCATGGATGTTGTGTACTCTGTATTTTTATCTGTCTGTGTGTCCTGCCTATATTGGTTAAAGTATCTGCCCTCTTAAGTCAATGAATTTCTCAATTAACCTCATTTCAGCGAGCTTACGTATTGCGCCACCCCGACAAGAAAAAACATCCAGATCGGCGGAACACTCCCCGCAAAAACAGCACATACAACCATAATTAAAATATATGACAGAGCTTTATTCTGGCAGGTTTTTTTCAATATCATGCAGCAAACGATGCAACATTGCCGTGTCGCGCTGCTGCAGCAGCCCCATTCGTTGCGACAGCCAGTCGGCCAGTTTGGCATCATCCTCCACGCCCAGACGCGAAAGCAAGGCCAGGGCGCGCAGGCGCAACGCCTGCAGCTGATGATGGTCTGCCGCGGCGGCGGTGGGCGCCGGTTGTTGCATAAGCGATGCTAATTGATAGCAGTAGACCATCACCGACTGACCGAGGTTGAGCGAAGGATAATCCGCGGCCATCGGCACGCCGGTCAGCACATCGGCCAGGGCCAGCTCCTCATTGGTCAATCCGGCGTCTTCACGGCCAAATACCAGCGCGGTATGGGTCATCCAGTTCGCCTTCTCCTCCAGCAGCGGCAACAGCTGCTGCGGCGTGGCGTAATAGTGAAACCGCGCGCGACTGCGGGCGGTGGTGGCGACGGTAAAATCGACGTCGTGCAGCGCCTCGGCAAGGGTGGAATAGGTGGTGATGCCATCGAGGATGTCGCCTGAGCCGTGCGCCACCCAGCGTGCCGCCGGCGCCAGATGGGCTTCACTGTCCACGATCCGCAGATCGCGAAATCCCATGGTTTTCATCGCCCTGGCGGCGGCGCCGACGTTCTCGGCCCGGGCAGGACCGACTAAAATAATCGTTAAACGCATTGCGGTTTTTTTCTCTCTCTCAGGCGTTGTCGAGGCGCGGAGCCCCGCATTTTACGCGGTGAAAATTTACAAATTTGCAACAAAAATCACTAAAATTGCGTTATCTTACCCATAAAAAAATCTAAACTGTTCTCAGGAGGCCATGACAAGGAGTATGTTAACAGAACCCATTTATCCATATGATGGGCAATGAAATTTCACCTGACGCATCGTTCCAGACATTGGATTCACTGTATTTATTAATTTATCCACGCAACTAGTTGAGCCGGGTAAAGATTGTGACTATAAAGAGCATGGCGATGCAATGATTTCACAAGACTGTTAACGTGCTACAATTGAACTTGATATATGTCAACGAAGCGTAGTTTTATTGGGTGTTCGGCCTCTCTTAGCCTGTTATGTTGCTGTTAAAATGGTTAGGATGTCAGCCGTTTTTGACACCGTCGGGTCCAGAGGGAAAGTACCCACGACCAAGCTAATGATGTTGTTGACGTTGATGGAAAGTGCATCAAGAACGCAATTACGTACTTTAGTCATGTTACGCCGCGCATGTTAATTTGCGACATGCAGCAGGCAGGTCAGGGACTTTGGTACTTCCTGTTTCGATTTAGTTGGCAATTTAGGTAGCAAACATGCAGACCCCGCACATTCTTATCGTTGAAGACGAGTTGGTAACACGCAACACGTTAAAAAGTATTTTCGAAGCAGAAGGTTACGATGTATTCGAAGCGACCGATGGCGCGGAAATGCATCAGATCCTGTCTGAAAATGATATCAACCTGGTGATCATGGATATCAACCTGCCGGGTAAAAATGGTCTTCTGCTGGCGCGCGAGCTGCGCGAGCAGGCTGACGTCGCGCTGATGTTCTTAACCGGTCGCGACAACGAAGTGGATAAGATCCTTGGCCTCGAAATCGGCGCTGACGACTATATCACTAAACCGTTTAACCCGCGTGAACTGACTATCCGCGCGCGCAACCTGCTCTCCCGTACCATGAACCTCGGTACCGTGAGCGAAGAGCGTCGCAGCGTGGAAAGCTACAAGTTCAACGGCTGGGAACTCGATATCAACAGCCGTTCCCTGGTCAGCCCGAACGGCGAACAGTACAAGCTGCCGCGCAGTGAATTCCGCGCGATGCTGCACTTCTGCGAAAACCCGGGCAAAATTCAGTCTCGTGCCGAGCTGCTGAAGAAAATGACCGGTCGCGAGCTGAAGCCGCATGACCGTACCGTTGACGTGACCATTCGTCGGATTCGTAAACACTTCGAATCCACTCCGGATACCCCGGAAATCATCGCTACCATTCACGGTGAAGGTTACCGTTTCTGTGGCGATCTGCAGGAATAATGCGATTTATTCCGCAGCCATGATGTGAAAACGGCGCCCCGAGGGCGCCGTTTTTTTATGCCATCACTCTTTCCAGAGGCGCAGTTTGTCGTCATCGGCAGACGGCGGCGGAGGCACACTGCCTTTCGGTAACGATAACGCATACCAGTCCACTCGCCGGGTCAAAAACATCAGGCTGCTTAGCGCCAGCACCAGCACCCCGGTACCCAACAGCAGCGCGCTGTCCTCGGAATGCAGCAGAAACCACATCACCCCGTCCAGCAGCAGCAGCGCCGCGACAAACAGCAGGCTGTTACGCCATCCCCTGAGCACCGCCTGGAGGTAGATCCCGTTCATCACCGCGCCGGACAGGCTGGCGGCCAGCCAGGCGGCGGTAAAGCCAATGTGCTCCGAAAGCGCCAGCAGCACCAGGTAAAACAGCACCAGCGATAGGCCCACCAGCAAATATTGCATCGGATGCAGGGGGCGATGGGTCAGGCTTTCGAAAGCGAAAAAGGCCATAAACGTCAACCCAATTAACAGGATGGCATATTTTGTCGCCCGGTCGGTTAGCTGATACTGGTCGGCAAGCGACATGACATCGGCACTGAACGCCGGCAGGCGCGACCACGGGATCTCCATATCATCCTTGAAATAGCTGCCCATATCGTTGGCGAACCAGCTGCTTTGCCAGTGGGCGCGATAGCCGGCAGCATTCACTTCGCGTTTCGTTGGCAGGAAGCTGCCGAGAAAGCCGGGATGCGGCCAGTTACTGGTCAGCTGCAGCTCACTGTTGCGCCCGAGCGGCGCCAGTGAAAATGCGCCCGTCCCGTTCAGATCGAGCGAAAAAGCGATCTCAAGCGGCTTGTTGTCCTCCGCCAGCGCAGGCATCGGCATATGGATGCCCGCCCCATCGCCGCTGATCCCCAGCCCAGGCTCCACGCTTAATACGCTGCCGTTAACCTCCGGAGCATGAATGGCGCCAATGCCGCGGGCATCGCCGACGCTCACCACCAGCCGCGGCTGGCCTAAGACAATATTCGTTTTTTTCAGCGCCGCCAGACGCAGCGGATCAAACGAAGCCTTAATCTGCAGGGCGTTATGCCAGACCTGTCCGCTGTAGATGCCCACCCTCCTCGACTCCACGGTCTGTTTGCCGGTGACCGCCAGCGACTCCGGCAGCCAGTAGTACTCCCAGCTCCGCTGATATTCGACCTCTTTTTGGTTCTCCCTGCGGGTCAGCGTCTCGGTTACCGGAATAGCGATCAGCGGCCCGGCGAGTTTTTGCGGGCCGCTGGTGCTCTGTTCAATGGCATCCACAACCTCGCTGCGATAATCAGCCCGCTCATTGATGAGCTCCCTGACTATCATCAAAGGCAGAGATAACAGCACAATACAGCCTATTAACGTGGTGATTTTCCAGAATAACGGTGATTTCAACATAGCTTTCTCCCTATCGTGATGGCCTCACAATAGGGCGGTTGTGTGGGGGGAATTTGAAGCTATGTGAAGGGACGGTGAAGTCTCAGCGTGGCGACCACGCCGCCTTCGGGCCGATTGTGTAGACGGATATCGCCGTGATGCAGGCGCGCGACTTCACGAACAAAGGCCAGCCCAAGGCCGCTGCTCTTATGGCCGTCTTCACGCGGCAGCGAGTAGAACCGATCAAAGATCCGCGTCAGGGCATACTCCGGAATACCGCATCCGTTATCCGTTACGCTCAGTCGCACCTCTGCATTTCGTTTCTCTACTGCCAGGGCGATCTCGCCCCCCTGGGGGGTAAAATCAATCGCGTTGTCGAGCAGATTGCCCAGCGCCTGGGACAGCAGTTCGCCATCGCCATTGACCAGCATCCCACTCTCCTGCCAGCGCAAGGTGATGGCTTTCGCCGCCAGGGCGATGTCGCGCTCTTCCGCCAGGCGTTGGTATAGCGCATCTATCGACACCGGCTGCGGCTTTATCTCCAGCCGGCTTTCCAGTCGCGCCTGCTGGAGCAACCGCTCCACCAACAGCTGCATGCGAGTATTTTGCGCGAGGATATTCTCAGTAAACCGCGCCGCCACCGCAGGCGGCGGCTCTTCGCGCAGGATCTCCGCCGCACCGCGGATGGCCGCCAGCGGACTTTTCAGCTCGTGAGTCAGGTCATAGACATAGTTTTCGATGGCGTTTTTGCCTTCGAGTTTCACCCGCATGCTCTCCAGCGCCTGGGCCAGCTTACGCAGTTCGCTGCTGCCGACCTCCGGCAGCGGCAGCGGGCGGTCAGCGGTCACCGAGTCCGCATAGCGCACCAGCTTGCCGATAGAGAAATTGATCCACCAGACGACGCCGCAGCCAATCAACAGGGCAATGCCCAGCAGAGCGCCGCCGGCCCAAAGGATCCGCCGCTCGCTGCGCTGAATGACCGGCGTCATCGCCAGGTTGGGTTTACCGACGCTCAGCACGCCGATAATCCGCCCCTTATCCATCACCGGCGCGGCGATATACATCACCGAGCTGGCTTCATCATGCGGATCGCTGCGCGTACTGCGCGCGCCGTACTGGCCGCGCAGGGTGAGCCAGACGTCGTTCCAGCGTGAATAGTCCTGCCCTGTCGCCTCTCCGCTCGAGTCAAACACCACCTTGCCCCGGGCATCGGTCAGATAGACGCGGTACTCATTCCGCACCTTTTTAATTCCGCCAATATTGGCGTTGAGCCGCTGCTGGTTGAGCTGGTGAAAGGCCTGCGCCAGCCTGCCCTGCTGCGGGTTTGCCGCCAGCAGGTCCTCACGCGCCAGCGCCGCCAGCAGGGTGGCGGTATCGTTGAGGGTCCCCTCCGTCGCCCGGCGCACGCCCGGCTTCACTTCCTGGACAAAGATCGACAGTACAAACCACGCGGCGATCGCGACGATAAGAAAATAGCCCAGCAGCAGGCGCATGCCGATGCGCATCAGCCGCGCCCCAGGCTGTAGCCCATCCCGCGATGGGTATTGATTGGCGCCACCTCAGGATTGACGGCCCGCAGTTTAGCGCGCAGGGTTTTGATGTGGGTGTCGACGGTGCGGTCGAGGCTTTCCCAGGCATCGCTCCACACCAGCTCCATCAGCTGCTGGCGGGAGAAGACGCGACCGGGCGCGTGAAGCAGCGTTTTCAACAGCAGAAATTCATAGCGCGTCAGGTTCAGCGGCTGGCCGAACCAGCTTATCGACGCCGCCTGCTCGTCAAGCACAAACTCGCCGACGCGAACTACCGACGAAGGCGCGGCGAATTTTTGCAGCCGCCGCAGCACGCTGCGCACCCGCGCGCAGACTTCGCGCGGCGAAAACGGCTTGGCGATGTAATCGTCAGCGCCGATTTCCAGCCCCAGCAGCTTATCGACCTCGTCGCTCCGCGCCGTCAGAAACAGCACCGGCAGCGCCGGAAAGCGCGTCAGCAGGCGCCGACAGAGCTCGAAGCCGCTGATATCCGGCAAGCCGACGTCGAGGATGGCCACATCGGGCGCCTGATGCGCCGCCGCCTCCAGCGCGGGCAACCCGCGGTCAAAGACGGTGACCTGGAAGCCCTCCTGCTGGAGCATATAAACCAGGGTATCGGCGATACTCTGTTCATCCTCAACTAACCAAATCCGTGGCTGCTGCATGCGCGCTCCCGTTTATTTATTCCAGGGCATAATCGGCACGGCGCTGATGGCGTTCTTCGGCGAACCATCAACCACTTTATCCGAATAGGTCAGGTAGACCAGCGCATTGCGTTTCGCATCATAGAAGCGAACAACCTGTAGCTTTTTAAACACCAGCGAGGTGCGCTTCTGGAACACCACGTCGCCCTGGCTTTTGCCATTTTTGATTTTGTCCGTCAGCTCAATCGGCCCGACCTGCTGGCAGGAGATGGCCGCATCGGAGGTATCTTCCGCCAGACCCAGCCCGCCTTTGATCCCGCCGGTCTTCGCCCGGCTGATATAGCAGGTCACGTTCTGCACATCCGGATCGTCAAAGGCTTCGACGACAATTTTGTGATCCGGCCCTAACCATTTGAAGACCGTATCCACGGAACCAATCTGCTCCGCCTGAGCGACCTGGCAGCCGGCCAGCAGCAGCAGGCCCATCGCAAACTTCTTGTATTTCATATTGTTACCATTCTTAAAAAATATAGCTGAGTGATTATCACGCACTTTTCGGAAAAGGTTTATAGATCACAGCTTTACAAAATTCTCGTTCAGATCCACGCACCTACCGCATTTAAAAGCAAAAAAAACACTGAATGCTAAAACATCAAAAAATGCTATTATCCGCTACTTTAATATCAGGCACCTGTGTTTAAGGATGGGGACATTTTATGGATCAAGCAGGGATTATTCGCGATCTCCTTAGCTGGCTGGAAGGTCACCTGGATCAGCCGCTTTCTCTGGACAATGTGGCGGCGAAGGCGGGTTATTCCAAGTGGCATTTGCAGCGAATGTTTAAGGATGTCACCGGCCATGCCATCGGTGCCTATATTCGCGCGCGCCGGTTGTCGAAATCAGCTGTCGCATTACGCCTTACCGCCCGTCCAATCCTTGATATTGCGCTGCAGTACCGTTTCGACTCCCAGCAGACCTTCACCCGGGCGTTTAAGAAGCAGTTCTCGCTGACGCCGGCGCTCTACCGCCGCTCGCCGGACTGGAGCTCGTTCGGTATGCGTCCGCCGCTGCGTCTTGGCGAGTTTACCCTGCCGAAACATGAATTTGTCGCCCTGCCCACGACTCAACTGCTGGGGGTAACCCAGAGCTATACCTGTAAGCTGGAGGAAATCTCCGACTTCCGCAACCAAATGCGGGTCCAGTTCTGGCGCGATTTCCTCGGCAACTCGCCGTCGATCCCCCCGGTGCTCTATGGGCTGCATGAACCGCGTCCGAGCCTGGAGAAAGACGATGAACAGGAAGTGTTCTATACCACCGCGCTGACGCCGGAGATGGCTAACGGCCACCTGCAGAACGCCCATCCGGTGACGCTGGAGGGCGGCGAGTATGTCATGTTTACGTATGAAGGGCTGGGTACCGGCCTGCAGGAATTCATCCTGACGGTCTACGGCACCTGCATGCCGATGCTGAACCTGACGCGTCGCAAGGGGCTGGATATTGAACGCTTCTATCCTGAAGATGAAAGCCGGGATCAGGCCACGCCGATTCAGTTGCGCTGCGAATATCTGATCCCGATCCGCCGTTAACGCTGCAGCTCGTCCATCGCGGGGGCGTCAAGATGCGAGACGTCGCCCGCCGTTTCCACCACCCAGCCGGAAGCCAGCCACGGGCTCTGCTGATAATCGACGCGCGAGATAGAGCAGTTGCGCAGACGCAGCCGACGCTCTGCGTACGCCGGCAGCCCTAAAATCGTGCTCACCAGGCAGCCCAGCGCGATACCATGACTCACCAGCAGCGGTCGACTACCGGCCGGTAATTCCAGACAGGCTGCCAGCGCCGCATGCATACGTTCGCTAAGCTCCTGCATCGATTCGCCCTGAGGAATACGACCATCCGGCGTGCCGTTGACCAGCTGGCGGCGCCAGCCCTCTTCTTCTTCGCTGAGCGAGTCGATATGGCGCTTCTCCAGCACCCCCATATCCAGCTCGCGCAGGCGCGCATCGGCGATCACGCTGCAGCCGCAGGCTTCGGCGATAATCTCTGCTGTGCGGCGGGTTCGTCCCAGATCGCTGGTAATGATATGGGTGATCCCCAGCGTTCTGGCGCGCTCGCCAACCTGCCAGGCCTGGCGCTCACCGTGTGCGGTCAGCGGGCTGTCGGACTGACCCTGAATACGTCGCTCGGCGTTCCACTGCGTTTCACCGTGGCGAACAAGGTATACCTGTAACATGCTTTTTTTCCGTTCTGAACTCGTTATCGACCGCTTTCAGGCATTACCGCCTGCCCTGGGGGTGATTTAGAGTATACTGCGATGACGTTAGTTTATTCTGAGTTGTTTTGATTATGCACCATGTTGTCTCAGCGACCACTAATCCCGCCAAAATTCAGGCAATTCTGCAGGCTTTTGACGAGATTTTCGGCGAAGGATCCTGCCACATTGAGTCCGTATCCGTCGAGAGCGGCGTGCCGGAACAGCCCTTCGGCAGCGAGGAAACGCGCGCTGGCGCACGAAATCGCGTCGCCAATGCGCGCCTCGCCCAGCCCCATGCCGATTTCTGGGTCGCCATCGAAGCCGGAATTGACGATGGCAGTACCTTTAGCTGGGTGGTCATCGAAAGCGCCAGCCAGCGCGGAGAAGCGCGCTCAGCCACGCTGCCGTTGCCTGACGTTATTCTTGAGCAGGTTCGCGCTGGCGAAGCCCTCGGGCCGGTCATGTCGCAGTATACCGGCATCGATCAGATCGGTCGTAAAGAGGGGGCGATTGGGGTTTTCACCGGCGGCAAATTAACCCGCAGCAGCGTTTACCATCAGGCGGTCGTGCTGGCGTTAAGCCCGTTCCACAACGCTATTTATCGCTAGCCAGCAGCGTCTGCTCCAGCCACTGGCGCAGCTCAACCGGCGCCGACTTCAGGCTGTTCGACCCGCGGGTAATGGTCGCAATGCCGGCGCCGAGCTCATTTTTCAGCTCGCGCTGGCTCATCTCGCCGCGCAGCAGCTCTTCGATAATGCGCACCCGGGTTCCCAGCGCTTCGCGCTCATCAGGGGTTAGCATTAGCTGCAGCAGCGGCAGATGCAGATCCTGCGCATAGGCCTGCTGTAGCAGCGCCACAAAGCGCAGCCACTCCTGATGACGTTGTTCGGCAACGGCCGCGGAATAGGGAGATTGTTGGGTCATATCGCGCCACCATATTGAGACGGGCAGCTTACGCTGCCCGTCGAATGTACTCTTCAACGAGTACAAAGCATAACATACTTCCCGGCGATCAGTAACGCTGCCGCCACTCCGCATCGCTGAAGAGCTTATCCTGCTGTCCCATAAAGTAGCGGTAGTAGGCGTCATAGGAGAGGACGTTCTTCACGTAGCCGCGGGTTTCCGAGAACGGAATACTCTCGACAAACGCCACGGCGTCGATCCGTCCGGCGCTGTTCCCCTGCCAGGTGCGTACCCGACCCGGCCCGGCGTTATAGGCCGCCGAGGCGTAGATGCGGTTATTGCCGAACTGCTGGTAAACGTACTGCAAATAGCTGGTGCCGATGTTGATGTTGGTTTCCGGATCCAATAGCTGCGACGGGCCGCTGTAGCCGGGAATGCGGAACATGCTGACGGTATGCGTCGCGGTGCCCGGCATAATCTGCATCAGCCCGCTGGCGCCGACCGGCGAGCGCACTTTCGGGTTCCAGGCGCTCTCCTGGCGGGCAATGGCCATCGCGTAGCTTTGCGGAATATCTTTACCGCTGATATAGCGGGCAAACAGATCGTTATAGGCCAGCGGGAAGCGCTCATCCAGCTGATCCCACAGCTTGCCGGCGATCGTCGCCTGCACGCTCAGATCCCACCAGTGTTGATCGAAGGCATAGCGCGCCAGCTGCGCCTGCTGAGATTTTGTGCGGCTGGTGACCAGATTCGCCCATTCGGTGCGCGCGGTGTTATCCATATTCCAGTACATCAGCTCGCGTACCCGGGCCATCTCCGGACCGGAAGCCAGCGCCGGATCGAGCGTGCCAGTCGCTTTATCGATGCGGAAGGTATACTCCTCGCCGAGACGCTGCGCGGCGACCATCGGGTAGAATCCGCGCTGCTGCATCAACGACCGGAGGATCGCCTGCGCCTCCTCGTCCCTGCCGCGCTCCAGCAACAGATCCGCCTGCCAGTAGCGCCATTCGTCTTTCTCTTTCGCCTCCATCGGCAGGCGCGCCAGCCAGGTATTCAGGCCATGGCGATCGCCCGTCCCCAGCGCCATCCGCACCCGCCGCTCCACCAGCGGCGTGGACTGCGATCGCATAATCGCATCGTCGCGCCAGATGGCCTGCTCTTCGGT
This sequence comes from Klebsiella sp. C239, assembly GCF_048822715.1. Classification (NCBI taxonomy): domain Bacteria; kingdom Pseudomonadati; phylum Pseudomonadota; class Gammaproteobacteria; order Enterobacterales; family Enterobacteriaceae; genus Klebsiella; species Klebsiella sp. C239. Next base: position 108,973 of record NZ_JBMEZK010000010.1, on the reverse strand, counting down.
CACATCGTTCCCCATCAGGCGCCAGGCGACAATATCGCGTAGCTCCTGGGTCTGATCCTCATTGAGCTGCTGGGCCTGCACCAGCGAAGGGATCATCAAACGGGCATTTTCCACATCCTGACGGGCGACGCTGGCGAAGGCGACGGCGGCCATCTGGCGGGTAAAGTCCGTCGCCCCAGTGGTGCGGGCAAAGGTCAGGACGCTGTTAGGATCGTTAGCCAGAGCGACCACGGCGCTGGCGATGCTCTGGTAGTTGGCGGGCATCTGCTGGGCCAGCGATTTCACCAGCCCGATATTGCCGGCCTTCATCGCCAGGCGGATCCGTTCGAGATAAGCCAGCGGATCCTGCTGGCCGGAGTCGCGCCAGGCGCTGAACAGCGGTTCACAGGCGCCGGGCTGGTTCTTGCCCGTCAGCCAGAGGTCTTTCGCTCCGCTCCAGGCCTCCTGCGACTGCCCCACGCTCAGTTTGGCGTAGTAGTAGTTGCACTGCGCCTCGGTGCTGGTCGGCTTATCGGGACTAAACGCCAGCAAGCCGCGCCAGTCGCTGCGCCGGGCCAGTTCATTCACGAAGCGCGAACGTAATGAACGCGCGGGGGGCAGCGTCGGGTTGGCGTCAATAAAGTTTTTCACCACCAGCGCCGGCTGGTTCATCAGATCGTCGGTAATCTGCCGGTACTGCAAATAGGGATACAGGGGATAGGTGCTTAACGTGGGCATCAGCTGGTCAACCACATCCATCTGCCGGTTATCCCACGCCTGCTTAATTTGTGCGTAGCGGCTGCGCTGTTCATCCAGTGAATCCGCATGCGCCAGCTGACTCAACGCCAACAGACCAACGCTGGCAGCCAAAAGATGCCACGCCATTTTTTTGGCTTTTTCCACAAGCTCTTCCTCTTTCAGGTGCATTTTCGCAGCATCGTGCCGCTTAAAAGCCCCTACCGGTTCGGCAGGCGGCTTTACTTATGCTAATCAGACAACGCTAAACGCGCCATGTCCTGAACATTTTTTTACGCTTCTGTGAATCCTGTCGCCTCGCTGGGATTAGCGCGCGAAAAAGGCTACACTTCGGCTTTGAACTATCTATCAAAATAGAAAGAGGCGAAGTCCAACGTGGCTCAATTCGTTTATACCATGCATCGTGTCGGCAAAGTGGTTCCGCCGAAACGTCATATTTTGAAAAATATCTCCCTCAGCTTTTTCCCTGGCGCGAAAATCGGTGTGCTCGGTCTGAACGGCGCCGGTAAATCTACCCTGCTGCGCATCATGGCCGGTATCGACACCGAGATCGAAGGTGAAGCGCGTCCGCAGCCTGGCATTAAAATCGGCTACCTGCCGCAGGAGCCGCAGCTCAACCCGGAGCACACCGTGCGCGAGTCCGTTGAAGAAGCGGTCGCCGAAGTGGTTAACGCGCTGAAGGGTCTGGACGAAGTCTATGCCAAGTACGCCGAGCCGGATGCAGACTTCGATAAGCTTGCCGCACAGCAAGGCAAGTTCGAAGAAATTATCCAGGCGCACGACGGCCACAATCTGAACGTGCAGCTGGAGCGCGCGGCCGACGCCCTGCGCCTGCCGGACTGGGATGCGAAAATCGCCAATCTTTCCGGTGGTGAACGCCGCCGCGTCGCGCTGTGCCGCCTGCTGCTGGAAAAACCAGACATGCTGCTGCTCGACGAACCGACCAACCACCTGGACGCCGAGTCCGTCGCCTGGCTGGAACGCTTCCTGCACGACTTCGAAGGCACCGTGGTGGCAATTACCCACGACCGTTACTTCCTCGATAACGTCGCCGGTTGGATCCTCGAACTTGACCGCGGCGAAGGTATTCCGTGGGAAGGCAACTACTCCTCCTGGCTGGAGCAGAAAGATCAGCGTCTGGCGCAGGAAGCCTCTCAGGAAGCCGCGCGTCGCAAATCCATCGAGAAAGAGCTCGAGTGGGTTCGCCAGGGTGCGAAAGGCCGTCAGTCCAAGGGCAAAGCCCGTCTGGCGCGCTTTGAAGAGCTCAACAACGTTGAATACCAGAAACGTAACGAGACCAACGAACTGTTCATTCCGCCAGGCGCGCGTCTGGGCGATAAAGTTCTGGAAGTCAGCAACTTGCGTAAATCCTACGGCGACCGCGTGCTGATCGACGATCTGAGCTTCTCGGTACCGAAGGGCGCTATCGTCGGCATCATCGGCCCTAACGGCGCGGGTAAATCAACGCTGTTCCGCATGATGTCCGGCCAGGAACAGCCAGATTCCGGCACCATCACCCTGGGCGAAACCGTTAAGCTGGCCTCCGTCGATCAGTTCCGCGACGCGATGGACAACAGCAAGACCGTGTGGGAAGAGGTCTCCGGTGGCCTGGATATCATGAAGATCGGCAACACCGAGATGCCGAGCCGCGCCTACGTGGGCCGCTTTAACTTCAAAGGCGTAGACCAGGGCAAACGCGTTGGCGAACTGTCCGGCGGTGAACGCGGTCGTCTGCACCTGGCGAAGCTGCTGCAGGTTGGCGGTAACGTACTGCTGCTCGATGAACCGACCAACGACCTGGATATCGAAACCCTGCGCGCGCTGGAAAACGCCCTGCTGGAGTTCCCGGGCTGCGCGATGGTTATCTCGCACGACCGTTGGTTCCTTGACCGTATCGCCACCCACATTCTGGATTACCAGGATGAAGGTAAGGTGGAGTTCTTTGAAGGTAACTTTACCGAGTACGAAGAGTACAAGAAACGCACCCTCGGCGCCGACGCGCTGGAGCCGAAGCGAATCAAATACAAACGTATCTCAAAATAAAATGCAAAAAGGCAACGCAAGTTGCCTTTTTTAATGTTTGCTCCCTCTCCCACCGGGAGAGGGCCGGGGTGAGGGCATCAGCCCGCAGAGGATCTACCCCTGCTCCCCCATCAGCTGCTTCACCAGCTCGACGCAGCGCAGGAAGCGCGTATCGTAGTCCGACTCCTTAACATGGACGAACTCGATCTCATTCTCTTTCAGCAGCGACACCAGCAGCGACTGAAACTCTTTACGATCCACCGAACTCCCAAGGCTGCGTAACCCATCGGCCACCCACGGGGTATTGTTCTCCAGCAGGATCACCAGATCGAAGCGGTATTCATCAATCAGCGCCTGCACGAACGGGTGCTCTCGCCCCTCGTACTTCAGGCAGAACGCCTGAGTGCTGACGAAGTCGGTATCGATAAACGCCACCTTGTTGGCATATTTCACTGCGAAATCAATATACTGGGCATGCCCGAGGGCTATTTTATCGTAATCCGAATACTGGAGCGCCATCTCATCGCCGCCGAGATGCGAAAAGACATAATCCCGGCCATATTCCCAGGCGCTGGTGGTATTGAAGATATTGGCGAGCTTATTGACCAGCGTTGATTTCCCGCTCGACTCGCCGCCGAGGATCGCCACCGTCCGCACAAAGAACGGTTTCACTTCCGTCGGAATATATTCCCAGTAACGGAACGGGTTCTCGCGGATCTGGCCGCCGCTAATATTCATAAAGGTCCGCTTAGGATCGATAAGCACCGTCTCGATCCCCAGATGCTCAAGGTACTGCGGCGCATCGGCCTCTTCCGAGGTATAGATCCGGTTCGGCTCGATCCCTTTTTCGCTCATAAAAGCGCGGATACCATGACTCCACACATCCCAGCCGTGCGGATAGGGTTCCATCCCCTCTTCATTGAAGGCGTGGATGCGAATATTCTTCTGATATTTAAAAGTTTGTAGCAGCCAGCGCAGGCGGTCAGGCACCGTCGGCTGCTGCGACATGGCGCTCTCTTCAAACAGCTCGCGGTCGCGTGTGTCGTCATAGCCCATGATGATATGCAGCTCATCGACCTGGCTACAGGCGCGTTGAATCAAATAGATGTGCCCGGTATGCAGCGGGTAAAATTTACCAAACACCACGCCGACGCTTTTCTGTCGGCGGGGAAACTCCAGCCCGAGGAAACGATGCAGCGCTTCTAGCTTCTGCGCGCTCGGGCTTTTGATTTTGGCATTCAACAGTTGGCTGAGATACCCTTTGGTCATCCCGCTGGCTTCCGCCACCTGCTGCAGGGTACAGCCTTTCTGCTTTATGGCGCTTTTTAAATAGTCAAATGACGACATCGCTAATCTCCTTTTAACTTATTATAAGTCGTCAAAAACGCTTAGCGCGTCTGAAAGCTTTTTCACACCAAAGATTTGCATGCCTTCCGGCACTTTTTTCGGCACATTGGCCGCCGGGACGATGGCGCGGCGGAAGCCATGCTTCGCCGCTTCGGAGATACGCTCCTGTCCGCTCGGCACCGGGCGAATTTCGCCAGCCAACCCCACTTCGCCAAAGACCACCAGGTCCTGCGGCAGCGGGCGATCGCGCAAGCTGGAGACCATCGCCAGCAGCAGCGCCAGATCGGCGCTGGTTTCCGTGACCTTCACCCCACCGACCACGTTGACGAAAACGTCCTGATCGGCCATCTGCAGGCCGCCGTGGCGATGCAGCACCGCCAGCAGGATCGCCAGACGGTTCTGTTCCAGCCCCACCGCCACGCGGCGCGGGTTGGACATCATCGAGTGATCCACCAGCGCCTGGATCTCCACCAGCAGCGGGCGGGTCCCTTCCCAGACCACCATCACCGAGCTGCCGGAGGTGATTTCATCGCCCCGGCTGAGGAAGATAGCGGATGGGTTGCTCACTTCGCGCAGCCCCTGCTCGGTCATGGCGAAGACGCCCAGCTCGTTCACCGCGCCAAAGCGGTTTTTGTGGCTGCGCAGAGTGCGGAAGCGGGAGTCGGCATCGCCGTCCAGCAGCACCGAGCAGTCAATACAGTGCTCCAGCACCTTCGGGCCGGCCAGCGAACCGTCTTTGGTGACGTGGCCGACCATGACGATCGCCACGCCGCGTGTTTTGGCAAAGCGCGTCAGATAGGCCGCCGTTTCACGTACCTGGGCGACGCTGCCCGGCGACGACTGAACGTCGGCCATATGCATCACCTGGATAGAGTCGATCACCATCAGCTGCGGTTTTTCTTCCTCGGCAATCTGACAAATCTGCTCAATGCTGGTTTCCGACAGCATGTTCAGGTTCGCCGTCGGCAGCCCAAGGCGATGGGCGCGCATCGCCACCTGCTGAAGGGACTCCTCCCCGGTGACGTACAGGGTTTTCATCCCCTCCGCAAGTTTGCAGAGGGTTTGCAGCAGCAGCGTCGATTTCCCGGCGCCGGGGTTGCCGCCAATCAGGATCGCGCTGCCCGGCACTACGCCACCGCCCAGCACGCGGTCAAACTCTTTAAAGCCGGTGGAGAAACGCGGCAGCGCCTCCAGGCTGATATCTGACAGCTTCTGCACCTTCGACACGCCGGCGTTACCGGCATAGCCTGAAAGACGCTCGTTTCTCGCCACCTGCGGCGACGCGGCGATGCGCATCTCGGTGATGGTGTTCCAGGCATGGCAGGCGCTGCACTGCCCCTGCCAGCGCGGATAATCCGCACCACATTCATTACAGACAAATGCGCGTTTTGGAGCTTTCGCCACGTTTACCTCTTACTTTTGGTTCATGCTGCCCGAGAGAATACAGAATACCCCCATCAGGTCAGCGTGGCGGATAGTCACTTCCGCCTGTTCATTCACTTTAGGCTTCGCGTGATAGGCGATGCCGAGGCCTGCCGCCTTAATCATCGGCAGGTCGTTGGCGCCATCACCGATAGCCACAGTTTGCGCCGTTGGGATCTCATACTTTTCCGCCAGCTTGCGCAACGTATTGGCTTTATATTTCGCATCGACGATATCGCCGAGCACGTTGCCGGTGAGCTTGCCGTCGCGGATCTCCAGTTCATTGGCGAACACCGCGTCGAGATGTAGCTTGTCGCGCAGGTACTCGGCGAAGAAGGTGAAGCCGCCGGAGGCGATCGCCACCTTCCAGCCCAGCGTTTCCAGCTTGAGCACCAGCTGCGCCAGGCCCGGCATCAGCGGCAGCGCGTCGCGAACCTGCAGCAGAATGCTGGCATCAGCGTCTTTCAGCGTCGCCACGCGCTGGCGCAGGCTGGCGGTGAAGTCCAGCTCCCCGCGCATCGCCCGCTCGGTCACTTCCGACACCAGCTCGCCGGTGCCGGCCAGTTTCGCGATCTCATCGATGCATTCGATCTGGATCGCCGTGGAGTCCATATCCATCACCAGCAGTCCCGGGGTGCGCAGATGAGGGATTTTACCCAATGGCGCGACGTCCAGCCCCGCCTCATGTGCCAGTCGCGTCGCACGGGGGGTCAGCGAACCGGCCAGGCGGATCACCTGGTAATCCTCGACCACCCAGGAGGCGACGATCACTAACGCGGCGCCCAGCTCACGCTGCCAGTCCGTCAGACGGCGTTTATCCAGCCCACGCCCGTACAGCAGCCAGCCGCTGCGCCCGGCGTGATAATCCAGCGGCATGACCTCGTCACCGCTCAGGGAAAGCGGCAACCCAGGCCACAGGGAAACGTCTTCAGGCAGGTCGCACCAGGTCAAACTGTTAGGCATTACGGCTCCACATCTCTTCATTCAGGCGAGGAAAATAACGCATGAGGCTACCTTGTAACCAGCGCTTCTGGCAACATTAAGCTGCAAATTTTCAAAGGTGGAATATGGTTCGCGCAAAACTGAAATTCCGGCTGCATCGTGCGGTCATTGTCCTTATCTGTCTCGCCCTGCTCGTCGCGCTGATGCAGGGCGCCTCGTGGTTCAGTCAGAACAGTCAGAAACAACGCAATCCGCAGCTGGAAGAGCTGGCCCGCACGCTGGCGCAGCAGGTGGTGCTGAATCTTGCGCCGCTGATGCGCAGCGAGACGCCGGACGAAAAGCGCATCAATCAGCTGTTGACGCAGCTCACCCACAACAGCCGCGTACTGGACGCCGGGGTATATGACGACCAGGGCGACCTGGTGGCGCGCTCTGGCGAAAGCGTCGAGGTTCGCGACCGGCTGGCGCTGGATGGTAAGAAAGCCGGCGGCTACTTCAACCAGCAGATTGTCGAGCCGGTGCCGGGAAAAAACGGTCCGTTGGGCTACCTGCGTCTGACCCTCGATACCCATACGCTGGCGACCGAGGCGAAGCAGGTGGATAATACCACCAATATCTTACGCCTGATGCTGTTGCTGTCCCTGGCCATCGGCGTGGTACTGACCCGCACGCTGCTGCAGGGCAAACGCACCCGCTGGCAGCAATCGCCCTTCCTGCTCACCGCCAACAAGCCGGTTGAGGATGAAGACGATGAAAAGAAAGGAAATCTATAATGTCCACACTGCGCCTCCTGCTTTCTGACTCTTACGACCCGTGGTTCAACCTGGCGGTCGAGGAGTGCATTTTCCGCCAGATGCCCGCCACCCAGCGGGTGCTGTTCCTGTGGCGCAATGCCGATACCGTGGTCATCGGCCGCGCGCAGAACCCGTGGAAGGAGTGTAATACCCGCCGCATGGAGGAAGATCATGTGCGGCTGGCCCGTCGCAGCAGCGGCGGCGGCGCGGTATTCCACGACCTCGGCAATACCTGCTTTACCTTTATGGCAGGCAAACCGGAGTACGACAAAACTGTCTCCACCGCTATTGTGCTGGCGGCGCTCAATTCACTTGGCGTAACCGCCGACGCCTCCGGGCGCAACGATCTGGTGGTCAAAACCGACAGCGGCGACCGCAAAGTCTCCGGCTCCGCCTATCGTGAAACCATGGACCGCGGTTTTCACCACGGCACCCTGCTGCTCAACGCCGATCTAAGCCGTCTCGCCAACTACCTCAACCCGGACCAGAAAAAGCTGCAGGCTAAAGGCATTACCTCGGTGCGCGGGCGGGTGGCGAACCTGGTTGAGCTGCTGCCGGGCATTACCCATCAGCAAGTTTGCGAGGCGATCCAGGAGGCGTTCTTCAGCCATTACGGCGAACGGGTAGACGCCGAGGTGATCTCCCCGGACAACACGCCGGACCTGCCGAACTTTGCCGACACTTTCGCTCGCCAGAGCAGCTGGGAGTGGAACTTCGGCCAGGCGCCTGCCTTTTCCCACCTGCTGGACGAGCGCTTCCCCTGGGGCGGCGTCGAGCTGCATTTTGACGTTGAGAAGGGCCATATCACCCGCGCGCAGGCCTTTACCGATAGCCTGAATCCGGCGCCGCTGGAGGCGCTGGCGGAACGCTTAATCGGCTGTCAGTATCGGGCTGAGGTTTTGCAGCAGCAGTGTGAGGCGCTGATGGAGGACTTCCCGGAGCAGGAAGCGGAACTCAAAGCGCTGTCGGTGTGGATTGCCGGCGCGGTACGCTAAAAAAAGCCCGCTGGCGTAGCGCTTAGCGGGCCTGGAAAACCGCAGGCCGGGTCAGGCGAAGCCGCCGCCCGGCACAACAGCGTTTACTCTTTATCGCCCAGCAGCACGGATTCCAGCGCGATTTTAATCATGTCGTTGAACGTGGTCTGACGCTCCGCGGCAGTGGTCTGCTCGTGGGTACGAATATGGTCAGACACGGTGCAGATGGTCAGCGCTTTCGCCCCGAATTCCGCCGCCACGCCGTAGATACCCGCAGCTTCCATTTCCACGCCCAGGATGCCGTATTTTTCCATCACGTCGAACATGGACGGGTCCGGGGTATAGAACAGGTCTGCAGAGAAGATGTTGCCGACGCGCGCGTCAACGCCCAGCGCTTTCGCCGCGTCTACCGCGTTACGCACCATGCCGAAATCGGCAATCGCCGCGAAGTCGTGGTCTTTAAAACGCAGACGGTTCACTTTGGAGTCGGTGCAGGCGCCCATACCGATCACCACGTCGCGCAGTTTGACGTCTTCGCGCACCGCGCCGCAGGAGCCGACGCGGATGATTTTCTTGACGCCGAAATCGGTGATCAGCTCTTTGGTGTAGATAGAGCAGGACGGAATACCCATCCCGTGGCCCATGACGGAGATTTTGCGGCCTTTATAAGTGCCGGTGAAGCCCAGCATGCCGCGCACGTTGTTCACTTCACGCACGTCTTCGAGAAAGGTTTCTGCAATGTGCTTGGCGCGCAGCGGGTCGCCCGGCATCAAGACTACGTCAGCGAAATCGCCCATTTCTGCGTTAATGTGAGGAGTTGCCATCTTCAGTTCCTTTTACATTGTTGTTTTTGCCGGGCGGCGGCTACGCCTGACCCGGCCGACAAAACCGTAGGCCCGGATCGTTGAGCGCCTCCGGGCAATTGCATCACAGCATATTTTTACCGTAGGCCATTGGCGAGGTACCAAAGTATGTCGCCAGCGTCTGGCCGATGTCCGCGAAAGTTTCGCGGTGGCCTAACGATCCTGGTTTCACTTTCGGGCCGTACACCAGCACCGGAATATGCTCGCGGGTGTGGTCGGTACCGGTCCAGGTCGGGTCGCAGCCGTGGTCGGCGGTGAGGATCAGGATGTCGTCTTCCCCTACCAGCTCCATCAGCTCCGGCAGACGGCGGTCGAACAGTTCCAGACCCGCCGCGTAGCCGGCGACATCGCGACGGTGGCCCCAGGAGGAGTCAAAGTCGACGAAGTTGGTGAAGACGATAGTCTCGTCGCCGGCTTCCTTCATCTCTTTGATGGTCGCGTCGAACAGCGCGTCCAGCCCGGTGGCTTTCACTTTTTTGGTGATGCCGCAGTTTGCGTAGATGTCCGCTATCTTACCGACAGACACCACGTGGCCGTTCTTCTCGTCAACCAGCTTCTGCAGCACGGTCGGCGCCGGCGGTTCGACCGCCAGATCGTGACGGTTGCCGGTACGCTGGAAGTTACCGGCTTTATCGCCGATAAACGGACGAGCGATGACGCGGCCAATGTTGTAGCCGCCTTCGGTCAGCTCTTCACGGGCGATTTCGCACAGCTCATACAGCTTGTCGAGGCCAAAGGTCTCTTCGTGACAGGCGATCTGGAACACGGAGTCAGCGGAGGTATAGAAAATCGGTTTCCCGGTTTTCATATGCTCTTCGCCGAGCTGATCGAGGATCACCGTCCCGGAAGAGTGGCAGTTGCCGAGGTAGCCCGGCAGGTTGGCGCGTTTCACCAGCTTATCCAGCAGCTCCTGCGGGAAGCTGTTTTCATGATCGCTGAAGTAGCCCCAGTCAAACAGCACCGGCACGCCGGCGATTTCCCAGTGGCCGGACGGCGTATCTTTACCAGAAGAGAGTTCATGCGCCCAGGCCCAGGCGCCAATCACTTCGGCATTGCCATCCATTCCGGCGGCAATTTTACCGGTAGAGCCTTCATGCGCTTTCACCAGCCCCAGACGGGTCAGGTTCGGTAAATTCAGCGGGCCTTTGCGGCCGTGGTCAGCCTCGCCTTTGGCGCAGGCTTCCGCAATGTGGCCCAGGGTATCGGCGCCGACGTCGCCAAAGCGGTCTGCGTCTTCCGTTGCGCCAATCCCAAAGGAGTCCAGCACCATGATAAATGCACGTTTCATCTTGTTCTCCATACATCTTGCGCTGCAAAAAAGCGATCAGATCAGTATATCGCTATTCGGTGATACGGCGATAGACTGTCGGTGTAATTTCCGGAGCTTTATCGTCCAGTTTAATGGCCGCTTTGACCGCTTTCGCGGCCTCCTGCCAGCTGTTCTCGTCTTTGGCATGGATCACCGCCAGCGGACGCTGTCCGTCCACGCGGTCACCCAGACGCGCCATCTCGGTAAAGCCAACGCTATAGTCAATGGTGTCTGATGCCTGACGGCGGCCGCCGCCCATAGAAACCACTGCCATACCCAGCGCGCGTGTATCCATCGCGCTGACAAAACCTTCGGTATCAGCATAGACTGCTTTGCTCAGCATCGCCGTCGGCAGATAATGATCATAATTCTCGACAAAGTCGCTCGGTCCTTTCTGCGCCGCGACCATACGGCCAAAGACTTCCGCCGCTTTACCGTTATCCAGTACCGCCTGCAGCTTCGCGCGCGCGTCGGCATCGTCCGCCGCCAGCTTGCCGGAAATCAGCATCTCTACACACAGCGCCATCGTCACGTCGAACAGACGCGGGTTGCGGTATTCGCCGGTCAGGAACTGGACCGCTTCGCGAACTTCAACGGCGTTCCCGGCGCTGGAGGCCAGCACCTGGTTCATATCGGTCAGCAGCGCGGTGGTGCGCACGCCGGCGCCGTTGGCGACCCCGACGATCGCTTCCGCCAGCGCGGCGGAAAGTTCATAAGTCGGCATAAACGCGCCGCTGCCGACTTTGACGTCCATCACCAGCGCATCCAGCCCTTCCGCCAGCTTCTTGGCAAGGATCGAGGCGGTGATCAGCGGGATGGAGTCCACCGTCGCGGTAATATCGCGGGTGGCATAGAAACGTTTGTCCGCCGGAGCGAGGGAGCTGGTCTGCCCGATAATCGCCACGCCGACATCTTTAATAATCTCGCGGAAGCGGTTGTCGTCCGGGAAGATATCGAAGCCCGGGATCGCTTCCAGTTTATCCAGGGTACCGCCGGTATGGCCGAGTCCGCGGCCGGAAATCATCGGCACATACCCGCCGCAGGCGGCCACCATCGGTCCCAGCATCAGCGAAGTGACATCCCCGACGCCGCCGGTGGAGTGTTTATCGACGATCGGGCCGTTAAGGTTGAGGCTTTTCCAGTCCAGAACGGTACCGGAATCCCGCATCGCCATGGTCAGCGAAACGCGCTCCGGCATAGACATATCGTGGAAGAAGATGGTCATCGCCAGCGCGGCGATCTGCCCTTCTGAGATAGTATTGTCGCGGATGCCGTTGATGAAAAAGCGGATCTCTTCATCGCTTAATGCCTGACCATCACGTTTTTTACGAATAATTTCTTGTGCGAGAAACACGGTAACCCCCATGAGGAATCGGGTGAATGGTGGCGGGTGGCGCTAAGCTTACCCGCCCTACGATCCTGTAGGCCGGATAAGCGAAGCGTCATCCGGCAATGTCTGACAATCAGTAGCTGCTGGCGCTCTTGCCGTCGCCGTGACCCAGAGCTTTCAACAGGCTGGCCAGCAGGCTGGAGGCACCAAAGCGGTAGTGACGGGCATCGGCCCAGTCGGCGCCAAACAGCTCATCGGCGATCGCCAGGAACTGCTGCGCATCTTCCGCGCTGCGCACGCCGCCCGCCGGTTTGAAGCCAACGGTTTTCTCAACGCCCATATCGCGGATGACTTCCATCATGATGCGCGCGCTTTCCGGCGTGGCATTCACCGGCACTTTACCGGTCGAGGTTTTGATGAAATCGGCCCCGGCTTTGATAGAGATTTCAGACGCTTTACGGATCAGCGCTTCTTCTTTCAGCTCACCGGTTTCGATGATCACTTTCAGCAGCACGTTGGCCGCCGCGCAGGCCTCTTTACAGGCTTTCACCAGCTCGAAGCCGACCTGCTCGTTACCGGCAATCAGCGCGCGGTACGGGAACACCACGTCCACTTCATCGGCGCCGTAAGCGATCGCCGCGCGGGTTTCCGCCAGCGCAATGTCGATATCGTCATTACCGTGCGGGAAGTTGGTGACCGTAGCGATGCGGATATCCGGCGTTCCCTGCTCGTTCAGCGTTTTACGGGCAATCGGGATGAAGCGCGGATAGATGCAGACCGCCGCGGTGTTACCCACCGGGGTTTTCGCCTGATGACACAGGGCAATCACCTTCTCATTGGTGTCGTCGTCGTTCAGGGTGGTCAGGTCCATCAGTTTTAACGCGCGCAGGCTGCTTGCTTTTAAATCAGTCATTTCATACTCCGCCGGCGCAGTGCCGGTTCAATAGTTTGTTCACCTTGCGAGTCTGTTACTATTGTAACATTCACTCGCCGCTACACTTCGACATTCATCACAGTTAATGAAAACTACTTACTAATTTGCATTACTGTAATGTGACTTTAATCACAAAATATCAGCGCATACCGCGGCAATTATCCTCACGCCCCTCTTAAGCATAATCGAAACTCCGCACCCAATGAGGATGTGATAATTCTAACACACAATGACAGAGACTCTCGACACCGTGGCGCACATTTTGCCCACCCAGCCGGTGATACAATTATTATATTTTGAAATATAAGCTATTTTTCTGAAAGTCAGAAATGATGGAATTTTCACAAACTCAATAAAACCAGCGACGCGGCGGCCGCTGGTTGAGGGAACTGGCTTAGAGGGCGAGGAAAACCCCGGCGATGGTGGCGCTCATCAGGTTAGACAGCGTCCCCGCCGCCACCGCACGCAGCCCAAGCTGGGCGATATCCTGACGCCGGTTGGGCGCCATCCCCCCGAGGCCGCCGATCAGGATGGCGATCGATGACAGGTTAGCGAATCCGCACAGCGCGAAAGAGATAATGGCTTTAGTGTGATCTGAAATAACCTGCAGCCCGGCCGCCGCCACCTCGGCGTCCGCCTTCAGATACTCGCCAAAGTTCATATAGGCCACGAACTCGTTAATGATCAGCTTCTGGCCGATAAACGACCCCGCTACCGTCGCTTCGTGCCACGGCACGCCGATCACCCACGCCAGCGGTGAGAAGACCCAGCCGAGGATCATCTGCAGCGACAGCTCCGGATGGTTAAACCAGCCGCCGACGCCGGACAGAATGCCGTTCAGCAGGGCGATCAGCGCGATAAACGCCAGCAGCATCGCGCCGACGTTGAGCGCCAGCTGCATACCAGACGCGGCGCCGGAGGCGGCGGCGTCCAGCACGTTGGCCGGTTTATCCGCGTCAGCGCTCTGGCGGTCATGAGCCGGGTTATCGTCCGGCGTTTCCGTTTCCGGTACGATAATTTTGGCAAACAGCAATCCACCCGGCGCCGCCATAAACGACGCGGCAATCAGGTACTCCAGCGGAACGCCCATCTGCGCATAGCCCGCCAGCACGGAACCTGCCACCGAGGCCAGGCCGCCGCACATGACCGCAAACAGCTCCGAGCGGGTCATAGTGGCGATATAAGGACGCACCACCAGCGGCGCTTCGGTCTGACCAACGAAGATGTTCGCCGTGGCCGACAGCGATTCGGTACGCGAGGTCTTCAGTACCGCCCGCAGCGCGCCGCCGAGAATGCGAATGACCAGCTGCATAATGCCCAGGTAGTAAAGCACGGCAATCAGCGACGAGAAGAAGACGATCACCGGCAGCACGCGCAGGGCAAAGACAAAGCCGCCGCCGCCAAACACCTCGAACATTTTATCGGAGACCAGCCCGCCGAAGATGAAACCGATCCCTTCATTGCCATAGGCAATTACGCGGGCGACGCCGTTCGACATCGCTAACAGCGCCGAGCGCCCGGCCGGTACATACAATATCAACGCGCCGATACCCACCTGGATTATCCAGGCGCCGAGCACAGTACGCAGGTTAATGGCTTTTCGATTATTGGAGAGCAGCACAGCAATGGCCAAAAGCGCCACCATGCCGATAAGTCCCATGAGGATTTGCATACAGATTCCCTGTGTTTTGATAGTCCAGCACTAACGGCGTGATTATATCGGCATGAAACTATCCTGCCTGCCAGGCATCACACATTTTACGCAAATCAATGATATGGATGAACAATTATGAGAATTCGATCACCATACAGTGGCTGAGGGCAGGGAAAACAAGGCAAGCGTGTTGCGCATTATCCCTTCGGCTATGGCTGCCGGCGGCTCCGACCGGAGTTCGCACAGGGCGTCAAATACCCGCGCAGCTTGCTCCGGGCGATTGGGCTGGCCCTGGAAGCCATTGAGCGGCATATCCGGGGCATCGGTCTCCAGCAGCAGGGCTGAAAGCGGCAGACGCGCCATCACCTCGCGGGTTTTGCTGGCGCGGGGATAGGTAATGGTGCCGCCAACGCCGATCTTATAGCCAAGCTGCACGAAACGCTCGGCCTGCTGCAGGCTGCCGGCGAAGCCATGTACCACCCCGGTACGCGGCAGGGCATGTTTTTTCAGCAGCATCGCCAGCTTATCGTGGGTGCGTCGGGAGTGGAGGATCACCGGCAGATCGTAACGCTTCGCCAGACACAGCTGCGCTTCCAGCAGCGCCTGCTGACGATCGAACTGCGGCTCGTCGCGATAGAGATCGAGACCAATCTCCCCCACCGCCACCAGTTTTGGCGGGCGCTGCGCCAGCGACGCCTCCAGTTGCGCCAGCCCCTCATCGGTGTGCTGCTCGATGACAATCGGATGCAGGCCCAGCGCGGCATACAGCGCCTCGTGCTGCGCCGCCAGCGCCAGCACGCGGCTAAAACGCTCAGCGGAGATGGCCGGAACGATAATTCGCCCGACGCCGGCCTGCGCCGCACGCGCCAGGCTGGCGACCTCATCTTCCGCGAAGGGGGGAAAATCGAAATGGCAGTGGGTATCGATAAAACGGTGCGTCACGCCAGATCCTCATGATTAAAGCTTGCGTCATTGGCCTGCGGCGCAGCGATGATGGTCGCCTGCGGCGCTTCATTGGCCACCGGCACCGGCGGCACCACCACCGGCGCAGGCCGGGCGATACGCGGTGCGTGGCGCAACAGCGGCGGCCGGTCGGCCAGCAGTTTACCCACGGTGGCCAGGAAATAACGGCCGCACTGGCGTCCGGTTTTGTAGTCCTCCAGCAGCGCCGGCAGTCGGCTGCCAAGCGCCATGCTGCGCAGCGGCCGCTGGGGATAGATTTCGAAGATCCGCAGTTTGCCGGGCGGTTTTTCGATGAACTGCTGGATGGCGCGATAGGTGGTTTCGTGATGATGCACCAGATTGACCAGCGGCTGCAGGCTGCTCTCCCCCAGCCAGCGCTCCATCCGCTTAAACCACTCCGGGGTGTAAAACATCTGCGAAGGGACAGTGCGGATCACCACGATGGTCTGAGCGCCGCGGCGGGCCGCCTCCTGTACCGGGATCGCATCGCTGACGCCGCCGTCAAGGTAGCTAACGCCGTCAAGTAACACGCCGCTGCGGTAAAACCCGGGGATGGCGCTGGAGGCGCGGATCAGATCCAGCCAGGTTTGCGGCGTCGGTGAAAAATAGCTGGCGGAGTAATCGTCGCCGCGACAGGCGCACATCCACAGCTCTTTGCCCAGCGCGAACTGCGTTTCGGCATAGTTCATGGCCAGCGGCATCTGCTGCGAGGTGGCCTCCACCAGCCAGTCGAGATCGATAAGGTTGCCGCCGCGCACAAAGCGCATCGGATCGAAAAACTGGCGTGAGGTGGTGTAGCGTGTGATGACTTTGCGGGCATAGCCTTGCTGATTACACATGTAAGCGGAGAGGTTTTGCGCCCCCGCGGAGGTCCCCAGCATCAGGTCAAAGGGGTTAAATCCGGCGCGCATGAATTCGTCCAGAACCCCGGCGGTGAAAATCCCTCGCTGTCCCCCACCTTCACACACCAGCGCCAGCTTGCCTGGTCGGAAGGGTTTAACCGCCAGCGGGGCGATATTGCCCAGCGTAACGGGAATGCGTTGCCCCACCCTGCTTTCCTGTTCGATTAGTCTTCTCCTGACAAGGTAACGCAATTTGCCCATCGCTTAAACCGCGAAAGCCAGTCCGCAGGACTGGCTTTGTGTAAGATGACGTGTCAGTAAAAACGCTCAGGCTTCAGCATCGCCCGGATTGTTGTCCCTCTACGGACGTCTGCGTCCTGTAAACAGGCTCACCAGGAACAGGATAATCCCGACGACAAAGACGATTTTCGCGGCGCCAGCGGCAGTACCCGCCAGACCACCAAAGCCCAGGGCCGCAGCAATTAATGCAATGACCAGAAAAATAATTCCCCATCGAAACATACTTTTCTCCTTACCATAATGGACGGTGAACAGCGGTTTGCGCACCCTTTCTGGAAAGCTCATCGCTCAGTGGGTGCTGCTATTCGTTCGGCAACCTTGGCCAGACAACACTTTTGTTAATAACTCGATTTACTTCACGCTAAGATCGTTGCGGACGCTTTTCACACCGGAAACCGCTTTCGCAATCTCTGCGGCGCGCTCAGCCTGCGCCGCGGAAGCCACCGTACCGGTCAGATGCACTGCGCCGGCGTTAGTTTCGACTTTCACATTGCGCGAAGGGACAATGTCATCCGCCAGCAGCTTAGCCTTCACTTCGCTGGTAATAGCGGTGTCCCCGGCATAGCCTTTCAGCGTCGCCGTCTCACTCGACGATTTGTGCTTCACCGTCAGCTTGTCGTTGACCTGAGAGACGCCTTCGACCGCTTTTGCCACGCTCAGCGCCTGACTTTTCTGTTCAGCACTGGTGACGTCGCCGCTGAGGGTGACCACTTTGTTTTCCGTTTTCACCGAAATATCGCCGGAGTTAATATCTTTATGGTCGATCAGCGCCGCCTTTACCCGTGCGGTAATAGTGCTGTCGTCCATAAAATCGCCGACTTTATTAATCGAATTGTCTACCGCCTCTCCCGCATTGCTGGCAGCTGACTTCGCACTGTCTACCGTTGTTTTTTCCGTCTCTGCCGAGGCGTTCAACGCGGCTAAGCCTAAGAAGAGCGCCAGCAACATATTGGCATTCTTTAGTCTGGTCATCGTGATGTCCTCGTTTTTTCACCAGCGCTGGCGTCTTATCGCAGTGAATTACGCCAGCATTTTTAAAAACACGAATTAAATATAGTAGACAGGCGAAGGGGTTGCGGAGGATATGGATAAAAAACAGACGAATTAGCGGCGTTTTAAGAACTTTCCAGAAGGAGGGAAGCGCGGGCGGAAGAAGAAAAAAGCGCGGCCTGCGCCGCGCTTCGTCAGGGATTAGTGCTCGCGCGTTTTGCGGAACACCACGTCAGGATAACGCTCCTGCGTCAGGTTCAGGTTGACCATCGTCGGGGCGATGTAGGTCAGGTTATCGCCGCCATCCAGCGCCAGCTGAACTTCGTTTTTACGTTTGAACTCTTCGAATTTCTTCACGTCAGTGGATTCAACCCAGCGCGCGGTGGCCACGTTGACCGATTCGTAAATCGCTTCCACG
Source organism: Klebsiella sp. C239 (assembly GCF_048822715.1). Lineage (NCBI taxonomy): Bacteria > Pseudomonadati > Pseudomonadota > Gammaproteobacteria > Enterobacterales > Enterobacteriaceae > Klebsiella > Klebsiella sp. C239. The sequence goes on along the minus strand of NZ_JBMEZK010000010.1, from coordinate 91,134 downwards.
TTGTATTCGCTTTTCAGGCGCGCCACGACGACGTCAAACTGCAGCACACCCACGGCGCCGACGATCAGATCGTTATTGGCGATCGGACGGAAGACCTGCACCGCGCCCTCTTCAGAGAGCTGAACCAGCCCTTTCAGCAGCTGTTTCTGCTTCAGCGGATCCTTCAGGCGAATACGACGGAACAGTTCCGGGGCGAAGTTCGGAATACCGGTGAACTTCATCATCTCGCCCTGGGTGAAGGTATCGCCAATCTGAATGGTGCCGTGGTTATGAAGGCCGATGATATCCCCAGGATAGGCTTCTTCAACGTGCGAACGGTCGCCGGCCATAAAGGTCAGCGCGTCGGAGATCACCACGTCTTTACCGATGCGCACCTGACGCAGCTTCATGCCTTTCTCATATTTACCTGACACCACGCGCATGAAAGCCACGCGGTCGCGGTGTTTCGGGTCCATATTGGCCTGAATTTTAAACACGAAGCCGGTGAACTTCTCTTCCGTCGCGGTGACTTCACGGGTGTCGGTGTTACGCGGCATCGGCGCCGGCGCCCACTCCACCAGGCCATCCAGCATATGGTCAACGCCGAAGTTACCTAACGCGGTTCCGAAGAACACCGGGGTGATTTCCCCGGCCAGGAACAGATCTTTATCGAACTCGTTCGACGCGCCCTGCACCAGCTCCAGCTCGTCGCGCAGCTGCTGCGCCAGATCTTCCCCCACCGCCGCGTCGAGATCCGGGTTATTGAGCCCCTTCACGATGCGCACTTCCTGGATGGTATGGCCTTTACCGGTCTGATACAGGTAGGTTTCATCTTTGTAGAGATGATAGACGCCCTTGAACAGCTTACCGCAGCCGATAGGCCAGGTAATCGGCGCGCAGCCGATTTTCAGCTCGTTCTCCACTTCATCCAGCAGCTCCATCGGATCGCGGATATCACGGTCGAGTTTGTTCATAAAGGTGAGGATCGGCGTATCGCGCAGACGGGTGACTTCCATCAGCTTACGGGTCCGATCTTCGACGCCTTTTGCCGCGTCAATCACCATCAGGCAGCAGTCCACCGCCGTCAGGGTACGGTAGGTATCTTCCGAGAAGTCTTCGTGCCCCGGGGTATCCAGCAGGTTCACCAGACAGTCATGATAGGGGAACTGCATCACCGAGGTGGTGATCGAGATACCACGCTGCTTTTCCATTTCCATCCAGTCGGATTTCGCGTGCTGGCTGGAGCCACGACCTTTTACGGTACCGGCGGTCTGAATCGCCTGTCCGAACAGCAGCACCTTTTCGGTGATGGTGGTCTTACCGGCATCCGGGTGAGAAATAATGGCAAAAGTGCGGCGTTTGGCCACCTCTTGCAGATAAGGAGACAACGTCATAATTAATCTTCTAAGTAAACGCGGCCATGGGCCACGCATGTGGAATACGAAAAATTGCGGCTATTTTACCCATCAACGGGGGGGAGGCAATCAGTGTTTACACAGGAGCTGCTCCAGTTCGCTTAACGAGGTCACCGTCCAGTCCGGCTCGAGGTCCGCCGGCAGCTCGCGCTGATGCGCATTGAGCCAGCAGGTCGCCAGTCCGGCATTCACGCCGCCACGAATATCCGACTCGGCGGTATCGCCGACCATTAGCACCCGCGAGCGCGGTGGGTTACCCGCCTGCGCCAGCGCGTAATCGAAAATGCGCGCGTCCGGTTTGGCGACGCCCACTTCTTCAGAAATAATCAGCAAATCAAAGTGATCGCGTAAACCGGTCCGCTCAAGACGAGTCTGCTGCAGCGAGGTAAAGCCGTTGGTGATGATGCCCATCTTGACCTTGCCCTGCAGCGCGTTGAGCAGAGAGACCGCGCCCGGCAGCGGCGCACAGATTTCCGCCATCGCATTCATAAACGCGTCGTTGAGTTCCCCCGGCGGCACATTCAAACGTTCCGCCCAGCTGTCAAAGCGCTGGTGCTGCAACTGCAGCGAGGTGATGGCGCCGTTCTGGTAATCCACCCATAGCGGCTTATTCACGGCCTGATAGTCCTGAAAATCTTCGGCGGTAAAGGTCACGCTGTAGTCGAGAAACATCCGCTGCAAGCCGCTGAAAGAATCAAACGTAAACAGCGTTTCATCGGCATCAAAGAAAATCCAGTCCCATTTCATCGTATCACCTTGTCTTACATACTGATTGGCAGAGCCATAATAATGGCGTCTTCGCGCCCGTCGGCCGTCGGGTAGTAGTTGCGGCGAATCGTCGCCTCATTGAAGCCTAAGCTTTCATACAGCGCGATAGCGGCAACGTTGGAGGCGCGCACCTCCAGCCATAGCGTGACGACGCCGAGCCTTTCGACTTCGTCAATGACGTGTTCCAGCAGCGCTCGCCCCAGGCCACGGCGCTGGTAAGCGGGATCGACCGCGATATTGAACAACGTCGCCTCATCCAGCACCACTTGCGTAATGGCGAACGCCGCCATTTCGCCATCCACCGACAGCTGATAGTTGCGATAGCGTTCCCCCTGGTTACTGGCCAGGGTCTGTTCGCTCCACGGGAAAGCGTGGGCGCGGGTTTCGATTTGCCAGGCTCGGGTTAAATCAGCCGTGCTGAGGGTAGAAATCGTGTTCATGTGCGCAGATTTGTTGCCAGAGCGCCCTGCGAGCCGGCGCGCTGGTCTGGAGTTCATCAAAAGCGGGGGTGGACACCTGGGCGCCCGCCAGCGGCAGCGACGCCTCTGTGCCCAACCGCCAGCTGTTGCAGCGGCTGTCCTGCGGCAGCATCGCCACCCGCTCCGGGGTCAGCTGCAGGACCTGATCTGGCGTCACGGCCAGCGCGCGCAATACGTCGCCAATCAGCGGCTCTGTCAGCGACGGCGGGGTTTCCGCCACCATCACCAGACGAATATGTTCAGGAAGCGAGATAGCGATTTCGCCCTGCAACGCCCCCGGTCGGCGCAGCGACCACTGGGTAATGCCCAGCTGCTGTAGTTGCCAGTCTCGTCGGGATGTCATAGCGAAACACTCCTGTTAAACAAGCGCGCAATATAGCAAATCCGTCGTATCTGCGCCAACAAACTACTATAATCGGCGCCAGTCTTAATGAAGGAGTGTTTCATGTCCGCTTTTACCCCGGCAAGTGAAGTCTTGCTGCGCCACAGTGATGATTTCGAGTCCGCCCGCGTTCTGTTTGCCGGTGACCTGCAGGATGACCTGCCTGCGCGTCTGGATACCGCGGCCAGCCGCGCCCACACCCAACAGTTCCACCACTGGCAGGTCCTCAACCGCCAGATGGGAGACACCGTCCGTTTTAGCTTAGTGGCTGAGGCCGCTGACGTCGCCGAATGCGACACCCTGATCTACTACTGGCCAAAGAATAAACCAGAGGCACAGTTCCAGCTGATGAACCTGCTCTCTCTGCTGCCGGTGGGAAGCGACATTTTCGTCGTCGGTGAAAACCGCAGCGGCGTCCGCAGCGCGGAGCAGATGCTGGCTGAATACGCGCCATTAAACAAAGTGGATAGCGCCCGCCGCTGTGGCCTCTATCATGGCCGACTGGAAAAGCAGCCCGCCTTCGACGCCGATGCCTTCTGGGGCGAATACACACTGGATAATCTGACGATTAAAACCCTGCCAGGCGTCTTTAGCCGCGACGGGCTGGACGTCGGCAGCCAGCTGCTGCTCTCCACCCTCGAGCCGCATACCAAAGGGAAAGTGCTGGACGTCGGCTGCGGCGCAGGCGTGCTGGCCGCCGCGCTGGCCAGCCATTCGCCGAAAGTGCGCCTGACCCTGTGCGACGTCAGCGCCCCTGCGGTCGAAGCCAGCCGCGCGACGCTTGCCGCCAACGGCCTGGCTGGCGATGTGTTTGCCAGCAACGTCTTCTCCGAGGTCAATGGTCGCTTCGACATGATCATCTCCAACCCGCCATTCCATGACGGGCTGCAGACCAGCCTCGAAGCCGCCCAGGCGCTGATCCGCGGCGCGGTTCGCCATCTGAACAGCGGCGGCGAGCTGCGCATTGTCGCCAACGCCTTCCTGCCGTATCCGCAGGTGCTGGATGAGACGTTCGGCTTCCATGAGGTGATCGCCCAGACCGGACGTTTTAAGGTCTATCGCACCATCATGACCCGTCAGGCGAAAAAATAGTCGCCTTCTCACGCCGGCGGCCCGTTTCTGGTACCGCTGGCGCTTCCTGCGGGCAAATCCGCCCATTTTTGCAGCAATCGATACAACCTGCATAATTAACTATTGACGTGTCGCCGAAAACCACTAGAATGCGCCTCCGTGGTAACGATACTTTCATAGTGTCGATGGTATGCGAAGGTGGCGGAATTGGTAGACGCGCTAGCTTCAGGTGTTAGTGTCCTTACGGACGTGGGGGTTCAAGTCCCCCCCCTCGCACCATAATCCACGAAGATATTGCTCGCACTGGGCGAAGGTGGCGGAATTGGTAGACGCGCTAGCTTCAGGTGTTAGTGTCCTTACGGACGTGGGGGTTCAAGTCCCCCCCCTCGCACCAACGAGGCAATATCTAAAGAAAGAATACTGTGCGAAGGTGGCGGAATTGGTAGACGCGCTAGCTTCAGGTGTTAGTGTCCTTACGGACGTGGGGGTTCAAGTCCCCCCCCTCGCACCAATATTCTTCCCTCTCCCGGCGTTATCCCCTCAGTTTGATATCCACAAGCATCAGCATTATTCCACCAACCAGTGCAACGCACGATGGCAGCAGAATAAAATGGCGCAGTTGACGATGCCATATCATCGCCGCGGACATCAGCATGCCCACCGCGACCAGCGTCCGCCATACGTCAGCCGACACCCCGGCATACCCGAGAGCGACAATCAGCGCGCCGGGAACAATGACTCCCCAACCGCTTCCTAATGCTCGCTGCAGCATGGTTTCACCTCTCACAACGATAATGATAACCAATATCATATGATAATTTTTATCATTTGTCATTTGCGATGTGCTCTGCGCCTTATTCTTTACGTTCGCGGTAATGACATACATTCATGAAGGTGATAAATTAAGCGGATTATCGATATATATTAAATATTTTTCTTATTTTGCAAATAACCTTTTTTTGCACATTGTTATCAGACTCTTCATTTTTGGCTTTCATCATTTTGAAATTTAACGACTAATAATGATTCTTCCGATATGACTGCACAAACCTGGCGAGCACACTACGCACAAAAATATCAATATTCCTTACGGCTTTTTTTACTGCTTAATTTCATTTCATCCTCTCTGTCGCTGGTCACCCCCCTATTTACGGTAGTTCGTTTTACGCTGCCTTGCGCCCTGATCGTGGCCTGCAGCGGGTTGCTGCTGCTCTGGCACTGGAAATGGCCGCAATCGAAAATAAATATTCCCGCTATCTCGTTGTTATTTGGCATGCTATGGGCATGGCACGTAGTGACAAAGGCGATGCTATTGACACCGCCGCATTTTAACTATCTGGTGATCGCCCTATTAAGCATTCTGTTTATCGGCACCATCGCTTTTTCCAATAATATCACTGCCTTTACCCTCCACTCTTTACCGACTTTCCTTGCCTGCCTGATAATGGCGGAGGGGGAACAATGGTTGCGCATGACTTACTGTTTTATGCTGCCTATTGCCGGTATTACCCTGCAAAATATTATCCAGAAGCGCAGCGATGCCTTCACACAAGGATTAATGGATAAACTCATGCAGGAACGCAACACCCTCAACGATCTCAGTATGCTGGATCCTCTGACCGGTTTGTATAACCGCCGCGGACTGCAGAATCGCCTCGATACCCTGCTGGCGCTGGACGGCGACAACCACTTCGTGCTGCTCCTCGATATCGATCATTTCAAAGCCTATAACGATCACTATGGTCATATGATGGGCGACCAGGCGCTCATTCGCGTCTCTGCTGCCATTCGCAACGCCGTACGCTCGCGCGATATTGTCGCCCGCTTTGGCGGAGAGGAGTTTATGGTGCTGCTGACCAACAGCAGCGAAGAAACGGCCTGGCAGGCTGCCGAACGTATTCGGCAGCGGGTCTATGACCTGAAAATCCCGCATATGTTTAATGAGAGCGTCGCCACCAACGTGACCATCAGTATTGGCCTGACGCCGCTTATTGATGACAATATTGAGCAAGCGCTGGCGCGCGCCGACGGCGCACTCTATGACGCTAAGAATAAAGGCCGTAACATTATTCTGGCCAGTTAACCTGCGCGCGCCGCGGCATCGTGGCGCCGACAAAATTCTTGCCATGCCGCCTGCAAACAACTAATATCAGGAATCATTATCATTTAGATTTGTATCTGGAAATCGAATGGCCTGGCGTTCCCTTCCTCTCAGCGATGAACTTATCTGGCGGGCCCCTTTGCCGACGGCTGAGCGCGCCCTGGCGGAGAGTATTCGGGAAAAAATCGCCACCCTTCGCCCCCATCTGCTCGATTTCCTGCGCCTGGATGAATCCGCTCCAGGGCACGCTTTGACGCTTGCCGAGTGGTCGCGACCCACCGCCTTACGCTCCCTGCTGGCCACTTATTCCGATCATATCTATCGTCATCAGCCAACGCTGACACGGGAAGCAAAACCTCTGCTCTCGCTCTGGGCGCAATGGTATATCGGTCTGCTGGTGCCGCCGCTGATGCTGGCGTTGCTCAATGAACCACAGGGTCTCAGCCTGGCGCCGGAACATTTCCACGTCGAATTTCACGAAAGCGGCAGGGCGGCCTGTTTCTGGATTGATGTCCATAGCGATGCCGGTATTGAGAGACTGTCACCGCTGTCGCGAATGGATGCCCTGGTGACGCGCACCCTGCAGCCGGTTATTGAGGCGCTGGAAGCCACGGGCGAGATCAATGGCAAACTTATCTGGAGCAATACTGGCTATCTGATTAACTGGTATCTTGGGGAAATGCGCGCGCTGTTGGGGGATGAGCAGCTTGCCGCCCTGCGCCAGCACTGTTTCTTCGAAAAACAACTCGCCGATGGTCAGGATAACCCACTATGGCGAACGGTTGTGCTGCGTGAAGGACAGTTAGTCCGACGCACCTGCTGCCAGCGCTATCGCCTGCCGGACGTCCAACAGTGCGGCGACTGCACGTTAAAATAACGCCCTGTCTACAATAAGCAACGGGCGGCCTGTGGCCGCCCGGTCACTATTTATGCGGTCTGCTGACTCTCCTGCTCCGCCCGTTCAGCCTCTTCCGCTTCCTGAGCAAGCAGCTGCTTCTCATACACCTTAAAGAACGGGAAGTAGATAATCGCCGACACGCAGGCCAGAACGATGACCAGAATCGCCGCCCGGAAATCCCAGCCCAGCGCCCAGGCACCGCCAATCGGCGCCGGCGCCGTCCACGGTACCACGGAGATGACGCGGCCAATCAGATCCAGCTTCATTGCCGCCCAGGCCAACACCGCATTCACCATCGGCGCCAGCAGGAACGGAATAAAGAACACCGGGTTCATGACGATAGGCGTCCCAAAGATGACCGGCTCGTTAATGTTAAACAGGCTTGGCACCACGCTTAAACGCCCAATGGAGCGCAAATGCGCTGAGCGGCTGCGCAGATAGCAGAACACCAGCCCCATGGTGGCACCGGAACCTCCGACCACGATAAAAAAGGTCCAGAACGCCTCCATAAAAATATGCGGCAGAGGCGCGCCCTGGGCCAGCGCCTGCTGGTTCATACCGAGGTTGGTCAGCCAGAACATCTGCAGCATCCCGGAAACAATCGCCGCACCGTGGATCCCGGCAAACCACAGCAGGTGGCCGATGAGGACCGCCAGCAGGATCGCCGGCAGGGAATCGGCTGCCGAAACCAGCGGTTTGAAAATTGCCATAATGGCCTGCGGGATCAGCATGTCAAAATGGTGCTGAATAAACAGGCTCAGCGGATAGAGCGTCAGCACAACCACCAGCACCGGGATCAACAGATCAAAGGAATTTTTGATCATCGGTGGGACCTGATCCGGTAGACGGATACCGATATTATGCGCCTTGAGAAAACGCATCATCTCCACACAGTAGATCGCCACCAGAATGGCGGTAAAGATCCCTGTTCCGCCAAGGCTGTCCACCGGCAGCGTGCCATTCGTCTTCGGCGCGGCAATCAGTAAAAAGGCCATGATCGACAGCATCGCGCACATAAAGGGATCGAGCTGATTGGATTTCTCGTAGTGCTTACCGAGGTTGTAAGAGATTGCCGCGCAGATGTAGATCGACATGATCCCCATCGTCATATCAAAGGGGGTCAGAATGCGCCCCTCAAACTCTTTTGCCAGATCCAGCCAGGCGCGGGCAAAACCCCAGGTGGTGTCCGGGGAGAAAGGAGGATAAGCAAACACCAGCAGGAACGATCCGACGATCATAAACGGCATCGCGGAGATAAAACCGTCACGGATAGCCATGACGTGACGCTGCGATGAGATCCGCCCTGCTATGGGGCTTATGTAATTTTCTACAAAGCGAAATATCAAATTAAACGCAGCATGGTTAGCAGACATAGTAGCCCTCCTGACAGGCTATTGATACTGGCCCAACAACGATTACCCTGCCGTTACGATGACCGCTTATTGATGCAGCACGCCGCGGGTGGATTACCGGCTATACTGCCCATAACACAACGATTCATACACGGCTCTTTTGTTATAAATAAAAGGAGAAGTGACTGTTCCAGTATTCATCTCAATGCAGATAACCGCAACCGGTTACTGTAACCGGTTACGGTGAATGTGAAGGAGATCGACAAAATAGAAAGAATCTGGATTGTCCGCGCTGATATTTACACTCCGCCAGGCTTGTGACAGATTTAACCAGCCTTAAATCAGGAGAATCCAATGAGTCTGCAGTCTGTACGGCAGTTTTTTGCCGAACACGCCCCCGATATCGAAATTATTGAGTTAAACCAGAGTACCGCCACTGTGGCGCTTGCCGCTGCCGCGCACAACGTTGAGCCGGGACAAATAGCCAAAACGCTGTCGCTCAAGATCAAAGATAAGATTGTACTGATCGTCGCCAGGGGCGATGCGCGGCTGGATAATAAAAAGCTGAAAGAGACCTTTGGCGCAAAAGCGCGTATGTTGAGCAGCGACGAGGTGGTAACCTGGACCGGCCATCCGGTTGGCGGCGTGTGCCCGTTTGGTCTGGAAAATCCGCTGGCCGTCTTCTGTGACGTCTCGCTCAGGCACTATCAGGAGGTGCTACCCGCAGCGGGAGCTATTCACAGCGCCGTTCGCATTGAACCAGAACGAATGGCGCAGCTCACCGATGCAACATGGGTAGACGTATGCATATAGCCGCGTTATGCCACCTGTTTAACGGCGCTGGTCGGGCCGCTTATCGGTAAATGCAGCAAGATATCCGCCGCGTTTAATAAACCAATGTCAGAGCGAACCCCGAGCTTGGTCATGGCGTTGAATTTATGCGCGCGGATGGTTTTAATGTTCCGGTTCAGCTGCACCGCAATTTCCGCAAGCGAATATCCCCACGACATATACCGAAGAATGGCGTGCTCCGTCGGGCTTAGCGGATCGTTGCATGCCTCTCTGCCGCAAAAGTGCTCTTTGCCGGCGAGGGAATGATTATCCAGCAGCTGTAACAAATGCTCCTGCAATCCGCGTCGCGGCGCGGATTTATTTAATATACCCTGCAGGCAGGCCGGCATTAAATGGCCGATCAGACGCATTTCGCTTTCATTATTAGCCAGAATAATCGTTTGAACTTCCGGTCGGATCCTCGCCATTTCGTGAAGAAAAAGCAGGCTCTCGGCTCTGGACGAACGACTCCCCGAAAGTGAAAAGATGATTGCTGACCATGGGAACGACGTTTCCACCGCCCTGAGCAAATTGATATTTTTAAAAAAATGAATGCGGTATTGGCTGCTCTCTTCACGGCTAAAGGTATAGCGCCAGGCCATTTCCGTCATCACACATTTTTCTACGATGGCGACATGACGGGTTGTGCTATTTTTTTCCATTCCATTTGTTCCCCGTAAGCTGAATTGATATTCAGCTCTTGCATTCCCTGCGCACTGTTGATCCAGGCATACATTTCAGCGTTGCTGCGTAGCGATAAACGACGCATTGCGCTATTTTTCTGCGCGCTAATCGTCTTATTACTCTTTTTCAACAGCGCGGCGATCTGGTTAATTCCCCATCCCTTCGCCAGAAGGCGCAGAACTTTCCGCTCTGACAGGGTCAGCATCGCCGCTGAGTGGTAGCTAGCGAAATCGCTGTCCACATCCCCGGTAAACAACGTACGGCTAATCTGCTCAGCCGCACGGCTACCGGCGCAAATCACCTCAATCAGCCGGTCAACCGGCTCGTTCTCGGAGATCAGCGAACTTTCGGGACGAATTAAAAGCTCAACGGCTAATGGATAGAGGCTGTCGCTGACCATAAAAACCCAGTGAATATCTCGATACTGGGTCATGAGGGAGTAATAACGCTCGCAGACGGCCCGGGGCTGCGCAATCTCGCCGGAGATATCCGCAACGACCAGCACCGCTCGCCGCAGTTGTAAAAGGGTGAGCTCATCATGAGTGCGACAAAAACTGAGTTCGTAATCCGGGAGGTTCTCATTGAAGATCACCTTTAACCCTGACTGCATGACGGGGATTTTACTAATAACGACGCCAAACTTACCTTGTCCTGGTAACATAACACCTCCGCTTCCTGTCGAAGTTTCTTCGCTTGCCCGCAAACGATCGGCGAGTGACTCGATCGCCATACCATTTACTGGATGAATATTAAAAGCATATTCATGGCCCGCGTACACGATATACTGCATGACCGAACCGTGGTCATATCAAGTAAATATTATTCCTGTGTATACTTGCGATGAATATTAGCACAGACGCCCTGCGCTAATAAATTAGAAAAGATAAAACCATTATTTAGCAAAAATAATTTCAGGCATGAACATTATGAAGCATTCTCTTTAATTGCTTCTCTAAATGCTTTAGGCGACATACCGCTATAGCGGCGGAAAAAGCGAGAAAAATAGGCGGCGTCGCTAAAGCCCAAATAATCAGAGAGTTGCGTTATCGTCATGCGGGTGTATTGCAGATTACGCCGCGCCTCAAGCATCAGTCGCTGATGCAATACCCCAAGGGCGCTACAGCCATAGAACTCGCGACATAAATAGTTTAAATGCGTGACCGACAGCCCAATCAACTTCGCATACTCCGCCAGCGGGAGGTGCTGTCGGTAGTGGCTCTCAATAAGCCGGGAAAAATGACGCATCATACTGCGCTTTCGCTCCGCTTTATCTTCCGCGGGCGGTGCGGGGCGGCACTGCCGGTTCAACCAGGCCAGCAGCGTCCCCAGCAGCGAATAAAGCATCATTTCCCGGGCATCATGATCGGCACTGTACTCCTCGCGAAGCGCTGAAAACAGCGTATGCATACGCCCCCGGGAACGCCCCACCGGCAGACACTGCGCAACGCTAAGCACATCCAGCGGTCGGCCGAACTGATTTTCAAAGCGGCTCAGCAGCGGTAGCGCCAGGGAGAGCACAAATCCGTGCGTTCCGGGTGAGAAATGAAAGCCATGAATGCAGAGGGCGGGCACCACCTGGATGCAGGACTCCGTCATCACCGAGGTGGTGCCTTCAATTTCGATCTCCGCCCGACCTTTATGCAAATAGAGGAGCTGGACCATTTCGGCGTGCTGGTGGACGCGAATATGCCACTGATACAGGCTGCTGCGCTGCAAAATCGACTCGCAGTGCAGCAGGTCCGGCGTCGGCCAGCCGCGCTCCTCGCCATACAGCTTAAATACCGGAACAGTTTGGACGGGCGGCATAGTGACTCCTGTTCAGTCAGACGACACGTTCCATGGGCAGGCCCACGTAGTTTTCCGCGATAGTGGTCAGCCCGGCGCGCGAGCCCAGATAGTAGCGGCGATCGGCCGCCTGCATTTTGGCGTCGAACTCGCTCTGCTGCGGAAAATCGTGCAGCAGGCGGGTCATGAACCAGCTAAAGCGTTCCCCTTTCCAGACCCGATCCAGCGCCAGTCGCGAATAGGTCGCCAGCAGATCGCTCCGGCCGTGATGGTAGTATTCACGCAGGATCCGCCACAGATAGTTCACGTCCGATGCCGCCAGGTTCAACCCTTTAGCGCCGGTCGGCGGTACGATATGCGCGGCATCCCCCACCAGGAACAATCGCCCATATTGCATTGGCTCCACGACGAAGCTGCGCAAGGGAGCGATACTTTTCTCAAGTGAGTGACCAGTCACTAACTTTGATGACAGATCCTCCGGCAATCGGCATTTCAACTCCTGCCAGAAGCGTTCGTCCGACCAGTCCTCCACCTTATCGCTCAGCGGAACCTGCAGATAGTAGCGGCTGCGAGTAAGTGAGCGCTGACTACATAAAACAAATCCCCGCTGATGATGCGCATAGATCAGCTCCGGATTGACCGGCGGCGTATCCGCCAGCAGGCCTAACCAGCCGAACGGCCAGACGCTCTCGTAAGTCTTGAGGATGTCAGCGGGAATACTTTGCCGCGACACGCCATGGAACCCGTCGCAACCGGCGATAAAGTCACACTCCAGGCGGCAGAATTCACCTTCGCTAAGATAGGTGATCGTCGGCCGGTCGCTTTTTGCGTCATGGATAGTCACTTCGCTGACGCCGTACACGATCGGCGCGTCGCTGGCGGCCCGGGCAGTCATCAGATCGCGGGTCACTTCAGTCTGGCCGTAAACCATCACGCTCTTGCCGTCGGTCAGCTCGCTCAGTGAGACGGGCACCCGCTGGCCGTCAAAGAGAAACTCCACCCCATGATGCACCAGGCCTTCGACATCCATCCGCTGCGCCACGCCCGCTTCACGGAGCAGATCGACGGTACCGCTTTCCAGAATTCCCGCACGGATGCGCCCCAGCACATACTGCGGCGTTTGACGCTCAAGAATGACCGTGTGGATCCCGGCGTTGTGCAGTAGCTGCCCCAGCAGCAGCCCGGAAGGGCCAGCGCCAATAATCGCGACCTGTGTTTTCATAGGATTGTCTCACTTTTGCAGGGTTAATTATTTGTATAATTTTTGTTTAATAAAAGTGCTTTCCTGCATTTTTGATAAGTCAGACGGGAAAAAGAAGGGATGAATGGCGACAAAAATTGCACTTTTCACCAAACTGGCAAAAGTGTGGGACGCTTCAAATTCCGCCACCCCGGCGGACGGGAGATTTTTGCACATTATTTGATCCCACCCCCCTCAGCCGCCCCGGCGCTTCAGGTTAAAGTATCGGCAGATACCAGGCGTCGCGGACAGCAGAGGAAATATGCAGGTTGATCGGGCACAGCAGCGGGCAATCACACGATTATGCATCCAGTGTGGTCTTTTTTTGTTACAGCACGGCGCCGAAAGCGCGCTGGTGGAAGAGCTTTCAACGCGTCTCGGGCTGGCGCTGGGGATGGACAGCGTCGAAAGCGCCATCTCCTCCAACGCTATCGTCCTGACCACCATTAAGGATGGCGAATGTCTTACCTCAACGCGTAAGAATGTCGACCGCGGCATTAATATGCATGTGGTGACGGAAGTGCAGCATATCGTGATCCTCGCCGAGCATAAACTGCTGGACTATCGCGACGTCGAGAAGCGCTTCGCGCAGATTAGGCCCCTGCGCTATCCCCGCTGGTTGCTGGTGATCATGGTGGGCCTCTCCTGCGCTTGTTTCTGTAAACTGAATAACGGCGGCTGGGATGGAGCGCTGGTCAGCTTCTGCGCCAGCACGGTGGCCATGTACATTCGCCAGGTGCTGACCCACCGTTCTATGCATCCGCAGATCAACTTCTGCATCACCGCCTTTGTGGCCACCACGATCTCCGGGCTGCTGCTGCGCCTCCCGACCTTTGCCAGCACCCCGACCATTGCCATGGCCGCCAGCGTCCTGCTGCTGGTCCCGGGCTTTCCGCTGATCAATGCCGTCGCCGATATGTTTAAAGGGCATATAAATACTGGCCTCGCCCGCTGGGCGATCGCCAGCCTGTTAACCCTTGCCACCTGCATTGGCGTAGTGATGGCAATGACCGTATGGGGGCTGCGGGGATGGGCATAATTTCGTTTATTTTCGCGCTGGCGGAAGACATGCTGCTGGCGGCGATCCCTGCCGTCGGGTTTGCGATGGTCTTTAATGTCCCGCAGCGCGCCCTGCGCTGGTGCGCGCTGCTGGGAGCCATCGGCCATGGTTCGCGCATGGTCATGATGAGCGCTGGTTTTAACATTGAATGGGCCACGTTTCTCGCCGCCCTGCTGGTGGGCTGCATCGGCATCCAGTGGTCGCGCTGGTATCTGGCGCATCCGAAGATTTTTACCGTCGCCGCCGTGATCCCGATGTTTCCCGGTATTTCCGCTTACACCGCGATGATCTCCGCGGTAAAAATCAGCCATTTTGGCTATTCTGAAGAGATGATGATTTTGCTGCTGAGCAATTTTTTAAAGGCCTCTTCGATCGTGGGCGCCCTCTCCATTGGCCTGTCGATACCCGGTCTGTGGCTGTATCGTAAGCGCCCTCGCGTCTAACCCCGGCGTCGCGGCAGAGCCGCGACGCTCCTTCCGCGACGGGCTCTGTGCTACTATGTGCAGATCACCCCACTCTTTGCAGTTCAGAGTTGAGATAGAGTTATGTCTTCGCGAATTTTAACCTCCCATTTTAGCGGCCTGGAAGAGTTCCTCCAGCAGCACGCGGCGCTGCTGGCGAAATCGACTGACGGCACCGTCGCCGTTTTTGCCAACAACGCCCCGGCGTTCTATGCGCTGACCCCAGCCCGGCTGGCGCAGCTGCTGGAGCTGGAAGCCAGGCTGGCGCGCCCCGGCAGCGACATCGCGCTTGACCCGCAGTTTTTCGACGAGCCCGCCGCGGCGCCGGTTGCGGTGCCGATGGGCAAATTTGCCATGTATGCGGCCTGGCAGCCGGACGCCGACTTTCAGCGTCTGGCCGCGCTGTGGGGCATCGCGCTGAGCCAGCCGGTCACCCCGGAAGAGCTGGCCGCTTTCGTCGCTTACTGGCAGGCGGAAGGTAAAGTGTTTCACCACGTGCAGTGGCAGCAGAAACTGGCTCGCAGCGTGCAAATCAGCCGCGCCAGCAACGGCGGGCAGCCGAAGCGCGATGTGAACAGCGTTAGCGAACCCGACAGTCATATTCCGCGAGGTTTCCGAGGATGAGCATGAAAAACGTTGGCGATCTGATGAAGCGCCTGCAGAAAATGATGCCGGCTCATATCGAACCGGCGTTTAAAACCGGCGAAGAGCTGCTGGCCTGGCAAAAAGAGCAAGGCAAGCTGCGTTCCGAAGCGCTGGAGCGGGAGAACCGCGCGATGAAAATGCAGCGCACCTTTAACCGCTCGGGGATCCGCCCCCTTCATCAGAACTGCTCCTTTGATAACTATCGCGTCGAGTGCGAGGGGCAGATGAACGCCCTCGCCCGCGCGCGTCAGTACGTGGAGGAGTTCGATGGCAATATCGCCAGCTTTATCTTCTCCGGCAAACCGGGCACCGGCAAAAACCACCTCGCGGCGGCTATCTGCAACGAACTGCTGCTGCGCGGGAAGTCGGTCTTAATCATCACCGTGGCCGATATTATGTCGGCGATGAAAGATACTTTCGGCAACCGGGAGACGAGCGAAGAGCAGTTACTGAGCGACCTCAGCAAGGTCGATCTTCTGGTCATTGATGAAATTGGTATGCAGACAGAGTCTCGCTATGAAAAGGTCATTATCAATCAGATCGTTGACCGCCGATCTTCATCCAAACGGCCCACCGGTATGCTGACCAACAGTAATATGGAAGAGATGAATAAGCTGCTCGGCGAACGGGTGATGGACCGTATGCGCCTGGGCAACAGCCTGTGGGTTATCTTCAACTGGGAAAGTTACCGGCACCGCGTCACCGGCAAGGAGTATTAAGAGATTTCCGGACGACGACGGCGTTATACTAAAGCGATTCTTCAGTCACGCTTATGAGTCCGTCTATGAAATCGTTAAAAAATGGCTTACTTGCCGCGCTTACCCTCAGCGCATTTACCCTCTCCGGCGCCCACGCCGCCTCCTGGCAGGATTCTCTCAACAGCGCCGCCAGCCAGCTCAGCGGCAGCAGCACTCAGGCCAGCGGCGGCGGAATGTCCATCTCCTCTCTGACCAGCCTGCTCAACGGCAGCAGCCAGTCGCTGACCGCCAGCAGCATGAATAACGCCGCCGGGATCATGTCATATTGCGCCAAACAGAAGCTCGCCTCGGCGACCAGCGCTGATAACGTCAAAAACCAGGTGCTGGATAAGCTGGGGCTCAGCACGCCGGAAAAACAAAAACAGGACACCAGCTATCTTGATGGCCTACAGGGGCTGCTCAACAGCAATAATGGCCAGCAGCTTGACCTGAATACCCTCGGCAACAGTTCGCTGGCGAAACAGGTGAAAACCAAAGCCTGCGATCTGGTCTTAAAACAGGGCGTTAACTTTCTCTCCTGACGCAGAGGGCCAATGCCGCGTTTGTCGCCTTCGCGACGGCAGCGCGGCCTGAAACGGCTTTTTTCGCCTTTTTCTCCTTGCACTTCCCCGCCCCGCCCGTTGCGACGCCGATCAAAAAAGGCAACTTCTAAACCAATTCTGAATAACTGCACACTTTCATGACGCTAGAATTGCAGCAAGATGGCGCTGCAATTACAGTGTGGCTTGAAAAGTAATCTGTTCTGCCAGCCGATAACTGGCGTTAATGAGGATGAGCTGTGTCAGAGTTGTTATCCATCGCCTTATTTTTAGCTTCGGTGGTGCTTTATGCCTGGAAAGCGGGTCGTAACACCTGGTGGTTTGCCGCCACGCTCACGGTGTTAGGTCTGTTCGTGGTGCTGAATATCACCCTCTACGCCAGCGACTACTTTACCGGCGACGGCATCAACGACGCGGTACTCTACACTCTGACCAACAGCCTGACCGGCGCCGGGATCGGCAAATACATTCTGCCGGGCGTCGGCGTGGCCGTCGCGCTGGTTGCCGTCTTTGGCGCCCTGGGGTGGGTTCTGCGCCGCCGTCGGCATCATCCTCATCACGTCGGCTACAGCCTGGCGGCGCTGCTGCTGGCGCTGGCTTCGGTCGACGCCAGCCCGGCCTTCCATCAAATCAGCGAGCTGGTGAAATCGCAGTCGCGGGAAGGAGATCCGGACTTTGCGGCGTACTACAAAGAACCGTCGAAGCGTATCGACAATCCGCAGCTGAATCTGGTCTATATCTATGGCGAAAGCCTTGAGCGCACCTATTTTGATAACGATGCTTTCCCCAACCTCACCCCTGAGCTTGGCAGAATAAAAGATGAGGGCATTGATTTCAGCAATACGATGCAGCTGCCGGGGACCGATTACACCATCGCCGGCATGGTCGCATCACAGTGTGGCATTCCGCTGTTTGCCCCGTTTGAAGGCAACGCTTCGGCCTCGGTCTCCAGTTTCTTTCCGCAGAATATCTGCCTTGGCGATATCCTGAAAAACTCCGGTTACGAAAACTATTTTGTGCAGGGAGCTAACCTGCGCTTTGCCGGCAAAGACGTGTTTCTCAAATCCCACGGCTTCGATCACCTGTTCGGGGCGGAAGAGCTCAAAACCACGGTAGCCGATCCAACCTACCGCAACGACTGGGGCTTCTATGACGACACGGTACTCGACGAGACGTGGAAAAAATTCGAAGAACTGTCGCAGTCCGGAAAACGCTTTTCACTGTTCGCCCTGACGGTGGACACTCACCATCCCGACGGCTTTATCTCGCGTACCTGCGAGCGTAAACGCTATGACGTGGACGGCAAGAAAAACCTCTCCTTCAGCGCCGTTAGCTGCAGCCAGGAACATATCGCCGCGCTGATCGAGAAGATCAAAGCCTCTCCCTATTTCAAAAACACGGTCATCGTGGTCTCTTCCGATCACCTGGCCATGAAGAACAGCGCCTGGGATTACCTCAACAAGCACGATCGCAGCAATTTGTTCTTTGTCCTGCGCGGCGATCGGCCGCAGCAGGAGACCCTGGCGGTGAAACGCAACACCATGGATAACGGCGCGACGGTGCTGGATATTCTCGGTGGCGATAACTATATCGGCCTCGGGCGCAGCAGTCTCTCTGGCCAGTCGCTCTCCGGTATTTTCATGAATATGAAAGAGAAGGTCCTGGCCTGGAAACCCGACGTAATCCGCCTGTGGAACTTCCCGAAAGAGATGAAAAACTTCACCATCGACTCGCAGAAGAACATGATCGCCTTCTCCGGCAGCCATTTCCGTCTGCCGCTGCTGCTCCGGGTGTCGAACCAGCGCGTTGAACCGCTGCCGGAGAGCGAATACTCGGCGCCGCTGCGCTTCCAGCTGGCCGATTTCGCGCCGCGGGATAATTTCGTGTGGGTCGATCGCTGCTATAAAATGGGCCAGCTGTGGTCTCCTGAGCTGGCGCTCTCCACCGACTGGTGCGTCTCGCAGGGACAGCTGGGGGGTGAGCAGAAGGTCCAGCACGTTGATAAGCCACAGTGGCAAGGTAAGACCGCCTTCAGGGACACCCTTATCGATATGGAGCGCTATAAGGGCAACGTCGATACGCTGAAAGTTGTCGACAACGATATTCGCTATAAGGCCGACAGCTTTGTGTTTAACGTTGCCGGCGCGCCGGAAGAGGTGAAACAGTTTAGCGGCATTTCGCGCCCCGAGTCCTGGGGTCGGTGGTCCAATGCCCAGCTGGGCAGCGACGTGAAGATTGAATATAAAGAGCCGCTGCCGGAGAAATTTGATCTGGTGATCACCGCCAAAGCCTACGGTCCCAATGCCAATAAGCCGATCCCGGTGCGGGTTGGTCAAAGTGAGCAAGTACTTACACTGGTCAATGATGTGACCACCACGACGCTGCATTTCGACAACCCAACGCGCAGCAATACGCTGACCATCACTCCGCCGGACCCGCAGTCCACCAACGAGGGCAATATCCTCGGCCACTCCCCGCGTCAGCTGGGGATCGGTATGGTGGAGATCAAAGTGGTGAAAAGCGAAGGTTAAAGCCACCTTGCCCGGCGGATATTGGCGCCGGGCAACGGTTTCCGTGGCAGGGTGTTAACAATACAGCGGCTTGAGGTCGTCAGCCGACAGTCCGGTAATTTTCTGTACCGTCTCTTTGTCGAGGCCATTCTGTAACATGCTGCCGGCAATGCGCAGCGCCTCACGCCGGCTCCCTTCCTGTAAGCCCTCAAGGCGCCCTTCCAGGCGCCCCTCCTGTCGGCCCTCATGCCGACCTTCCTGCTTAAGCTTTTGCGCGATAGACATCAATGTCTCCTCATACTGTGGCAGACGGCGGGCCAGCCGGCGGAGAAACACGCCCGGCTCGGCCGTGTTACCGTACTGCAGCATATAGTGAAACAGCATTCTCAACTGCCGGGGATTAGTGTATCCCAGCATCACCACGGCCGCCAACGACTCCGTTATGCCGCTGAGATCGCGCTGGCGAATATGCTTTTGCATCAGCTCCAGCAGGGCGACCCGCCGATGCTGCACGATTTCATCGTCCGGCATGACCGTGACGTCGATCAATGGAAACTGACTGCCGTACAGCCTCTTCGCCAGCTGCGGGTCGGCAAATTCATCCAGCCAGTTGAGGGAAAAAGGATACGGACTGGTTGCGCCATGATAAAAAAGCATCGGCACCACCAGCGGCAGCGTTTTGTGCCCGGCGTCGAGGTGTCGCTGCATCGCGGCAATCGCATAGCGCATTAGACGAAAAGCCATATGATTATCCGGCGAGCTCTGATGCTCTATCACCACGTAAATATATCCCGCCCCGCAGGTGGTTTGCACCGACCACAGCACGTCCGAATACCAGGCGCGTAGATCCTCATCGATAAAGCTCGCCGGTTGCAGCCTCAGAGTAGCGAAATCGCACCGCTGGCGGATCGCTTCGGGAAGATAGAGCATGAGAAAATCATTCGCCGTCTCCGGGTGGCGAAGAAATCGTTTAAACACCGCATCATGCGGCGTGGCGGTTATTCGTTTTTTCATGGCCATCCGCTTGCCTGAAAGAGAAGGAAAGCCGGACTCTACCACCGGTTTTTAACCGGTTGGTTTTAACGATGATTTTCTGGGAAGCGCCTCGGAGAATAGCGGAGCGGCCAGTCTGACTGGCCGCCATAGGCAAGATTTAGTAATCAAACTGCCGATAATAACGGCGGATATTCAGGTCGTGGCCGGTATGGTGCTCAAAGTGGGCCGCCAGCCGGTCCACCAACAGAGTAGACACCACGCACGGCGCCATAATCCAGCGGAACGCATCATCAATGCCGTTCAGCGGATAGTCGCGCGGGTCGATCACCACCAGATGGTCAGTTATCTTTTCGGCAAAGCGTTCGACGCGCTCGTCCAGCGTCCGGCATTTCCCCTCGCCCTTCACCAGAAACAGCGGGACCTCTTTTTCCAGCAGCTCCAGAGTGCCGTGGAAAAATTCAGCCGAGCTTACCGACTTGGTCCGCTTCCACTGCATCTCTTCGAGAATACACATCGAGAACAGGTAGACCTCACCCCACATTTCCGCGCCGCCAATCCACATCATATAGCCGCTGTCATGGTACTGCGCGGCAATGCTGTCCGCCTGGGGATCGAACTGGCGTTTGGCCTGCAGAAGATTTTCCGGCAGCAACTCGAGCTGGCTGGCAAAACGCGCATAATCCGCAAACTCGCCGTGACGATAAATGACACGGAAGAATAACCAGTACAGCAGCATATATTCATATTCCACGCCATTTTTGTGGCACATCGGAATATGCCAGCTGGCGGCGGCAGCCAATGGCGAATCGGCATGACGGGTAATGGCTACCACGCGTATCCCCTGCGCCTTGCACCATTCGGCAATGGCCACCGACTCTTTGGTATCGCCGGATTTGGATAACGTCACCACCACCGCCTCTTTATTTAATTTTTTATGCCCGCGATGAATTAATTCCGCCGCCTGCTCAAGATAAACCGGCACGCTGGTTAATTCTTTGGCAAACTCATTAATTGCCATCATCGGAGCTAAAGAACCGCCTACCGAGGCGAAAAATAACGCGCTGCAGCCGCTGTCATAAATAGCGTCGGCCACGGTTTCCGCCTGTTTACGCGCAGCGATGATCTCGCGAGCACTGGTCAGGTACTCGTCCTGATTAAAACCCAACATAGTTTTCTCCTGAATAATCAGATTTTACTTTTTAATACGCGGTCAAAATCGTCGAAAATACGTATCGCCAGATCGATGCCTTTTAGCCCGGCGGTATGCCAGGCCAGCATCTGCACTGAGACAATCAGCAGCAGCGGCGCCAGGTGATGCTCGCACGGGCAGTTAAGCGCCAGCGTTTGTTCATCCTCTTCGTCCCCCAGCGTCAGCGTAAAGGCCTGGGCAATGGACGGCGCCATATAGTCGCGCAGCGCCCGGGTTCGCGCATCCGGCGAGTCTTCCATAAACAGCATCACATGGCGGGCATTGGCTTCCAGATAGGGGCCGTGCATATAGGCTTCCAGCTCAAAGCCGCTGGAAGGTACCCGCACCGTCTCGGTAAATTTGGTTTCGAACTCTTTCGCCACGCCAACCAGCGCGCCATAGCCGGTGGCGACAAAGCGCTCGCCGCGCCGCAGCGTTTCGCTATGCCGGTCGATAAAGCGCGAAGTGCGGGCGATGACCTCCGGGATCGCCGCCGCCAGTCGCTGGAATTCGGCAAGATAGTGCTGCTCCTCGGCTTCACTGGCCTTCCCCTGGCTGCGAGCAATCATCAGCGCTATCAGCAGCAGATTGAGCACTGTCGCGCTAAAGCCGCGGGTGACAAACCCTACGCTCTCGATCCCGGTATTGATATCCAGAACGCCATCGCAGGCCCGCCCGGTCGGGCTTTGCGGGTCGGAGGTCAGGGCAAATACCGGCAGTCCTGAGGCCTGTACCTTACGCATCGCCTCCAGCGTCGACGCGCTTTTTCCGCTCTGTGAAATCGCCACCACCAGATCGGTATGCGGGTCGATAGTTTCGTAATGGGTAAAGTTGTACGGCTCTTTAATGTCCACCAGCACGTCAAAGCGTTGTTCAAAGAAATAGCGCGCGCAAAGCGCGGCATTCAGCGACGATCCGGTCGCCAGCAGCAAAATACGCCGCACCGGCTGCTGGCGGGCGAAGGTCTCAATCGCCGCCAGCTTGCGCCGGTAGTCGCGCAGGATCTGCGCCAGACAGGCCGGCTCTTCGCTGATATAGGTCATCATTGTTGGTCGCATAGCTCACTCCCGTTAAAACAATCCGATCCACGAACCCAGAATGCCCACCAGCGCCATTCCGCCGATAATAGAGAGCGGTTTAACCTTCCGCCCCAGCAGCCAGTAGACGATGCCGAAACTCACCAGCGGCAGCATGCAGGGCAGAATGTCGTTGATGATGTCCTGCACCTGAGTTTTGGCCTCCCCGGCCCCGAAGGAGACAGGGATGGTGATATCGATCATTGAGGCGGTCATCGCCCCGACCACCATCAGGCCGATAATCGACGCCCCGTACGTCAGGCTCTCCATCATTCCGCTCTTCTGGATCCGCTGCAGCACCCCGGTGCCCAGCACGTAGCCCCAGCGGGTAAAGTACCAGCGCACCAGAATGTGCGGCACGTTAAACACCAGCAGAAACAGGATCGGCCCGAGAATATTGCCCTTTAGCGCCAGGCTGGTGCCGATGCCGGTGGCGATCAGGCGCAGCGTTCCCCAGAAGAAGGAGTCTCCCAGCCCGGCCAGCGGCCCCATCAGCGAGGCTTTGACGTTATCAATCGCGTTGGCATCCATATTTTTCTGCTGGCTGTTTTTCTCCTCCATCGCCGTCGTGATCCCCAGCAGCAGGGTGACGATATGCGGCGTGGTATTGAAGAACACCAGATGGCGTTTCAGCGCCCCGGCCAGCTCCTCTTTGCGCGGATAGAGCTTCTTCAGCACCGGGATCAGCGCGTAAACAAAGGCGAGATTCATCTGTCGCTCATAGTTCCACGAGAACTCCATCTGGAAGGAGCGCCAGAACACCCGGCGTAAATCACGCGGCGTAATTCGCGCTTCTTCCTGCTCCTGCGGCTGCAGGGTCTCTTCAGAAATCATCTTCGTCGTCATCGCTGACTCCTTGTTCTGTCGTGGTACGAGGTGCGCTCAATGCGGTGACATTAACCATCACCACCGCCACGATGGCGCCGAGAATGGCGATACCGGTCACCGGGATTTTCAAATAGGCCATCAGTACAAAGCCGAGGAAAAAGTACGGCGCCACCTTCTTGTTAATCAGCAACCTGGCGAGCATCGCGAAGCCGAGAGCCGGAATGATCCCGGTGGCCACGCTGAGTCCGTGTTTAATAAATTCCGGGATCGTATCGAGCAGGGATTTCACCGCGTTGCTGCCCACCAGGAATGAGACGGTCACCACCGTGGCAAGCATCAGCGACAGGCCGAATCCGGCAATCAGATGCATCCGCTCAATGCCGCGCGTATCCGCCCGTTCCGCATAGCCGTCCGCTTTCTGGCTGAGCAGCGGAATAAACATCCCCAGATAAACGTTTTTCAGGATCAGGGTCAGGGTGGCGATAGGCAGGCCGAGCAACAGCGCCGTTTCCGTGCCCGCGCCGGAGGTGATGGCGAACGCCACGCCGAGAATACCGCCGGTCACCACGTCGGGCGGGATCGAGGCGCCAACGGAGAACGAACCGATAAACGCCAGCTCCAGCGTCGCGCCCATAATGACGCCGGTCTGCACATCCCCCAGCACCAGACCGGTCAGTAGCCCGGTGACGATAGGCCGGGAAATCAGCGACGTCCCTAAGGCATATTCCGATTGCGCGATAAACGCCACCAGACCCAGTAAGAGAGCCTCTACCATAATCTGTCCTCCGGAATCACACGCATTCCGTAAAAAGCTGTTTGCGATCGTTCGGGACCTGGCGAATCTCCACCTCGACGCCTTTGCCCACCAGTTGTTGCAACTGCTCTATTTCCTCCGGCAATAAATTAATCGCCTTAGAGATATTTTTACTGCCCTCTTTGGCTTTAATTCCGCCGAGATTAATACTTTTAATTTCCTCGACGGCGCTGGCAATACGCCAGGCGTCATTGACCGATTCCACAACAATAAATAAATTATATTTATCGGTAACCCCGCTTTTTATCGCCTCAATTGAGTCATTTATATTTTTAATCACCAGCTTCACCGAGGGTGGTTTAGCTAGCTTAATGGTGGTTTTCCGCAGTTCATCCTCAGGGACACTGTCGTTGGCGATTAAAATACAATCGGCGCCGACATATTGGGTCCAGGAAAAGGCTACCTGGCCGTGAAGTAATCGATGGTCAACCCTTAATAACGTAATCATCATGCATCCTCATTTCAGAAGTCTTTATCCATAGTCATCGCCCCGGCAATAGTCTGATTGCAGTACTGAATGCTCTCTTTGGCGTTGATTAATGCTTCAGAAATTAATTTTTCGGTATTCTCTTCCGCTGCAGAAATAAGCAGATCAATAATTAATGGTAGATTTAACCCGGACAATAAATGGAAGTGCGGGCGCGATAAAAAACGCACAAACTCATTATTCACGCTACCGGCGAAAATATCCGTAATCACTATCAGCTCATCCTGCGCCGGGAAACGCGCCAGCAGCGCCTCCACCTGCTGCGTCAGATCGACCTCCTCTTCCACATAGGCGCACAGAGTATAAATATCCGGCTGTTTACCGAGGATCAGCTCCACAGAGTTCAACAAACCGTTAGCAAAGGTGCCGTGGCTGGCAAAAATATAGTGTCGTTTCATCCTTACCTCGAAAGCGCATTCCACTGCTTTCTTAATTGCAACCGACGTGCCAGAAACAGTGGCGCGTCGGCTAACGTAAGGACAAAAGGGAGAGAAGCGTTAAAACTCTTGATCTTCCTGAATAAATTCCGTTTCCCGCGTCAGAATATCGTGAATGTAGTACAGTTCTACGGCGGGGATTTTGACACTATATCCACTCTCTATGACACTAAAGGCCTCGCGCAGCGTCGCCAGCTCGCGCTCCGGACACTGCCTTCCCGCATAATGGGTTGGGGAAGCGTGGCGAATTAACCGCTCTATCAGACAGCTGATATGCACATACAGCGCCACCTTACGTTCGTTGGGCACCTCGTACCCGGCCAAATGCTCATAGCGCAGCAAAAACTGCTCAACCTGGTTGATCACCTTCGCGGTATCGAGGATCGTCACCGACTCGATCACCCGCCGCAGCGAGAAGTTTTTCAGGATCAGGTTGTTGATCTCGCTGACCTGCTCCGCTGTCGCCAGTTCGCCGAAGATACGCATTAGCGGGCGGCTTCCCTCCCCCGAGATCAGCGAATCCAGCGAGATCCACGGGAGATCGGCAAGATGCGGATCGAGGGTGCCGACGATCGCCAGCACGTCGTAGCGGCTGAGCATCGGCTCCCGCCGCGCGGGGTCGGCCAGGGTCTCCACATCGCAGGCCACAATATCAACGCCGAGCGCTTCAGGGATGCTGGCTTTTAACAGCGCCGAAAGGTTCGCCGCAGCGCCCAGGCCGGTGGCGCAGGTGGTCAAAATCGCCCGCGGTTTATCGGTCTGCGGGTAATAGAGCTGGTGCTCAACCGCCAGATCGTCGCCGATCTCGCGGACGATATCTTCCAGCATATCGCCGTGTAAAATCCGCTCCCCGACGTACATCGCCATGCCGGTGGAGACATTGTTAATAATCGCCACCGGCGTATTCAGGCGACGATTAAAATGGCTGTGAATAGCGTTCAGCGATCCCATATCGACCAGAATGATCAGCCCTGACGCCAGCGCATGGCGCTCAATATACGCCATCACCTGATTAGCGATAGCCTCCGGCGTCACGTCGAGCGGCATGTCGAATGACTCAAACAGCGGGCTTTTCAGCAAGCGGTTCGCCACGCTGGCGATGCTGCTGGCGGTGGCGTAACCGTGAGCGAGAATAATCGCGCGGGTCACCTGCTGCTGGCTGATTGCGCCGTTTTTCTGGAACCATAGCACCAGCAACAGCAGGTCAATACGCCGGGGCTCAATATCCAGCTTCAACGCCAGCGCGTCGAGGATCGCTTCGCAAAAGCGATACAGCAGCGGGAATTTGTTTGCCAGAAAATCCGCCAGCAGACGGATTTTCTCATTGCTCATCGTGGACGCCGCCTGACGGGAGCGATGGATCAGGTAGTGGCTCAGGGCGTAGAGACAGTTGCCGTTAAACTGGATATTGAAGCGTTTTTCCAGGCGATAATACTCCTCCCGCACCTGATGGGCGATCAGCAGCAACATCTGCGAGCTACTGGCATCCTGGTTATCAAAGATCAGCCGATCGAAGAGGGTTTCAATCTCCTCCCCCATGCTTCTTTGCGCCTCTTCCCAGACCGTTTTTTTATTTAGCACTGCTTCATACAGCGCCAGAATCCGACACTGAACGTCATGGATCAGCCCCTGAACCGGATCGCGCGCCCGCAGCAGCCAGACCAGGCTGGTCTGCGGCTCGATAAGCAGCGGCTCCTTCTGGCCCATGGCTTCACTGAGCGCCGGCGTCGCCGCCATGATATTTTCCGGCAGATCGTGCAGCGTCACGGTCAGCATCTCGCTGCCTGGAGACCTGGCCCAGGCCGATGCAACGGCGTACTTCACCACATTCTTCAGCTCGCCGACGTTGCCTCGATAAACGTACTGCGTCAGAACCTGCAAAAGCCGCGGCGTGAGCTGCAGCCTGGCGGCAAGCGTTCGCGCCTCCTGCCAGAAAAACTGCAGCGTTAGCGCCTCCTTCTCCTCGCGGCTACGCTGTTGAAGATCGGGCAAGCTGACCAGGATCGGAATACGACGAAGAAAGGTGGTCAGAAACGTGCTGTGAATATCTTCGGTGGTGGCAAACACCAGCCGCAGGGAAATCGGCAGGCCATGGGCGGTCTCTCCCACCCGGTAGATCTCCTTGCGGTCCAGCCAGGTGAAGAGCTTCTCCTGCCCCTGAGCATCCAGTCGATGGACCTCGTCGAGAAACAGCATCCCGCCGTTTGCCGCCTCGAACGCCCCGGCTTTATCGCTCTGCGCGCCGGTAAACGCGCCTTTGACATAGCCAAACAGGTTGGCGGCCAGCAGCTCCGGGTTACTGGCATATTGCGCGCAGTTGAAGCTGACAAAGGGCGCATCGGGCGCCAGCAGGCCCTGGGCGATCGCGAACTCGTGCATCAGCTCCGCCATATAGCTTTTGCCGGTTCCGCTGTCGCCGACGATCAGTAACGGCAGGCCGCCGTTGGGATAAAACAGCGCGGTTTTCATCTGCTCAATCGGTTTACGCAGGCTGCCGTCATGCCCGGTCAGCAACGAAAAATGGTCCGCCTGTTCCGGCTGGCGGTCACTCTCCGCGAGCAGCTCCGCCATGCTGGCGTACTCGCTGCGGGAAAGGGGGAAGAACTGCTGGCAGAAGGCTTTTTTATGCAGAAAATAGACCGGCCGGGTGTTGATCTTCACCAGCACGTCCTGGGCGACCAGCTGATTGAGATAGTGGCTGGCGGTATTTCTTTGCATCGCGAAACGCTGAGCCAGCCAGCTGGCGGTAAAAACGTCGCTCAGGTTATCCGGATCGAAAAAATCGGTCTGATTTTGCAAAAAAGCCAACAGTTCCGTTTTACGCATTACATCCCCCTCGTTGCCATTACGAAGAGATATGATGCGGCAAAAGAGAGGGTTATCGACGCCCCGTGCTGTTTTTTGCGGCCCAGCGCACACTCCCGCCTAAGCGGACTTCGCTGCGGCACACTCCATCGTCATTTCATACTGCTGCAGCGATAGCGGCGCATACCCCGCCGCGGCAAACAGCGGCGTAAAGGTTTCCGGAACCGTCACCGACGTGCCGATCCCCGGGAACTGCTGCGCCAGCGCCATCAGCAGCGCTTGCGCCAGCCCCTGGCGACGGGCGGCGGGTTCCACCCATAAAAACTGCAGTACAGGCCGTGAGCCCGAGGTGCTCAGTACCGCGAAGGCGCGCTGTTCCAGGGTCACGACGCGGCATGGCAGGGTGGCGAAGGTAAGCGGATCCATCAGCCAGGGGAGCTGACTGTTACTCTCCTCAACGGCGCGTCGAAGCAGTGCCAGGATCGGATAAGGCTGTAACACGCCAGGCGCCGCAGCCAGAGGCTCTGCGCTCAGGTAGCCGCAGAGACCATAGCGCCGCGTAAAGCCTAACGACTGATACAGCGCGACGGCCGCGTGGTTATCGCGGATCACCTCCAGGGAAACCGTCTCGATCTCCTGCTGCTGCAGAAGCGTCAGCAGCTCCTGCATCAATTTCCGCCCAAGACCTTTGCCGCGCCAGGCCGGGCGCAGGGCAAAGGCCGCCAGGCGAGCCATATTCCCCCGACGCGCGACGATCGCGATCGCCGCCGGTTCATCTCCGGCCAGCCAGACGCGGGAATCGATCAGGCTCATCCCCTCGGCGCTAAAGCGCTGAACAAATCCCTCCACCGACTGGGTCACCGGTACCAGATAGGCTTCAAAACAGGCGTTAAGAATATCCGTTAACTGCACGCTGCTGAACTGCGTGGCGGGAACGGCGGTCAGCTCCATATTTTTCTCCCGAAGGCTGCTATGCTCAGGTGATGAAAACTAACACTATAACTGCCGGCGCCGGATTACGCCTGACCGAGGAGAGTGATATCGCCCTTCTGCCGGCCATTGAACGTTCCGCCGCTCAGGCATTTCGTCAGATCCCCGCTCTCGCCTGGCTGGCGGACAGCGAGGTGATTAGCGTTGCGCGCCATCATGATTATCTGGAAACGGAACATAGTCTGCTGGCGGTGGCCGCCGGGCAGCCGGTTGGTTTTATTCTTACCGAACCGCTCGACGATGCCTTATTTATCGCCGAAATCGCCGTCCACCAGGCCTGGCAGCATCAGGGCATCGGGCGGATGCTGCTGGAGCAGGTTATCGAGCGCGCCCGGCAAATGGCTTACCCGGCGGTGACCCTCACCACCTTCCGCGAAGTGCCGTGGAATGCGCCGTTTTATACCCGCCTGGGATTCGCCATACTCGATGAGCTTACCCTGCCCGCCGGGCTGGCGGCGAAAAGAGAACAGGAGACCCGGCACGGACTGCCGCCGGAGACGCGCTGCGCCATGCGCCTGGCGTTGTAGACGCCAGCGCTGAATTTAGCGGCGATATATGGTACAAAGTACCAATCAAAACTTACCTGTTGCTACCCGTATGTCCTGGTCAATCGATATTATTTCCTGTATTACCGATCGCTTTGTGGAGCTCACGGCGACCGAAAAACGCATCGCGCAGTTTATTCTCGATGATGTCGCGGCGGCGGCGGAGCTACCCATCGCCGAAATAGCGCGTCTGACTCAGACCAGCCAGGCGTCGGTCACCCGTTTTGCCCGGGCGCTCGGCTGTAAAGACGTCCGTGAGCTGAAGATGAAGCTTGCGCAATCCCTTGCGGTCGGCCAGCGGTTTATCCTCGATGTTCCGGACCTCGAAGGCGTACAGGGGATCTATGAGTCAATCATTAGCGTGCTGGAGACCAATCGCCGGGCGCTGGATATCGAGGCGTTGAAGCGTGCGGTGAGCTGGTTGAGTGCAGCGCGGCAGATCCTCGCCCTTGGAATGGGCGGCGGGTCAACCATCTGCGCTCAGGAGATTCAATATCGCCTGTTTCGTCTTGGTCTTCCGGTCGTCAGTCAGAGCGATGGTCTGCTGGTACGCATGATGAGCTCGGCGGTGACGCCGCAGGATGTGGTGATTGTGCTGTCTCTGGGCGGCTATACCCCGGAGATCATCGAGAGCGCGGCGATTGCCAGCCAGTACGGCGCGAAGGTCATTGCGATTACCCCCGCCGGGACGCCGCTGGCTGAGCAGGCGGATCTGGTGCTGCCGCTGCTGGTGCGGGAAAACGACTATATCTTCAAGCCCAGCACTTCGCGTTATGCGATGCTGGCGATGGTCGATGTGCTGGCCACCGAACTGGCGATGGCCAACAAAACTCAGGCAAAAGGCAAATTACGTCGTATTAAGCTGGCCCTCGACAGCCACCGCGGCGGCGTCGATCGCCAGCCTCTTGGCGACTAGCCACCGGCAGCGGCGATAAACCTCTCCGCCTGCAGGCGGGTACGTTCCACGGCCTGTCCGGCGCGATAAAGATCGCTGCCCAGGCCGGCTCCGGCGCACCCAGCCCGCATCCAGGTTGCCAGATTCTCCGGCGTCACGCCGCCCACCGCCAGCACCGGCACCTCCGACGGCAGCACCGCTTTCAACGCCCGAATGTAGTCCGGACCGAAAGCAGAAGACGGAAATATCTTCAGCCACTGCGCCCCGGCATCCAGCGCGTTAAACGCCTCAGTCGCGGTGGCGCATCCGGCACAAACCTGCATTCCGTGCGCCACTGCCTGACGGATCACCGCAGGCTGGGTATTCGGCGTCACAATAAGCTTCGCCCCGGCCTCAGCGAGAAAATCGACCTGTTCCACGCGCAGTACCGTTCCCGCGCCTATCATCGCCTGCTCGCCAAACCGCGCAACCATCTGCGGAATACTCTGCTGCCAGTCTGGCGAATTGAGCGGGATTTCGATATAGCGAAAGCCTGCATTGATTAGCGTCTCAATATGATCTGCCGCCTCAGCGGGTTGAATGCCGCGTAAAATCGCCACCAGCTTAATCTTGTTCATGCATTATCCTCGCCATGCCAGCCAGCAATGCCTCATCGCCACTGCAGCTGTTAACCGTCATTCCGCGCGCCTTCATCGCCCGACCGTAGCGGGCATTCAGCGCCGGGTCGCCAACCAGCGTGACGGCAGAAGTACGGAAACGCTGCCCCAGGGTCGCTACCTCCGCGCCAATCAGCAGCCCGGAGAGGTAATCGCTGACCGAGCTCGCCGCCAGACCGCCCAGCACCCGGGCGGCCCTGGCGACAAACAGTTCGCTAATCAGCGACGGCTGCGCCAGCCCTTTTTCCAGCCCCCGTTCAAACGCCGCCTCGTCCGGCTGCTGGGCAGGCAGCCCTTTGCCGATCAGCGATTGCGTCATCAGCAGATGATGCAGTTCGCCGGTCATCGCCGTGGCAAAATGACGCACCTCGCCGCCCGCCACCTGGACCCATTTGCAGTGGGTGCCCGGCAGCACGTAACACTCCGCCGGCGCCAGCTGGCAGGCCCCCAGCAGCTGCGTCTCTTCGCCGCGCATCACGTTGAAATCCCCATCCTGTTCAATCTTGAGGCCGGGAATAATCCACACGCCTTCAGCAACGGCGCATAGCTGCCGCCCGGGGGCGTCGATCGCCGCCGGACAGTCCAGATACGGCACCGCCTGCCAGCCCGCGTCGCTGCCGATCATCCCGGCCATCAGCACCGGCAGCGCCTGTGCGCCGCGCCAGGGGGCCAAATGCTCCGCGAATACATCGGCAGGCGATCGTCCGTTCAGGCGGGTAATACCCAGCGGCAGCTGCTTCGTTTCGACGCACTGGCCGTTGCGAATCAGCCAGCCGCGCAGCTGGGTAGAGCCCCAGTCGACGGCAATATAATCTTTCATTGTGCTTCTCCTGAGAGCTGCACCGCCGTCTTCGCCGGGATCGCCTCCCCTTCCCGCTCCTGGGTAATCATTTCCAGCGCCTGCTGACGGCTGATTTTGCTGGCTGGCGTCATGACGGTGACAAAAATAGCGGAAACAAAGCTGCCAACGACCGACGGAATGCATGGATTGCCCCAGTAAGCCAGCCAGTCGGCCTTAACCAGAACCACAATAGACACCAGCATGCCGCTCAGCAGCGCGGTGAGCGCGCCCTGCCAGTTAAAGCGCAGCCAGAAGCGGCCGAGAATGGAACAGACGAAGAGCCCGGACATCAGCATGGAGATCATTTTGGTGATATAGCTGATGATATCGTTCGAGGTCAGGGCGAAGATCATCGCCAGGCCGATGACGAACGCCAGCATCCAGCGAGAGAGCGTTATCGCCTTATGCGCCGGCGGCATTTTTCCGGTAACGAGGGTATAGACATCCCGCATCATGATGGCCACGGCGGCTATCGCATCGGAGCTGGCCGAAGACATGGTGGCGGAAAGTCCGGCAATCAGGACCACCAGCCCGAGGATCGCCGGTAAGAAGCTGGTGGCGAACAGGAAGGCGTAGTTACTGTTCTCAAGATTGGGGTTCATCGTCCAGGCCGCCATGCCGATGATCGCCGGCAGCACCGAGAAAAACAGATACAGCACGCCGGTATAGACAAACGAGCGCCGCACCGAAGAGACGTCTTTTCCCGAGTAAATACGCTGGCGATAGGAAGGGGTCGCCAGCACGCCGACGCCGATGACCATCGCCAGCGATAGCGCCGGAATGGCCCCCAACTTATCGACCGCAAACAGGCTCATCGCCTTGGGATCCATCGCCTGAACGATGGCATCCCAGCCCCCGACGTGAACCACTGCCAGAATCGCCATCAGGATAAAACCGAAAAACAGAATTAATGCCTGAATGGTATCCGTCCACACCACCGCAGAATAACCGCCGATAATGACGTAAATCGCAAACGCCATGGCAATAATAATTTTTGCCACCGTCAGATTAATTCCTGTCGCCCAGGCTAAATACATACTCCCGCCAAGAATATGCGCCCCCAGCCAGCCAATTGAGGCAATAAATATCATTATCCCGACGAGGTTTTTAATTAAATGGCTGCCCCCTGTGTAATAAGAAAGCTCTTCGCTCATGGTCATAAAGCGCAGCTTTCGCACCGGCGCAAACAGCCAGGCCACCAGTAAAATACCAATGGCGCCGCCCACGCCGTAGAGCATCCCGGCCCATCCATTGCTGTAGCCGAAGCCGACAGCGCCCATGCTTGAACCGGTTCCCACCATGGTCGCCACGGTGGACCCCAGCGTCAGGAACAGCGGCAAAGAACGGCCGCCGAGTAAAAAATCCTCACCGCTTTTTTGATGACGGGACACGTACCAACCAAGCCAAATCATGGCCAACGCGTAAATAATAAAGCCGACTAAAAAGACATGACTATTCATAATTCACATCCTGCCAGTTAATTTTGTAAAGGTAAAAGGCTACGAAGCGCTGAATTATTTCAGCGCTCAAAATGACTGTTTATATTTCTGGTTACTAACTTTTTATGCGCGAGAAGCGTTATAACAGGTCACATCCACTTCGACTTTACAATCCACCACCAGGTCCGCTACGCAGCAGATGCGGGCAGGCGGGTTGTCGCCAAAGAACTCGCGGAAGACTTTATTGAAAGACTGAAAATAGCGCGCATCGGTGAGGATCACTTTAACATGCACCACGTCGGCCAGGGTGTAGCCCGCTTCGGTCATGATATCTACGCAGTTCTGAATCGCCAGACGCGACTGGTCGACAATCCCGCCTTCCACCACTTCTCCGTCCTTCATCGGCGTCTGGCCGGAGACGTACAGCCAGCCTCCCGCTTCCACCGCCCGCGCGAACGGCAGGTGCTGCCCGCCGGTACCGGTACCGCCCTCTACGCCATAACGTTTAATACTCATTTTTCACTCCTCAGTTCATTCGGCGGCGCAGGAAACGCCCCGCGCGCCCGATAATCTTTTTGTCGCTGCCGTAGCTCATCACGCCGTTAACCATCACCGCCTCAATACCGTCCGCCGGACGTTTCGGGTCGGAGAAACTGGCGACATCGCGCACCGTCAGCGGGTCAAACAGCACCAGGTCGGCGTAATAGCCCACTTTTACCAGCCCACGATCCGCCAGCTGGAAGCGCGCCGACGACAGCCCGGTCATTTTGTGGATCGCGGTAGTCAGCGGAAACAGGCGTTCATCGCGGCAGTAGTGGCCCAGGACCCGCGGAAACGCGCCCCACAGCCGCGGATGCGGCATCGGGTCGTTCGGCAGCCCGTCGGAGCCAATCATGGTCACCGGATAACCCAGCACCCGTCGTACGTCCTGCTCGTCCATGTTGTAATAAATAGCGCCTGCCGGCATCAGCCGCGCCGCGGCGTCGTGCAGGCTCTCCTGCCATTCATCGGCGATCTGCTGCAGCGTTTTTCCGGCCTGCTCGGGCTGTGCTTCCGACCAGGTGATGACGATATCGAACTCATCGGTGACCTGCTTCATATCCAGCGTCGACGAGCTGGCGGAATAGGGGTAACAGTCGCAGGCGATCTCCTGGCGCTGGCGCATCTCATCGAAGAAAGCCAGCGTCTCCTTCGTGCGACCCCAGTTTTTCGCGCCGGCGCACTTATGGTGCGAGACCACCACCGGCACGTTGCCGTGGCGACCAATACGGAACGCCTCGTCGAGCGCCTCCAGAATCGGCTCGAACTCCGAACGCAGGTGGGTGGTGTAAATTCCCCCCTCTGCCGTCAACTCCTCAGCGAGCGCCATCACTTCTTCGGTGGTCGACTGGAAGGCGCTGGCGTAGGCAAGTCCCGTGCTCAGTCCTAAAGCGCCCTGGCGCAGCGCATCGCGCAACTGTATGCGCATGCCGGCGATTTCCGTCTCGCTCGCCGGGCGGAACAGGTCATCCATATGGTTATTGCGCAGCGCGGTGTGCCCAATCAGCGTCCCGACGTTAAGCGAGGGTCGCGCGGCCTCTACCGCATGGGCATAGGCTTCGACGGTGGGATAGATAAAGTGCTGTCGTTCGCCGAGAAGATTCATCGGGTCCGGCACCTCGCCGCGC
Source organism: Klebsiella sp. C239 (assembly GCF_048822715.1). Lineage (NCBI taxonomy): Bacteria > Pseudomonadati > Pseudomonadota > Gammaproteobacteria > Enterobacterales > Enterobacteriaceae > Klebsiella > Klebsiella sp. C239. Next base: position 56,511 of record NZ_JBMEZK010000010.1, on the reverse strand, counting down.
ATGGTGGCGGTTGCCGCGCTGATCCCACAGTTGCCGACGATCACGGTTGTCACCCCCTGGCTGAGCTTAGGCAGATACTCCGGCATACGGATGACGTTGATATCGTCATGGGTGTGAACATCGATAAAGCCAGGCGCCAGTACCCGCCCTTGACCATCTATCTCCTGCTCCGCCGCGACGTCAAGCGCCGGAGCGATAGCCATTATTCGGTCGCCCTTCACCGCCACATCGGCACGGTATTGCGGCCCGCCGCTCCCGTCGATCACCGTGACGTTTTTGAAAAGCCAGTCAACTTTCATAGCAATTACTCCCTTTCGACATACCGACAAGTTAACCATTTACAAGTGCAAAAAACAGTGGAAAACTACGCAAAAACCAGATCATTTTGTGATACTTTTATTCAAAAGAAACAACAATTATTAATTAAAATCATTATTATCAAATAGTTATAACTGATACCCAGCAACTCACCGATTATAAACCCTGAAAGGAAAGTGTTATGAAATACCATTCAGCACCGCTCATTCCGCACAAATCCGCCCTCATGTCCGCGCCGGCTAATCTCCTGGCTGAAGAGGGCTGTCTGCCTGCCGCGCTGCTAAAAAAGTCGGCGCTGGAAAATAATATTTCATGGATGCAGCGCTACGCCGATGCCCGCGGCGTATCGCTGGCGCCGCATGGTAAAACGACAATGACGCCATGGATATTTCAGGCGCAGCAGCGAGCGGGAGCGTGGGGGATCGGCGTGGGCAGCGCCTGGCAGGCCAGCGCGGCGATGGCCAGCGGCATCCAGCGCGTCCTGATGGTCAATCAGCTGGTCGGTAAGGCCAATATGCAGGTGGTCGCGCAGCTAAAAGCCCACTACCGGGCAGTGGATTTTATCTGCTGTGTCGATAGCGAGGCCAACGTGCGCGCCCTCTCCGCGTTCTTCGCCGCCCAGGGGCAAACGCTGGATGTGCTGATTGAACTTGGCGTGCCGGGCGGGCGCTGCGGCTGTCGTAGCGTGGATGACGCGCTGGCATTGGCGCAGCGGGTCAGCGACCTGCCGGGGCTACGGCTACGCGGTCTGGAATTGTATGAAGGGGTCCTGCACGGCGACGATCCGCAACCGCAGGTGGAAGCGCTATTACAACAGGCTGCAGCGCTAGCCTGCCGCATGGAGCCGCTGGTTGACGGCGAATTTATTCTCACCGGCGCGGGCACCGTCTGGTATGACGTGGTGTGCAACATCTGGCTGGCGGCGGCAAAACCGCGCCGCTGCCGTATCGTCATTCGCCCTGGCTGTTATATCACCCACGATCGCGGGATCTACGATCTCGCCCAACAAGCGCTGATCGCCCGCGATCCGATTGCCTGCGATCTCGCCGGCGATCTCACTTCAGCGCTGGAGCTGATGGCAATGGTGCAATCGGTGCCGGAGGCAGATCGTGCGGTGGTGAATTTCGGCAAGCGCGACTGCGCTTTCGACGCCGGGCTGCCGCAGCCGATCGCCCATTATCGTCACGGCAGGGAGTTAGCGCTGCGCGCTGAGTCGATCGTCAGCATCGGCATCATGGATCAGCACTGTATGCTGCGCCTGGCGCCGGGCAGCGATGTGCAGGTCGGCGATATTCTGCTGTTCGGCACCTCGCATCCGTGTCTGACCTTTGATAAGTGGAAGACGTTGCTGCTGGTCGATGACGACTACAACGTGCTGGACGAGCTCGAGACGCTGTTTTGACAGGCATCCCGGGTGACGGCGCTCCGCGCCTTACCCGGGCTACACAACCCGCGACGTTCGGTAGCCCGGCTAAGCGTAGCGCAAGCCGGGGGATGCCCCGGTGACGGCGCTCCGCGCCTTACCCGGGCTACACAACCCGCGACGTTCGGTAGCCCGGCTAAGCGTAGCGCAAGCCGGGGGATGTCCCGGGGGACGGCGATTCGCGCCTTACCCGCCCTGGCGCAAGGCGCAAATCTCATCATGCAATGAATGGCTGATGGCGACCCCCTGCCGCTCACTCTGCTGGCGGCAGGCGAAACGCCGCTCGCCCGGCAGCCGCGCGCCCTGATCCTGCATCGCATTGAACAGGGTTTCGGCGCGCGCCAGCTGCTCCTGTGCCTGCGCGCCGAGAAAACGCTGCGGATCCAGCGCCAGAATCAGTTCTCCGCCGTAGGGTAAACCGCCCGCGCCGTTATCCCACGCCAGCGATTCGGCGCTGGTCATATCGCCGATAAGCGGCCCGGCCAGCAGCTCAACCATTGCCGCCAGCGCCGAGCCCTTATGGCCGCCGAAGGTTAACATCGCGCCGTTCAGTACCTCTGTGGCATCGGTAGTCGGCTGCCCCTGGCTGTCGATTCCCCATCCTTCCGGTAGCGCTTTGCCAGCGCGCTGATGCAGCTGGATCTCGCCGCGCGCCGCGGCGCTGGTCGCCATATCCACAATAAACGGCGGTTCCTCCCGCCGCGGCCAGCCAAAGGCGATAGGGTTGGTGCCGAACAGCGGACGGGTGCCGCCCGCCGGGGCGACCCAGGCATGGCTTGGCGTACAGGCCAGCCCCACCAGCCCTGCCTCAGTCAACGGTTCAATATCGGCAAACAACGCGGAAAAATGGACGCAGCGGTTAATCGCCAGCGCCGCAATACCGCTATGCCGCGCTTTCTCCAGCAGCAGCGGCAGCGCGCGTTCGTAGGCCAGCAGCGAAAAGGCGCCCCCGGCATCCGCCCGCACAATCGCCGGCGCCTGGTCGTGGATCTGCGGCTCGGCATCAGGCGAAACCTTACCTTTACGCAAGGTATCGACAATGCCCAACAGCCGCCACAGGCCGTGGGAAGCGCAGCCGTCGCGCTCCCCGGCAGCCACGTTACGGGCGATGGCCGCCGCGTGGTCGGCGCTGAATCCATTGGCGCTGAGCACCGCCAGCGCCAGGTCATAAGCTTCTGGTAACGATAGAGTTACCGACCCCATACTGTTCTCCTTTACTCTTCTTCGTCTCCGCTAAAATTAGCCTGCGGCAGACAGCTGCGCGCGCCCCAGTAATAAATCCCCAGCGACATCGCCGCCACCAGCACCGTATCCCAGGGGTGACCAATAACATTAAGCCCGCCGAAGCTGCCCAGCCAGGAAAAGAGGATAATCAACGCATAAAAAGCGATCAGCCACAGCGAAGACTTCACCTGCTGCGCCAGGCTCACGGTATGTTCCGGCACCTTGCCTTTGCACATCACATACACCACAAACATCACGATCTGCAGCCCCAGCAGCCACGAGAGCGTATTCCAGCCGGACCAGTAGACGATCAGCGCCGAGACCATAAACGACACCGGGCCGATGATGCCGAAGGCGCGCACGCGGAACGGCCGCGGCAGATCCGGGGCGTTGCGGCGCAGCCCGGCGGCGGTCACCGGGGCGATGGCGTAGCTCAGCACCAGGGCCGCCGACACCACGCTTATCAGCTGTTCCCAGGAGGGGAACGGCAGCGTCCAGAAAATCGACAGCCCAAAGGTCAGCCACAGCGCCGGGCGCGGAATACCGGACGCTTTATCAATATGGGTAAAGGCTTTAAAGAAAGTACCCGCCTTCGCCCAGCCGTAGATCACCCGCGGCGTCGCGTTCATATAGATATTGCCGGTGCCGCTCGGGGAGATGATCGCATCGCTTATCACCATAAAGGCCAGCCAGCCCATGCCGAGGGTAATGGCGATATCGCGATACGGCAGCGAGAACTGTTTGCTCACTTCGGCCCAACCGCCGTTCAGCATCTCGGTGGGAATACTGCCAAGGAACGCCAACTGCAGCAGCACGTAGATAATCGTCGACAGCACCACTGATAAAATCAACGCGATAGGGATAGTCCGCTGTGGCTTTTGTACTTCGCTGGCCACCGAGATAATCGGCGTCAGTCCCAGATAGGCGAAGATAATTCCCCCGGCGCTGATCGCCGCTTCCACCCCGGACATACCAAACGGCGCAATGCCCTGAGCATGCAGGTTCTCAGGTTTAAAGAAGGCGAACAGCGTGACCACCACCAGCAGCGGCACCAGAAACTTGAGCACGCTGATGAAGTTGTTCGAGCGGGCGAAGGTCTTGACGCTGTAGTAGTTCAGCGCGAAGAAGAAACAGAGCAGCAGGAACTGCACCCCCCACCCCAGCAGCGTCGGCGAGCTGGAGCCCGGCTGGGTCAGCGCCGGAAACCAGGCCGCGGCATATTGCCGGGCGGCGACAATTTCTATCGAGATCAGGCTGGAGAAGGCGATCAGGGTGATGAACCCCAGCAGATAACCCATCAGCTCACCGTGGGAAAAGACCGGGTAACGAATAATGCCGCCGGCGCGCGGCAGCGCCGCCCCCAGCTCGCAGTAGACAATCCCCAGCAGCAGCACTGCAAAGCCGCCGATCACCCACGACGCGATACCGGCCGGACCGGCAATGGATGCCACATGGCTGGCGGCGAATAACCATCCGGAGCCGAAGATCGCCCCCAGGCCGATAAAGGTGAGGTCGGTCAGAGTCAGCTGTTTTTTAAACTTACCCGACTCCGCAACGCGTGTTTGACTGTTATGCGTAGTGTGAATGGTCATGGTGATGCCCTTGCGTCAATGAGAGGAGGAAATCGCTTCCCGGGTCCACTGGCCGTTGACCAGGCGCAGCAGGTTTAAAGGGTTCGCATCCTGCAGCGCCGGCGGTAACAGGGCGGCCGGCGCATTCTGCAGGCAGACCGGGCGCAGAAAACGCTCAATCGCCCGGCTGCCGACCGACGTCCCGCGCGCATCGGTCGTCGCCGGCCATGGGCCGCCGTGGACCATCGCATCGCACACTTCCACGCCGGTGGGATAACCGTTAAACAGCACCCGTCCGGCCTTCTCACACAGCAGCGGTAGCAGACTCGCCGCCAGCGGGCCGTCGTCCGCTTCCGCGTGCAGCGTCGCGGTGAGCTGTCCTTGCAGCGCTTTCACCACCGCCTGCAGCTGGGCCGCGTCGTCCACTTCCACCAGCAACGATAGCGGGCCGAAAACTTCGGTCTGCAGCAGCGTATCCTGCGCCAGCAGATCCTCGACCTGAGCCTGCCACAGCTGGGTTTGCGCCTCCCCGGCGCCGGCGGCGAGGCCGCTCGCCAGCCTCTCGATACGCGGATGCGCCGCCAGCGCCGCCACGCCCTGGCGGTAGTGCTGAAGGGTCGGCGCATTGAGCAACACCTGCGGCGCGCAGCCCGCTACCGCCGCGCACAGCGCCGACTTAAAGCGTTCCAGTCCGGCGCCGCACAGCGCCAGAATCAGCCCCGGACGGGTACAGAACTGGCCGCCGCCGAGGGTAAATGACGCCACCAGCGCGTTCGCCAGCGCCTCGGCCCGCGTCTGCAGCGCCTGCGGCAGAATAATCAGCGGGTTAATCGCCGACATTTCAGCAAACAGCGGGATTGGCTGCGGGCGCTGCTGCGCCAGCTGATATAGCGCCTTACCGCCAGCCAGCGAGCCGGTAAAGCCAACGGCCTGAATCGCTGGATGGCGGACTAATTCGGCGCCGATATCCGTCCCGAAAATCATATTGAATACGCCGCCGGGTAACCCACACCGCGCGACCGCCCGGACGATCGCGTCAGCGGTCAGCTCGGCGGTGGCCATATGGCCCGCATGGGCCTTCACCACCACCGGGCAGCCAGCCGCCAGCGCCGAGGCGGTATCGCCGCCAGCGGTGGAAAAGGCCAACGGAAAGTTGCTGGCGCCAAACACCGCCACCGGCCCTAACGCCTGCTGATATTGACGCAGGTCCGGGCGCGGCAGCGGCTGACGGTCGGCTAAGGCGGTATCAATACGGGCGGCGAAGGTATCCCCGCGCAGGATCACGCCAGCAAACATCCGCAACTGGCCGCTGGTTCGCGCCCGCTCGCCCTGCAGCCGCGCCAGCGGCAGCGCGGTCTCCTGTTCGGCGATAGCAAAAAACGCCTCCCCCAGCGCGTCCAGCTCATCGGCAATGGCGCAGAGAAAGTGCGCCCGCTGCTGCGGCGCGGTCTGTGAATAAATGGCAAACGCCTGCTGCGCCGCCTCCGCGGCCTGGGCGGCCTCCGCGTGGGAAGCCGGATAAAAGCGATGGCCGGTGGCCTCGCCATCCACCGCCCGCAGGCTCAATAGCGTCGCTTCGCCGCTGGCAACGCGGCGTCCGGCGATAAACTGCCGTCCCGCCGTGGTTTGAGATGCATTCATACTGACTCCTGTGCTCAGAGGCCAACGTCCGGCAGGGCAGGACGAGTCGCCAGCGCCTGTTCCACGATCGCCACCACCTGCTGGCGCGTTTCGCCTTCCAGCGCCAGACGCGGCGGACGGGTCACAGCGCTGCCGCGCCCGAGTAGCTCTTCGCACAGCTTGATGCACTGCACCAGATCCGGACGCGCATCGAGATGCAGCAGCGGCATGAACCAGCGGTACAGCGCCATCGCTTCTTCGTAACGCTGTTGGCGGGCGAGACGGAATAACGTTTCCCCTTCGCGCGGGAAGGCGTTGGACATTCCGGAGATCCACCCTTCCGCGCCGACGGCGATGCTTTCCACCACCACGTCATCCAGCCCGGCAAACAGCACGAAGCGGTCGCCAACGGTGTTACGCAGGTCGATAAAGCGGCGGGTATCGCCGGAGGAGTCTTTAAAGCAGACGATGTTGTCGCAATCGGTCAGGGTGGCGAGAATGTCCGGCGTCACGTCGTTTTTGTAAATCGGCGGGTTGTTGTAGACCATGATCGGCAGGTCGGTGGCGGTGGCCACACTGCGGAAGTGAGCGGCGGTTTCATGCGGTTTTGAGGAGTAGACCAGCGCCGGCATCACCATGATCCCGTCGACGCCGACGCGCTCCGCCTCTTTCGCCATCTTCTGGGCAAAGGCGGTGGTGAACTCGGCCACCCCGGCGATCACCGGAATTTTGCCGCCGGCGGCATCTTTCGCCACTTCGATAATCTGCAATTTTTCATCAGTGCTCAGGGAGGTGTTCTCCCCTACGCTGCCGCACACCACCAGCCCGGAAACGCCATCTTTGACCAGGTTTTTCATCACCGCGTGGGTGGCGTCTAAATCGAGGGAGTAATCGCTACGAAACTGCGTGCTAACCGCCGGGAATACGCCGCTCCAGTGAATCGCTTTATTGCTCATGCTCGGTTCCTTGTCGTCATTTTGTTAAGTCGAGGTGAATGATTGGTGAATATTCACTGACAGATTGACGCGTCGCGGAACCGGCGGCTTGTCGGTTTTCCCTTAATCCGATGACGAAATTAGCACAGTCGACAAAAGTGTGAGCCAGCCGTTATCCCTGCAGCGTCAGGCGAAAATCGCGCGGCGTCGAGCCGGTCATCGCTTTGAACTGGCGGCTGAAGGCGCTGTGATCGGTATAGCCGCACTGCAAAGCGATATCGGTAATCGGCGTGTCGCCGGCCAGCAATTCGGTGGCTTTTTCCAGACGCACTTTGTGGATCATCTGCCGCGGCGTGAGATGAAAGATCCGTTTGCAGTAGCGCTCGATCTGCGCAATCGACATCCCGCTCAAGGCGGTCAGCTCTTCCATGGCGATCGGCCGGTGATAGTGGCGGCGGATATGATCGTCGACGATCGCCAGCCGCTGCCACGCCGGATGGCGGGCGTGGGCCTCCTGCAGATCGTGAGAGATCCCGGCCATGCCGATCACCTGTCCGCGGACATCGCGCAGCGCCAGCTTCTGCGTCAGGCACCAGCCGCGTTCCCGGCCATTGTAGAGATGCATTTCCAGCTGGTCGCGCAGGGTCACGCCCTCCCGCAATACCCGAAGATCCTGTTCGGTGTAACCCTGACCCAGCGCGGAAGGAAAGACGTCGGCGGAGGTTTTCCCCAGCAGCGAGGAGACGGTTTTGAAACCGCAGCGGCGGGCCAGCGTCAGATTCGCCAGCAGATAACGCGCTTCGCTGTCTTTGATAAAAAAGACCACGTTGGGGATGGCATTGAGCAAGGGGGCGATCAGCGCCAGGGCATTGAGCAGCGCCGCCATATTCTCCGGCCGCTGGCGCGCCAGCCCTTCGCAGATCTGGCTCAGCTCATCGACCGCCAGCTCCGGTTGATTAACAGCGCGCGGCGGCGCCGCTTCAGACACACCGATCATAGGGCTTCCTCATGGTAAGTGACCGAAGGATATTTATTCACTTCCTGTTAACACCTCAAGCGGCAACCGCCGGTTTTGCGATCCTGGATCCGCTTTACGCCTTCCCCTGGTTTATCCACTGGCGCAATCGCCACTTTCGGTTTACCACGCCATTAACAGAATGATTAATAAGAAATAATTATGCACCATATGAACATCCCCCCAGCGCTATTATGCCGATTTCGTCATTATCTCTGCCGAAAGCGTTCAAGCCGCCCGTCACGGGTTGCGCCAGCATGATGAAACATGTTGTTAACTTTCGGAGAGCAGAATGACCGCGCCACGCCCCCCTATTGCGCTGAGAGCCATTGATTCACACACCGGCGGCGAACCCACCCGCCTGATCGTTGACGGCTTCCCCGACCTCGGCGGCGGCAGCATGGCGGAGCGTCGCGACCGTTTCGCCCGTGACTTCGATCGCTGGCGTCAGGCGGTGATTCTCGAACCGCGCGGCAGCGATGTGCTGGTCGGCGCGCTGCTTTGCAAACCGATCTCGGCGGCGGCCACCGCTGGCGTCATTTTCTTCAACAACGCCGGTTTTCTGAATATGTGCGGCCACGGCACCATCGGGCTTATCGCCTCGCTGGCGTGGCTTGGCCGTATCCAGCCAGGCGTCCATCTGATTGAAACCCCGGTCGGCGACGTAAGCGCCACGTTGCACGACGATGGCAGCGTATCGGTGCAAAACGTTCCGGCCCGCCGCTGGAAAAAGCAGGTCCGCGTGGAGACCGCGCGGGGTCCCGTCATCGGCGATATTGCCTGGGGCGGCAACTGGTTTTTCCTGATTAACGATCACCCGTTCGCCATTACCCCGGCGCACATTCCACAGCTCACCGACTACGCCTGGGCGGTGCGCGAGGGGCTGGAGGCTGCGGGGATCCGCGGCGACGACGGCGGCGTTATCGACCATATCGAGCTGTTCGCCGATGACGATGCCGCCGACAGCCGCAGCTTCGTACTCTGTCCGGGAAAGGCCTGGGATCGTTCGCCGTGCGGCACCGGCACCAGCGCCAAGCTGGCCTGCCTGGCGCAGGATGGCAAACTCCAGCCGGGAGCGATCTGGCGCCAGGCCAGCATCATCGGCAGCCAGTTTACCGCCAGCTACCAGCGCGCCGCCGCAGGCATCATTCCAACGATCCGCGGCGAAGCCTGGGTGTGCGGCGATAACCAGTTGATCCTCAACCCGGACGATCCCTTCTGCTGGGGGATCGCGCCGTGAAGCCGTGCGATGTCATCGTGATCGGCGCCGGGATCATCGGCGCCGCCTGCGCGTGGCAGCTGGCGAAGCGGGGGCAGAAAGTGACGCTTATCGATGACGGTCAACCCGGCGCCACGGCGGCGGGTATGGGCCATCTGGTGTGCATGGATGACGACCCCGCCGAACTGGCGCTGTCGGCGTGGTCGCTGGCGCGCTGGCGCGCCATCACCCCGCGGATGCCCGCCACTTGCGCCTGGCGCGGCTGCGGCACGCTGTGGCTGGCGGAAAGCGAAGAAGAGATGGCCGTCGCGGGTGAAAAACAGCGGCGGCTGGCTGGCTATCAGATCCACAGCGAACTGCAGACCCCACAGCAGATCGCCGGGCGCGAGCCGCTACTGCGCAGCGGGCTGGCCGGCGGGCTATGGGTACCCGGCGACAGCATCGTCTACGCGCCAAACGTCGCCCGCTGGCTGATGGCCGATGCCGGAGACCATCTCACCTGCCTGCACGACAGCGCGCAGGCGATTACCGAACCGGAGGTGCTGCTCGCCAGCGGCAAACGGCTACAGGCGCGGGCCATCGTGGTGGCCTGCGGCCTGGAGGCCAATACGCTGTTGGCGGAAAACTGGCTGCGGCCCAGGAAGGGTCAGCTGGCAATTACCGATCGCTACGGGCCGCGGGTGCATCACCAGCTGGTTGAGCTGGGCTACGGCGCCAGCGCCCACGGCGGCGGTACCTCGGTAGCGTTTAACCTGCAGCCGCGGCCCACTGGCCAGTTGCTGATTGGCTCTTCGCGCCAGTTCGATAATCGCGAGCGCCAGCTGGATCTCCCCTTGCTGGGGCAGATGCTCGACCGCGCCCGCCATTTTGTGCCGGCGTTGGCGACGCTGAATATCATCCGCTGCTGGAGCGGCCTGCGCGCCGCCTCGCAGGATGGCAATCCGCTGATCGGCCCGCACCCCACGCGCCGCGGTGTATGGCTGGCGCTGGGCCATGAAGGACTGGGGGTCACCACCGCCCCGGCGACGGCTGAGCTGCTGGCGGCGCAGATCCTCGGCGAACGCTGCCCGCTGGCGCCTGAGGCCTGGCTCCCGGCCCGTCTGTACCATCAGGAGGCGATCGCATGAATAGCACGCTCAATATCACTGTCGATGGCGAAGCGCTGACGGTGCCGGAAGGTATCAGCGTGGCGGCAGCGCTGGCGTTGACCGGCGATCCCACCACCCGCCAGGCGGTTAACGGCGACCCCCGCGCGCCGTTTTGCGGCATGGGGGTCTGCCAGGAGTGCCGGATCACCGTTGACGGCCGGCGGGTGCTGGCCTGCCAGACCCTGTGCCGGGCCGGTATGCAAATAGAAAGGAGCCGCTATGTACACGCTGCGCTGTGACATTTTAATCCTCGGCGCCGGCCCCGCCGGCATGGCGGCAGCCCTCGCTGCCACCGCCTGCGATAAACAGGTCATTATTCTCGACGATAACCCCGCCCCCGGAGGGCAAATCTGGCGCGCCGGCCCGCAGGCGACGCTGCCCGCCCTGGCCCGGCGCTACCGCGACGCCATCGCCGCGTCTGCCGCCATCCGGGTGGTGAACGGCGCGCGGCTGATTGCCCGCCCCTCCGCGCGCAGCGTGCTGTTTGAAACCGCCGACGGCGGTGGCGTGGTTTACTGGCAGAAACTGATCCTCTGCTGCGGCGCGCGCGAGCTGTCGCTGCCCTTTCCCGGCTGGACCTTACCCGGCGTGACCAGCGCGGGCGGCCTGCAGGCGCAGATCAAACATGGCCTGTCGCTGAAAGGCGAAAAAGTGGTGATTGCCGGCAGCGGCCCGCTGCTGCTGGCGGTGGCGGATACGGTGAACAAGGCCGGAGGCCAGGTAACGAATATCGTTGAGCAAGCGCCGCTCCCGGCGCTGCTGCGCTTCGCCAGCGGGCTGTGGCGCTGGCCGCAGAAGCTGCGCCAGTTAGCGACGCTGGCTCCGAAAGGCTATCTTAGCGGCGCCCAGGCGATCCGCGCCCACGGCGCAACGCGGCTGGAAGCCGTGACGCTGCGCCAGCGCGGCGTCGAGCGGACTGTCGCCTGCGATCGGCTGGCTATCGGCTACGGGCTGGTTCCCAATATCGAGACGGGGCTGCTGTTCGGTTGCGCCACGGCGCAGGAGGCGATCCAGGTTAACCGCTGGCAGCAGACCAGCCTCGCGGATATTTACGCCGCCGGGGAGTGCACCGGTTTCGGCGGGAGCGAGCTGGCGCTGGCGGAGGGCGAAATCGCCGGGTATGCCGCCGCCGGGGCCAGCCAGCAGGCCCAGGCGTTATTTGCCCGTCGCGCCCGCTGGCAGCGCTTCGCCACGGCCATCAACCGCACCTTCCGGCTGGCGGAGTCGTTGAAAAACGCGGCGACGCCGGAGAGCCTGCTGTGCCGTTGCGAAGATGTGCGCTGCGGCGATGTGGCAGCCGCCGACGACTGGCTACAGGCCAAGCTTACCCAGCGCTGCGGAATGGGCGCCTGTCAGGGGCGCACCTGCGCCGCCAGCGCCCGCTGGCTGTATGGCTGGCCGCTGCCGCAGCCGAGAGAGCCGCTGTCTCCCGCCCGTGCGGAAACGCTTATTGCCCTCGCCAGGCTGAGCGCCGAGCCGTAACCGCTACTCTTCTTCATCACCGCGCCCGGCAGGGACGCCAAGCGCAATAAACTCCTCCAGCAGCGAGGTCAGTTGCTGCAGCTTTTCCGTAGTGAACTGAGCCTCCAGCAGGCGATAGGTTTCTTCCACCTCCGCCTGGGCGCTTTCGTACAGCGCGGTTCCGGCAGGCGTCAGCGAGACGTACAGCTTGCGCTGATCGTTAACCGGCTTCAGCCGCAGCACCAGTCCATCCCGCTCCATGCGCGTCAAAATCCCGGTCAGACTGGGGCGCAGAATACAGGCGCGAAAAGCCAGATCGTGAAAGTCCATTGACGGACGTTCGGCGAGGATACGCACGATCCGCCACTGCTGTTCGGTGAGATTGTGTCGTTTGACGATCGGTCGAAAGTAGGCCATCGCCGCTTCACGCGCCTGCAACAAGGCAATGGTTAATGAATCATGCATAGTATCCCCTCAACGGCCTCATCTAAAACTTATTAACAACTTAATAATTAGCTTTAATCCTGCCATGTACAACCGGTTTCTGCACCTGAAAAGTACCAGCCTTTCCCAGAAAAATATTCAACTATTTGATTAATAACGAATAAGTTATTGATATGTAAATATTGTGTTAATCCGATCACAAAACATTCACTTCCAGTTGCTAAACCTCATCGCAAAGCATAAAAGATGATCATTAATATATTAACGAAATCCCTTTGAACCGAAATCAGTCCCAGAGGAGTGGTGAATGAAAGGTACCATCTTCGCCGTTGCGCTCAATCATCGCAGCCAGCTCGACGCCTGGCGCGAGGCGTTTCAACAGGCCCCCTACAAAACGCCGCCGAAAACCGCGGTCTGGTTTATCAAGCCGCGCAATACCGTGATTGGCGATGGCGAGGCGATCCCCTATCCGCAGGGCGAAACCGTGCAAAGCGGCGCCACCGTGGCGCTGATTGTCGGCAAAACCGCGCGCAAGGTGGCGGCGGAAGAGGCAGCGAACTATATCGCCGGCTACGCGCTGGCGAACGACGTCAGCCTGCCGGAAGAGAGTTTTTATCGCCCGGCGATCAAGGCCAAGTGCCGCGATGGTTTCTGCCCCGTCGGCGCGCTGTCGCCGGTGCGCAACGTTGATAACCTGACCATCATCACCGAAATCAACGGCCGCGAAGCGGACAGCTGGCATACCGGCGATCTGCAGCGTAACGCCGCGCAGCTGCTGAGCGCCTTGAGCGAGTTCGCCACCCTCAATCCCGGCGACGCGATCCTCATCGGTACGCCCCACTCCCGCGTTACGCTGCGTCCCGGCGATCGCGTACGCATTCTCGCCGAGGGCTTCCCGGCGCTGGAAAACCCGGTTGTCGCAGAAGGAGAGCTGGCATGAAACAGGCACGTATTGAATGGCAGGGACAGGTACGCGATGCGGTGGTCGATGAACGCGACCAGGTGCGCCTGGACGATGGCACGGTATTGAAAGAAGGTGAATTCCGCTGGCTGCCGCCCGCCGACGGCACGCTGTTCGCGCTGGGGCTGAACTACGCCGACCACGCCAGCGAGCTGGCGTTTAAGCCGCCAACCGAGCCGCTGGTGTTTATCAAAGCGCCAAACACCTTTACTGGCCACCAGCAGCAGTCGGTACGCCCGGATAACGTGGAATACATGCACTACGAAGCTGAGCTGGTGGTGGTGATCGGTAAAACCGCCCGCCGCGTCAGCGAAGCCGAGGCCATGGACTATGTCGCCGGCTATACCGTCTGCAACGACTACGCGATCCGCGACTATCTGGAAAACTACTACCGGCCAAACCTGCGGGTGAAAAGCCGCGATACCCTGACGCCGATCGGCCCGTGGATCGTCGGCAAAGAGGCGATCCCGGATCCGCATAATCTGGCCCTGCGCACTTGGGTCAATGGCGAGCTGCGCCAGCAGGGCACCACCGCCGATCTGATCTTCAGCATCCCGTTTCTCATCGCTTACTTAAGCGAATTTATGACCCTGCAACCGGGCGACATGATCGCCACCGGCACGCCGAAAGGGCTGTCCGACGTGGTGCCAGGCGACGAGGTGATCGTTGAAGTCGAGGGCGTGGGCCGCCTGGTCAACCATATCATCAGCCAGCAAGCGTATGAGGAGACACTGTCATGAAAAAGATTAACCATTGGATCAACGGTAAAAACGTTGCCGGCGCAGACTATTTTCATACCACCAACCCGGCCACCGGCGAAGTGCTGGCGGAAGTCGCCGCCGGCGGTGAAGCCGAAGTCCATCAGGCGGTAGCGGCGGCGAAAGAGGCCTTCCCGAAGTGGGCTAACCTGCCGATGAAAGAGCGCGCGCGCCTGATGCGCCGCCTCGGGGATCTGATCGATCAGAACGTCCCGGAGATCGCGGCGATGGAAACCGCCGATACCGGTCTGCCTATCCACCAGACCAAAAACGTGCTGATCCCGCGCGCCTCCCACAATTTCGAGTTTTTCGCCGAAGTGTGCCAGCAGATGAACGGTAAGACCTATCCGGTCGACGACAAGATGCTGAACTACACCCTGGTGCAGCCGGTGGGCGTCTGCGCGCTGGTGTCGCCGTGGAACGTGCCGTTTATGACCGCCACCTGGAAGGTGGCGCCGTGCCTGGCGTTGGGGAATACCGCGGTGCTGAAGATGTCCGAGCTGTCGCCGCTGACCGCCGACCGTCTGGGCGAACTGGCGCTGGAAGCGGGTATTCCGGCGGGGGTACTGAACGTGGTGCAGGGCTACGGCGCGACGGCGGGCGATGCGCTGGTACGCCACCATGACGTGCGCGCGGTATCGTTTACCGGCGGTACCGCCACCGGGCGCAACATCATGAAAAATGCCGGGCTGAAAAAGTACTCCATGGAGCTGGGCGGCAAATCGCCGGTGCTGATTTTCGAAGACGCCGATATTGAGCGCGCCCTCGACGCCGCGCTGTTCACCATCTTCTCGATCAACGGCGAACGCTGCACCGCCGGCTCGCGCATTTTCATTCAGCAGAGCATCTACCCCGAGTTCGTTAAGCGCTTCGCCGAGCGCGCTAACCGCCTGCGCGTCGGCGATCCAACCGACCCGAACACCCAGGTTGGCGCGCTGATTAGCCAGCAACATTGGGAGAAAGTCTCCGGCTATATCCGCCTCGGCATTGAAGAAGGGGCGACCCTGCTGGCCGGCGGCGCGGATAAACCGTCCGACCTGCCGGCGCATCTGAAAGCCGGCAATTTCCTGCGCCCGACAGTGCTGGCGGATGTCGACAACCGTATGCGCGTCGCGCAGGAAGAGATTTTTGGCCCGGTCGCCTGCCTGCTGCCGTTCAAAGACGAGGCGGAAGGGCTGCGCCTGGCGAACGATGTGGAATACGGCCTGGCGTCGTATATCTGGACCCAGGACGTCAGCAAAGTGCTGCGTCTGGCGCGCGGTATTGAAGCCGGGATGGTGTTCGTCAACACCCAGAACGTCCGCGACCTGCGTCAGCCGTTCGGCGGCGTGAAGGCCTCTGGCACCGGCCGCGAAGGCGGCGAGTACAGCTTTGAAGTGTTCGCCGAAATGAAAAACGTCTGCATCTCGATGGGCGACCATCCGATCCCGAAATGGGGAGTCTGATATGGGTAAGTTAGCGTTAGCAGCAAAAATCACTCACGTGCCGTCGATGTACCTGTCTGAGCTGCCGGGGAAAAACCACGGCTGCCGCCAGGGCGCTATCGACGGGCATAAAGAAATTGGCAAGCGCTGCCGGGAAATGGGCGTCGATACCATCATCGTGTTCGATACCCACTGGCTGGTCAACAGCGCCTACCACATCAACTGCGCCGACCATTTCCAGGGCGTCTACACCAGTAACGAACTGCCGCACTTTATTCGCGACATGACCTACGACTATGACGGCAACCCGGAGCTGGGTCAGCTCATCGCCGACGAGGCGGTGAAGCTTGGGGTGCGCGCCAAAGCGCACAATATTCCGAGCCTGAAGCTGGAGTACGGCACCCTGGTGCCGATGCGCTACATGAACAGCGATAAGCACTTCAAGGTGGTGTCCATTTCCGCCTTCTGTACCGTTCACGACTTTGCCGACAGCCGCAGGCTGGGCGAAGCGATCCTCAAAGCCATTGAGAAATATGACGGCACCGTGGCGGTGCTGGCCAGCGGCTCGCTGTCGCACCGCTTTATCGACGATCAGCGCGCCGAAGAGGGGATGAATAGCTACACCCGCGAGTTCGATCATCAGATGGATGAGCGGGTGGTGAAGCTGTGGCGCGAGGGCAAATTTAAAGAGTTCTGCACCATGCTGCCGGAGTACGCCGACTACTGCTACGGCGAAGGCAACATGCACGACACGGTGATGCTGCTTGGCCTGCTGGGCTGGGATAAATACGACGGCAAGGTGGAGTTTATCACCGAGCTGTTCGCCAGCTCCGGCACCGGCCAGGTTAACGCCGTGTTCCCGCTGCCGGCGCAGGCGTAAGGAGGCCCCATGCCGCATTTTATCGCCGAATGTACCGACAACATCCGCGAGCAGGCCGATCTGCCAGGTCTGTTCGCCAAAGTCAACGAGGCGCTGGCCGCTACCGGCATCTTTCCGATCGGCGGGATCCGCAGCCGTGCCCACTGGCTGGATACCTGGCAGATGGCCGACGGCAGGCAGGATTACGCCTTTGTCCATATGACGCTGAAGATCGGCTCCGGGCGCAGCCTGGAGAGCCGTCAGGACGTGGGAGATATGCTGTTCGCGCTGATCAAATCCCACTTCGCGGCGCTGATGGAGAGCCGCTACCTGGCGCTGTCGTTCGCCATGGAAGAGCTCGATCCGACGCTGAACTACAAACAGAACAACGTGCACGCCTTATTTAAATAACGTGCAAATTGCCCGGTGGCGCTGCGCTTACCGGGCCTACAGCGGCCATGAATTTGTAGGCCGGATAAGCGAAGCGCCATCCGGCAATACAATGCCACAGGAATCACTATGCTCGATAAACAGACCCGAACCCTGATTGCCCAGCGGCTGAATCAGGCCGAAAAACAGCGTGAACAGATCCGCGCGATCTCGCTGGATTATCCGTCGATCACCATTGAGGACGCCTACGCCGTCCAGCGCGAGTGGGTCGAGATGAAGATCGCCGAAGGCCGCGTACTCAAAGGCCACAAGATCGGCCTGACCTCAAAAGCCATGCAGGCCAGCTCGCAGATCAGCGAGCCGGACTACGGCGCACTGCTTGACGATATGTTCTTCCACGACGGCAGCGATATCCCCACCGACCGCTTTATCGTTCCGCGTATCGAAGTCGAGCTGGCGTTCGTGCTGGCCAAACCGCTGCGCGGCCCGAACTGCACCCTGTTTGATGTCTACAACGCCACTGACTACGTGATCCCGGCGCTGGAGCTGATTGACGCCCGCTGCCACAACATCGACCCGGAAACCCAGCGCCCGCGTAAAGTGTTCGACACCATTTCCGATAACGCCGCCAACGCCGGGGTGATCCTCGGCGGCCGCCCGATCAAGCCCGACGAGCTGGATCTGCGCTGGATCTCCGCCCTGCTGTATCGCAACGGCGTGATTGAGGAGACCGGCGTCGCCGCGGGGGTGCTCAATCACCCGGCCAACGGCGTGGCCTGGCTGGCCAACAAACTGGCGCCGTACGATGTCCAGCTCGAAGCCGGCCAAATTATCCTCGGCGGCTCCTTCACCCGTCCGGTCCCGGCGCGCAAGGGCGATACCTTCCACGTCGACTACGGCAACATGGGCGCCATCAGCTGCCGCTTTGTTTGAGGAGAGCAACATGAACAACGCTTTTAAAGCGGCGCTCAAGTCCGGGCGTCCGCAAATCGGCCTGTGGCTGGGGCTGTGCAGTAGCTACAGCGCCGAACTGCTGGCCGGCGCCGGCTTCGACTGGCTGCTGATCGACGGCGAACACGCGCCCAACAATGTGCAAACGGTGCTGACCCAGCTTCAGGCCATCGCCCCCTACCCCAGCCAGCCGGTGGTCCGCCCGTCGTGGAACGACCCGGTGCAGATCAAACAGCTGCTGGATATCGGCGCGCAAACCCTGCTGGTGCCCATGGTGCAGAACGCCGACGAAGCGAGGCTGGCGGTCAGAGCCACCCGCTACCCGCCCGCCGGCATTCGCGGCGTCGGCAGCGCGCTGGCCCGCGCCTCGCGCTGGAATCGGGTGCCGGATTATCTTCACCAGGCCAACGACGCGATGTGCGTCCTGGTACAGATTGAAACCCGCGAAGCGCTGAAAAATCTGCCGCAGATCCTCGATGTCGACGGGGTGGACGGCGTGTTTATCGGCCCGGCGGACCTCAGCGCCGATATGGGCCATGGCGGCAATCCGCAGCACCCGGAAGTGCAGGCCGCCATTGAACAGGCCATCCAGCAAATCCGTCAGGCCGGTAAGGCGCCGGGGATCCTGATGGCCAATGAAGCGCTGGCGAAGCGCTATCTCGAACTGGGCGCGCTGTTCGTCGCCGTCGGCGTCGATACCACCCTGCTGGCGCGCGGCGCAGAAGCGCTGGCGGCCCGTTTTACCCACACCGCAACGACCACAACCGATAACAATAAATCCGTCTATTGAACGGATAATGTGGAGCGCAACATGACTACCTCTACCCTGCAACACAATGATAATAAAGCCGTTGAAGTAGAAAACCGGGTGATCAAAAAGCTGTTCCGCCGCCTGATTACCTTCCTGTTTGTTCTCTTTGTTTTCTCATTTTTGGACCGCATTAATATCGGCTTCGCCGGCCTGACGATGGGCAAAGACCTCGGTCTGACCTCCACCATGTTCGGCCTGGCGGCGACGCTGTTCTACGTCACCTACGTGCTGTGCGGGATCCCCAGCAATATCATGCTGGCGAAAGTCGGCGCGCGCCGTTGGATCGCCGGAATTATGGTGGTCTGGGGGATCGCCTCGACCTGCACCATGTTCGCCACCAGCCCGCATACGCTGTACATCCTGCGCATGCTGGTCGGCATCGCCGAGGCTGGTTTTCTACCGGGGATCCTCGTCTATCTGACCTGGTGGTTCCCGGCCTACCATCGCGCCCGCGCCAACGCCCTGTTTATGATCGCCATGCCGGTGACCATGATGCTCGGCTCGATACTTTCCGGCTATATTCTGGCGCTCGACGGCCTGTGGAACCTGAAGGGCTGGCAGTGGCTGTTTCTGCTGGAAGGCCTGCCGTCGGTGGTGCTCGGCGTCGTCACCTGGTTCTTCCTCAACGACACGCCGGATAAAGCCAACTGGCTCGATAGCGAAGAAAAACAGGCGCTGAAGGCGATGATCGATCGTGAACGGGAAAATGCGGCGGTCGTTCCGGCTTCGCCGCGTTCCACGCTGCGCGAAGTCCTGACGCCAGCGGTGCTGATGTATACCCTGGCCTACTTCTGCCTGACCAATACCCTGAGCGCCATTAATATCTGGACGCCGCAGATCCTGCAGAGCTTCAACACCGGCAGTAGCAACATCATGATTGGCCTGCTGGCGGCGATCCCGCAGTTCTGCACTATTTTCGGCATGATCTGGTGGAGCCGCCGCTCCGACCGGCGCAAAGAGCGCAAGATGCATACCATCCTGCCCTACCTGTTCGCCGCGGCGGGTTGGCTGCTGGCTTCGGCCACTCACCACAGCCTGATCCAGCTGATCGGCATTATTATGGCTTCGGTGGGATCCTTTACCGCGATGGCCATTTTCTGGACCACCCCGGATCGGGTGATCAGCCTGCAGTCGCGCGCGGTGGCGCTGGCGGTGATCAACGCCATCGGCAACGTCGGCTCTGCCGTCAGCCCGCTGTTGATCGGCATTTTGCGCGATACCACCGGCAGCTTTAGCTCCGGGCTATGGTTTGTCGCCGGGCTGCTGATTGTCGGCGCGCTGGTGCTCACCCGCATTCCAATGAGCCAGCGTGAGGACGCCGCCGCCGCGCCGGGCTTAGCGGCGCAGAAAGGCCACTAAGGAGCGAGTATGTGCCAGCATTCCATCGCCAATATCGATATCAATAAAGATTACGACGAGAGCCTGGGCACCGAGGAGGTGCACTATCAGTCGTTTTCCCGCATGGCGGCCTTTTTTGGCCGCGACATGCAGGCGCATCGCCACGACCGCTATTTCCAGATGCACTATCTTGATACCGGGCAGATTGAGCTGCAGCTTGATGACCATCGCTATTCGGTGCAGGCGCCATTGTTTGTGTTAACGCCGCCCTCGGTGCCGCACGCCTTTATTACCGAGTCCGATAGCGATGGCCATGTGCTGACGGTGCACGAAGAACTCATCTGGCCGCTGCTGGAGGTGCTCTATCCCGGCACGCGGGAGACCTTCGGCCTGCCGGGGATCTGCCTGTCGCTGGCGGATAAACCCGACGAGCTGGCGGCGCTGGCCCACTACTGGCAGCTGATCCGCCGGGAATCCACCGCCCAGTTGCCGGGGCGCGAGCACACCCTGGCGCTGCTGGCGCAGGCGGTCTTTACCCTGCTATTGCGTAACGCAAAGCTCGACGATCACGCCGCCAGCGGCATGCGCGGCGAGCTGAAGCTATTCCAGCGCTTTAACCAGATGATCGACAGCCACTACCATCAGCACTGGACGGTACCGGATTACGCCAGGGAGCTGCACCTGACCGAATCGCGGCTGACCGATATCTGTCGCCGCTTTGCCAACCGTTCGCCCAAACGGCTGATATTCGACCGCCAGCTGCGCGAGGCGAAGCGCCTGCTGCTGTTCTCCGATAGCGCCGTCAATGAGATAGCCTGGCAGCTGGGGTTTAAAGACCCCGCTTATTTTGCGCGCTTTTTTAGCCGCCAGGTCGGCTGCTCGCCCAGCAGCTACCGGGCGCAAAAAGTACCGGTATCGTAATTCCCCGCTGGCGCTGCGCCTGCCGGGCGATGGTCCACAGGTCGGTTCAGCGCCGCGCCAGCCGACAAACGCTGCAGAGATCACAAAATTCACTCCCGCCTGAAAAGTACCCGTCGTTGTCGCAAACGTCCCTTCACGACAAGCGCAATAACCGCTTCAATTGAACAACAAAAACAAAACATATATTTAACATCATTTTCCGATAAATACTGAAGAGGCCCCTATGAAACCTGAAGATTTCCGCGCCGACGCGAAACGCCCGTTAACTGGCGAAGAGTATTTAAAAAGCCTGCAGGATGGCCGCGAAATTTATATCTATGGCGAGCGCGTGAAGGATGTCACTACCCACCCGGCCTTCCGTAACGCCGCGGCCTCCGTCGCTCAACTGTACGATGCGCTGCACAAACCGGAGATGCAGGATTCCCTGTGCTGGGGCACCGATACCGGCAGCGGCGGCTACACCCATAAATTCTTCCGCGTGGCGAAAAGCGCCGACGATCTGCGCCAGCAGCGCGACGCCATCGCCGAGTGGTCGCGCTTAAGCTACGGCTGGATGGGCCGCACCCCGGACTACAAAGCCGCCTTCGGCTGCGCGCTGGGCGCCAACCCGGCGTTTTACGGCCAGTTCGAGCAGAACGCCCGCAACTGGTACACCCGCATTCAGGAAACCGGCCTGTACTTTAACCATGCGATCGTCAACCCGCCGATCGACCGCCACAAGCCGGCCGATGAAGTGAAGGATGTCTACATCAAGCTGGAAAAAGAGACCGATGCCGGGATCATCGTCAGCGGCGCGAAAGTGGTCGCCACCAACTCGGCGCTGACCCACTACAACATGATCGGCTTCGGCTCCGCGCAGGTGATGGGCGAAAACCCGGACTTCGCGCTGATGTTCGTCGCGCCGATGGACGCCGAAGGCGTCAAGCTGATCTCCCGCGCCTCCTATGAGATGGTCGCCGGCGCGACCGGCTCCCCGTACGACTATCCGCTCTCCAGCCGTTTCGACGAGAACGACGCGATTCTGGTAATGGATAAGGTGCTGATCCCATGGGAGAACGTGCTGATTTATCGCGACTTCGACCGCTGCCGCCGCTGGACCATGGAAGGGGGTTTCGCCCGCATGTACCCGCTGCAGGCCTGCGTACGTCTGGCGGTAAAACTGGACTTTATCACCGCCCTGCTGAAGCGCTCGCTGGAATGTACCGGCACCCTCGAGTTCCGCGGCGTGCAGGCCGACCTCGGCGAAGTGGTGGCATGGCGCAACATGTTCTGGGCGCTGAGCGATTCCATGTGCTCGGAAGCGACGCCGTGGGTCAACGGCGCATGGCTGCCGGATCACGCCGCGCTGCAGACCTATCGCGTGATGGCCCCGATGGCCTACGCCAAGATCAAGAACATCATCGAGCGCAACGTCACCAGCGGCCTGATTTATCTGCCGTCCAGCGCCCGCGATCTGAACAACCCGCAGATTGACCAGTATCTGGCGAAGTATGTGCGCGGCTCCAACGGTATGGATCACGTTGAACGTATCAAGATCCTCAAACTGATGTGGGACGCCATCGGCAGCGAGTTCGGCGGCCGCCACGAGCTGTATGAAATCAACTACTCCGGTAGCCAGGATGAGATTCGCCTGCAGTGTCTGCGCCAGGCGCAGAGCTCCGGCAATATGGACAAGATGATGGCGATGGTCGACCGCTGCCTGTCCGAGTACGACCAGAACGGCTGGACGGTGCCGCATCTGCACAATAACGCTGATATCAACATGTTGGATAAGCTGCTGAAGTAATTCGCAGCGGGAGGTCATAATGCAATTAGATGAACAACGCCTGCGTTTTCGCGATGCCATGGCCAGCCTGTCGGCGGCGGTTAACGTGGTCACCACCGCAGGCGAAGCCGGCCGCTGCGGGATTACCGCCACGGCGGTGTGCTCGGTGACGGATACGCCGCCCTCGGTGATGGTGTGTATCAACGCCAACAGCGCGATGAACCCGGTGTTTCAGGGCAACGGCAAGTTGTGCATCAACGTGCTGAACCATGAACAGGAAATCATGGCCCGTCATTTCGCCGGGATGACCGGGGTGACGATGGAAGAGCGTTTTGCCCTCAGCGGCTGGCAGCAGGGCGCACTCGGGCAGCCGGTGCTGAAGGGGTCGCTGGCCAGTCTCGAGGGGGAGATTAGCCAGGTACAAACCATCGGCACCCACCTGGTCTATCTGGTAGAAATCAGGAATATAACCCTGAGCCAGCAGGGCCACGGGCTGATCTACTTTAAGCGCCGCTTCCACCCGGTAATGATGGAAATGGAAGTCGCAGTGTAATCGCCTTGTCTGCTCCTCCCCGGTTGGGGAGGAGCGTTAACCCACAGCGTCGCAGGCCACAATCTCCTGTGATCACAATCACATAATCCCGCCCTGTTCACTTCGTAGCCAACCGCTTACCCCTTCCAGTAACCGCTTAACCTCCTATACAACCACTCACCCATTTACTCATCTTTACGCGCGCGCCGGTCTGGCAAGATCGGAGGCAGCCTAGCTAATCAATACCTCCATCAACTCTTACTTAAAACCAGACGGCTTCGGCCAATTATTCATCTCATTAACGCCAGGTTTTACTATGGATACCAAAAAACTATTCAAGCACATACCCTGGGTGATTCTCGGGATCATCGGGGCATTTTGCCTCTCAGTCGTCGCCCTGCGCCGCGGTGAGCACGTCAGTGCCCTGTGGATCGTGGTGGCGTCGGTTTCCGTGTACCTCGTCGCCTACCGGTATTACAGCCTGTATATCGCGCAGAAGGTGATGAAGCTTGACCCGACGCGCTCCACGCCAGCAGTCATTAATAACGATGGCCTGAACTATGTGCCGACCAACCGCTACGTGCTGTTTGGCCACCACTTTGCCGCGATTGCGGGTGCCGGTCCGCTGGTGGGCCCGGTGCTCGCCGCGCAGATGGGCTACCTGCCGGGCACCCTGTGGCTGCTGGCGGGCGTCGTGCTGGCAGGCGCGGTACAGGACTTTATGGTGCTGTTTATCTCCTCACGGCGTAACGGCGCCTCGCTGGGCGAGATGATCAAACAGGAGATGGGTCCCGTACCGGGCTCCATCGCGCTGTTCGGCTGCTTCCTGATAATGATCATCATCCTCGCGGTGCTGGCGCTGATCGTGGTGAAAGCGCTGGCGGAAAGCCCGTGGGGCGTCTTCACCGTCTGCTCGACGGTGCCAATTGCCCTGTTCATGGGGATCTACATGCGCTTCCTGCGCCCGGGCCGCGTAGGCGAAGTATCGGTCATCGGTATCGTCCTGCTGGTGGCGTCTATTTACTTCGGCGGCGTGATTGCCCACGACCCGTACTGGGGCCCGGCGCTGACCTTTAAAGACACCACCATCACCTTTACCCTGATTGGCTACGCGTTTATCTCGGCTCTGCTGCCGGTATGGCTGATTCTGGCGCCGCGCGACTACCTGGCGACCTTCCTGAAAATCGGCGTCATCGTTGGCCTGGCGCTGGGTATCGTGATCCTTAACCCGGACCTGAAAATGCCGGCGGTGACCCAGTACATTGACGGTACCGGTCCGCTGTGGAAAGGCGCCCTGTTCCCGTTCCTGTTTATCACTATTGCCTGCGGCGCGGTCTCCGGCTTCCACGCCCTGATCGCCTCCGGCACCACGCCGAAGCTGCTGGCCAACGAAACCGACGCCCGCTTTATCGGCTACGGCGCAATGCTGATGGAGTCCTTCGTGGCGGTGATGGCGCTGGTGGCGGCATCGATTATCGAACCGGGCCTCTACTTCGCGATGAACACCCCGCCGGCGGGTCTGGGTATCACCATGCCGAACCTGCACGAAATGGGCGGTGAAAACGCGGCGCTGATTGCCGCCCAGCTGAGGGATGTCACCGCTCACGCGGCAGCGACCGTCAGCTCCTGGGGCTTCGTGATCTCACCTGAGCAAATCCTGCAAACCGCGAAAGATATCGGCGAACCTTCCGTACTGAACCGCGCAGGCGGCGCGCCGACGCTGGCCGTGGGTATCGCTCATGTGTTCCACAAAATCATCCCGATGGCGGATATGGGCTTCTGGTACCACTTCGGTATCCTGTTTGAAGCGCTGTTTATCCTCACCGCGCTGGATGCGGGGACCCGCGCAGGCCGCTTTATGCTGCAGGATCTGCTGGGTAACTTCGTGCCGTTCCTGAAAAAAACCGACTCGCTGGTCGCCGGGATTATCGGTACCGCCGGCTGCGTCGGGCTGTGGGGCTACCTGCTGTATCAGGGCGTGGTCGACCCGCTGGGCGGCGTGAAGAGCCTGTGGCCGCTGTTCGGTATCTCTAACCAGATGCTGGCCGCGGTGGCGCTGGTGCTTGGCACCGTGGTGCTGGTCAAAATGCAGCGCACCAAATATATCTGGGTCACCGTGATCCCGGCTGCGTGGCTGCTGCTGTGCACCACCTGGGCGCTGGGCCTGAAGCTGTTCAGCACCAACCCGCAGATGGAAGGCTTCTTCTTTATGGCTCAGCAGTATAAAGAGAAGATCGCTTCCGGCGGCGAACTGACCGCACAGCAGATTGCCAACATGAACCATATCGTGGTCAACAACTACACCAACGCCGGCCTGAGCATCCTGTTCCTGGTGGTGGTGTACAGCATCATCTTCTACGGCATCAAAACCTGGCTCACTGTCCGCAACAATAAAGTGCGTACCGACAAAGAGACCCCGTACGTGCCGGTACCGGAAGGCGGCGTGAAGACCTCGTCACATCATTAACCCCGATGCCGGATGGCGCTACGCTTATCCGGCCTACAAAAAAGCGCATCAATGTAGGCCGGAGAAGGCGCTAGCCGCCATCCGGCTTTATTCGTTATCTGGAACTTACAATGTTTGGTAACTTAGGTCAGGCAAAAAAATATCTCGGTCAGGCGGCGAAAATGCTGATTGGCATTCCGGATTACGACAACTACGTCACCCATATGCAAACCAACCATCCGGATCAGCCGTACATGACTTATGAAGAATTCTTCCGCGAACGCCAGCAGGCCCGCTACGGCGGCGACGGCAAAGGCGGCGTCCGCTGCTGTTAATGGAGGCAATAATGGCACCGATTGCAGTCACCCTACTCACCGGTTTTCTCGGCGCAGGTAAAACCACCCTGTTGCGCCATATTCTCAACGAACAGCACGGCTTTAAAATCGCCGTGATTGAAAATGAATTTGGCGAAGTCGCCGTTGACGATCAGCTGATCGGCGACCGCGCCACGCAGATTAAAACCCTGACCAACGGCTGCATCTGCTGTACGCGCTCCAACGAACTGGAAGACGCCCTGCTCGATCTGCTCGACAGCCGCGACCGCGGTGAAATCGAGTTCGACCGGCTGGTGATTGAATGCACCGGCATGGCCGACCCGGGGCCGATTATCCAGACCTTTTTCTCCCACGAGGTGCTTTGCGAGCGCTATCTGCTGGATGGCGTGATCGCCCTGGTGGATGCGGTCCATGCCGACCAGCAGATGGATCAGTTCACCATCGCCCAGTCGCAGGTAGGCTATGCAGACCGCATTTTGCTGACCAAAACTGATGTTGCCGGCGACACCGAAAAATTGCGCGAACGGCTGGCGCGCATTAATGCCCGGGCGCCGATTTATACCGTCATTCACGGCGATATCGATCTTAGCCAGTTGTTTAACACCAGCGGCTTTATGCTGGAAGAGAACGTCGTAAACAGCAAACCGCGTTTCCACTTTATGGCAGAGAAGCAAAACGACGTGTCATCAATCGTGGTTGAGATGGATTACCCGGTGGATATCAGCGAAGTGTCGCGTGTAATGGAAAATCTGCTGCTCTCCTTCGCCGAGCAATTGATGCGCTATAAAGGGATGCTGTGGATCGACGGCGAGCCAAATCGCCTGCTGTTCCAGGGCGTGCAGCGCCTCTACAGCGCCGACTGGGATCGCCCGTGGGGCGATGAAACGCCGCACAGCACGCTGGTGTTTATCGGCATTCAGTTGCCGGAAGAGGAGATTCGCGCGGCATTTGCCGGGCTACGACGCTAATTTGCCCGCCTGCGCGCTAAGGCGCAGGCCCCCTTCTCTCCCCGTACATCGTCAAAGACAGGGATAAAACGTCGTCATCGCGTCGAAAAATGTAAATCAACGTTTTTATAAGTAACAGCAGAAACACTTTTGCAAATAATAAGAAATTCAATGAATAGGATGCTTAATAATTAATGCCCGCCCTGTTCAGTTTCTGTTTAGCCCACCCATTAAACTGTGGCTAAACAGACCAAATTTGATGATTGACCTCGCCGTAACCCAACGTCATTACAACATTTTCAAAACACCTTCCTGACAAATACAGCATAAAAAATCGACGTAAGTCACATTTGCAGAGGTAAACATCGATTGTTAAGGTGCCCTCAGACAAATTTAATGACGAGGAGCAAACCATGAAAAAGCTTAACATCCTGATTGTTGCTGCCCTGACCGCGGTCTCTGGTTCCGCCATGGCAATGGGGTTTACCGTTGAACAAGGTAAGAATTTTACCAACCTGAATATGGAAATGGGTAAATCCTCTTCCGGCCTGTATGCCGAAAGCCACTGGCTGAAGAATACCGATGATGGTAGCCAGACCGGCGGCGTTGGCGCGGGTTACAATCTGGAAGTTGGCCCGGTGATGCTCAACGCTGGCGCGAAAGCTATCTACCTCGGGCCGAAAAAAGGCGATAACGGCGTCGCGTTTCCGGTCGGCGGCGGGGTGAACGTGGCCCTGACCGACAGCATCCACGTGTTTGGCGAAGGGTATGTCGCGCCCGACGGCCTGAACAACAGCGTGAAAAACTATGTTGAGGCGAACGGCGGCGTGAGCTGGTCCCCGGTTGGTCCACTGACCCTGAAGGTCGGTTACCGTCACGTGAGCGTTGACGGCAAAGAGGGCCGCCCAAACCACACCCTGATTGATGGCGCCTACGTGGGCGGCGGGATTACCTTCTGATGAAATCACGTCTCGCCGCGCTCTCTGCGCTGAGCCTGGCGTTGCTGCTCACCGGCTGCACTCAGTATACCTGGGTGAAGCCGGGTTTAAGCGATGCCGACATGCATAAAAAGCTCACCGAATGTGAAGCGCAGGCCCTGGTCGATCTCCCTCCAGATAACGTGGTGACCGGGTCCAGTTCAGAAAAAAGCGACAAAAAGCATAAGAAACAGGATGTTGAAACAAGTTATACGGTAGAAGACGCGAATGAATATCAGCGGGAGACCTTAGTCGACAGCTGTATGTTCAAAAGCGGCTGGGATAAAGTCGAAGTGCAATAAATCTATTATAAAAAAAACCTGCCGGATGGCAGGTTTTTTTATGGTCGGGCTTAGCGGCGAACCACCACCAGCTTTTGGTTCACAAACTCTTTGATGCCGAGATCGGAGAGCTCCCGGCCATAACCGGAACGCTTCACGCCGCCAAACGGCAGTTCAGGCGCGGTATCGGTCAGCCAGTTGATATAGACCATCCCGGTTTCAATGGCGGATGCCATCCGTTTAGCGCGTTCGATATCCTGACTGAACACCGCGCCGCCCAGGCCATAGTGAGAATCGTTGGCAAGCGCAATCGCCTCCTCATCGTTTTTCACCACGTAGATCTGCGCCACCGGGCCAAAGAACTCTTCGAAGTACGCCGGATTGTCGCGGGTAATACCGGTCAGGATAGTGGGTTCAAAGAAGTTGCCGTCTCGCGCCACGGGCTTGCCGCCCAGATGCAGCGTGGCGCCGTGTTTGACCGCCTCGTCAACCTGCTTGCTTAAGGTTTCCAGCGCATCTTTAGAGGAGAGCGGCCCCAGCGTGGTGCTTTCATCCAGCGGATCGCCTATTTTTACCTGGCGAAACGCCTCGCTAAATTTCGTCAGAAACGACTCAGCGATGTTCTCATGCAGGATAAACCGCTTGGCGGCAGTACACACCTGGCCGGCGTTGTTCAGCCGTGCCTGGACGCCGATTTTCACCGCGCGATCGAGGTCGGCATCGTCGAGCACCACAAACACATCGTTGCCGCCGAGTTCCAGGGTCGATTTTTTAATATGCTTCGCCGCCTGCGCCGCCACCACGCTGCCAGCTTTTTCCGACCCGGTCAGCGCCGCGCCCTGCACACGATCGTCGGCGATAATCTTCGCCACCTGATCCTGGGAGATAAACAGATTGGTCCACACCCCATCTGGTGCGCCGGCCTCGCGCACCAGATGAGCAAAGGTCTCCGCGCAGTGCGGCACAATGCTGGCGTGTTTGGCGATAACCGGGTTCCCGGCCGCCAGGTTTGGCGCCAGGACGCGCATCAGCTGGTAATAGGGGAAGTTCCACGGTTCCACCGCCACTAATACGCCGATGGGATGGTGTTCAACCCAGGCGTCGCCGAGTTCGGTGGGATATTTCACCGGCGCCAGCATCGATTTGGCGTTATCGGCGTAATAGCGGGCGATTTGCGCGCACAGTTTTACTTCGCCGCGGCTCTGCTTAATGAGTTTCCCCATCTCCTCGCTGGCGATTTTCGCCAGATCTTCCGCCCGGCTGTCGATCAGATCCGCCAGCTTATGCAGCACCGCCAGACGCGGTTCAATATCGCCTTTCGCCCAGGCAGAATGATAGAGCGCATCCGCCTGCCGCAGCGCCGCCTCCACGTCCGCATCGCTGTGCGCCGGGTACGTTTTAATAAGCTGATTGTTCGCAGGATTCACCGTCTGATAGGCCATATCGCATGTCTCCTTGTTATCGCTATTAAGGCAGTCAAAAATGCCGTTAAGGATATTAAGGGTAGTCGAGATGGCTGGCGATGCGGGTAAAGTTAGGTATATCCGGAATATTCCATAACGGTGGCTAACCGGGGCGACCGTGAGGCCGTCCCGGCGTTATCAATGCGCCAGCGCGGCGATCTCGTCGGCGGTCAGGCCGGTGATTTTCACCACCGTCTCGCGGGCAATGCCGTCGGCCAGCATCCTCTGGGCAATGCGCAGCGCCTCGGCATGCTGTCCTTCACGCTTGCCTTTTCTGCGCCACACTTCCTGTAATCGTTCGGCGATGGTCATCAATCTCTCCCTGTGCTGAGGAACCCGTTGCGCCACTTCCTGGATAAACCGGCCAAAGCGACGCGCGTTGCCAGTCTGCAGTAGATAATTAAACAGCGTTTTTATCTGCCTGTCATTAGCGTCACCGCTAAGTAAAATCGTCGTCAGCTGCTCAACAATCGCCATTAAATCGCGCTGGCGAATATGCTTCTGTATCAGCTCGAGTAATGCCACCCGCCGGTGACGAACGATCTCATCGTCGGGGATCACCGTGATATCCACCAGCGGAAAGGGCGAGGCATAAAGCTCCCTCGCCAGCTGTGGATCGGCAAAGCAGTCCAGCCAGCTGAGCGACCACGGGTATGGCGTGGTCGCTCCGTGATAGAACAGCATCGGCACCACCAGCGGCAGTCTGGTATGACCGCTATCCAGATGGCGCTGCATCGCGGCGATGGCGTAGCGCATCAGGCGGAAGGCCATTTGCACGTCCGGTGAGCTCTGATGTTCGATAACCACATAAATGTATCCCTTGCCAGACGCGGTTTTGAGTGACCACAGCACATCGGAGTACCAGGCCCGCAGGCTCTCCTCGATAAAGCTTGCCGACTCCAGCTGTAAGGTATCGAGGTCGCAGCGCTGACGTAGCGCAGGCGGTAGATGGATCGCCAGGAAATCACGCGCGATGTCGGCCTGAGTGAGAAACTGTTTAAACACCGCATCATGCGGCGTCGAGGTGGTGCCCTTTGCCATCGACTCATCCCTGCCTGCTTATCCTGCAGGGACTCTACCTCCCATGAATGTCGCTGACACCCCGGAAACCGGGATTTTACATTCCGCGACGAAAACATATTTCCCCGGACTGCAAGCGTGACATCCTTTTTCGACGCGGTACGCAAATCCCGGCGGGCGACAGCCTCGGCGCAGCATGCTATAAACGATTTATCCCCTCAGCAAAGGTCGATGCGGTGAACCATACCCGAGATATTCCCCAAACCTTCTGGCGAGACGATCGCCTGCCGTGGCTGGAGCTGCGCAGCACCTGGGGCAGCCGTCAGGCCTATAAGCGCCACCGCCACCCGCAGCTCTCGGTGGGGGCGATTATCGACGGTGAAACGCGCTGCCTGTGCAATGGTCAGGAATATCTCCTGCAGCCCGGGGATCTGATCGTGATCCCGCCGCACGCGCCGCATAGCTGTAATCCGCTGCGTGACCGGCCGCGCAGCTATCATATGCTGTACCTGGAGGCGGCATGGTGCCATGCGCAGCGTCCAGATATTCCCCCTGGCGCCAGTATCACCTCGCCGCAGCCGCTGCTGCGCGACAGCCCTCTCTTTGCCTGCTTTCAGCAGATTGTCGCCCTGATGAGCCGCGGCCGCATTGAGCAACTGCCCGCCCGGCTGGCGCAGCTCCTGCACGCGCTGCCGCTGTGCGCCGCCGCGCCGCAGGCGCCACATCACGCCAGCGCCCTGCTGTTTCAGCGCCTGGCGACAGATCTGCCGGCGCCGCCATCGCTGGATAAGCTGGCCCACGACAGCGCGCTACGTAAAGAGACCGTTATCCGCGCCGTGAAACAGGATACCGGCCTGACGCCCGCCAGTTTGATCAATATGGCGCGCATTGAATATGCGAAAACGCGCTTACGTGCCGGGGACCCTATTGCCGACGTCGGCTATCAGGCCGGCTTTGCCGATCAGAGCCATTTCCATAAAACCTTCGTCAGTTATACCGCCGCCACGCCGCGGCAGTATGCGCAAAGCCGATCAATTTCCGACAATAAGTAATTTTCCACCTGGCGTAGGGTGGCCTCAGCACCATTATCGAGGCCACTATGAATACCTTATCGACTCTCTTCCCCGCCGCCTTTCCGGCGTTAGCCCTGTCCCACTTTGTCGCTCTGCTCAGCCCGGGCCCCGATTTTTTTCTGCTGGTCGGTTACGCTGTACGCTACCGGATCCGCGGCAGCCTCGGACTGTGTCTCGGCATCGCCGCCGGGAATGCGCTGTATATTGTCCTGGCCATCGTTGGCTGGGGGCTTCTGCGCCAGGCGCCGCTGCTGTTTTTGCTCATCGAGCTGCTGGGCGCAGGCTATTTACTGTGGATTGGCAGCCTGCTGATTCGCAGCCGTCCCGCGGCGCTGGCGGTGGAGAGCGTTCGCGCATCGTGTCCGGGGTTCGGCAAGCAGCTGCTGCTGGGGCTGGGGTCATCGCTGCTCAACCCGAAGAACGCGCTGTTTTATCTGGCGCTGATGACCTCCCTGCTGGGGCCGGCGGTTACCTTGCTGCAGCAAACGGTAAGTGGCCTGTGGATGGTCAGCGTGGTGTTCTTCTGGGATTTACTGCTGGTGAGCGCGATTGCGCTGCCGCAGGTGCAGCACCGCCTGAGCGCCATCGTCTGGCGGGTCGAGCGGGCGGCGGGGGCGATCCTGATGATGTTCGGTCTGTGGATTATCTGGCGATTTTTGCACGACCTCGCCGTCAGGTTATATGCTTAAGTTTATGGAAAAACTCGCTGAACTGAAACGCGCCAAACTGCTGGCGCTGTCGCTGCTGCTGATCGCCGCCGCGCTATTTATCACCACCCTGCTGCTGCCGCCGACGCCATGGGTCAGCGCGCTGAAGGCCATTTCCGAAGCGGCGATGGTCGGGGCGCTGGCCGACTGGTTTGCGGTGGTGGCCCTGTTTCGTCGTATTCCGCTGCCCTTTGTCGCCCGCCATACCGCGATTATCCCGCGCAACAAAGATCGCATCGCCGACAACCTCGGCCGCTTTGTGGAAGAGAAGTTCCTCGATACCCCGTCGCTGGTGGCGCTGATCCGCCGCTATCAACCAGCTCTGATGCTCGGCAACTGGTTCAGCCAGCCGGAGAACGCCCGGCGGGTCGGCCAGCACCTGCTGCAGGTGATGAGCGGTTTTCTCGAACTGACCGATGACGCCCGCATTCAGCGCCTGCTGCGGCGCGCGGTGCATAAGGCGATCGATAAGGTCGACCTGACGCAGACCAGCGCCATGATGCTGGAGGGGCTGACCCGCGACAACCGCCATCAAAAGCTGCTGGATTCGCTGATAAATCAGCTGATCGCCCTGCTGCAGCGCGACAGCTCCCGCGCCTTTATCGCCCGCGGCATCGTACGCTGGCTGGAGACCGAACACCCGCTGAAGGCCAGGCTATTACCCACCGAGTGGCTCGGCGAGCACAGCGCCGAGATGGTCACCGACGCCGTGAATACCCTGCTGGACGAGGTCACTCACGATCGCACCCACCAGATCCGCCAGACCTTTGACCGCGCGACGCAAAAGCTAATCGATAACCTGAAATCCGACCCGGAACTGGCGCAGAAGGCCGATAACATCAAAGCCTGGCTGAAAAATGATGAGACCTTCAACCGCTATCTTGGCGAAGTGTGGGGCGACCTGCGCGGTTGGGTAAAAAACGATATCAGCAGCGACGACTCGCGTATCAAGCAGCGCATCGCCGAGGCTGGCCAGTGGTTCGGTGAAACCTTACTCCGCGACGACGCGCTGCGCGAATCGCTTAACGAACACCTGGAGCAGGCGGCGCACCGGGTGGCCCCGGAGTTCGCCGCCTTCCTCACTCGGCATATCAGCGACACGGTGAAGAGCTGGGACGCCCGCGATATGTCGCGGCAGATCGAGCTTAATATCGGTAAAGATCTGCAGTTCATCCGCATCAACGGCACCCTGGTGGGGGGAACCATCGGCCTGTTGTTGTGGCTGCTCTCGCAGATCCCGTCGCTGCTGCATCTGCATATTGGTTAGCAATGATACTATCTGAACAATCGCGCTGAAAAATATTCCACAGGGAGGGCGAGATGATGCACCGGATGACCCGCTGGCTAACCCGGCACGCCGCCGCGCTGTTCTTCCCGGCGGCGCTCATTCTGTATGATTTTTCCGCCTATCTCACCACCGACCTGATCCAGCCGGGGATCCTGCACGTGGTGCGGGATTTCAACGCCGATGTGGCGCTGGCTCCAGCCTCGGTGAGCCTGTATATGGCCGGCGGCATGGCGCTGCAGTGGCTGCTGGGGCCGCTCTCTGACCGGATCGGACGGCGTCCGGTACTGCTGACCGGCGCGCTGATTTTCACCCTCGCCTGCCTGGCGACGCTGTTCACCACCTCCAT
The DNA here is from genome assembly GCF_048822715.1 of Klebsiella sp. C239. Lineage (NCBI taxonomy): Bacteria > Pseudomonadati > Pseudomonadota > Gammaproteobacteria > Enterobacterales > Enterobacteriaceae > Klebsiella > Klebsiella sp. C239. The sequence continues at coordinate 22,540 of NZ_JBMEZK010000010.1, read as the reverse complement.
GACCCAGTTCCTGATCGCCCGCTTCGTGCAGGGCACCAGCATCTGCTTTATCGCCACCGTCGGCTACGTCACCGTACAGGAAGCCTTTGAGGAAAAAAGGTCGATCAGGCTGATGGCGGTGATCACCTCCGTCGTGCTGGTGGCGCCGATCGTCGGCCCGCTCTCCGGCGCGGCGCTGATGCATTTTATCCACTGGAAAGCGCTGTTCGGCATTATCGCCGCCATGGGGCTGGTGGCCTGGCTGGGGCTGCTGTTGACCATGCCGGAGACGGTGCGCCGCGGCGATGTGCCGTTCAGCCCCCTGGGCGTGCTGCGCGATTTTCGCAACGTCTTTCGCAACCGCATCTTTTTGCTCGGCGCCGCCACGCTGTCGCTGAGCTATATTCCGCTGATGAGCTGGGTGGCGGTATCGCCGGTGATTTTAATGGACGCCGGCGGGCTGACCACCAGCGAGTTCGCCTGGAGCCAGGTGCCGGTCTTCAGCGCCGTCATCATTGCCAACCTGTCGGTGGCGCGCTGGGTAAAAGATCCCACCCGTCCGCGCTTTGTGCTGAGCGCGGTGCCGGTACAGATGCTCGGCCTGGCCATCCTGATCGTCGGGAATCTGGCCTGGCCGCACGTCTGGCTGTGGTCGGTGCTCGGCACCTGCTTCTACGCCTTCGGCATCGGGCTGATTTTCCCGACGCTGTTCCGCTTTACCCTCTTTTCCAACGACCTGCCGAAAGGCACGGTCTCCGCCTCGCTGAATATCGTGATCCTCAGCGTCAGCGCCTTATCGATTGAAGGCGCGCGCTGGCTGTGGTTCCATGGCGGGAGACTGCCCTTCCACCTGTTGGCGGTGGTCGCGGGGCTCGCCGCCGCCTGCTGCCTCGCCGGACTGTTACGCCACCAGCGTCAGTGTGCGCAAGCGGTCATTGAAGCCCGGCAGTCGTGACCCCTTTTACGGAGAAAGCCCCATCATGAGTGAGATTGAACTCAGCCCGGCGCAGCGCGACCTGCTGCGCGACAGGCTCAGCAAGTACTGCGAAGAGACATTTAACCTCGAACTGGAGCAGTTTGACGCTGAATTTTTTGTCGACTTTATCGCCCAGGAGCTGGGGCCGCTGTTTTACAACGCCGGTATCGAAGAGGCCATCCGCACCCATCTGGCATGGAGCGAGCGGATCCAGGAAGAGATGGATTTAAAGAAGGTCTATTAACGCCGCGCGCAGACGCAGGAGATCAATAAAAGCATACAAATAACAGGGTTATAATGGTGACTCTTTCAGCATCTCCCGTGTACGGGGAAGGAAAACCATGTCGCTTATCACCGATCTACCCGCCATTTTTGACCAGTTCTCGGAAGCTCGCCAGAAGGGCTTTCTCACCGTCATGGATCTTAAAGAACAGAACGTGCCGCTGGTGGGCACCTACTGCACCTTTATGCCTCAGGAGATCGCCATGGCGGCGGGGGCCGTGGTGGTCTCGCTGTGCTCTACCTCCGATGAAACCATCGAGGAAGCGGAAAAAGATCTGCCGCGCAACCTCTGTCCGTTAATCAAAAGCAGCTACGGCTTCGGCAAAACCGATAAATGCCCCTACTTCTATTTCTCTGACCTGGTGGTTGGGGAAACCACCTGCGACGGCAAAAAGAAAATGTACGAGTACATGGCCGAGTTCAAAGCGGTCCACGTGATGCAGTTGCCGAACAGCGCCAGCGACGCGGCCTCCCGCGCCCTGTGGAAAGCGGAGATCCTGCGCCTGCAGCAGGTGATTGAGGCGCAGTTTGGCGCGCCGATTAGCGAGGCGGCGCTGCGCGAGGCCATCGTGCTGAAAAACCGCGAACGCCGGGCGCTGGCCCACTTTTATCGTCTCGGGCAGCTCAATCCGCCGGCGCTCAGCGGCGGCGACATCCTGAAAGTGGTGTATGGCGCCACCTTCCGCTTCGACAAAACCGCGCTGATTGACGAGCTCAACGCCATGGCGGAGCGCATCCGTCAGGAGTGGCGGCAGGGTAAACGACTGGCCTCACGCCCGCGCATTCTGATCACCGGCTGCCCGATCGGCGGGGCGGCGGAGAAAGTGGTTCGCGCCATCGAAGAAAACGGCGGCTGGGTGGTGGGCTATGAAAACTGCACCGGCGCGAAGGCTACCGAGCGCTGCGTGGCGGAAGAGGGCGACGTCTACGACGCCTTAACCGATAAATATCTCGCCATCGGCTGCTCCTGTATTTCCCCTAACGATCAGCGCCTGCAGCTGCTGAGCCAGATGGTGGAGGAGTACCAGGCCGACGGGGTAATCGACGTCATCCTGCAGGCCTGCCATACCTATGCCGTGGAATCGCTGGCCATTAAACGCCATCTGCGCCAGCAGCACGACCTTCCTTATATGGCGATTGAAACCGACTATTCGACAGCGGACCTCGGCCAGCTCAGCACCCGCGTCGCCGCCTTTATCGAAATGCTGTAAGGAGCAGGCGTGATCTACACGGTTGGTATTGATTCCGGCTCCACCGCCACGAAAGGCATCCTGCTGGCGGACGGGGTGATTACGCGTCGTTTCCTCTGCCCGACCCCCTTTCGCCCCGCCGACGCCATCCATGAGGCCTGGGAGACGCTGCGCGCTGGCCTCGCGGAAACGCCCTTTTTAACCCTCACCGGCTATGGCCGCCAGCTGGTGGATTTTGCCGATAAACAGGTGACGGAGATTTCCTGTCATGGCCTCGGCGCCCGCCTGCTGGCGCCGGACACCCGCACGGTGATTGATATCGGCGGCCAGGACAGCAAGGTTATCCAGCTGGATGCCGGGGGCAACCTCAGCGACTTTCTGATGAATGACAAATGCGCCGCCGGCACCGGCCGTTTTCTGGAGGTCATTTCACGAACCCTCGGCGCCAGCGTCGAACAGCTGGACGTCATTACCGACGGCGTGGAACCGCACGCCATCACCAGCATGTGTACGGTATTCGCCGAATCGGAAGTCATCAGCCTGCGGTCGGCCGGGGTCGCGCCGGAGGCGATTCTGGCGGGGGTGATTAACGCCATGGCCCGGCGCAGCGCGAACTTTATCGGCCGCTTATCGGCGCAGGGACCGCTGCTGTTTACCGGCGGCGTCAGCCACTGCGCCGCCTTTGCCCGCATGCTGGAAAGCCATGTCGGCATGGCGGTGACAACCCATCCCGACGCCCAGTATGCCGGGGCGATCGGCGCGGCGCTGATCGGCCAGCGTCAGCGGAGGCGCGGATGACAACCTTTCTGTTTTTATTTCATTCCACGGTGGGAGTGGTGCGCACGCGCAAAGCCCTGCAGGCGGCGGGAATGACCTTCGAGGTCAAAGATATTCCCCGCCAGCTGCGCAGCGGCTGCGGGCTGTGCATCCTGCTGGAGGGGACGGAAGCCGATGCGCGAAGCTGGATCCTGCCGGAGCTGACGGCGGCGTTGTATCAGCAGGACGGGGAAGCGTGGCGCTGTCTCGCCACCTTCCCATCGGCAGGTTAATCGCTTACCACAAAGCGCGTCGCCGCGAAGCAGTTCAGCAGGCGGTGCATCAGAAAGACCAGGGTCAGCGTCACCACCAGCGAGACCGTCACCGAGGTGATGCGGTACAGATCGCTGAATACCAGATCCTGATAGGGATGCAGATTCTGGCCAAACATAATGCCGATGGTGGTGATGCTGGCGAAGCCCACCCCGGCGCCCACTTTCTCCATCACGTGCAGACGGGCGCTGAAGGCCAGCCCGAGGCCAATCAGCGGCATCATCAGGACCATGTGGTTGCTGAAGTCATAGATAATCAACTGCACCACCAGAATATAGAGACAGGCCAGCACCACCCCCGCCACGCGCCAGATCGAGCTGATCACCGCCCCGCGATAGTGCATCGGGAACAGGATCAGGATCCCGGCCATCAGCGCTGACAGCGAGTCGCTGAGATCGCAGATCTGAAACACCACGAAGATGATCGTCGCCACCGTGCCGGAGAGCAGCGACTCGTGGCGGATGCGGGCGGCGTCTTTTTCAAGGCGCGGCGGCGGCTTGCGCGGCTCGACGTCCGGGATCAGGTAATGCAGCAGCGCGCTTAGCGCCACCGCCAGCACGCACGCTTCCATGTTGGAGAACATCAGGGTGTGCCAGTTGCTGGTCGGGTAGCTCATAAAGTTGAGCATCGTGCTCTGACACACCACCCCCATCGACCCCAGCAGAAACAGCGGCCCCTGGCTCATAAAGCGAAAACGCATCACGTACAGGGCAAACACCACCAGCGTCATGATCACCGGCCACTGCGACAGATAGCCAACGATCAATACCATTTCGACGCAGTTCACCGCCGCGCTGAATACAAACTGGCGGGCGACATGGCGGTTGAACACCGGCACCAGCGACATCAGCATCAGCGGATAAACCACAAAAAATACGCCGTACTGCACGTCGTAGAAGGTGGAGATGCTGAGGGCAATGGTCCCGGCCACGGCGATACGCACCGTCTGGCGAAAATCATTCGCCGTGTAGACGATATTGCCGTGCGGGGTAAAGACGTGCGCCAGGGTATTAATAGACATAGTGCAACCAGCTCACCAGATGGATCTGCAGGCCGGCGAAGGTGCGGGCGAAAGGTCCCTCGCTATTGTACAGCTGCACCGTGGCGCGGGCGCCGGTCGGCAGCGGTTTCTCCAGCGGCTGATCCAGCGCGACGTGAATGCGCATTCGCTGGGCGTCGCGCACCCAGCGGGTGGACTGTTCCGGCTGCGACAGCTGACCGTTAACCGCCTCCTGCCCCGCCAGAATCCCGGCATCGCTGCTGGTGACATGCGCCGGGAAAACTTCCCCCGGCAGGGCGTCAAAGACCACCGCCGCATCGGTGTTTACCGCGGTGTGGCGCAGGCTCTTCTCACGGAAGTCAGCGACGATATCGGTATTGTTGTTGACCAGCGCCAGCACGGCCGTCGCCGCGGTGGCGTAGATCCCCGGGTTAAGCTGCAGGTTGCTGACCATGCCGTCAGTTTCCGCACGCACTTTGGTCCAGGCCAGGTTCAGCTGCGCCTCCTCCAGCGCGTTGCGGTATTTCTGCAGGGTGACGTTGCGCTTATCGTCGCGCTCGCCGCGCTGGATCAGCAGGTTCTGGATCTGCGCGTTCAGCGCCGAGACCGACTGCTCGCTGGTCTGCCAGGTGGTCCGCACCTTGTCGAGATCGGACTGCGAGACGTTCTGCATGGTGCTCAGGCGCTGATAGCGATCGAGCGTGACCTTATCGTTACGGGCGGTGTACTGCGCGGTGCGCAGGTTGGCGCGGGCGGCGGCGATTTGCGCGTCCAGCTGCTGGTTGCTCAGCTTCGCCTGTTCAAGGGCGATCTGTGCCGCTTCAACTTTATTAATGAATGGCGTTGGGTCGAGCTCATATAGCAGGTCACCCTTTCTCACCTGGCTATTGTTATGCACGTAGACGTGCGAGACATAGCCGGAGACCCGCGACGAAACCGGGGTCACCACGCGCATGACGGTGGAGTCCGGCGTCAGCGGGATCCAGATATCGGCAACGATAAACCAGGCGAATATTCCCAGAAAAGCGGCAATACTCACCCGTACCCAGCGGGCAAATTTTTGTTCAGGCGTCATCATAGTGTGTTAGATCTTGTTATCTTCTTCGCGGATAGTCCGCAAACGGCAGGCGATTTGATTTAACGTGGCGCTGAAGGTGGCGAGGTCGGCCTCCGTGATGGTCTGGGTTACGCGCTCCTGATAGGTCTCGATCACGCGGCTCAGTTTTTCCAGAATAGCCCGCCCCTCGGCGGTCAGCGTCAGCAGGCGAATGCGTTTGTCATATGGCGATGTGGAACGCAACAGATAGCCCTGCTTTTCCAGTAATGAGAGGGTGCGCGTCAGCGGCGGCAGTTCAATCCCCTGCACCTCCGCCAGTTCGCTGACCGAGACGTTGTCTCCCAGCTGATGCAGCTGCATCAGCACCGTCCAGCTGGACTGGGTGAGTCCCGTATCGGTGATAGCGGAGTCAATAATCGCGCGCCACTGGCGCACCACCATGGCCATCCGCATCCCCAGCGGGCGGCGGGCAAACAGTTCGTCTTCAGTCACAGCTTTTCCTCTCATTGTTGAGAAGAAAATAATACTTATCAGGGTAAGTATCAAGAAACGGAAGGTCGCGTCGCATCAATTGATAAATTTCGTGAATGTTTCCCCGGCGTCGCCAGCGCTTACCGGGGCAAAGAAGAAATGATGTCTGAAAAAAACCGCACTTTTTAATTGATCTGATCCCGACGCAGGCCGATATCTTTCAGCTGTTCGTCGCTCATTTTCTGCAAAGCTCTGCGCGTTTGCTCCTGAAGCCACCATTTTTTGACAAATCGCGCCAGCAGTACGAAACCGATAAATGGCTGTCTTGCCCTGTTCTCGTGAAATTCCATCCTCTACCTCCTCACCTTGCCAGAGGCTTTATCTTCACGGATTTGGGGGTAAGGAATACAGATTCACAAAACACTTTTCTTTAACATACAGATTAGCTAAAACGTACAGCAGACCCCACTTTTTACGGCCATCTGTACTGGTTATTCCATCTGTATGGCGGCAATTAAGGATACACATGACCCGCTATCAACATCTCGCGACGCTGCTGGCCGAACGCATTGAACAGGGCCTGTATCGCCACGGCGAAAAGCTGCCGTCGGTGCGCAGCCTGAGCCAGGAGCACGGCGTCAGCATCAGCACCGTCCAGCAGGCCTATCAGCTGCTTGAGCAGCAGCAGATGATTGTGCCGCAGCCGCGATCGGGCTATTTCGTCGCCCCCCGCAAGGCCCAGCCGCCGGTGCCGCCGATGTCGCGCCCGGTGCAGCGCCCGGTGGAGATCACCCAGTGGGATCAGGTGCTGACCATGCTCGACGCCCGCTACGATAAAACGATCATCCCCTTCGGCGGCGGCTCGCCGGACGTGACGCAGCCAAGCCTGAAGCCCATCTGGCGCGAACTGAGCCGGGCGATCCAGCACAACCTCACTGAGGTGTTGAACTATGACGAACTGGCCGGGCGCCGCGAGCTGCGGGAGCAGATCGCCCGCCTGATGCTCGACGGCGGATCGGTGGTGACTGCCGACGATCTGGTGCTCACCAGCGGCTGCCACAGCGCGATGTCGCTGGCCCTGCTGTCGGTGTGCCAGCCTGGGGACATCATCGCCGTGGAATCCCCCTGCTACTACGGCACCATGCAGATGCTGCGCGGACTGGGATTAAAGACGATTGAGATCCCCACCGATCCGGAAACCGGGATCAGCATCGAGGCCCTGGAGCTGGCGCTGGATCAGTGGCCGATCAAAGGGGTGATCCTGGTGCCGAACTGCAACAACCCGCTGGGCTTTATCATGCCGGACGCTCGCAAGCGCGCAGTGCTGAACCTGGCCCAGCGCCACGATATCGTTATTTTCGAGGATGATATCTACGGCGAGCTGGCTACCGAGTACCCGCGCCCGCGCACGATTCATTCCTGGGATATCGACGGTCGGGTGATGCTCTGCAGCTCCTTTACCAAAACCATTGCCCCCGGCCTGCGCATCGGCTGGATCGCCCCCGGTCGCTACTACGACAAGCTGCTGCAGATGAAGTACGCCGCCAGCGGCACTAACGTCCCTTCAACCCAGCTGGCGGCCTGCAATTTTATTCGCGAAGGCCACTACCACCGTCACGTGCGGCGGATGCGGCAGATCTATCAGCGCAATATGGAGATCTACACCTGCTGGCTGCGGGAGTTTTTCCCGTGCGGGATCTGCGTCACCCGGCCGAAGGGCGGTTTTATGCTGTGGGTAGAGCTCCCGGAGCAGGTGGATATGGTCTGCGTCGCCAAACAGCTGTGCCGGCTGAAGATCCAGGTCGCGCCGGGCTCGCTGTTTTCCGCGGCGGGCAAGTATCGCAACTGCGTCAGGATCAACTGCGCCCTGCCGCCGACCGAGAAACATAAAGCGGTAATGGTGAAGCTGGGAGAAGCGGTGAAGGTGGCGATGGAGTGAGGTTTAGCCTGTTCTCCCCGGTGGCGCTGCGCTTACCGGGGCTACGGATGATCCCGCGTCAGCAAAGCGCTTCACTGGTCAAAAAACACCATCCCCTTATACGGCTGTTCGCGGCAGGCGGCCAGACGCTGGGCGAGGCTGCCGACGTGCAGCTCCAGCTTATGGCCGTCGGGGTCGAGGAAGTAGTGCGAGGCGCCTTCGCTGCGGTTCAGCTTCCACACCGCCACGCCGGCAACCTCAAGGCGAGCGGTGAAGCAGGCGAAATCGGCTTCGCTGATGCTAAACGCATAATGGGTGTAATCGCTCTCCTCCGGCGGAGTGATGCGCCGCTGCGGATCCAGCGACAGGCATAGCCACAGATCGCCGCAGGAGAGATAGGCGCCGCTCTCCCAGCGGGCGTGCAGCGTCATACCCAGCAGCTGCTGATAAAACGCCACGCTCGGCGCCAGCTGGCTGACCGCCAGGGTCAGGTGATTCAGTCCGCTCAGCATGTCTGTTCCTCCAGTGAATTCACAATGAACTGGCGCAGCCACTGATGCGCCGGGTCGCGGTGCCAGCGCTCGTGCCACAGCATCAGCATCTCAAAGCCGGCGACCGCCAGCGGCGGCTCGACGACCGCCAGCCCGCTCTGCCCGCGCACCAGCCGCTCCGGCAGCATCGCCACCAAATCGCTGTTGCGCAGGGTCTCCAGCATAAACAGGAAATGTGGCACGGAAAGGACAACCCGCCGCGCCAGGCCAAGATTCGCCAGCGCGGTATCGGTCGCCGCGCTGAAGCCGCCCCCGTCCGGGGAGACGATCGCTTGCTCCAGCTGACAGAACGTTTCCAGACTCAACCCTTGCCGCAGCGCCGGATGCCCGGCCCGACCCGCCAGCACGTAGCGCTCGCGAAACAGCAGGCGCTGATGCAGCCCCGGCGGCGCGCCCTCGCGGGTATGGAAGCAGAGATCCACTTCATCGCTGGCCGCCTGCTGCTCCAGGCGCGCCGGCTGGAGCTCAAATACCGCCAGCCGACTGCCGGGAGAGGCCAGGCGTAGCCTGCCCAGCATCGGCAGGAGGATCGCCGAGGCCATATAGTCCGTCGCTGCCACCCGCCAGGTCTCCGCCGCCGTCGCCGGATCAAAAGGGCTGACCGGCGCCACCGCCTGCTCCAGCGCGGCTAACGCGGCGCGCAGCGGCTGGCGAAGCTCATCGGCGCGGGCGGTGGGCTGCATGCCGCGCGGGCCCGGCATCAGCAGCGGGTCGGCAAACATCTCCCGTAACCTGGCGAGCTGAATACTCACCGACGGCTGCGACAGATTCAGTCGCTGCGCCGCCCGGGTGACGTTGTTTTCACTGAGCAGCACGTCGAGCGTGCGCAGCAGATTGAGATCCAGACGATGTAAATTAATCACAGCTATATCTGGGATTGAAGTAATTAATTTCTACTATAGCGCCAGCTTTCCTACTCTGCAGATCTTCCCACTTCAGAGGTGATGTTATGAAAGTACTGCTGATTTACGCCCATCCGGAACCGCGCTCCCTCAATGGCGGACTCAAAGATTTCGCCATCCGTCATCTGCAGCAGGCCGGTCATGAAGTCCAGGTGTCCGATCTCTACGCCATGCGCTGGAAGGCCGGGTATGACGCCGACGACAGCGGCGCGCCGCCGGTCGGCGAGTTCTGGCGTCCTACCCTTGATTCAAAACAGGCCTTTTCGCAAGGAACTCAAAGCGCGGATATCGCAGCCGAGCAGGAAAAGCTGCTGTGGGCCGATACGGTGATTTTTCAGTTCCCGCTGTGGTGGTTCTCGATGCCGGCGATCATGAAAGGCTGGATCGATCGGGTATACGCCTGGGGTTTTGCCTATGGCGTCGGCGAGCACAGCGACCGCCACTGGGGCGATCGCTATGGGGAAGGCACCTTCGTCGGCAAGCGGGCAATGCTGATCGTCACCGCCGGCGGCTGGGCGGAACACTATTCACCTCGCGGGATCAATGGCCCCATCGACGACATCCTGTTCCCCATTCAGCACGGTATGCTGTTCTACCCCGGCTTCGAGGTGCTTCCGCCGCTGGTGTTCTACCGCACGGACAAAACCGATGCCGCGCAGTTCGCCGACCAGTGCGCCACCCTGGCCGGGCGGCTGGACACGCTGTGGCAAACTGAGCCCATTCCATTTCGCCGGCAAAATCATGGCGACTATCTGATCCCGTCGCTGACGCTGCGCCCGGAGCTGGCGCCGGGGCAAAGCGGCCTGGCGGTGCATTTGCGTAGCGAGTAGCAGACAAACGCTGCCCGTCTTCGCCACCGAGGATGGGTAGTTTATCCGACTCTCTCCAGCCCCAGCATGCCTCGCGCCTGGATAAAGCACAGCAGCAATACACCCCACAGCGCCATCGTCAGATAGGGACTGATACCGAGGATATTGAACCCACTCTCAATAATCTGCAGCAGAAACAGCGCTAGCACCATCCCGACGATGCGCCCGCTGCCGCCATCCGGATTCACGCCGCCAAGCACCGCCGCGAGGATCGACACCAACAGATACGATTCTCCATAAGACGCTTTGGCTGAGTTCAGCTTCGACATCATCAGAAACGCGGCCACAGCGCAGAGCAGGGCCGAGATGACATATACCCACATCAACACCCGTCGGGTATTGATCCCGGAATAATGGGTCGCCCGCTCGTTGGATCCGATCAACATGATCGCCCGACCCAGCGGGCTTTTCTCCAGCAGCACCCACAGCCCGATCGCCACCACCGCAAAAAGCCACATTGGTAGCGGAATACCAAACCACTGGGCATGATTCAGCCACAGCACCCACTGAGGATAGTTAGCGATGGCGCTGCCGCCGGTGATCAAAATATTTATCCCTTTGAGCAGGGTCATCATACCGAGGGTAGCCAGGATCGGCGAAACACGGATCCCGGCGATCAGTATCCCGTTGCACAGGCCAATGATCATCGCCGCCCCTCCGCCGGCCAGCAGCGTCGCCAGCGCAGTGGCGGCACCCGGTGGATAGCTTGTCGCTACCCAGGCCATCACCAGCGAGCAGGCATTGGCGGTCGCGATAATTGACAGATTAATGCCGCCGCAAAGCATGGTCATTGCCATCGCCAGCGCCAGGATCCCCAACACCGGCATTTGCGAGGCAATCGACTGGAAATTAGTGACAGACCAGAAGATGTTTGGCATGGCAATGCTAAAGGCGATAACCGTCAGCAGCAGCAGGCCGATCAGGTAAAACTCAACGTTATTGCGCCATGATTTTTTCATAACAAGCTCCGGTTCTGATGCTGGCTCCAGGCCGTTACGCTGATACTGACGACGATGATCGCCCCGGTAATCAGGGTCTGCCAGTAGGAGGAGACCCCCAGCAGGTTCAGGCCGTTCTGCATCACCGCCAGTAAAATCACCCCCAGCAGCGTACCGGTTAGGGATCCGCGCCCGCCAATCAGGCTGGTACCGCCCAGCACCACCGCGGCCAGCACCGTCAGCTCATAGCCCAGCAATGCATCCGGCGCGACAGTCATCACTGTCCATGCCTGCACGACACCTGCGGCCCCCGACATCAGCCCCATGTAGCCATAAACGAACAACTGCAGGCGGAGCACACTGAAGCCGACGCGGCTGGCGGATTCCCGGTTGCCGCCCATGGCATAGATCTTGCGGCCAACGGTGGTGAAATTCATGATAAAGGCGGTCAACAACACCACCGCTATCATCGTCAGCAGCGGCAGCCCCAGGCCGTAATCGTAACCATCGGCATCGGTGTATTTGAACAGCATGACCCCCTTTTCAAACCACGGGGGGAAGTCATAGAGCCAGACACCTTTGCTTAACCACAGCAGCAAACCGTAGAAAATATTGAGCGTGGAAATGGTGATAATGATCGAGGGGACCCGCAGACGATTGACCAACAGCGCGTTAACCAGCCCCAGTAGCACGCCGATACCGCCGGCAAGCACAAAGGCCACCGCGAAGTTGCCGCCCACTTTTTGCAGCATCACTACCATGCCGTACTGGGCGATAATGGTCATGGCCGGGAAGGAGATATCAATCCCGCCGGCGATCAGCACCACGAACAGGCCACAGGCGAGGATAGTCAGCATCGCGTAGTTATTAGCGAGGTCGTAAATATTACCGAAAGTGAAAAATTCCTCACTGCGCCAGCCCAGCATCAGGCACAGCGCGATAATAAACATACCTAACCAGAATTCATGTTGTTTCAACAGATTAGCCATTAACCACCTCCGCTATCTGCTGTTGGTTACTGCTGTCCGGCAGGAAGCTATGTGTCAATTCGCCCCGCTTCATCACCAGGATGCGATGACTCTGGTACCACGCCTCTTCGATCTCGTCACAAATCATCAGCACGGCGATGCCATGGGCAGCCAAATCGCTGATGATATGATAGATCCCGGCTTTGTTTGCGATATCCACCCCCACCGTCGGGCTATCAAGGATCAGCAGCTTAGGGGCGATCGCCAGCCATTTGGCGATAGAGACGCGTTGGGCATTGCCGCCGGAGAGGGTATTCACCGGCAAATGCGTATCTGACGCTTTAATGGTCAACGCGTTGACCATTCTCGTGACCAGTTGCTGAGCTTTACTGTCACTCAATAGTCCGCAAGTGCCTTTCACTTTATGAAACACCGTGCTGATGATGTTATTTTCAATCGACTGACTCATCACCAGGCCGCGTGACATACGGTCCTCAGAGACATAGCCGATACCGTGGCGGATAGCGTCCTGATTGCTACGCAACCGCACCGGTTGGCCATTTATCAGGATCTCGCCGCTGTCGGGGCGGGTCATGCCGAAAAGGCTCAGGCACAACTCTGTTCGCCCCGCACCCAGCAGGCCGACTATCGACACCACTTCTCCGGCTTCGACCTTCAGAGAGACGTTGTGATATTCCCCCTTGCGGCTGAGATTGCGCACTTCCAGTACCGGCGTGCTGCCCTTCCCTTGCCACAGGTCGCGCACCTGATAATCAAACTCCTGGCCCGTCATCAGAAAACCGAGTCGCCGAGTAGTCACCTCTGCCGCCGGTAAGGTACCGACCAGATTGCCATCCTTCAGCACGCTGATGCGATCCGATACGGCCATGACCTCTTCCAGACGGTGGCTAACAAAGACGATGCAGATCCCCCTCTCACGTAGCTGGCGCACGACATTCAGTAGCCCTTCCACTTCCTGATGGGTCAATGAGGCCGTGGGTTCATCCATAATGATAAGCTGGGCGTCCTGCGCCAGCGCGCGGCAGATCGCCACCAGCTGGCAGCGGGCGATGGAGAGCGACTCAACGGTGGCATCAAGCGGCAGCGAGACGTTAATACTCCGCATCGCCTGCTCCGCACTGCGCCGCAGTTCGCTGCGCTTTACCAGCACGCCGCGGTGATAGTGGTTGATGGCAATGTTCTCCCACACGCTGAGATTGGGAAACAGCGACAGATCCTGATAAATCACCTGGATCCCATGGGCGACAGAGGCCGCAGGCGTCAGTCTGGGCCACGTCTTGCCGCCCAGCTCCATCGCCGCGCCCTCATCCGGGCGATAGACGCCGGAGATAATTTTGATCAACGTCGACTTCCCGCAACCGTTCTGCCCGGCTAGGCAGTGTACTTCCCCGGGCATAAAATCGATGCTGATATCATTGAGCGCGCGGTTGGCGTGGAAGGTTTTGCTGACGTGACGAAGGGAAAGGAAAGGTTCCATAACATCCCCTGGCAGGTTAAGCCGGGGCGCCAGGCGCCCCGGAAGATGGATTAGTAGAGCGAATCAATATTGTCTTTATTTACCAGCAGCACTTTATGGAAGCGGATAATATGCTTGTCGCTATCGACATCCGCTTTACCGAGCTCTTTCAGTTCAAATCCTGGCTCAATGGATTTGCCGTTCAGCAGGGTGCTGGCGACGGCCGCGAGGGCATAGCCGGCTGTCGCCGGATCGTAGGTAATGCCTTCTGTAATATCACCACTCTTAATGAGGGAGGCCGCCTGCGATGGGATCATCATCCCGTAGACCGCAACTTTGTTTTTCGCACGCTTCTCTTTCACCGCGCGCCCCGCGCCAATCGGACCATTCGAACCAAAAGAGACCACCGCTTTCAAATCCGGGTAAGTTTTCATTAGATCGAGCGTGGTACGGCGGGAATCATCAACACTTTCCGCTACCGGCATGCGGCGGGTGACTTCATGCATGTCCGGATAATGCTCTTTTTGGTATTTCACCAGCAGATCGGCCCACAGGTTGTGCTGCGGTACCGTAAGACTACCTACATAGATAACGTAGCCGCCTTTGCCACCCATCCGCTTGGCCATATGCTCCACATATTCAGCGGCGAACTTCTCGTTATCGATGATCTCCACATCCCAGTTGGCGCTCGGCTGCCCGGGCGATTCGTTGGTCAGCACGACGATGCCGGCGTCACGGGCTTTTTTGAATACCGGCTCCAGCACGTTGGCATCGTTAGGCACGATAGTGATGGCATCCACTTTACGTGCAATCAGGTCCTCAATAATTTTCACCTGCTGCGGCGCGTCGGTGCTGGACGGCCCAACCTGAGAGGCGTTGAGGTTAAACTCTTTCCCAGCCTGGACTACCCCTTCACCCATCCGGTTAAACCATGGCATGCCATCTACTTTTGAAATATTGACTACCGTTTTTTCCGCCGCATATACCGGCGCGGAAATAAGCGCAGCCCCCAACAGCAAGGATGAAAAAATATTAACGACCAGACGTTTATGCATAATAATTAGCCTCAATACGTTGTAGTCAGACAGGGGTATGACGCAAAATGGAAAAAAGATATAAATAGTAATAATGTTAATAATTTAGAAGAGAATAAACACAAGCTGTAACAGCAGACAGGTAATATCCAGCTATAAATATGGATAATAATACTATAATCCTGTGACGTGAGCCTTTTCACAAAAAGCCTGCAACATACTTTATTGTTCCATAATAATTATCAGGTCTATGAGAAAACCTATTTTCCCGTCTGGTCATTTACCGCAAAACAACAAAAAAATAATACCAGAAAAATCATATGGTTTTTGATTGCGCTCTTGGCCTATTCCGTGGCAGGATAAAAAGATGAACAGAAACGCGATCGTAACCTATCCCCGCCGTTGGTGGCTGCCTGCATAACAGGCGGCACGATACACGTTTCCATTTTCAAAGCCGCCGGAAGGCGGCTTTGGTGTTTTCAGGACGTCTTTCGGCTGAACAGTCTGATAAGGAGTCCCTGATGAACCATCCGCAAACCATCCTCACTGGCGACCGCCCCACCGGCCAGCTACATCTTGGCCACTACGTCGGCTCGCTGCGCCAGCGCGTCGCGCTGCAGCACGACCACCAGCAGTTTATCCTTATCGCCGACCTGCAAGGGCTCACGGACAACGGCAGCAACCCGCAAAAAATAAGCCATCATATTCTCGAAGTGATGGCCGATTATCTGGCCGTCGGCATTGACCCCAGGCTCACCACGCTCTGCCTGCAGTCCGCCCTGCCCGCGCTGGCGGAGCTCAGCGCGCTGTATATGAATATCGTCACCGTCGCCCGCGTGGAACGTAATCCGACGGTCAAAAATGAGATTGCCCAGAAGGGATTCGCCCGTTCGCTGCCGGTGGGCTTTCTCGCCTATCCGATTAGCCAGGCGGCCGATATCACCGCCTTCAAAGCCGAACTGGTGCCAGTGGGCGACGATCAGCTACCGATGATTGAGCAGACCAACGAGATCGTCCACAAGATGAATAGCCTCACCGGCGAACCGGTGCTGCGCCACTGCAAGGCGCTACTCAGCGAAGTGAGCCGCCTGCCGGGCGTCGACGGCAACGCCAAAATGTCGAAATCGCTGGGCAATACGCTGACGTTATCGGCCAGTGAAGAGGAGATCCACCGCGCGGTCAGCGCGATGTATACCGACCCGACGCACCTGAGAGTCAGCGATCCGGGGCATGTCGACGGCAACGTGGTGTTTACCTATCTCGACGCTTTCCATAGCGATAAGGCACTGGTGGCTGAGATGAAAGCCCACTATCAGCGCGGCGGGCTGGGGGATCGCCAGTGTAAAAATGAACTGGAAACCTGCCTGCAGGCGCTCCTGGCGCCGATCCGCGAACGGCGGGCCACCTTTATTCAGGATAAAGGGATGTTGCTGGAATTGTTGCGTCAGGGCAGCGAGCGCGCCCACCAGTTGACGCAGCAGACGCTGCATGAGGTGAAACGAGGTCTGGGGCTGCCGGTCCTGTTCTGAGGTGGTGAAAGGTTTCCGGTAGTGGATATTTTGTTAACGCGTCGACAAGACCCTGCCTTTCATGTGGACAACACCGCCGCGGATGTTACTATCACGTTAACGGTAGCTCTCACTATGCGTGTTTCATTAAGGCCAGGATCGCTGATGATGACCACATAAGTAGTACAGCGTTCGGCTGCGCATCGACGCGGTAGAGCGCTGCGTCAGCGGCCCTTCCCCACTCATTCGTCCTTCGCAAGGAGGACGCTCCGCCCGTCGGAGAAGACACGCGTATCACTTCGCACAGGGAATCAAGCGAGTCGCGTATGGACAAAATAAAGAAACGTTGGACAGGGTATTTTGTCGGCTTACTGGTGGTACTCGCCGCCGCAGCATGGTGGCTGCTGCGCCCGCCGGACCTCCCGGAGGGTTTTGCCAGTAGCAACGGACGAATCGAAGCCACCGAGGTGGATATTGCCAGCAAAATCGCCGGGCGTATCGACACCATTCTGGTCAAAGAGGGTCAGTTCGTGCACCAGGGAGAGGTGCTGGCGAGAATGGATACCCGGGTACTGAACGAGCAGCGTCTTGAAGCCGCCGCGCAAATCAAGGAAGCGGAAAGCGCGGTCCTGGCCGCCAGAGCCTTGCTCGATCAGCGGCAAAGTGAAATGCGCGCCAGCGAAGCGGTAGTGAAGCAGCGTCAGGCGGAGCTCGACTCCACGGCGAAACGTCACGTCCGCTCGCACACTCTCTCCCAGCGCGGCGCCGTCTCCGCTCAGCAACTGGATGACGATCGCGCGGCGGCGGAGAGCGCTCGCGCGGCGCTTGAGTCGGCGAAAGCCCAGGTCTCTGCCGCCCGCGCCGCCATCGAGGCCGCCCGCACCAGCATTATTCAGGCGCAAACCCGCGTCGAAGCCGCCCAGGCGACCGAGCGGCGGATCCTCGCCGATATTGACGATAGCGAGCTGAAAGCCCCCCGCGACGGCCGCGTTCAGTATCGCGTCGCCGAGCCCGGCGAAGTGCTGGCCGCCGGTGGCCGGGTGCTGAACATGGTCGATCTCGCCGACGTCTATATGACTTTCTTTCTGCCCACCGAACAGGCAGGCCTGCTGGCGCTCGGCAGCGAAGCGCGCTTGATCCTCGATGCCGCTCCGGATCTGGTGATCCCGGCCAATATCAGCTTTGTCGCCAGCGTCGCCCAGTTCACGCCGAAAACGGTGGAGACCCGCGACGAGCGTCTCAAACTGATGTTCCGCGTCAAAGCGCGTATCCCGCCGGAGCTGCTGGCGCAGCACCTGGAGTATGTCAAAACCGGTCTGCCCGGCATGGCTTACGTGCGGCTGGATAACCAGCAGTCCTGGCCTGAAGCCCTGACGGTGAGGTTGCCGCAATGATACTGACGCCACAGGATACCTCGCCCCCCGTCGCCCGGCTGGACAACGTTGGCCAGCGCTTCGGCATCACCGTGGCGCTGCGGGATATCAGTCTGGCGATCCCGGCGCGGCGCATGGTCGGCCTGATTGGCCCGGACGGCGTCGGCAAATCGAGCCTGCTCTCTCTCATCGCCGGGGCGCGGGCCATTGAGCAGGGTAACGTGATGGTGCTCGGCGGGGATATGCGCGACGTTCATCACCGCCGCGAGGTGTGCCCGAAGATTGCCTGGATGCCGCAGGGGCTGGGGAAAAACCTCTATCACACCCTTTCGGTGTATGAAAACGTCGACTTCTTCGCCCGCCTGTTTGGCCACGATAAAGCCGAACGCGAATCTCGTATCAACGAGCTGCTGCAGAGCACCGGGCTGGCGCCGTTTCGCGATCGCCCGGCGGGTAAGCTCTCCGGCGGGATGAAGCAAAAGCTGGGGCTCTGTTGCGCCCTTATCCACGACCCGCAGCTGCTGATCCTCGATGAACCCACCACCGGCGTCGACCCGCTTTCCCGGGCGCAGTTCTGGGAGCTTATCGACAGCATTCGTCAGCGCCAGCCGGAGATGAGCGTACTGGTGGCTACCGCCTACATGGAAGAGGCTGAGCGCTTTGACTGGCTGGTGGCGATGAACGCCGGCGAGGTGCTGGCGACCGGTACCGCTGCGGAGCTGAAAGCGCAGACCGGCAGTCAGACGCTGGAGCAGGCGTTTATCGCCCTGCTGCCGGAAGCGCAGCGCCAGGCGCATAAGGCAGTGGTAATCCCGCCGCGCGACGACCGCGAGGAAGAGATCGCCATCGAAGCCCGTGGGCTGACCATGCGCTTTGGCGACTTCGTCGCCGTCGACCACGTTAACTTCCGCATCGCCCGCGGTGAAATCTTCGGCTTCCTCGGCTCCAACGGCTGCGGCAAATCCACCACCATGAAGATGCTCACCGGCCTGCTGCCCGCCAGCGAAGGCGAAGCCTGGCTGTTCGGCCAGCCGGTCGACCCGAAAGATATCGCCACCCGCCAGCGGGTGGGCTATATGTCGCAGGCTTTCTCGCTCTATAGCGAACTGACCGTCCGGCAAAACCTCGAACTGCACGCCCGCCTGTTTCATATTCCGGACGGCGAGATCCCCGGTCGGGTGGCGGAAATGAGCGAGCGCTTCATGCTCAGCGAGGTGGAAGACGCCCTGCCCACCGCCCTGCCGTTGGGCATCCGTCAGCGTCTGTCGCTGGCGGTGGCGGTCATCCATCGCCCGGAAATGCTGATCCTCGACGAACCCACCTCCGGGGTCGATCCGGTGGCACGGGATATGTTCTGGCAGCTGATGGTCGACCTCGCGCGTCAGGATCGGGTGACCATTTTTATCTCCACCCACTTTATGAATGAGGCAGAACGCTGCGACCGCATCTCGCTGATGCACGCCGGCAAGGTGCTGGCCAGCGATACGCCGCAGGCGCTGGTCGAGCAGCGCGGTGCCGCCAGCCTCGAAGAGGCGTTTATCGCCTGGCTCCAGGAGGCGCAGCCAACCGCCGCAGCTCCTGAGGAACCTGCGCCTGCTGCAGCATCCCATCCAGAACGCGCGGCCCCGCGCCAGGCCTTCAGTCTGCAACGGCTGTTCAGCTACAGCCGCCGCGAGGCGCTTGAGCTGCGCCGCGATCCGGTGCGCTCGACGCTGGCGCTGCTGGGAACGGTGATCCTGATGTTTATCATGGGCTACGGGATCAGCATGGACGTCGAGGATCTGCGCTTTGCGGTACTCGACCGCGATCAAACCCTCAGCAGTCAGGGCTGGTCGCAGAATATCGCTGGCTCACGTTACTTTATTGAACAGGCGCCGCTGCGCAGTTACGATGAGCTCGACCGGCGGATGCGCGACGGCGAGCTGGCGGTGGCGATAGAGATCCCGCCGAACTTTGGCCGCGATATCGCCCGCGGCACGCCGGTGCAAATCGGCGTCTGGGTGGATGGCGCAATGCCAAACCGCGCGGAAACGGTGCGCGGCTACGTGCAGGCCTTGCATCTGGCCTGGCTGCAGGAGATGGCCGCCCGGCAGAGCAGTCCGCAGCGCGCTACCTCTCTCATCTCCATTGAGACCCGCTATCGCTATAATCCGGACGTGAAGAGCCTGCCGGCCATCGTCCCGGCGGTGATCCCGCTGCTGCTGATGATGATCCCGGCGATGCTCAGCGCCCTGAGCGTGGTACGCGAGAAGGAGCTCGGGTCGATCATCAACCTGTACGTGACGCCGACCACCCGCAGCGAATTCCTGCTCGGCAAGCAGGTGCCTTACATCGTACTGGGAATGTTTAACTTCTTTTTGCTGTGCGCGCTGTCGGTCTTCGTCTTTGGCGTATCACATAAGGGCAGCTTCCTGACGCTGAGCCTGGCGGCGCTGCTCTATGTCACCATCGCCACCGGACTGGGACTGCTGATCTCAACCTTTATGAAGAGCCAAATCGCCGCCATCTTCGGCACCGCCATCATTACGCTCATCCCGGCGACCCAGTTCTCCGGGATGATCGATCCGGTGGCGTCGCTGGAAGGCCCCGGGCGCTGGATTGGACAAATCTACCCGACCAGCCACTTCCTGACTATCGCCCGCGGCACCTTCTCCAAGGCGCTGAATCTCAGCGATTTGTGGGGCTCCTTTATTCCCCTACTGATTGCGGTGCCGCTGGTGCTCGGGCTGAGCGTGTTGCTGCTGAAGAAACAGGAGGGGTGATGCGCGGATTACGTAATATTTATAACCTCGGCGTTAAAGAGCTGCGCAGCCTGCTGGGTGATAAAGCGATGCTGGCGCTGATCGTGTTTGCTTTTACCGTGTCGGTGTACTCCTCAGCTACGGTGATGCCCGGCTCGCTGCACCTGGCGCCGATTGCGGTTGCCGATATGGATAAGTCGCAGCTCTCTTCACGCATCATTAACGCTTTCTACCGCCCCTGGTTTCTCGAACCGGAGCTGATCACCGCCGATGAGATGGACGCCGGCCTGGATGCCGGGCGCTACACTTTCGCCATCAATATTCCGCCAAATTTCCAGCGCGATGTGCTGGCCGGCCGCCAGCCGGAAGTGCAGGTCAACGTCGACGCCACGCGCATGAGCCAGGCCTTTACCGGCAACGGCTATATCCAGAATATTATTAACGGCGAAGTAAACGGCTTCATTGCCCGCTACCGGGAGAACAGCGTGCTGCCGGTAGAGCTGGCGGTAAGAATGCGCTTTAACCCTAACCTGGAACAGGAGCGCTTTGGCGCGGTGATGGCGATCATCAACAACATCACCATGCTGGCTATTGTCCTCACCGGCTCGGCGCTGATCCGCGAGCGCGAGCACGGTACCATCGAGCACCTGCTGGTGATGCCGGTTACGCCGTTTGAGATCATGATGGCCAAGATCTGGTCGATGGGGCTGGTGGTGCTGGTGGTCTCCGGGCTGTCGCTGCTGCTGATGGTTCAGGGGATTTTGCAGGTGCCCATTGAGGGGTCGATTCCTCTGTTTATGCTGGGGGTGGCGCTCAGCCTGTTCGCCACCACCTCGATCGGCATTTTTATGGGCACCCTCGCCCGCTCGATGCCGCAGCTGGGGCTGCTGATGATCCTGGTGCTGCTGCCGCTGCAGATGCTCTCTGGCGGCTCCACGCCGCGGGAAAGTATGCCGCAGCTGGTTCAGGATATCATGTTGACCATGCCGACCACCCACTTCGTCAGTCTGGCGCAGGCGATTCTGTACCGCGGCGCCAGCTTCAGTATCGTCTGGCCGCAGTTCTTAACCTTGCTGGCTATCGGAGCGGTGTTCTTTACTATCGCCCTGCTGCGTTTTCGCAAAACGATTGGTCAGATGGCGTAAGGGCTTAAGAAGGGCCGTCGACTCCCGGCGGCCCGAATGGTTTATTTGTGGCGATTCATAAAGTGGCGAAGACCCCAGGTGAAGGCCATCGCCATGCTGAAGAGAATGAACAGCAGCACCACCCAGCTGATGGAGATGCGCAGCAGCGTGCCGGGGGTCATAAACGGCTGCAGATAGACAGTGAAGGACTGGGCGGGTGATTTCCCCAGCAGTTCATACAGGTTATCCGTCAGCCACACGCCGACCCGGCAGAACAGCCAGATTATCGCTGGCCAGCAGAGCAGCACCAGAAAGGTAAAGCGCTCCTGAAGGTAGGTGAAGAGCCGGCGCAACGGCGACCAGTTAAGCAGGATTTTCATTTCTATTCTCATATTGCCAGCCGATAACCAGTGCAGATAGCGCAAGGTACGTCGGACAGCATCCATACAGGCAATCATCCCTCTTTGTATATCAAATTTGCTGTCATATAAACCAGATCAAGTTAACAAAGTGTTAATGATATAGCGCATCAAGCCCAAAAACCGGCAAGATGCATACCCATTGTTGCAATAAATGGGGAATGAAGACCTCAGCGGCGGAAATAATTTCGTAATTTCGCTAACGCGTTAATATCCCGAAAGAAGAAGCAGCGCTATTATTTCGCAGAGCGCAAGATAATAGCGCTGAAATAGAGAGAGATATTTAACCGTAGCTACTGATAATTATTTTTCGACTCGTATCATTGGATAAATTCACGGTACGAGCGACCACACCACGCGCGTAATTCTCAGTATTTTACGAGGCAAAAAGATAGGTATTTTTCCCGCAGCGTTGCAGAGGTTGTTTATTCACCATACCCGTGTTGCAGGTTTCTGACACCACCCGCCCGGAGAGCGTCAGCCTGGCGGGTTAGCGAAGCAGTAGCAGGACTTCAGGCGATATTTTTCCCTGACTTGTCCGCGCCATAGGAGGGGCGTAGCCCCATGTTGAATCCGTAGCCCCGGTAAGCGCAGCGCCACCGGGGAGGCGTACCCCACACAGCAAAAAACCCCGCACCTTTCGGGACGGGGTTCTTTTTAAACGCAAAAACAAG
>NZ_JBMEZK010000009.1:0-232073 GCF_048822715.1 Klebsiella sp. C239 | reverse complement strand
CGCCGTGTCGATGGAGGCGCATTATAGGGAGCCCGCCGGGAATGACAAGCGGAAAAATACAATTTTATTTCAACCGCTCATCTTTTATACGCAACGCTTATTTTTGCTGCTTTTTAATCGCCGCCGGCAGCTCGGTCAGGCTATTTAGCACCCAATCCGCGGCTTTTTCCGCTTCTTCAGTAACAGGCTTACCGGTACGCACCAGCACTTTAGTACCGACATCAGCGGCCGCTGCAGCCTGCATATCTTCCAGTTTGTCCCCTACCATATAGGAAGCGGCCATATCGATATGCAGATAATCGCGGGCGGAGATCAGCATCCCCGGATGCGGTTTACGGCAATCACAGGTCTGACGGTACTCCTCAACCGCACCCTGCGGGTGATGCGGGCAATAATAGATACCGTCCAGATCGACGCCACGGTCTGCCAGAGACCAGTCCATCCATTCGGTCAGCGTTTCAAACTGGGCTTCGGTAAATTTACCGCGAGCAATACCGGACTGGTTAGTGACCAGCACCAGCGCGTAGCCCATCTCTTTGAGCTCGCGCATTGCGTCAATGACGCCATCGATAAATTCAAAATTGTCGATTTCGTGGACGTAGCCATGATCGACATTAATGGTGCCGTCACGGTCGAGAAAAATTGCGGGTACTGACTTTGCCACCGGTATGCTCCTGAAAAAGGCTAGTGCCGTTAGTATCGCATGTTTCCGCATGCAAGAAAGTGCTCATTATAAAGAGTCAGATTGATTTAGACGTCTGGATGCCTTAACATCCATTTCATTGCCAGGCATCGCCTGGATACGGCAGAAGAAAATGCCACGGCAAACGGCTAAACGATAATAAATAACTGATGATTAAACTTTCCAATATCACCAAAGTGTTCCAGCAGGGGAATCGCAGCATTCAGGCGCTGAACAATGTCAGCCTGCATGTCCCTGCCGGACAAATTTACGGCGTCATCGGTGCCTCAGGCGCCGGTAAAAGTACTCTGATTCGCTGCGTTAACCTGCTGGAGCGCCCGACCGAGGGCAGCGTACAGGTTGACGGTCAGGAACTGACTGCGCTGTCGGAAAAAGAGCTAACCCGCGCTCGCCGTCAGATTGGCATGATTTTCCAGCATTTTAACCTGCTGGCATCCCGCACCGTTTTCGGCAACGTGGCGTTACCCCTGGAGCTGGATAACACGCCACAGGCAGAAATCAAACGCCGTGTGACGGAGCTGCTGGATCTTGTCGGCCTGGGCGATAAGCACGACAGCTATCCGGCTAATCTCTCCGGCGGCCAGAAACAGCGTGTCGCCATTGCCCGCGCGCTGGCCAGTAACCCCAAGGTGCTGCTGTGCGATGAAGCCACCAGCGCCCTGGATCCGGCCACCACCCGTTCCATTCTCGAATTGCTGAAAGACATTAACCGTCGCCTGGGGCTGACCATCCTGCTGATCACCCACGAAATGGATGTGGTGAAACGCATCTGCGACTGCGTGGCGGTGATTAGCAACGGCCAGTTGATTGAACAGGACACGGTGAGCGAAGTCTTCTCCCATCCGAAGACGCCGCTGGCCCAGCAGTTTATTCAGTCGACGCTGCACCTGGATATTCCGGATGACTACCAGGCGCGCCTGAAACCTACCGCCACAGCGGATAGCGTACCGATGCTGCGCATGGAATTTACCGGCCACTCCGTCGATGCGCCGCTGCTTTCTGAAACCGCGCGTCGCTTCAACGTGAATAACAACATTATTAGCGCGCAGATGGATTATGCCGGCGGGGTGAAGTTCGGCATCATGCTGACCGAAATGCACGGTACACAGGAAGACACTCAGGCGGCTATCGCCTGGCTGCAGGAACATCATGTAAAAGTAGAGGTATTGGGTTATGTCTGAGGCAATGATGTGGCTGCTGTTGCGCGGCGTATGGGAAACGCTGGCAATGACCTTTGTCTCCGGCTTCTTCGGTTTTGTCCTTGGTCTGCCGGTGGGCGTGCTGCTGTACGTGACCCGTCCGGGGCAAATCGTCGCCAATGCTAAACTGTACCGGACGCTGTCGGCGCTGGTGAACATTTTCCGCTCCATCCCGTTCATTATCCTGCTGGTCTGGATGATCCCGTTTACCCGCGTGATCGTCGGCACCTCAATCGGCCTGCAGGCGGCGATCGTGCCGTTGACGGTGGGCGCCGCGCCGTTTATCGCTCGCATGGTGGAGAACGCCCTGCTGGAGATCCCGACCGGCCTTATCGAAGCCTCCCGG
This sequence comes from Klebsiella sp. C239, assembly GCF_048822715.1. NCBI lineage: Bacteria > Pseudomonadati > Pseudomonadota > Gammaproteobacteria > Enterobacterales > Enterobacteriaceae > Klebsiella > Klebsiella sp. C239. The sequence goes on along the minus strand of NZ_JBMEZK010000009.1, from coordinate 229,825 downwards.
GCGATGGGCGCCACGCCGCTGCAGATCGTGCGTAAGGTTCTGCTGCCTGAAGCGCTGCCGGGTCTGGTCAACGCCGCCACCATCACCCTGATCACCCTGGTGGGCTATTCCGCCATGGGCGGCGCGGTGGGCGCCGGCGGTCTGGGGCAGATTGGTTATCAGTATGGCTATATCGGTTACAACGCCACCGTGATGAATACCGTACTGGTATTGCTGGTTATTCTGGTTTATTTAATTCAATTCTCTGGCGATCGCATCGTCCGGGCTGTGACTCATAAATAACGTTATTGGCAGACAACACTCATTCTTACAGGAAGGAAATAACATGGCCTTTAATTTCAAAACCTTTGCGGCAGTTGGTGCGTTAATCGGTTCTCTGGCGCTGGTGGGTTGCGGTCAGGATGAAAAAGATCCGAATCATATTAAAGTCGGCGTTATCGTCGGGGCGGAGCAGCAGGTCGCTGAAGTCGCGCAGAAAGTGGCAAAAGAGAAGTATGGCCTTGACGTTGAGCTGGTGACCTTCAACGATTACGTTCTGCCGAACGAAGCGCTGAGCAAAGGCGATATCGACGTCAACGCCTTCCAGCATAAACCGTATCTCGACCAGCAGATTAAAGACCGCGGCTACAAGCTGGTGGCTGTCGGCAACACCTTCGTCTACCCGATCGCGGGTTACTCGAAGAAAATCAAATCGCTGGACGAACTGCAGCCGGGCTCGCAGATCGCCGTCCCTAACGATCCGACCAACCTCGGTCGTTCTCTGCTGCTGCTGCAGCAGGTGGGCCTGATCAAACTGAAGGACGGCGTAGGCCTGCTGCCGACCTCGCTGGATATCGTCGAGAACCCGAAAAACCTGAAGATTGTTGAACTGGAAGCGCCGCAGCTGCCGCGTTCTCTTGACGACGCGCAGATCGCGCTGGCCGTTATCAACACCACTTACGCCAGCCAGATTGGCCTGACCCCGGCGAAAGACGGCATCTTTGTCGAAGGGAAAGAGTCGCCGTACGTGAACCTGATCGTGGCGCGTGAAGACAATAAAGATGCTGAGAATGTGAAAAAATTCGTTCAGGCTTACCAGAGCGATGAAGTTTACGAAGCAGCAAACAAGATCTTTAACGGCGGCGCAGTGAAAGGCTGGTAATCTTTTCTCACCGTAATATCATTCAGGACGGGCTTCACGCCCGTCTTGTCATTTATGCAAGCACCTGATTCAATAACGCCCTGTTTTTTATTCATTGAGGAAATACTATGCGTGCTTTACCGGTCTGTTTGTTAGCACTCATGTTAAGCGGTTGTTCCATGCTAAGCAGATCTCCCGTTGAACCTGTTCAAAGCACTGCAACTCCCCCGGTTAAATCGGAGCCGAGCAAACCACGCGCAACCCGTCCGGCGCCGGTACGTATTTATACCGATGCGTCAGAGCTGGTAGGTAAACCATTCCGCGATCTGGGGGAAGTGTCTGGCGAGTCCTGCCAGGCCTCGAATCAGGATTCTCCGCCGAATATCCCTACCGCCCGCAAGCGCCTGCAGATTAATGCCGCACGTATGAAAGCCAATGCTGTCCTGCTGCACCGCTGCGAAGTGACCAGCGGCACCCCAGGCTGCTACCGTCAGGCGGTTTGTCTGGGCTCGGCGCTTAACGTCTCGGCGCAATGAGTGCATTTCAGTTCGCGCAGATAGGCGTGATCCGCTCGCCGTATAAAGAGAAGTTTGCCGTACCTCGCCAGCCGGGTCTGGTCAAGCACGGCGGCGGAGAACTCCATCTGATCGCGCCCTACAACCAGGCCGACGCCGTGCGTGGTCTGGAAAGCTTCAGCCATCTGTGGATCCTGTTTGTGTTTCATCAGACCATGGAAGGCGGCTGGCGTCCGACGGTGCGCCCTCCCCGTCTCGGGGGCAACGCGCGTATGGGCGTCTTCGCCACCCGCTCCACCTTTCGCCCCAATCCCATTGGCATGTCTCTGGTTGAGCTGAAGGGCGTTCGCTGTCAGAAAGAGCAGGTGATACTGGAACTCGGCAGCCTCGATCTCGTCGACGGTACGCCGGTGGTCGACATCAAACCCTATCTGCCGTTTGCCGAAGCGCTACCCAACGCGCACGCCAGCTACGCGCAACAGGCGCCGCAGGCGGATCAGGTCGTCAGTTTTACCGCCGACGTCGAAACGCAGCTTTTGCATCTGGAGAAGCGTTATCCGCACCTGAAGGCGTTTATCCGAGAGGTGCTGGCGCAGGATCCGCGTCCGGCCTACCGTAAGGAGGAAGAGGCAGGCAAAAATTACGCCGTCTGGCTGCTGGATTTCAACGTCCGCTGGCGGGTGACTGCCTCCGGTTTTGAAGTCTTTGCCCTCGAAGCGCGCTAATTTTATTTTCCTCTCTTTTGGCATCTTTGCCACACTGGTAAACTAAACCACTTTTTTGTTTCAGGCTGGGCAACCAGCCTGTTCCGCTCGTTTAACTGGAACCGTTACAACATGCGTACTAGCCAATATCTGCTCTCCACTCTGAAGGAGACACCTGCCGACGCCGAGGTAATCAGCCACCAGCTGATGCTGCGCGCCGGGATGATCCGCAAGCTGGCCTCCGGGTTATACACCTGGCTGCCGACCGGCGTGCGCGTCCTGAAAAAAGTCGAAAACATCGTGCGTGAAGAGATGAACAACGCCGGTGCGATCGAGGTGTTAATGCCGGTCGTTCAGCCATCTGAACTGTGGCAGGAGAGCGGTCGCTGGGAGCAGTACGGCCCGGAACTGCTGCGCATTGCCGATCGTGGCGATCGTCCGTTCGTCCTCGGTCCAACCCACGAAGAGGTCATCACCGATCTGATCCGCAACGAGCTGAACTCCTATAAGCAGCTGCCGCTGAACTTCTATCAGATCCAGACCAAATTCCGCGACGAAGTGCGCCCGCGTTTCGGCGTGATGCGCTCCCGCGAATTCCTGATGAAAGATGCGTACTCTTTCCATACTTCGCAGGAATCGCTGCAGGAAACCTACGATGCGATGTACGCCGCTTACAGCAAAATCTTCAGCCGTATGGGGCTGGATTTCCGCGCGGTACAGGCTGATACCGGCTCCATCGGCGGCAGCGCCTCTCATGAATTCCAGGTGCTGGCGCAGAGCGGCGAAGACGATGTGATCTTCTCCGACAGCTCCGACTACGCGGCAAACATCGAGTTTGCGGAAGCCGTTGCGCCGAAAACGCCGCGCGCGGACGCCACCCAGGAGTTGACCCTGGTCGACACGCCGAACGCCAAAACCATCGCCGAGCTGGTTGAGCAGTTCAACCTGCCGATCGAAAAAACCGTGAAAACCCTGCTGGTGAAAGCGGTTGAAGATAGCGCTTCCCCGCTGGTTGCCCTGCTGGTGCGCGGCGATCACGAGCTGAACGAAGTGAAAGCGGAAAAACTGCCGCAGGTCGCCAGCCCGCTGACCTTCGCCACCGAAGAAGAGATCCGCGCCCTGGTGAAAGCCGGTCCGGGCTCCCTGGGTCCGGTGAACCTGCCGGTGCCGGTGATTATCGACCGTACTGTGGCGGTGATGAGCGATTTCGCCGCCGGCGCCAACATCGACGGCAAACACTACTTCGGCATCAACTGGGACCGCGATGTCGCCACGCCGGAAGTCGCTGACATCCGTAACGTCGTTGCCGGCGATCCGAGCCCGGACGGCAAAGGTACCCTGCTTATCAAGCGCGGTATCGAAGTGGGTCATATCTTCCAGCTGGGGACGAAGTACTCCGAGGCGATGAAAGCCGCGGTTCAGGGCGAAGATGGCCGCAACCAGATCCTGACCATGGGTTGCTATGGTATCGGGGTCACTCGCGTGGTGGCGGCGGCGATTGAGCAGAACTTTGACGATCGCGGTATTGTCTGGCCAGATGCGATTGCGCCGTTCCAGGTGGCGATCCTGCCGATGAACATGCATAAATCTTACCGTGTGCAGGAGCTGGCGGAGAAACTGTACGCCGAGCTGAGCGCCCAGGGTATTGAAGTGCTGATGGACGATCGTAAAGAGCGTCCGGGCGTGATGTTCGCCGATATGGAGCTGATCGGTATCCCGCACACCATCGTGCTGGGCGATCGTAACCTCGACAACGACGATATCGAATACAAGTATCGTCGCAACGGTGAGAAGCAGCTGATCAAGACCGGGGATATTGTGGAATATCTGGTTAAAGCGATAAAAGGCTAATTACACAGCTCAGGGCCCTGAACGGATGTCAGGGCCTTTTTTTTACAAGGACTGTACCCATGACTGCACCTCTCCTCAGCAGCGGGCTGCTTACCTCCGCCCTGCTCCTGCTTACCGCCTGCACTGTAGACGTCGGCCGCAGCGCCCCTTCCGCATCCGCTACCGATGGCCGCTCACCGCCATGGGCTGTCACCCTCCAGCGTCAAAGCTCGATTGCCGGCAGCGGACTGCGCGAAATCGCCGAAAACGACCTTCGTTCCGGCGACCTGCTCTTCTCCTCCAGCCTTGGCGTCACTTCGCTTGGGATCCGCGCCTTCAGCGCCTCTTCCGTGAGCCACGTCGCGCTGTATCTCGGCGAGGGTCAAATTGCGGAAGCTACCGGCGCCGGTGTGCAGGTGATATCGCTACAGCAAGCGATGGCGCACAGCGATAAACTCTTTGCCCTCAGAGTGCCCGATCTGACGCCGGACCAGGCGATGGCGATGAGAGGTTTTGCCTGGCAGGTCAAAGACAGCGGGTATAACTATCGCGGCATTATTCAGTTTATCCCTTATATGGTCACCAAACCGCTCTGCTCGCTCAACCCTTTCTCGCGTAACTTTCGCCAGCAGTGCGTAAGCGGCCTGGCCAAAGCGCAACTGGGCGATGGGGCCAGCCCCGACAAGAAAGCGTGGTTTTGCTCGGAGTTTGTCAGCGAGGCCTTTGTCAGAGCCGGGCATCCGCTGACCCTGGCGCAGGCGGCGTAGATCAGCCCTTCCGATCTGCTGCACATGCGGGAAGGAGATGTCGCCACCTTTAAACCCGAGACGCAGCTGCAGTATGTCGGGCATCTGAAACTGGGAGTTTATCTTCAGGCCGGTAAACTGGTGGGGTTGAGCAAACCGAAGGCCGGTGCGGAGTAAAAGAACGATTTGCCCTTTACCCCCGTCATGAGGCTCATGCTTCGTGCGCTATGGTTGGTGGAAAAGGGGGGACGGTAAAACCGCAATGACCCAATTCCGCTGGCCGGCTACCGCTGAGGCGTATCCCCTGCCCGTTTCCCGGGCAGGAGCCGGACAATCAGTGTCCGCAGTCCTTCCCAGGAATAAATTTGCCAGCCTGATCCGTCATCAGCGTTTTCATCATTTCGCCGGTATCCGGGTTCGCCTCGAGGGTAAAGTGCCCCTCCACCACCAGCAGCACCGGACGTGAATCATTGCCGCGGGCAGCGGCATAATCCCGCTCAAGCTGGGCATTATTCGCCACCGCGATGCGTTTACCGGTCGCGCAATCAGTAAAGGTTGCCGCATCGGCCATATAGAAGTACATACCACGCATCGCCATCGGGGTGGTCGGCAGGCTGGCCTTCACCGGCTCCAGGGTATAGTTGAGGGGAGACTGAATGGGACTCCCGTTGCGGTCGAGCATCTCCAGCTTGTCGCCCTTCGCGCGAAAGTACGATTTTTCGCCCTTGCTGTTGGTCAGTACCAGCTTATCCGCCGTACGCGCCCAGGTGCCGTAAGAGGCAAAGGAGGATGGTTCACGACGCGCGCCCTGGTAGTGCTCATTCATCACCCAGGTGCCGTCTTTTTCCAGGAACAGCGAGGTGTCGATGCCTTCGCAATCCGCGCAAGGCAGCACCCCGCGCCAGCTTTGCTGCATCGGCTTGAGCTCTTCCATCGCCGCCGGCTGGACCGTGTCAGTTTCGGCGCGATGGTTACAACCAAACAGCGCGAACAGCGAACAGGCCGCTATCACGGAGAATATGATTTTCTTCACTCTACTTTCCTTATGATCCATTCCACCCGTTCGCCGACGCCTTCACTGGCGAACTTTCCCACGCAGCGCCTTGACTGAGGACTTTTGCGCCTTGGAAGCAAGGCGTCGCTCTTTGGATGCCCGAGTCGGTCGCGTCTCCCGGCGACTTTTTTGCACTGCGGTCAATTCTTTGATAAGGGCCACCAGCCGGGCGATCGCCGCTTCGCGGTTCATCTCCTGACTGCGATATTCCTGAGCCTTAATGATAACCACACCGTCAGCAGAAATTAAATGGTGGCTGGCGGCGAGCAGGCGCTCTTTGTAAAACGCCGGCAGGCTCGAGGCTTTAATATCGAAGCGCAGATGGATCGCGGTCGACGCTTTGTTCACGTGTTGGCCCCCGGCCCCCTGGGCGCGAATACCTTCCAGCGTGATCTCGTTATCGGCAATGGCCACGCTGCGGCTGATAGTAATCATGCCGGCCCTTGCCAGGCGGTAAGCTGAATTTCCAGATTATTCTGAGCGTCGGACAACCAGATGCTCCCCTCCTGCAAAGTGGCCTGCAGCGTCATCGTGCGGTCGGCAAAAGCGCTAAGCTGCGCCAGCTGGGCATCATCAAGATACCAGATAGTCAGCTTCGGGTATGCCGCAAGCTTGTTCTGATTCTGCTGCCACCAGATTTCAGCCGCCCGGCTGTTATAGGCAAACAACGCCACCGCCTGCGCCCGCGAGCAGGCTTTCTTGAGACGTTTCTCGTCCGGCAGCCCCAGCTCGATCCACAGATCAACCCCGAGATGATCGTTAAGCAGCCACAGCTCCGGCTCGTCGTCTGACGAGAGGCCGCGCGTAAACTGCAGCCGCTCATCGGCATATTTGATCCACGCCAGCAGGCGCAGCATCATGCGCTCCTGGGTTTCCGACGGGTGCTGCGCCAGCGTCAGGTTAGCATCCAGAAACTGGTTGCGATCCAGATCGGCTACATTCACCGCGGCTTTATATATCGTCGCTTTCAGCGCCATGAACAAACTCCTGAAAAAAATGGCGTACATTGTAGCGAAACTGGCGACAAAAGGCTGTCAGCAATCGCAGCAACCTGTTTCATCCTGCTGAAATTGCTTAAATGACTATGATATAGTTCCCTTGCTAAACAGAGTTTATCTTCGTAGGCTTAAACTTGCATCCCACGGTTGAGTCAGAACGCTGACAGGAGGGCATGTGGACCACTATTGTGAGTTAATACGCAAGCGGTATGCGGAAATAGCCAGCGGAGACTTAGGGTATATCCCGGATGCGCTGGGTTGCGTGTTGAAAGTATTGAATGAGATTGCGGCGGATGAGGCCCTTTCGGAGTCAGTCAGGGAAAAGGCCGCTTATGCGGCAGCAAACTTACTGGTGAGCGATTATGTCAATGAATGATACTTATCAACCCATTAACTGCGATGATTACGACAACCTGGAGCTGGCCTGCCAGCATCACCTGGTGCTGACGCTGGCGCTGAAGGATGGCGAACAGCTGCAGGCGAAGGCCAGCGATCTAATCTCGCGTAAAAATATCGAGTATCTTGTGGTCGAACTCGCCGGCAACGTCCGCGAGCTGCGCCTGGATAAAATCGCCAGCTTCAGTCACCCGGAAATCGGCACCGTGGTGGTGAGCGAATCCTGAATCAAAACGGGCTTAACCGCCCGTTTTCCTCCACGCCAGACTGACCCCTTCCCCGTCTTTGACTTCACCTTCGTTGGTCACAAACAGATCGTCCGCTGCGGCAATCGGCGTTTCGCCGTAAAACAGCAGCGGCGTGGTGTCTCGTCGCCACGGAGCAACGCCCAGCTCCTGCCAGATCTTCTTCAGCTTACGGCCGCCATGACGCCCGACGATATGCAGATGGCCGCTGGCGCGAAAGCGGACGGTGACTGGCTCATCCGCCGGGGGCGGGCGCAGCCTGCCGCCCGGCTGCAGCATCAGCTCACCAAGACCGTCCGCCAGCCGCAGCGGTTGGCGCCAGTCTGACCAGCGCTGGACGCTGTCCGTCTGCCCGGGTACATATCTCACCCAGTACAAGCGCTGCTGAAAACGGCGGACGGTAAATTCCCCCAACCGCAGGCAGGGGCTGGCATCTTCCCGCGCCAGCGCCACCTCGTGCCAGAGGCGCTCAGGCACCTCGCGGGCCGGCATCGGCGCCTGCTGCCCGGCGAGCCAGCGACGCAGCAACGCCGCGCGGCGGGGAGAACTCATCGACGTCAGCGGCGCGATAGCCAGTGACCCGTCTTCGGCCACCAGCGACGCCAGCTCCGCCGCCAGCATCTCGTCCAGCAGCTGCTCCTGCTCGGCGCACAGGCTGGCGCTGCGGGCGACGGCCTCGCTAAAGTGCGGCCAGCGCTCACGCAGCACCGGGATCACCCGCAGGCGCAGGAAGTTGCGGTCATAGGTATCGTCCTGATTACTCTCATCTTCAATCCACGACAGCTGGTGGGCGAGCGCCCACTGGCGCAGCGATTCCCGGGTTTCATTGAGGAGAGGGCGCAGCAGTCGACTGCCGGCAAAGGGAGACGATGGCGCCATCGCCGACAGGCCGGTCGGACCGCTGCCGCGTTTTAACGCCAGCAGCAGCGTTTCACACTGATCGTCCTGGTGCTGAGCGGTCACTAACACTTCGCCGGCGCGGAGCGTCTCCTGAAAGGCCTGATAGCGCGCCGCGCGGGCATGGGCCTCGACGCCCAGGCCGCCTCGGGCTAACGTCACGCGATGCACCGCCAACGGCACCTGCCACTGCTGGCAAATTTGCCGACAATGCGCCACCCAGTCGTCTGCGTGGGCGCTAAGGCCGTGGTGAACATGCACCGCCCGCAGCGTCAGAGAGGGATCCTGTTCCCGCAGCAGCACCAGCTGATGCAGAAGAACCGTCGAGTCCAGACCGCCGCTGAAGGCCACCAGCAGCTGGCGATGGGGATGAAGCGTATGCGCAATGTTAGCCGTCATAACCACAAACATACCGAGAAGTGATGGCCCGGCACGTTACCGGGCCAGGGTCGCGCTGGCAAGGTTTACTGCTGATATATTTCCAGCGGCAGGTCGTCCGGATCGCTAAAGAAGGTAAAGCGTTTACCGGTAAAGGGATCGACGCGAATCGCTTCGCACTCCACGCCATGCGCCGTCAGGTGCGCCACCGCAGCGTCGATATCATCCACGCTAAAGGCCAGATGACGCAGCCCGCAGGCTTCCGGACGACTGGGTCGGGCCGGCGGAAACGGGAACGAGAACAGCTCAATCACATACTCGCCGTTGAGCGCCAGATCGCCCTTCCAGGAGTCACGTTCGGCGCGATAAAACTCGCTTTGCAGCGTAAACCCCAGAATATCGCAATAGAACGCTTTACTGCGGGCGTAGTCAGTCGCAATGATGGCAATATGGTGAACCCGTTTCAAACCCAGCATGGTCAAACTCCTTCTGTTAAGCCAGCCACGTTACTCGTGCGCGCCGTTAACGCGCAAGCCTTTCGTCATTTTTTAAGACTCGTACCCGATACACGCCGTCCTCATCGCGCTTCGCGCCGTGAATACCGGTCTCAAACCCCGGGTAATGACGTCCTATTGAGCAGAGCATTAGCAGGAAGTCGAGCACCGCCCGGCTCTCCTCGGTGATCATCTCTCCCGGCATCAGCAGCGGTACGCCCGGCGGATAAGGGAGGATCATGTTGGCCGAAATCCGGCCCACCAGGTTCTCCAGTTCAATGGTTTCCACCTCACCCTTGATCTGGCGCTGCCAGGCATGATGCGGCGTCATTTTCATTTCCGGCAGGACGTCAAAGGCGCTGAGCATCAGCTGCGGCAGCTGGTGCTGGCGGATCAAGCGGTGGATCCCCTGTGCCAGATCCTGGATCCGCATGTTGCGGTAGAAGTCGGGATCTTCCGCGTACAGATCCGGCAACATATTTTTCACCCGCAGATTGAGATCGTAGGCGCGCTTAAATTCGGTCAGGCCGCGCAGCAGACCCATCGCCCGGGTTTTATCGATACCGATGCTAAAGAGGAACAGCAGGTTGTAGGGGCCCGTTTTCTCCACCACCACGCCCCGCTCGTCGAGGAACTTCGCCACCAGCGCCGCCGGGATCCCCTCTTCATCCATATTCCCCTGCTCGTCCATACCCGGCGTCAGAATGGTGACTTTCACCGGATCGAGGTACATATGATCCGCATCGGCATCTTTGAAACCGTGCCAGTCATCGCCCGGCGCCACCGGCCAGCACTCGGCTTTATCCACCGCTTCCGGCTGCCAGATATCAAAGAACCAGCCGTCCGACTCCTCGCGCAGTCGCTGCACCTCTTTGCGGAAATCCAGCGCCCGCTCAATGGAGCGCTGGATCAGGCGCTTACCGGAGTTACCGCGCAGCATCGCCGCCGCGGTCTCAATCGACGCGACGATGGGATAGCTCGGCGACGTAGAGGTATGCATCATAAAGGCTTCATTAAAGGTCTCTTCATCATAGTTGCCCTTAATGTGGATCAGCGAGGCCTGCGACAGCGCGGCCAGCATCTTATGCGTCGACTGCGTCTCGAAGATGACTTTTCCGGGGATCCGCTCACCGCTCATGCCGCTTTTCCCCTGATATATCGGATGGAAATGGGTATACGGCACCCAGGCGGAATCGAAATGGATCGACGGGACGTCGAGCGTCTCTTTAAGCCAGGTGGTGTTGTAGAGCAGCCCATCGTAGGTGGAGTTGGTGATCACCGCATGCACGGGCCACTGCGCCCCGCCCGTGTCGCGCACTTTCTGCTGAATACTGTCGCGGGTAAACTCGCGCCGGGGGATACCGCCGAGGATCCCTAACGCATTGCGGGTCGGCTTCAGCCACAGGGGAACCACATCGCTCATCATCAGCAGGTGGGCCAGCGATTTGTGACAGTTACGGTCAATCAGCAGGGTACTGCCGGCGGGCGCCGAGTACATACCGACAATTTTATTGGACGTCGAGGTACCGTTGGTCACCATATAGCTTTGCTCGGCGCCAAAGGCGCGAGCGATATACTCCTCCGCCTCCAGATGCGGGCCGGTATGATCCAGCAGGGAGCCCAGCTCGGTGACCGAAATCGAGACATCCGCCTTCAGCGTATTCCCGCCAAAGAAATCATAGAACAGGCAGCCCACCGGGCTTTTCTGATAGGCGCTACCGCCCATATGACCCGGCGTACAGAAGGTATATTTCCCCTCCTGCACATAGTTAAACAGCGCGCGGGTAAATGGCGGGGTGATATTGTCCAGGTACTCGCGGGTATACTGCCCGATGCGGGTGGCGATCTCTTCGGAGAGTCCCAGCGCATATTCGAAGAACCACAGCGTCATGCGCAGATCCTGACTGCTGACGTCCATCGTCGAGTGGGCGTTAATAAAGGCGTACAGAGGCAGATATTCATTGAGCTGGTTAATATCGCTGCACAGATCGACGCTGTACTCATCCCAGTCGAAGATCACGCCGCAGATGCGCGGGTTGTGCTCGATAAACTGCAGCAGGTCGGCGCTATTTTGCGGCCAGATGGTCTGAAAGCCCTGGCGCTGCAGCGCCGCTTCCAGTTCTTTGATCGGCTCGTCTTTGTGGTAGACGCCGTGAGGCCCCATGATGGCGATGATATTCACGCTTTCCTCCTGGTATTCACCTAAGTCCAGCATCATAGCAATCCCCTGGGCGCATCGCACATAAAAAAAGGGCCGGAAAATCCGGCCCTTAGTGTTTTGCGCTAGCGGAAAACTTAGGCGTAACCGTAGCTCATCAGACGTTGATAGCGGCGGTTCAGCAGCTCTTCTTCGCTGAGAAGATCGAGATCGGCCAGGTCCGCCAGCAGCTGCGCTTTCAGGCTTGCCGCCATCGCTTCCGGGTTGCGGTGGGCGCCGCCCAGCGGTTCCGGAACGATAGAATCGATCAGCTTCAGCTCTTTCAGACGCGGGGCGATAATGCCCATCGCTTCCGCAGCCAGCGGCGCTTTATCCGCGCTCTTCCACAGAATGGAGGCGCAGCCTTCCGGCGAAATCACCGAATAGGTGCTGTACTGCAGCATATTGACCTTGTCGCCCACGCCAATCGCCAGCGCGCCGCCGGAGCCGCCTTCGCCGATCACGGTGCAGATAACCGGCACGCTCAGACGCGACATCTCACGCAGGTTGCGGGCAATCGCTTCCGACTGGCCGCGCTCTTCCGCGCCGACGCCCGGGTAGGCGCCCGGGGTGTCGATAAAGGTGATGATCGGCATTTTAAACCGCTCAGCCATCTCCATCAGGCGCAGCGCTTTGCGGTAGCCTTCCGGGGCCGGCATACCAAAGTTGCGACGAATTTTTTCTTTGGTTTCGCGACCTTTCTGGTGGCCGATGATCATCACCGGACGACCGTCAAGACGCGCGATACCGCCGACAATCGCTTTATCGTCAGCGAAGGCGCGGTCACCGGCCAGTTCGTCAAATTCGTCGAACGCCAGGCGGACATAATCCAGGGTGTAAGGACGGCGCGGGTGGCGCGCCAGTTGCGCAACCTGCCATGCACCGAGATCGGCGAAGATTTTGCGCGTCAGCTCTACGCTTTTCTCGCGCAGACGATGCACCTCTTCGTCGATGTTAATATCCAGTTTCTCATCCTGACGGCTTACCGCAGTCAGGGAATCGATTTTCGCTTCCAGCTCTGCAATCGGCTGTTCAAAATCTAGGAAATTCAGACTCATAGTATTCCTGTATTAGTCAAACTCCAGTTCCACCTGCTCCGAGCCGATAAGGCCACGCAGATCGTTGAGTAAACGATCGCTCGGAGAGACGCGCCATGTTGCGCCGAAACGCAACCGCGCGCGTGCATCCGCCCTCTGATAGTAGAGGTGCACTGGAATGGTTCCCGAACGGTGGGGTTCCAGAGACTGACGGAGTCGGTTTAAAAGCTGGTCATCAATTTGCCTGTCCGTCAGCGAGATAGCAAGCCCGCGAGCATATTTTTCCCGGGCTTCGTCAATGTCCATGACTTCACGGGCGGTCATTTTAAGCCCCCCGCTAAAGTCATCAAAGCTGACCTGTCCGCTGACGATAAGTATGCGGTCTTTTTCCAGCAACTGCTGATATTTATCCAGCGCGTCGGTGAATAACATCACTTCCAGCCGCCCGGAACGGTCATCCAGGGTACAGATGCCGATACGATTGCCGCGCTTGGTGACCATTACCCGCGCCGCAATCACCAGCCCCGCCGCCGTGGTCACTTTTCCACGATCGGTCGGATGCATGTCTTTGAGCCTCACGCCGCCGACGTAGCGCTCAATCTCTTTCAAATACTGGTTAATCGGGTGCCCGGTCAGGTACAGCCCCAGGGTCTCCCTTTCACCATCCAGCACCACCTGCTCAGGCCACGGCTGGCAGCTGGCGTAGGACTGTTCAATCTGCTCAGGCTCTTCCGCCAGCACGCCGAACATATCGGCCTGGCCGATGGCCTCGGCTTTGGCGTGCTGATCGGCGGCTTTCAGCGCATCGCCCAGTGAATTCATCAGCGCCGCGCGATGCGGACCGAGACGATCGAACGCCCCGGACATAATCAGTTTTTCCAGCACCCGACGGTTGAGCTTTTTAATATCGGTCCGCGCGCAGAGGTCGAACAGCTCGCGGAAATAACCGCCGTTGTTGCGCGCCTCAATGATCGCTTCGATCGGCCCTTCGCCGACGCCCTTGATGGCGCCGATACCGTAGACGATCTCGCCGTCGTCGTTGACGTGGAAATGGTACAGGCCGGAGTTAATATCCGGGGGCAAAATTTTCAGCCCCATACGCCAGCATTCGTCCACCAGGCCAACGACCTTTTCGGTGTTGTCCATATCGGCGGTCATTACCGCCGCCATAAACTCAGCCGGATAGTGCGCCTTAAGCCACAGCGTCTGGTAAGAAACCAGCGCGTATGCGGCGGAGTGCGATTTGTTAAACCCGTAACCGGCGAATTTCTCCACCAGGTCGAAGATTTTCATCGCCAGCTCGCCATCAACGCCGTTTTTCTTCGCCCCATCCTCAAAGATAGAACGCTGCTTGGCCATCTCCTCCGGCTTTTTCTTACCCATCGCACGACGCAGCATATCCGCGCCGCCGAGGGTATATCCGGACAGCACCTGGGCAATCTGCATGACCTGTTCCTGGTACAGGATGATGCCGTAGGTCGGCTCCAGCACCGGTTTCAGGCTTTCATGCTGCCACTGTACGTCCGGATACGAGATCTCTTCGCGGCCGTGCTTACGGTCGATAAAGTTATCTACCATCCCCGACTGCAGCGGGCCCGGGCGGAACAGGGCCACCAGCGCGATCATATCTTCGAAGCAGTCCGGCTGCAGGCGTTTAATCAGATCTTTCATGCCGCGCGATTCAAGCTGGAAGACCGCGGTGGTTTCCGAGCGCTGCAGCATGTCGAAACTTTTCTTGTCATCCAGCGGGATGGCGGCGATATCCAGCGGCCCTTCGCCGTTCTTCTCACGGCGCTTGTTAATCATCTCCAGCGCCCAGTTAATGATAGTGAGCGTACGCAGACCGAGGAAGTCGAATTTCACCAGCCCGGCGTATTCCACGTCGTTCTTGTCAAACTGGGTAACCGGATGTAGCCCCTGCTCATCGCAATACAGCGGGGCGAAGTCGGTGATTTTGGTCGGCGCGATAACCACGCCGCCCGCATGCTTACCGGCGTTTCGCGTCACCCCTTCCAGCTTACGCGCCATGTCGATCAGCGCTTTCACTTCTTCGTCCGCCTCGTAGATCTCCGGCAGCTGCGGCTCGGCCTCAAAGGCTTTCGCCAGCGTCATGCCCGGATCGGGCGGCACCAGCTTGGAGATGCGGTCGACAAAGCCGTACGGGTGACCCAGCACGCGGCCCACGTCGCGGATGACCGCCTTCGCCGCCATGGTACCGAAGGTGATGATCTGCGATACCGCGTCGCGGCCATACATATCCGCCACGTGCTCGATAACCTGGTCGCGTTTCTCCATGCAGAAGTCGACGTCGAAGTCGGGCATCGAAACACGTTCCGGGTTGAGGAAACGTTCGAACAGCAGGTCGAATTCCAGCGGGTCAAGATCGGTGATCTTCAGCGCGTAGGCCACCAGCGAGCCGGCGCCGGAACCGCGGCCCGGGCCGACCGGCACGCCGTTATCTTTCGACCACTGGATAAACTCCATCACGATCAGGAAGTAGCCGGGGAAGCCCATCTGGTTGATCACCTGCAGCTCGATATCCAGACGCTCGTCGTATTCCGGCCGGCGCTTCGCGCGCACTTCCGGATCCGGGAAGAGGAATTCCAGCCGCTCTTCCAGACCCTCTTTCGATTTCATTACCAGGAAATCTTCCGTGGTCATATCGCCGGTCGGGAACTGCGGCAGGAAATATTCGCCAAGCCGCACGGTGACGTTGCAGCGTTTGGCGATCTCGACGCTGTTTGTCAGCGCTTCCGGAATATCGGCGAACAGCTCGCACATCTCCTCCTCGCTGCGCATATATTGCTGTGGCGAGTAGTTGCGCGGCCGTTTCGGGTCGTCGAGGGTGAAGCCGTCGTGAATAGCGACGCGGATTTCATGGGCGTCAAAGTCGCCAGTGTCGAGGAAGCGGACATCGTTGGTCGCCACCACCGGCAGACCACGCGCTTCCGCCAGCGCCACGGCGGCATGGAGATAACTCTCTTCATCCTGACGACCGGTGCGGATCAGCTCCAGAAAATAGCGATCCGGGAAATGCTCTTCATAGAAGGAGACGCACTGCTCAACCAGCGGCATGTTGCCGCGGATCAGGCTGACGCCGACGTCGCCTTTACGGCCGCCGGAGAGCAGAATCAGCCCTTCCTGATGTTCCACCAGCCAGTCGCGATCGATCCACGGCCCCAGGGCGCCGTAGCCGCGCTGATAGGCGCGGGAAATCAGCAGAGTCAGGTTCTGGTAGCCGGTGTTGTTCGCCGCCAGCACGGTCAGCTCGGTAAATTCGTCGCCGAGCAGGTCGCACTGCACGTGGAAATCGGCGCCGACGATCGGCTTAATCCCCGCGCCGTGTCCCGTCCCGTAGAACTTCACCAGCCCGCAGAGGTTGGTGAAATCGGTGATCGCCAGCGCTGGCATGCCAAGCGAGGCCGCCTTCTTGACCAGCGGCCCGGTCTTTGCCAGCCCATCGATCATGGAATAGTCGCTGTGCACCCGCAGGTGTACGAAACGTGGTTCAGCCATCTTTAGATCCCGGTGACTTAGTTGGACGCCAGGCCCAGGGCACGCTTCACCGGGCCGAAACTGCGCCGGTGATGCTCTGTTGCGCCGTGTTCCTGCAGCTTCTGCAGGTGTACAGCGGTGGGATAGCCTTTATGCTGGGCAAATCCGTAGTGGGGAAATGCGAGGTCCAGCGTGGCCATTTCGGCGTCACGAGTGACTTTTGCCAGAATAGACGCTGCGCTGATTTCTGCCATCCGGCTGTCGCCTTTCACCACCGCCAGGGAGGGCATCGGTAGCGACGGACAGCGGTTGCCATCGATCAGAACAAACTCGGGCACAATGCTCAGGCCGGCGACGGCGCGCTGCATCGCCAGCATAGTGGCATGCAGGATATTCAGCTCATCGATTTCATGGGGCTCGGCGCGCCCAAGGCTCCAGCACAGCGCTTTCTCTTTAATCTCATCGAAGAGCGCCAGTCGACGCTTCTCGCTGAGTTTTTTGGAATCATTCAGACCCACAATCGGCTTCGCCGGATCGAGGATCACCGCCGCGGTCACCACCGCGCCAACCAGGGGGCCACGCCCGACCTCATCGACGCCGGCAACCAGATGGGTATGCGGATAGACGAACTCCATCATTGTTTTGCTAACTCCAGTACGGCGTCCGCCGCCTGCTCATCGGCGTTGCAGCGGATCTGCTGATGCAGCGCGCGGAATGTCTCATGCATCTCATGGCTGGTTTTGCCATCGGCCAGCAGCGGCTGCAGGGCGGCAGCCAGCGCCTGCGGCTCGCACTCATCTTGCAGCAGCTCTTTAACCAGCTCGCGCCCGGCCAGCAGGTTCGGCAACGAGACGTAGTCGGTTTTAACCAACCGCTTCGCCAGCCAGAAGGTGAACGGCTTCATGCGATAGCCAACCACCATCGGGCATTTCGCCAGCATACACTCCAGCGCCGCCGTCCCGGAGGCCAGCAGCGCGGCGTCGCTGGCGATCATCGCATCGCGCGCCTGGCCGTCCAGAATATGCACGATCATATCCGGCGCCGTCTCAGCTTTAATTCGCTCAAACTGCTCCCGCCGTTTAGCATTAACCAGCGGCACCACCACCTGCAGATCGGGATAGGTAGCCCGCAGAAGCTGCGCGGTTTTCAGGAAGTCCGCACTGAGCATTTCGACTTCCGCGCCGCGGCTACCGGGCAACAGCGCCAGGCAACGCACGTCGTGCGGGATCCCTAACCGGTCGCGCGCGGCGCCTTTGTCAGGATCCAGCGGCATCGCATCCGCCATGGTATGGCCGATAAAGCGGCAGGGAACGTTAAATTTGTCATAAAACGCTTTTTCGAAAGGCAGAAAGGCCAGCACCAGATCGGTTGATCTGCCGATTTTGAAAACGCGTTTTTGTCGCCAGGCCCAAACCGATGGGCTGACGTAGTGAATGGTTTTGATGCCCTGCTTTTTCAGATTCCCTTCGAGGGTAATATTGAAGTCAGGGGCGTCGATACCGACGAAAACATCGGGACGCAGCTCGCCGAAGCGGCGAGTCAAATCGGCGCGAATATGGAGTAAGCGACGCAGGCGACCGAGCACTTCAACAATACCCATCACCGCCAGCTCTTCCATTTCGTACCAGGCTTCACACCCTTCCGCCTGCATCAGCGGTCCCGCCACGCCGACAAAGCGCGCATTCGGGATGCGTGCTTTGAGGGCGCGGATGAGGCCGGCGCCAAGAATATCGCCGGAGGTTTCTCCGGCGACCAAGGCAATCGTCAGGGGACGCTGTTCAGCCATTAACGAATCAAGCCGCGGGTAGAGCGGGCGAAGAAATCGACAAACGGCTGAACTTCAGGATGCTGAGTCGCCAGTTCGGCGATCTCCGGCTTGGCTTCTTCCAGCGTCTTGCCGCTGCGGTACAGCAGTTTATACGCGTTGCGGATCGCGGTAATCGCTTCCCGGCTGAAGCCGCGGCGTTTCAGACCTTCGATGTTGACGCCGAACGGCGTCGCATGGTTGCCCTGGGCAATCACGAACGGCGGAACGTCCTGCGCCACGCCGGAGCAGCCGCCAACCATAACGTGTGAGCCAATGACGCAGAACTGGTGCACCGCAGTCATGCCGCCGATAATGACATAATCATCCAGCGAAACATGGCCAGCGAGCGTCGCGTTATTGGCCAGGATGCAGCGATCGCCAAGCGTACAATCGTGCGCCACGTGGGCGTTGATCATCAGCAGGTTATCGTTGCCCACCTTTGTTAATCCACCGCCCTGTACTGTGCCGCGATGAATGGTGACGCTTTCGCGAATGCGGTTGCGATCGCCAATTTCCACCCGGGTCGGTTCGCCAGCATATTTCAGATCCTGGTTAACTTCGCCGATGGAAGCGAACTGATAGATCTCGTTGTCACGGCCGATTTTGGTGTGGCCGTTAACGACAACGTGAGACTTCAGTACGGTGCCTTCGCCGATTTCGACGTTGGCGCCAACAATACAAAACGGACCAATGTGGACGTTAGCGCCAATCACGGCGCCTTCTTCAACAATGGCGGTAGGATGAACAAAAGCGGTTTTATCAATCACGTATCAGGCCTCCCGGCTACGCGCACACATCATCGTCGCTTCGCAAACCACTTTACCGTCAACCAGCGCAACGCCTTTGAAACGGGTCAGGCCGCGGCGGGTTTTCTCGAAAGTGACTTCCATAATCATCTGATCGCCTGGTACTACCGGGCGTTTGAAACGTGCTTCATCGATACCCGCGAAGTAATACAGCTCGCCTGGTTCCAGTTTTCCAACGCTTTTGAATGCCAGAATCCCGGTGGCCTGCGCCATTGCTTCCAGAATCAGGACGCCCGGCAAAATCGGCTTACCAGGGAAATGCCCCTGGAAAAACGGCTCGTTTACAGAAACATTTTTTACTGCGCGCAGAAAACGACCTTCTTCAAAATCCAGCACGCGGTCTACCAGCAGGAACGGGTAACGGTGAGGCAGAAGTTCCAGAATCTCTTCAATGTGCAGAGTATGAGTGTCAGTAGTCAAAATACTCTTCCTGTCTAAATGTACTAAAAGGCAATAATAACACGGCCTGCGGCAATCTTTTAGCGAATGCAACAGGCCGGAAATGTCATGTGACCAAATGATGAATTAGTCTTGTTGATTAACCTTGCGCTCAATCGCTTTCAGGCGCTTGCTCATCTCGTCAATATTCATCACCAGCGCAGCGGTTTTACGCCACGCCTTGTTCGGCTGCAGCGGAATACCGGAGGAGTATACGCCTGGTTCGCTGATAGGACGCATCACCATCCCCATCCCCGTGACGGTGACCTTATCGCAGATTTCCATATGGCCGTTAATCACGCTGGCGCCGCCAATCATGCAGTAGCGGCCGATTTTCAGGCTGCCTGCCATGATGACACCGCCGGCAACCGCGGTATTGTCGCCAATCACCACGTTATGCGCAATCTGGCACTGGTTATCAATGATAACCCCGTTGCCAATCACGGTATCGTCCAGCGCGCCGCGGTCAATTGTGGTGCAGGCGCCGATCTCCACGCGATCGCCAATAATGACGCGACCCAGCTGCGGGATCTTCACCCAGTTGCCGCGATCGTTGGCGTAGCCGAAGCCATCCGCGCCGATCACCGTGCTGGACTGGATCAGGCAATTCTCGCCGATCTCAATCTCATGGTAAACGGTCACATTGGCCCACAAACGCGAGCCGGCGCCTATTTTCGTATTTTTCCCAACGAAGCAGCCTGCGCCGATGACCACGTTATCGCCCAGCTCTACCCCAGATTCGATAACGGCGTTGGCGCCGATGGCAACGTTGCTACCCAGCTTCGCCGTCGGATCGATAACCGCGCTCGGCGCGATATCCTGTGCCGGCTGCGGCGTGGTATCCAGAATTTGAGCCATGCGCGCGTAGGTCAGGTAGGGATTACGCACTACCAGCGCGGCGCTATGGGCAAAAGGCAAATCATCCTGCGTCATCACAACGGCAGAAGCCTGGCAAGCGGCCAGGTGTTCACGGTACTTAGGGTTGACCATGAAAGTGATTTGGCCCGTTTTCGCGCTCTGCATGGACGCAACGCCGGTGATGACGATATCGCCATCACCGTGTAATTCTGCATCCAACTGCTGCGCAAGATCAGCCAGTCGAATTGAAGGCATTACTTATTTAACCTGTTTCAGCACATCAGCGGTGATGTCTTTTACATCGCTGCTGTTGTATGCAACGGCATTCGCGTCAACCACCAGATCGATGCTCTGATCTTTCGCTACGCTCTGTACGGCAGTCTGGATACGGGTCACCAGTTTACCACGCTCTTCGTTGGAACGACGAGCGCGATCCTGTTCAAACGCCTGCGCTTTCTGGGAGAAGGTCTGGCGCTGAGCCATCACGTCTTTTTCCAGTTTGGTACGATCGGCGCCCGGCTTCATGGACTGCAGACGCTGCATTTTAGACTGCAGGTCGCCTTCCATACGCTGCAGTTCGCTAGCGCGGCCTTTGAACTCGTTTTCCAGCGTGTTGGAAACGCCAGTTTTCTGGGCAACCTGTTGGAACAGGCTGTTCATGTTCACCAGGGCAATTTTATCTGCCGCCTGAGCGGAAGTTACCATTGCCAAACCCAGACCTGCAGCTAATAACCACTTTTTCACAATAAACTCCTTACCATCCCATGAGTACCCAGGGGTACCGTTATTTGCGTGGCGAGGCGATAAACGCGTTATCGCCTACGGTCAGCGCTATACTGCACTTGCATTCCATTGCCGCCAACAATTACCAGGTTTTACCAATGTTAAACTGGAACTGTTCGGCTTTGTCTCCATCGTACTTTTTGAACGGTTGGGCGTAGGAGAAGACCAACGGCCCCAACGGCGACATCCACTGCACGGCAATACCCGCAGACATACGGATGTTGCTCGGATCGCTGTAATCCGGATAACCGCCATACGCGCTCGAATCCCAGTGAGTATCCCATACGGTACCCATATCCCAGAAGAAGGAAGTCCGGACCGAGTTCGCATATTTGTCACTAATGAACGGCGTCGGGGTAATCAGCTCCAGGCTGGCCACCGCCATCGCGTTACCGCCCACCGCATCATCGGATTTACACGGTGCGGATTCGGTGCTCTTACATTCATTATCGTAGCTGTCATCATCGTCATGACGGCTGCTTGCCGGGAAATACACTGCCTTCGGACCAATGGTGTTCGACTGGAAGCCACGCACGGTGCTGGAGCCACCGGCATAGAAGTTCTCATAGAACGGCATCTCTTTGCCGCCGATACCATCGCCATAGCCAAAGCGGGTACGACCCAGCACCACCCATTCATGATCGTTGTCGATCGGCACATAGGTGGCGGTATCCAACGTCGCTTTGTAGTATTCGTTGTCCGAACCCGGAATGGTCACTTTACCGTTCAGGTTGACGCGCGAACCTTCCGTTGGGAAGAAGCCGCGGTCAAGCTTGTTATAGGTCCAACCGTAGTTGAAGGTGAAGTCATTCGCACTGAACGAGTTCCGGTCGTTGGTGTTGTCCGGATACTGGCCCATCGAGTTCAGGTAACGCCACATCGCCACCTGCGGCTGCATATTGGACAGGGAGTTATGCACATACCCGACGCCGGCGCGCAGCGTGTTGTATTCGTTGACCGGGAAGCCCAGCGTGATGTCTGTACCATAGCTTTTGTTAGTATAGTCAGACAGATCCGCATCGTTCGCATCAAAGTCATTATAGAAGACACGGCCGCCGAGGCTTACACCGTCTACGGTGAAGTACGGGTTGGTCACCGACAGCTCGGTATAGGTTTGGTAGTCGTTTTTGGTGCCGTTGATCCCGACAGCATAGCCAGTACCTAACCAGTTATCCTGCTGAACGCCCGCCTGGAAGCTGACGCCGCTCTCGGTACCGTAACCGATACCGAAGTTGAAGCTACCGGTGTTACGCTCTTTCACCTTGTAGACTACGTCGACCTGGTCCGGGCTGCCCGGGACGCGCTGGGTATCGGTATCGACCGTTTCGAAGAAGCCTAAACGGTTGAGACGGTCTTTACCCTGATCGACGAGGTCGCTGCCCAGCCACGCGCCTTCCATCTGGCGCATTTCGCGGCGCAGAACGGCATCTTTGGAGGTGTCGTTGCCTTCGAAGCGAATTTTACGCACGTAATAGCGGTTGCCCGCATCGACGTTGACGTGCAGCTTAACGGTTTTATCGCTGTCGTTGATCTCCGGCTGCGACTGCACGCGCGGGTAGGCGTAACCATAACGACCCAACAGTTTCTTGATGTCGTTTTCCATCTTGGTCACTTTCGCGCCGTTATACAGTTCACCCGGCTCGACTTTGGTCAGCGCTTCGATTTCCGCGGAATGGCCGGCGAGGTTGCCCGTCACCTGCACCCCGGAAAACTTGTACTGATCGCCTTCGGTGATGTTGACGGTGATGTAGATCCCTTTCTTATCCGGCGTCAGGCTGACCTGGGTAGAATCGATGTTGAAACGGGCATAGCCGCGATCCAGGTAGTAGCTGCGCAGGGTTTCAAGGTCGCCCGCCAGCTTCTGCTTCTGGTATTTACGGTCGCCGACCACGTTCCACCACGGCACTTCATCGCGCAGCTGGAAGTGGGAGATCAGCTCATCAGTCGAAAACGCATGGTTGCCGACGATGTTGATCTGCTGAATTTTAGCGGAGACGCCTTCCTGGAAGACCAGTTTCAGGTCGACACGGTTTCGCGGCAGCGGGGTAACCACCGCTTTGACGCTGGCGCTGTATTTACCGACGCTGTAGTAGAAATCCTCGAGACCCTTCTCGATGTCCGCGATGGTCGTGCGGTCAAGCGACTCGCCCACCCGAACGCCAGAGGCCTCAAGGTTCTGCTTGAGCATGTCATCTTTCACCGACTTGTTGCCGGAGAAAGTGATGCTGGCGATCGTCGGACGCTCTTTCACCTGCACCAGCAGGGTATCACCATCGCGCAGGACGCGGACGTCCTCGAAGTTGCCAGTGGCAAACAGCGCGCGAATAGTGTTACTGATATCATCGTCGGTCACCGTATCGCCAGGACGCACTGGCATACTGAGGAGGGCCGCACCAACAGCGACACGCTGCAAGCCTTCGAAATGAATGTCCTTCACCACGAACCCTTCAGCACCGTATACAGTCGCGCTGCTAAACAGCAGCGACGCTATGAGCAACTTTTTCATCGCCATCGTTATTATGCGTTCTTCCTAACAAACTCTCTTATAACCGAGAGAAATCATTGAAAAGTGCAAGCCCCATTAACAGCACCAGCAGTATTGAGCCAATGCGATAACTAAAGTCTTGAACTCGCTCGGATACCGGCCCGCCCTTCAGCTTTTCAATCGCCAAAAACAGCAGATGTCCCCCATCCAGTACGGGTAGTGGGAACAGGTTGATGATTCCGAGGTTCACGCTAATCAGCGCAAGGAACATCAGATAATAAATCAACCCAAACTCCGCTGACATTCCAGCCCCCTGAGCGATAGAGATCGGCCCACTGAGGTTGTTCAGTTTGACATCACCGGTTATCAATTTACCCAGCATCCTGACCGTCAGCGACATCAGCTGCCAGGTTTTATCCGTGGCTTCAGCGATGGCGGCAAACGGTCCGTACTGACGTACTGTCTTGTATTCTTCAGGCAGCGGGATGACCTTTGGCACCACCCCTGCGAACCCTTCTGCCTTACCTTTCACCGTTTTTGCATCCGGCGTCAGGGTTAACGGCAGCGCACTCCCCTGCCGTTCAATCTCCAGCGCCAGCGCTTTGCCCGGATTATCGCGCACCAGATTAACAAACGTCATCCACTGCGTTAACGGTTGTCCATCGACTTTAACGATCCGGTCGCCCGCTTGCAAACCTGCTTTCTGAGCTGCCGAGCCCGCCTGGACTTCCGCCAGCACCGTATCAATCTGCGCGCTGCGCGGCTGGATCCCTAGCGACGTCACGGGATCTTGCTTGTCTGGCTCAAACGCCCAGTGCCGCAGATCGACGATTTTATCCTGGCGCTGATTGGTCCCGAAAGGGGCGACGGTAAGTATTGTTTGCGGGTTGCCGATTTTGGCCACCAGCTGCAGACGCACCGCATCCCAATCAGGCGTTTCGATACCATCTATCGCTTTAAGTTCCGTGCCTTTTGCAATTTGTGCTTGCGCGGCAACCGAATTGGGGGTTATTTCACCCACTACCGGGCGAACGCCAGGAACGCCGATGATGAAGACCAACCAGTAGGCAAAGATAGCGAAAAGGAAGTTAGCGATGGGACCGGCGGCAATCACCGCCGCACGCTGGCCGACGGTTTTATTATTGAAAGCGTAGTGGCGCATCTCCGGCGCCACCGCTTCAACACGCTCATCCAGCATCTTGACATAGCCGCCCAGCGGGATCAGGGCAATGACGAACTCCGTACCCTGCTTATCCATCCGCCGCCATAGCGCTTTGCCGAAGCCGATAGAAAAACGCTCAACCCGGATACCGCAGCGGCGCGCTACCCAAAAATGGCCAAACTCATGCACCGTAATCAGTACGCCAAGCGCAATGATAAAAGCTGCCAGATTCCAGAGCACGCTCAGCATATAACCTTCCGTCAAATCGTCCTGAAGACCAACAGTAGCAGACAGGCGAAGACCGGCACCGCCGCCGTCAGGCTGTCGATACGATCGAGAATACCGCCATGTCCGGGAATCAAGTGCCCGCTATCCTTAATGCCGGCCTCGCGCTTAAACATACTTTCCGTCAGATCGCCCAGCACCGAAGCCAGGGCTGCCACCACCGAACAGACCAGCAGCACCGTTGGCGTAACGTCAAGATGGGCCCACACCCCGTAGGCCCAGGAGATCACCGCCGCGGTCAGCAAACCGCCAAAAAAGCCCTGCCAGGTTTTCCCCGGCGAGACCTTCGGCGCCAGCTTGTGCTTGCCAAACATTTTGCCAAACATATAGGCGCCGGAGTCCGCGCCCCAGACCAGAATCATCACATACAGGAGCCACAGCGCGCCGCTGTAATGGTTATCGGTATAGTGCCAGGCGCGCAGCGCCAGCATGCCCCAGAAAAACGGGACGATGGTCAGGATACCGAAGATAAGGCGCAGCACTTTCGAGTGCCGCCAGAATGCCGCCGACGCCGGATAAGAGAGCACCAGCAGCAGCGCGACGATCCACCAGGCGAAAGAGGCCCACAGCGAGCCTTCAACCATCGGTTGATGAACGTCATAATGGTATTCCGGCAGCAAAAACAGCATCGCCGCCAGCAGAAGGCCGCACAACACCGCCAGCCAGACCCGCTGCGACGTCGAGGTGAAACCGCTCAGTTGCCCCCACTCCCACGCGGCGAGCATGCAGACCACCAGGGTCACGATAGCAAACCCCATCGGCGGCAATAAAAACAGCGCCGCAATAACGACGGGGATTAAGACGAAAGCAGATATCAGGCGATACTTCAGCAAAAGTGACCCCCATCAGGCATGACTGCCACCCGGCTCAGTGCCGCCGAAACGACGCTCTCGATTAACAAAGGCATGGAGTGCACCTTCAAAGTCCTGTTCAGCAAAATCGGGCCAAAGAACATCCGTAAAGTAAAGTTCGGCATAGGCAATTTGCCAAATCAGAAAATTACTTATTCGGTGCTCTCCCCCGGTCCTAATAACTAAATCTACGGGAGCCAGTTCATGCATGCAGACCTGCTGACTCAGCATGTCTTCCGTGATCTGCTCAGGCAGCAGCGTCCCGTCCTGTACCTGTTTCGCCAGAAAACGAACGCCCTGGGTAATATCCCAGCGACCGCCGTAATTGGCCGCAATATTCAGCGTTAAGCCGGTATTGTTCGCGGTCAGCGCTTCCGCTTTGCGGATACGCTCCTGCAGGCGCGCATTGAAGCGCGTGGTGTCGCCAATAATCCGCAAACGCACATTGTGTCGGTGCAGGCTTTTGACTTCGCTATCCAGCGCCCAGACGAACAGCTCCATCAGCGCACTGACTTCCTGAGCCGGACGGTTCCAGTTTTCGCTGCTGAACGCGTATAACGTTAACGCCTCAATTCCATTATTCGCCGCGAAAGAGACCGCGCGACGCACGGATTTCGCACCGGCCTTGTGCCCGAAAGCGCGAATTTTACCTTGCCGTTTCGCCCAACGGCCGTTGCCATCCATAATAATGGCGACATGACGGCAGCCATGTGTAGGCGATATTTCGCTGACAGTTTGATTAGCAGACAACATCACGCGTTTTAAGTCCATAATAAGGATTAACTAGCCACCAAACAGAGGCCACCGGGCCGCGCTGGATACGCATTTTTATCCGGTGCCGGGGCTGCAGCCAATCGCAGAGAACAACCAAAAGCTTTACGCAAAAAAGCCGTGTTTTGCCACGGCCACCGTAATCTTCAACAACAAAATGCAACGATCGGGTGGCGCAGACTATATCACTGAAGCTTTGCGCCCACAAATATCACCGCGTTACGCCTGGGTGACCAACCGCTTCAGCTGTTGATGAGCAACCGCGCGGGCCTCAGCGTCGATAACCAGAACGTCATCAATGCTTTGCGGCTCCAGCAGGTTCATCTTATCCAGCACCGCCAGGTTAACCGCCGCAATATCGGTAAAGCGGATATCGCCCTGCAGAAACGCGGCAACCGACTCTTCATTGGCCGCATTCAGCGTGGTGGTCGCCGCCTGGCCGACGTCAAACGCCTCCATCGCCAGCTTCAGGCACGGATACCGCGTATAGTCTGGCGCGGAGAAGCTCAGATTGCTCAGCTGACAGAAGTCCAGCGGCTTAGCCCCGGAGTTCAGCCGCTGCGGCCAGCCCATGGTATGGGCGATCGGCGTGCGCATATCCGGTTCCCCAAGCTGCGCCAGCACGCTGCCGTCCTGATAGCGAACCATCGAGTGGATCACCGACTGCGGATGGATAAGGACCTCCATCTGCCGGGCCGAGGCGTTAAACAGCCAGCGCGCTTCAATATATTCCAGACCTTTGTTCATCATCGTGGCGGAGTCGACGGAGATCTTGCGTCCCATCGACCAGTTGGGATGACGGCAGGCCTGATCCGGCGTCATCGCCGCAAGTTCAGCTACCGCTGTCTCGCGGAAAGGCCCGCCCGAGCCGGTCAGCAGAATGGACGAAACGCCGTTCTGCGCCAGGTCAGCGTATCCCAGATGCTGCTGAATTGTCTCCGGCATACTCTGAAAAATCGCGTTATGTTCGCTGTCGACCGGCAGCAATCGCGCCCCCGACCGTTGAACCGCCTCCATGAACAAGCGACCGCAGGTCACCAGCGACTCTTTATTTGCTAACAACACCGTTTTTCCGGCGCGGATCGCCGCCAGCGTCGGCACCAGACCCGCCGCGCCGACGATAGCCGCCATCACCTGATCGACCTCCTCCAGCGCCGCGACCTCTGCCGCCGCCTGCTGGCCGCTCAGCACCTCGGTACGGCAGCCATGTTCCTGCAGACGGGTGCGCAACCGCTCAGCGCTTTGCGCATCGTCCATCACGGCGTAACGGGGGGTAAATTCAAGGCATTGTTCAACCATACGGTCAACGTTTTTCCCCGCGACCAGCGCGGCGACGGAAAAGCGACCGGGATTATGGCGTACCACGTCCAGCGTGCTACAGCCAATGGAGCCGGTCGAACCGAGAACGGTTAATTGCTTCATGAGACGTCCAGAAGAGTGGAAACAGAATAAAAAGCAAAACGCCGCCAGCAAGCCCCTACGCAGCAATTATCAGGGATAAGACGGCGGCATCAGGCCTTCAACTTAGCGCTAAAGGCTACAAGGCCAGCGGTCGCAACGCAATCCCGAGAATTGAGCGTACAGTCTTCTGTACGGCGTTTCGGATTTTACTCAGGCCAGACGCTGTCAGGCCCGAGTAAGGGCAGAGCATCAGAACTGCATCAGTTCCGCTTCTTTGTCTGCCAGCGCCGCGTCAACTTTCTTGATGGCGGCGTCAGTCATTTTCTGCACGTCGTCCTGAGAACGGCGATCGTCATCTTCGCTGATCTCTTTCTCTTTCAGCAGCGCTTTGACTTTGTCGTTGGCGTCGCGGCGAACGTTACGTACGGCAACGCGCGCCTGTTCAGCTTCACCACGCACGATCTTGGTCAGATCTTTACGACGCTCTTCGGTCAGCGGCGGCAGCGGAACACGAATATCGCTACCGGCAGAGCTTGGGTTCAGACCGAGGTCGGACGCCATGATCGCTTTTTCAACAGCCGCGGACATAGAACGGTCAAAGACGTTGATTTTCAGGGTACGGGAGTCTTCGACGGTGACGCTGGCCAGCTGGCGCAGCGGGGTCGGCGTACCGTAGTATTCAACAACAATCCCGTCCAGCAGGCTCGGAGAAGCACGACCCGTGCGAATTTTGCTGATTTGGTTTTTGAATGCTTCGACGCATTTTTCCATGCGGATTTCAGCATCTTTTCTGATATCGCTAATCACGTTACGAATCCTTGAAAGCTTGTCTCAGTCAGACCAGACGGGGCACCCGTCGGAAAATGAGCTAAGTATAGTCAGATTTAATGAAAATCACCGGGTAATATCCCCGCGAAAGTAAAGCGGAATCTTACCCGGATTTGGCGCTGACGGGAATTATTCCGTGATCAATGTGCCTTCTTTTTCGCCCATCACCACGCGACGCAGCGCGCCAGGTTTGTTCATGTTGAAGACGCGAATCGGCAATTTATGGTCACGCGCCAGGGTGAAGGCCGCCAGATCCATCACTTTCAGCTCTTTTTCCAGCACTTCGCTGTAGGTCAGCTGATCGTACATCGTGGCGGAAGGATCTTTGGCCGGATCGGCGGTGAATACGCCGTCAACCTTGGTGGCTTTCAGCACCACATCGGCTTCAATTTCAATCCCGCGCAGGCAGGCTGCGGAATCGGTGGTAAAGAACGGGTTGCCGGTACCCGCAGAAAGGATCACCACGCGGTTGTTGCGCAGCAGGCTGATCGCCTCTGCCCAGCTGTAGTTGTCGCACACGCCGTTCAGCGGAATGGCGGACATCAGACGAGCGTTCACATAGGCGCGGTGGAGCGCATCGCGCATCGCGAGGCCATTCATAACCGTAGCCAGCATGCCCATGTGGTCGCCCACAACGCGGTTCATACCCGCTTTCGCCAGACCAGCACCACGGAACAGGTTACCGCCACCAATTACTACGCCAACCTGAATACCCAGCTCAACCAGCTCTTTGATCTCTTGAGCCATGCGGTCAAGTATGCTTGCATCAATACCGAAGCCTTCTGAGCCCTGCAGCGCTTCGCCACTTAATTTCAGCAGAATACGTTTGTAGACGGGTTTTGCATTGGTAGCCATGTTTCTTTCCTGAGACTGTCAACGAATGAGATGTGAGAATTCCGGCGACATTGTATGTCGCATTTCAGCGCGGTCACTATAAGCAGTTGGCTGAATTTACAAAATGGGCGCAAAAAGAAGCCGCCCTCAGGCGGCTCCTTGTAAAAATTAAGACTGCTTGGACATCGCAGCAACTTCTGCTGCAAAGTCAGTCTCAACTTTCTCGATGCCTTCGCCCACTTCAAAGCGGATGAAGCCAGTCACGTCAGCGTTGTGCTCTTTCAGCAGCTGACCAACAGATTTGCTCGGCTCCATGACGAAAGGCTGACCAGTCAGAGAAACTTCGCCGGTGAATTTCTTCATGCGGCCTTCAACCATTTTCTCTGCGATTTCTTTCGGCTTACCGGACTGCATCGCGATGTCCAGCTGAACCTGGTACTCTTTCTCTACCACTTCAGCAGACACGTCTTCCGGCTTAACGAATTCCGGCTTGCTTGCGGCAACGTGCATTGCCAGCTGCTTAACCAGCTCTTCGTCAGCGCCTTTAGCGGCAACCAGAACGCCGATGCGCGCACCGTGCTGGTAGCTGCCCAGAACGTCGCCTTCCAGAACAGCGATACGACGGATGTTGATGTTCTCACCGATTTTAGCAACCAGGGCAACACGTTCTTCTTCGAACTGCGCTTTCAGAACTTCAACGTCGGAGATTTTACCCGCAACAGCGGCGTCCAGTACTTTGTCAGCAAATGCCTGGAAACCACCATCTTTAGCAACGAAGTCAGTCTGGCAGTTAACTTCCAGAATGTAACCGTAGTTGCCTTCGATTTTGGTTTTGATCACGCCGTCAGCAGCCACGTTGCCTGCTTTCTTCGCCGCTTTGATCGCGCCGGATTTACGCATGTTTTCGATTGCCAGCTCGATGTCGCCATTCGCTTCAGTCAGCGCTTTTTTGCAATCCATCATGCCTGCGCCAGTACGTTCGCGCAGCTCTTTTACCAGGGAAGCGGTAATTTCAGCCATTCTAAAATCCTCGGGAGATGTGGATACTGCCCGGCCAACGGCCAAACAGCGTAAATTGAAAAAAGGGGCCGATAATGGGCCCCTATTCATACACGGTACTAATAAGGGCTTAAACCTTATTATTCAGCTTCTACGAAGCTTTCTTCCGCCTGAGAAGCCAGGTCCTGAGAGCGACCTTCACGAACGGTAGCAGCAACAGCGCCCAGGTACAGGCTTACTGCGCGGATTGCATCGTCGTTACCCGGGATAACGAAGTCTACGCCGTCCGGATCAGAGTTGGTATCAACGATAGCAAATACCGGGATGCCCAGGTTGTTTGCTTCTTTGATAGCGATGTGCTCGTGGTCAGCGTCGATAACGAACAGTGCGTCCGGCAGGCCGCCCATGTCTTTGATACCGCCCAGGCTGTTTTCCAGCTTGTCCAGCTCACGAGTACGCATCAGCGCTTCTTTTTTGGTCAGCTTGTCGAAAGTACCGTCCTGGGACTGAGTTTCCAGGTCTTTCAGACGTTTGATGGACTGACGAACGGTTTTCCAGTTAGTCAGCATACCGCCCAGCCAGCGATGGTTCACGAAGAACTGGTCGCAGCTCAGAGCAGCGTCTTTTACCGCTTCGCTTGCAGCGCGCTTAGTACCAACGAAAAGGATTTTACCTTTACGAGCAGCGATCTTGTTCAGTTCAGCCAGAGCGTCGTTGAACATCGGTACGGTTTTCTCAAGGTTGATGATGTGAACTTTGTTACGCGCACCGAAGATGAACGGCTTCATTTTCGGGTTCCAGTAACGGGTCTGGTGACCGAAGTGAACACCAGCCTTGAGCATGTCGCGCATGGAAACAGTTGCCATGTTTAAAACCTCTATAGATTAAATTGGGGTTATGCCTCCACGTATCCCATATTACCGACCCCGAAGGGCACCCCGGAATATGTGCCGATACGTGTGTGTTATTACACAAAGTGAGCGATGTCGCTTACGTCCCATCCTTGTGTATCTGAGATGGAACGGAAGTCCGGCGCGCTTTATATCACAAAATCCATCCAGACACCAACTCTTGTTGACGTCACGTGCTGTTAATGATTCTCAGTTTGGCACCAGCCTACCCGGACTGTTACCATTGACAGGACTTACTCTATTATTGTCGAAAATATCGACACTGCTGGACATACTCCATGGCTATCTCTATTAAGACATCTGAAGATATTGAAAAAATGCGCGTTGCCGGTCGTCTGGCCGCTGAAGTGCTGGAAATGATCGAACCCTGGGTTAAGCCGGGCGTCAGCACTGGCGAACTGGACCGTATCTGTAACGACTATATCGTTAACGAGCAGAAGGCCATTTCCGCCTGTCTCGGCTATCACGGCTATCCGAAATCCGTCTGCATTTCGGTCAACGAAGTGGTCTGTCACGGTATCCCTGACGACGGCAAGCTGCTGAAAGATGGCGATATCGTGAATATCGACGTGACCGTCATTAAAGATGATTTCCATGGCGATACCTCCAAAATGTTTATCGTCGGCAAACCGACGATTCTCGGCGAGCGCCTGTGCCGCATCACTCAGGAAAGCCTGTACCTGGCGCTGAAGATGGTGAAGCCGGGCATCAACCTGCGCACCATCGGCGCGGCGATCCAGAAATATGTGGAAGCGGAAGGGTTCTCCGTGGTTCGCGAATACTGTGGTCACGGCATCGGCCGCGGCTTCCATGAAGAGCCGCAGGTGCTGCACTACGACTCGCCGGAAACCAACGTCGTGCTCAAACCAGGCATGACCTTCACCATCGAGCCGATGGTCAACGCCGGTAAAAAAGAGATCCGCAGCATGAAAGACGGCTGGACGGTGAAAACCAAAGACCGGAGCTTGTCTGCGCAGTACGAGCATACTATTGTGGTGACAGACAACGGCTGCGAAATTCTGACGCTACGTAAGGATGACACCATCCCGGCGATAATCTCGCACGATGAATGATGAAAAGCCGGCGCCCGCCGGCTTTTTTATTAGATAGTTTTTTCTTATGGTGACGCGATGAGCAACTCATTACCTGACACAGCCTCCCCCCTTCTGCCCATCCCGCCGGAACATCCGGTGAGCTGGCCGCAGGGCGATCTGAACTGTGCTGCAATTAAGGCGCACATCGATACCTTTCAGCACTGGCTGGGCGAGGCGTTTGACGCCGGTATCGCCGCGGAGCAGCTCATTGCGGCGCGCACCGAATTTATCGACCAGCTGCTGCAGCGGTTGTGGATCGCCTGCGGCTTTGAATCCGTCTGCGACCTGGCGCTGGTGGCCGTCGGCGGCTATGGCCGCGGCGAGCTGCATCCGCTCTCTGACGTCGATCTGCTGATCCTCAGCCGCAAAAAGCTGCCGGACGACCAGGCGCAAAAGGTCGGCGAACTGCTGACGCTGCTGTGGGACGTCAAACTGGAGGTAGGCCACAGCGTGCGCACTCTCGAAGAGTGTCTGCTGGAAGGGCTTTCGGATCTCACCGTCGCCACCAACTTAATCGAATCGCGCCTGCTGATCGGCGACGTCGCGCTGTTCCTTGAACTGCAAAAACATATTTTTAGCGACGGCTTCTGGCCATCAGAAAAGTTCTTCGCCGCGAAAGTCGAAGAGCAGAACGTCCGTCATCAGCGCTATCACGGCACCAGCTATAACCTCGAGCCGGACGTGAAAAGCAGCCCCGGCGGCCTGCGCGATATCCATACGCTACAGTGGGTGGCTCGCCGCCATTTCGGCGCCACCTCGATGGATGAGATGGTCGGCTTCGGCTTTCTGACCGAAGCCGAGCGCAATGAGCTCAACGAGTGTCTGCATCAGCTGTGGCGTATCCGCTTCGCGCTGCATCTCGAACTCACTCGCTATGACAACCGCCTGCTTTTCGACCGCCAGCTCAGCGTCGCCCGCCGACTCGGCTATGAAGGCGACGGCAACCAGCCGATTGAGCATATGATGAAGGACTTCTTCCGCGTCACCCGCCGGGTGAGCGAGCTGAACCAGATGCTGCTGCAGCTGTTTGAAGAGGCCATCCTCGCCCTGACCGAGGATGAAAAACCGCGCCCGATCGATGATGATTTCCAGCTGCGCGGCACGCTGATCGATCTGCGTGACGATACGCTGTTTATTCGCGAGCCGCAGGCCATTCTGCGCATGTTTTATATCATGGTGCGCAACAGCACCATCACCGGCATCTACTCCACGACGTTGCGCCATCTGCGCCACGCCCGCCGCCATCTGACCCAGCCGCTGTGCTATATCCCGGAGGCGCGCACGCTCTTTCTCAGCATGCTGCGCCATCAGGGGGCAGTGAGTCGCGGACTGCTGCCGATGCATCGTCACAGCGTGCTGTGGGCCTATATGCCGCAGTGGTCTCATATCGTCGGCCAGATGCAGTTCGACCTGTTTCACGCCTACACCGTCGATGAACACACCATCCGCGTGATGCTCAAGCTGGAGAGCTTTGCTAAAGAAGAGACCCGTAGCCGCCACCCGCTGTGCGTGGAACTGTGGCCGCGCTTAACGCACCCGGAGCTGATTTTAATCGCCGCCCTGTTCCACGACATCGCCAAAGGGCGCGGCGGCGACCACTCGATCCTCGGCGCGCAGGATGTGCTGAAATTTGCCGAACTGCACGGGCTGAACTCCCGTGAAACGCAGCTGGTCGCCTGGCTGGTGCGTCACCACCTGCTGATGTCGGTCACCGCCCAGCGGCGCGATATTCAGGATCCGGAGGTGATTAAGCAGTTCGCCGAGGAGGTGCAAACGGAAAATCGCCTGCGCTATCTGGTGTGCCTGACCGTGGCCGATATCTGCGCCACCAACGAAACTCTGTGGAACAGCTGGAAGCAGAGCCTGCTGCGCGAACTCTATTTCGCCACTGAAAAACAGCTGCGTCGCGGCATGCAAAGCACCCCGGACATGCGCGAACGGGTGCGTCACCATCAGCTGCAGGCGCTGGCCCTGCTGCGGATGGACAATATTAATGAAGAGGCGCTGCATCAAATCTGGAACCGCTGTCGCGCCAACTATTTCGTGCGACATACGCCGACGCAGCTCGCCTGGCACGCCCGCAACCTGCTGCGCCACGATCTGAATAAGCCGATGATCCTCCTGAGCTCGCAGGCCACTCGCGGCGGAACGGAGATTTTTATCTGGAGCCCGGATCGCCCTTACCTGTTCGCCGCGGTGTGTGGCGAACTGGACCGTCGCAACCTCAGCGTCCACGACGCGCAGATCTTCACCACCCGCGACGGCATGGCGATGGATACCTTTATCGTCCTTGAGCCTGACGGCAGTCCGCTGTCCGCCGACCGCCACGAGGCGATCCGCCAGGGTCTGGAACAGACCATCACCCAGCGCAGTTGGGAGCCCCCGGCGCCCCGTCGTCAGGCGGCAAAGCTGCGTCATTTTTCGGTGGACACCGAGGTGAATTTCCTGCCGACCCATACCGATCGCAAATCGTTTCTCGAGCTGATTGCCCTTGACCAGCCCGGGCTGCTCGCCCGCGTCGGTCAGGTGTTCGCCGACCTCGGAATTTCGCTTCACGGGGCGCGAATTACGACAATTGGTGAGCGAGTAGAAGATTTATTTATAATCGCTACCGCCGACCGGCGTGCCCTTAATAATGAGCTGCAACAAGAAGTGCAACAACGGTTGACAGCGGCCCTCAATCCAAACGATAAAGGGTGACGTATTTTTTTTAGTGAATGGAAAGAAACAATGCAGCAGTTACAGAACGTTATTGAGTCCGCCTTCGAGCGTCGCGCCGACATCACGCCGGCCAATGTGGATACCGTGACCCGCGAAGCGGTTAACCAGGTTATTGCCCTTCTGGATTCCGGCGCGCTGCGCGTCGCTGAGAAGATCGACGGTCAGTGGGTGACGCATCAGTGGCTGAAGAAGGCGGTACTGCTCTCTTTCCGTATTAACGATAACCAGGTTATCGATGGTGCGGAAAGCCGCTACTTCGATAAAGTACCGATGAAATTCGCTGACTATGACGAAGCGCGTTTCCAGAAAGAAGGTTTCCGCGTGGTGCCGCCGGCAGCGGTGCGCCAGGGCGCGTTCATCGCCCGCAACACTGTGCTGATGCCGTCCTACGTTAACATCGGCGCCTACGTTGACGAAGGCACCATGGTTGACACCTGGGCCACCGTCGGCTCCTGCGCGCAGATCGGTAAAAACGTTCACCTGTCCGGCGGCGTCGGCATCGGTGGCGTACTGGAGCCGCTGCAGGCGAACCCGACCATCATCGAAGATAACTGCTTCATCGGCGCGCGCTCTGAAGTAGTTGAAGGGGTGATTGTCGAAGAAGGCTCCGTGATCTCCATGGGCGTTTACCTGGGTCAGAGCACCAAAATCTACGATCGCGAAACCGGCGAAGTCTTCTACGGCCGCGTGCCGGCTGGCTCGGTAGTGGTGTCAGGCAACCTGCCGTCGAAAGATGGTAAATACAGTCTGTACTGCGCAGTGATCGTGAAGAAAGTCGATGCTAAAACTCGCGGCAAGGTCGGCATTAACGAACTGCTGCGTACCATCGACTAAAGCAAATAAAAAGCGGGAGATATCCCGCTTTTTTGATATTTGATGCTGGCGAGAATGGATTTTTTCGTTAATTATTCAATGGTTATGATGCTATCAAAGGTACCGTTATGTACGATAATCTGAAAAGTCTTGGCATTACCAACCCTGATGAGATCGATCGCTATAGCCTGCGGCAGGAAGCTAACAACGACATTCTGAAAATCTATTTTCAGAAAGACAAAGGCGAATTCTTCGCCAAGAGCGTGAAGTTCAAATATCCGCGTCAGCGCAAAACCGTCGTCGCCGACGGCGTCGGCCAGGGCTACAAAGAGGTCCAGGAGATCAGCCCCAATCTGCGCTACGTCATCGATGAGCTGGATCAGATTTGCCAGCGCGACCGCACTGAAATCGATCTCAAGCGTAAAATCCTCGACGATTTACGCCATCTGGAAAGCGTGGTCACCAATAAGATCAGCGAAATCGAAGCCGATCTGGAAAAGCTCACCCGTAAGTAAGCGCATCCCCGGCGGCGCGTCGCCTGACCGGGCTGGCGGTATCAAACCGCTACCGACAGCATGCATCGTCCAGGCCGGGTATGGCGAGTCGCTACCCGGCATTTTTTACCTCCACGCCTTAGCGTTGTTCATCCAGCTGCAGCGCGATATACAGCAGCAGCCGGTCGTCAAAGCTGCCAAGATCCAGCCCCGTCAGCTCCGAGATACGATTCAACCGGTACTCCAGCGTATTGCGATGAATAAACAGGGCCTTCGACGTCGCCAGCGGCTGCACGTTATGGCGAAACCACGCCTGCAGCGTTCGCCGCAGCAGCCCGTTGTTATCCATTGTCTTGAGACGCGCCAGCGGACGGGCCAGCTCATTGGCCTGCCAGCCGCCGCGCAGGCTGTCAAGCAGCACCGGCAGCATCAGATCCTGATAGAAATAGCAGCGGCTCTCCGGCATCCGCTGCTTGCCCACCATCATCGTCGTGCGAGCGGTACGGTAAGAGCGGGCGATACTCCCGGGACCGGTGAAGAAGTTGCCCAACGCCACGCGGAAACGGAGCTGGCCATTCTCTTTCATCCTGGCGATAAGCTGCTCGACGCGCCGGACATGATCGTCGGCGTCCCAGCGGCCAAAGCTGTTCAGCGCCGGTTTCAGCACCACCATTTCCGTGAGCGAGACAATGGCCACGAGATTATGGCGATCGGGCGTGGTCAGCGCGTTCTGCAGCTGCTGTAGTTCCGCCATCGCGCTGTCTACGCCGAGCTGGCCGCTGTCCACCTCAATCATCGCCACCACGCGCGGCTGATTCAGGTCGATGCCTAATCGCTGAGCCCATTCGTTCAGCGCCGGGGTATGCTCTTCCGCCTGAATCAGGTTCATCACCAACTCTTCGCGCAGACGGCTGTCCTGCGCCAGGAGATGCATCAGTCGCGACTGCTCCAGCATCATCTCTGCCGTCATGCACACCAGCTCGCCATATTTTCGCAGCGACTCCGGCTCGCCGGTCAGGCCGATCACCCCGACGATCTCCCCCTCCAGGCGCAGCGGCAGGTTAATGCCCTGGCGCACCCCGTGCAGATGGCGAGCCACCGCGTCGTCGATATCCACCACCCGCCCCTGGGAAAGCACCAGCAGCGCGCCTTCGTGCAATTCACCAATCCTTTCCCGATCGCCGCTGCCAATAATCCGCCCGCGGGCATCCATCACGTTGATGTTGGTATCGATGATGCGCATCGTCCGCGCCACAATATCCTGCGCCATTTTGGTATCGAGATGCCAGCCAGCCATGTAATCCTCCCCTTTGCAGGGCACCAGCATAAAAGAGTCGTCGCCCTGCCGCATTGTGCATATGCCCGAAGCCCGGATGAGATATGTGGAGTTGTGGAAGCGGTCACAGAACGGAAAAAAGCCCCTGCCCTCGGCGAGGGAAGGGGCTGGGATCAAGCGCTGACGATTACTGCAGCAGCAGGTAGATAGAGGCGTCGCCGCGCTGAATGTTCAGCGCCAGCACGGACGGTTTGGCGTCGAAGATTTTCCGCAGATCGGCGATGTTTTTCACCGGCTGCTGGTTGGCCCCGACAATGATGTCGCCTTTCTTGAGGCCAATCTGCGCCGCCGGGGTGCCGGCTTTCACATTATTGACCACCACGCCTTTGTCCTGACCCTTGTTGCTCATTTCCGCCCCTTCAATCCCGTTGAAGATGGTGCTGGAGTCAACCTGGGTCTGGTTGCTCTGCTGCAGTTCGACGGTGACGGTCACCGGTTTGCCATCGCGCAGCAGGCCAAGCTCAACCTTGCTGCCGATAGGCATGGTGCCGACCTGAGCACGCAGCGCGGCGAAGCTGCTGATCGCCTTCCCGTTGAGGGAGGTGATCACGTCGCCGGCTTTAATGCCCGCTTTCGCGGCCGCCGACCCCGGCATCACCTGGCTGACGAAGGCGCCGCGCTGGGCGTCGACTTTCATCGCTTTCGCCAGCTCAGAGTTCAGTTCGGTGCCCATGATGCCGAGCTCGCCGCGTTTCACCTGGCCATATTTCACCATCTGCTCGGTCAGGTTTTTCACCATGTTACTCGGGATAGCAAAACCGATACCGATGTTGCCGCCGTCCGGCGCCAGAATGGCGGTGTTGATGCCGATCAGCTCGCCGTTGAGATTCACCAGCGCGCCGCCGGAGTTCCCGCGGTTAATCGCCGCATCGGTCTGGATAAAGTTTTCGTAGTTTTCCACGTTCAGGCCGCTACGACCCAGCGCGGAAACAATCCCGGAGGTCACGGTTTCGCCCAGACCGAACGGGTTACCGATAGCCACGGTGTAGTCGCCGACGCGCAGCGCGTCAGAGTCGGCAAGCTTAATTGCCGTCAGGTTTTTCGGATCCTGAATCTGAATCAGCGCGATATCAGAGCGCGGGTCTTTACCCACGACTTTGGCATCAAACTTACGACCATCGCTCAGCTGGACCTTAATCGTGGTGGCGTTGTCCACGACGTGGTTGTTGGTCACCACATACCCTTTGGCCGCATCAATAATCACGCCGGAGCCCAGCGCCATGAATTTCTGCTGCTGGCCGCCGTCAGGCTGACCGCCCTGTCCGCCGCCCTGGCAAAACGGCGAACTCTGGAATGGAGAACCATCCTGGCAGAACGGCGAGTTATCGCCAAAGAACTGCTGGAAGTTACGCGGCATCCGTGGGGTATTAACGGTGGTGCTACCTTCAACGTTAATGCTCACCACCGACGGCATCACTTTCTCCAGCATCGGGGCCAGGCTTGGCATCTGCTGCGCGTTAGTGGCCGAAGATGCCGTTTCCGCCGCGCTCGCAGAGAGCGGGGACAATGCCAGACCTAAACTCAGAGCCAGTGCACTCATTGCTAACGTGGTTTTTTTCATCAGTTTCAATCTCAATATCAGAAAACGAAAGTTGCTGTGTACGTGACTATCAGAGTCATTTTATAGCGCTAAGTTCCGGAATTAAGTTTCTGGAAAAAGTAAAAATTTATTGTCCATCTTTACAAAACTCCAGCCTATTCCACCGCCATCAGTCGTCGATATTCATCCCACGCATATAAATCCGTCATCCCGCTGATATAATCCTGAATCAGACGGCAGCGATAATAGTATTCCATCAGCGCAAATTCAGGCGCTGTGCGCGCGAGCTTATTTACCGCTTCCACATAGGCCAGCCGGTGGCGGGTTGAAAGTTTCTGATACAGTCGGGAGGCAATGGGTAAACGCCGTACCCGCTCCTGTGCCACTAATTCGCTGAAATCCTCCAGTGATAATTTCAGCAGCGGCTGATAGATATCCAGCAGGCCGCTGATCACCCGGTAGCCCTGCAATTCCAGCTGCTCGACATCCGGATGGCTAAACACCTGTTTCATCGCCACATTTTTATAAAGCTCCAGCAGCTGACTGCAATCGCTGTCGTCCTCGAGCAGCGCATGATTAAAGTCGCCCGTAAAGATGGCCGGCAGGTTGTCAATAAATCGGCGCGCCGCGTAGGGCACCAGCTTATTCAGCGTGTTCACCCGCAAATACATAAAAAACTGATCTTCCGCGCTCTGCTTCAGGGAATTGGCTCGTGATTTCTCCCAGGCATTTTCCACCACCTGCGAGAATAACGATCCTTTTTCATGGCTGCCCCAGGCGTCGTAAAGATGCTGATAAAGCTGCTCTGCGCTGAAAATACGTTTTTCCACCGCGTCCTCGAGATCCGCGACGCAATATGAGATGTCATCCGCGGCTTCCATAATCCAGGTTAATGGGAACCGATTGTAAGGCGCCAGATCCAGTTCTTTACGCAGGCGCGCCACATACTCCTCTTCGGCTAAATAGTAGCCAGGCTTCTTCATTAAATAACTGTGGCTGGCTGGCGTCGCCTCGGACCACCACGCCGGACGAGTATATTTCAGAATACAGCCGACCTGCGCCCAGGTCAGATTCATGCGCATCAGCGTATGGACCAGACGAATGCCCTGGGCGTTGCCCTCAAAGCAGCAGAGATCCTGGCGCACTTTGCGGCGCAGCGCGTTAAGCGACGTTTCCCCCTCCTGCAGGCGTAATGCCTGCACTTCACAGCGATCGTCGGTCAGCGGCTGCCCGAGCGCATCGCCGGGCGCCAGACGCTGGCGGAACCAGTCGTTAATCGCCGCCTCGCCAAAATGGCCAAACGGCGGGTTGCCGATATCGTGCATCAGGCAGGCCATCTCCACGACGCTCTCGAATGGCCCGGTCAGCTCTTCCAGGCCATACTCTTCCAGCAGCCTCTGCTCTTTCAGCCGGCTCAGTACCTCTTTGGCGATATAACGCCCCACCTGCTGCACCTCCAGCGAGTGGGTCAGACGGGTACGCACCGCTGCGTTGCGCTCCAGCGGGAAGACCTGAGTTTTTTGCTGTAAGCGACGGATGGCCGGCGAGTTGACGATCCGTCCCCGATCGCTTTCGAAGATCCGCAGGATGTCGCGCTCCGTCTCGACACGCGGCGGCGAACGGAAGCGTCGACGCCAGTTTATCTTGTTGCGAAAATCAATCTTTGCCATAGCCTCTCCCGCGCGAGCAATACGCTTCCCCTTAAGCGCATGATAGACTATGCAACTAAACCTGACACATCGCGAGTAAATCTATGAAAATTGGCATTATTGGCGCTATGGAAGAGGAAGTTACCCTTCTGCGCGACAAAATCGAAAACCGCCAGACTATCACTATTGGCGGGAGCGAAATCTATACCGGCCAACTTCACGGCGTTGACGTCGCGCTGCTGAAGTCTGGTATCGGGAAAGTGGCGGCGGCGATGGGCGCGACCCTGCTGCTGGAGCGTTGCCAGCCTGACGTGATCATTAATACCGGCTCAGCCGGCGGCCTGGCGTCGACGCTGAAGGTCGGCGATATCGTCGTCTCCGATGAAGCGCGCTACCACGACGCCGACGTCACCGCCTTCGGTTATGAGTACGGCCAGCTGCCTGGCTGCCCGGCGGGCTTTAAAGCGGACGAAAAACTGGTGGCCGCCGCGGAGAGCTGCATTAACGCGTTAGATCTCAATGCCGTTCGCGGCCTGATCGTCAGCGGCGATGCCTTCATTAACGGCTCTGTCGGTCTGGCGAAGATCCGCCATAATTTCCCGCAGGCGATCGCTGTGGAAATGGAAGCGACCGCTATCGCTCACGTTTGCCATAACTTTAAGGTTCCCTTCGTGGTGGTTCGCGCCATCTCCGATGTGGCCGACCAGCAGTCTCACCTCAGCTTTGAGGAGTTCCTTGCGGTCGCCGCCCGACAGTCCACCCTGATGGTGGAGAATCTGGTCCAGAACCTGGCACGTGGCTAAGTCGCTCTCCTTCGCGCTTGCCGCGCTGCTGTTACTCGCCCCGGCGTGGCTGCTGGCCGCGCCGCGGGTGATCGCCCTCTCCCCCGCCAATACCGAACTGGCCTTTGCCGCCGGGATCACGCCGGTCGGCGTCAGTAGCTATTCCGATTATCCGCCGCAGGCCAAAACGATTGAGCAGGTTGCCAGCTGGCAGGGGATGAACCTGGAGCGCATCGTAGCGTTAAAGCCAGACCTGGTGCTGGCCTGGCGCGGCGGTAATGCCGAACGTCAGGTTAACCAGCTGCAGTCGCTGGGGATCCACGTCCTCTGGGTGCAGACTTCGACCATCGAAGAGATCATCGCCACCCTGCGTCAACTGGCGAAGTGGAGCCCGCAGCCGGAAAAAGCGCATCAGGCGGCGCAGGCGATGCAGCAGGAATACGATGCACTGAAAGCGCGCTATGCCAGCGCGCCGAAGAAACGCGTCTTCCTGCAGTTCGGTTCCGCCCCGCTGTTCACCAGCGGCCCCGGCTCGATTCAGGATCAGGTGCTGAGGCTGTGCGGCGGCGAGAATATCTTTGCCGCCAGCCGTGTTCCCTGGCCGCAGGTGAGCCGCGAACAGGTGCTGGCCCGTCAGCCGCAGGCGATTGTGGTGACCGGCGACGCCAGCCGCATCGCCGAGGCGCAGCGCTTTTGGCAACATCAGCTCACCATTTCGTTGATTGCGTTACACAGCGACTGGTTTGAACGCGCAAGCCCACGTATTATCCTCGCCGCCAAACAACTTTGCGCGGCGCTCGACCAGGTAAAATAACCATCCGGTAAAGCGGATGTTCAGTGGGAATCAACGATGCTTGTCTATTGGCTGGATATTATTGGCACGGCCGTTTTCGCGATCTCCGGCGTTCTGCTGGCCGGAAAATTACGCATGGACCCGTTTGGCGTGCTGGTGTTAGGCGTGGTGACGGCGGTGGGCGGCGGAACCATCCGCGACATGGCGCTGGCGAATGGCCCGGTATTCTGGGTCAAAGATCCCACCGATCTGGTGGTGGCGATGGTCACCAGCATGCTGACCATCCTGCTGGTCCGCCAGCCGCGCCGGCTGCCGAAATGGATCCTGCCGGTGCTCGACGCCGTCGGTTTAGCGGTGTTTGTCGGCATCGGCGTGAATAAAGCCTTTCTCGCCGGCAGCGGCCCGCTGGTAGCGGTATGCATGGGGGTGGTGACCGGCGTTGGCGGCGGGATAATCCGCGACGTGCTGGCGCGCGAAATTCCTATGATTCTGCGCACCGAGATCTACGCCACCGCCTGTATTGTCGGCGGCATTGTCCACGCCACCGCGCACGACACCTTCCATCTCCCGCTGGAGAATTCGGCGATGATGGGGATGGTGGTGACCCTGGCGATCCGGCTGGCGGCGATCCGCTGGCATCTGAAGCTGCCGACGTTTGCCCTGGACGATAACGGACGGTCATAAAAGCAAAACGGTAACCCTGAGGTTACCGTTTTTAGCGTTGGCGCCCTCTCGCTGCGAGAAAAAGCCCCCTGCCGCGCTCGCTTTAAACGCTGAACGAGGACCCGCAGCCGCAGGTGCTTTTCGCGT
This sequence comes from Klebsiella sp. C239, assembly GCF_048822715.1. Lineage (NCBI taxonomy): Bacteria > Pseudomonadati > Pseudomonadota > Gammaproteobacteria > Enterobacterales > Enterobacteriaceae > Klebsiella > Klebsiella sp. C239. The sequence goes on along the minus strand of NZ_JBMEZK010000009.1, from coordinate 186,468 downwards.
TCGGGTTGGTCACGATAAAGCGCGAACCTTCCAGCCCTTCGGTATAGTCGACAGAGCCGCCGACCAGGTACTGCAGGCTCATCGGGTCAACCACCAGGCCGACACCCTGTTTCTCAATGGTCATATCCCCTTCGTTCACCTGATCGTCGAAGGTGAAGCCATACTGGAAACCGCTGCAACCGCCGCCGGTGATATATACGCGCAGTTTCAGGTTCGGATTATCTTCATCCGCAATCAGGTGTTTTACTTTATTGGCTGCGGCTTCGGTAAACTCCAGCGGCAACGCTACGTCATCACTCATTTTTTGCTCCCATTGATACTTCCGGCCGGTTAAAGAATAACCGGACCTTTTGAGCCATTATCTAATACCCTGGTAAATCGTTCAAGTATTCTCCCGGGGTGCCTGCTGCGCTTTTGCCGCCTGCTCGGCCTCCTGCTTCGCCAGAGTACGTTGCAGAATGGTCGAATACAAAGGCTTACCGCCGAGGAATTGCGCCAGTAGTGTTGCGCCAAGGCAGGTAATAATCATTGGCAAAATGAGCTGATAGTTATCGGTCATCTCCAGCACCAGCACAATCCCGGTCAGCGGCGCGCGCACCGAGGCGGCGAGCAGCGCCCCCATACCGGCGATGGCGAAGGTGCCGGCATCGAGATGGTAGGACGGAAACAGCGGAATAGCCGCCATGCCGAACGCCGTGCCCAGCAGCGTGCCGAGCGCCAGCATCGGAGCGAAAATGCCGCCCGGCGCGCCGGAAGAGAAGCAGATCAGCGTGGTCACCACGCGGGCAATAAAGATGAACAGCAGCAAACCGACGGAGAAGTTACCGGCGGCGGCGATGGGGATCAGGTTAAAGCCACCGCCCACCGCGGAGGGCTGCATCAGCCCCAGCAGGCCGCAAAGCCCGCCGATGCCCCCGCCAATTAACACCCATTTTTTGATGTTGCCGCCGTGAATGCGCTGGAACAGATCCTGGGTGCGTAGCACCAGAAAATTAAACAACGGGCCAAAGCAGCCAAACAGCATCCCCAGCACCAGGTACAGCCACAGGGTATTCACCGGGGCATTGCTCAGCTTGCCCACCTCTATAATTGCCGCCTCGCCGTTGAAAATGCGAAACACAATGCTCGACATGATCACGCCGGTAAATACCGCTTTAATGGAGATCAGGTTGTAGCGGAACTGCGGGCGCATCTCTTCAATGATAAACAGGATACCGGCCAGCGGCGCGTTAAAGGCCGCTGAGAGCCCCGACGCCGCACCGGTCGCCAGCAGCGTGTGCCGCGCTTCCGGACTGCGCATGCGGAAAATATCCAGCACCATGCGTCCAATGTTGCCGCCAAGCTGCACCATCGGCCCCTCGCGTCCCAGCACCATTCCGGCGCCCAGGGTCCCCATGCCGCCGATGAATTTCACCGGCAGCACGCGCCACCAGCGCACTGGCCGCAGCTCCTCCAGCGCCCCTTCGATTTCCGGGATCCCCGATCCGCCAGCCTCCGGCGCAAAACGGCGCACGAGGAAATAGCCGACCATCGCCAGCAGCGCCGACAAGATAAACGCCAGCGGCCAGACCAGATACCAGTGGTCCGCCACCTGCGCCAGCGCGCCGATCCGCTGGTTCTGCACCCAGTTCACGCTCTTCTCAAACGCCACGCCCACCAGCCCGGCCAGCGTGCCGACCACCGCCGCCATAAACAGCACCGCCAGCGGCGTTTTATCGCGCTGAATCAACCGGCGCACCGCATCGCCGCGACGCACCCGCACGAACTGATGTGCCTCAAAAGAGGGAGTTTCTGCTTTCATGCCATTATCAATTATTGGTAATACAAATGAAGAGAGAGGCATTTTAGCCGCCCCGGCGCGCTGCGTCGTCAAAAAAATGCCCTTGCGGCACATTGTTTCAATTGGGCAAAACTTTCATAACCATCCTGGAATAACTTAGAATAGCCGATAAAACATTTTTCACGAACCAGGACCCTGGCCATGAGCAAATCTGAAAATCTGTACCACGCCGCGCGTGAACTGATCCCCGGCGGCGTTAACTCGCCGGTCCGCGCCTTCACCGGCGTCGGCGGCACCCCGCTGTTTATCGAACGCGCGGATGGCGCTTACCTTTATGACGTGGATGGGAAAGCCTATATCGATTATGTCGGCTCCTGGGGTCCGATGGTGCTGGGCCACAACCATCCGGCGATCCGCAACGCGGTGATCGAGGCGGCGTCCCGCGGCCTGAGCTTTGGCGCGCCGACCGAAATGGAAGTAAAAATGGCGGCGCTGGTGACCGAGCTGGTGCCGACCATGGATATGGTGCGCATGGTGAACTCCGGTACCGAAGCCACCATGAGCGCGATTCGCCTGGCGCGCGGTTTCACAGGCCGCGACAAGATCATCAAGTTCGAAGGCTGCTACCACGGCCATGCCGACTGCCTGCTGGTGAAAGCCGGTTCCGGCGCGCTGACCCTCGGCCAGCCGAACTCGCCGGGCGTGCCGGCTGATTTCGCCAAACATACCCTGACCTGCACCTATAACGACCTCGCCTCCGTGCGCGCGGCGTTCGAGCAGTATCCGCAGGATATCGCCTGCATCATCGTCGAGCCGGTCGCCGGGAATATGAACTGCATTCCGCCGCAGCCGGAGTTCCTGCCGGGCCTGCGCGCGCTGTGCGACGAATTTGGCGCCCTGCTGATCATCGACGAAGTGATGACCGGCTTCCGCGTGGCGCTGGCGGGCGCGCAGGCTTATTACGGCGTGGAGCCGGATCTGACCTGTCTCGGGAAAATCATCGGCGGCGGGATGCCGGTAGGCGCCTTCGGCGGCCGTCGCGAGGTGATGGACGCGCTGGCGCCCACCGGTCCGGTCTACCAGGCCGGAACCCTCTCCGGTAACCCGATCGCCATGGCCGCCGGCTTCGCCTGCTTAAGCGAAGTGGCGCAGCCGGGCGTGCATGAAACCCTCACCGAGCTGACCAACCAGCTGGCGCAAGGCCTGCTGGATGCGGCGCGTGACGCCGGGATCCCGCTGGTGGTCAATAACGTCGGCGGCATGTTCGGCATCTTCTTTACCGATGCCGAAACCGTCACCTGCTATCAGGACGTGGTGAAGTGCGATGTCGAACGCTTCAAGCGCTTCTTCCATCTGATGCTGGAGGAAGGCGTGTACCTGGCGCCGTCAGCGTTTGAGGCTGGCTTTATGTCCGTCGCCCACAGCGAAGAAGATATCGACAATACCATCGACGCCGCGCGTCGGGTATTTGCCAAACTGTAAGGTGCTTGAATGCCTGGTAACGCAGGGATTTTCCCGGATGCGGCGCATTGCGCCTTATCCGGGCTACCAAATCGCACAGCGCTGTAGCCCCGGTAAGCGATAGCGCCACCGGGGATTTTCCCGGATGCGGCGCATTGCGCCTTATCCGGGCTACCAAATCGCACAGCGCTGTAGCCCCGGTAAGCGATAGCGCCACCGGGGATTTTCCCGGATGCGGCGCATTGCGCCTTATCCGGGCTACCAAATCGCACAGCACTGTAGCCCCGGTAAGCGATAGCGCCACCGGGGATGTTGAGGCCATCCGGGATCGTTAGCGGCTCTGCTTCCTCAGCAAATAGATAAAGTACGGCGCGCCGATAAAGGTCGACAGCAGCCCCGCCGGGATCTGGTACGGGAACATGATCATCCGTCCGCACCAGTCGGCGAAGACCAGCAGCAGCCCGCCAGTCAGTCCGGAGATCACCATATGCGGCAGCGTTCGGCGGAAGCCCATCATGCGCGCGATATGCGGCGCCATCAGCCCGACGAAGCTCAGCGGGCCGATGGTTAGCGTCGCCGTCGCCGTCAGGCAGGCCGCCAGCAGCAGCAGAACAATCCGCGATGACGTCAGCGCCATGCCCACCGCCCGCGCCGCCTCCCCGCCCAGCGGCAGGATGGTTAACCAGCGGCGACAGAGCGGCGCCAGCGCCAGCAGGACCAGCATCACCGCGCCGCTGCGTACCACCCTCTCCGGCGTCGCGCTGTAGGTCGACCCCGAGATCCACGTCAGGATCTGCGCCATGCGCGGATCGCCGCTGGCCTGCAGCATCATCAGCAGCATGGTGAAGGCGGTACTGAGCGCCATCCCCGCCAGCAGCATCCGATGCGGCGAGAAACCGCCCCGTCCGGCGGCCAGCATAATGATCAGCAAAGTGGCCGCCGCGCCAAGGCTCCCGGCCGGCAGCAGCCAGCCAAAGGCGTCGCCAGGCACGAAGAACAGCATCAGCACCACGCCAAAGGCGGCGCCGGAGCTGATGCCCAGCACTTCCGGGCTGGCCATCGGATTGCCGGTCAGGCGCTGGATAATACAACCGGCGACAGCCAGCATCACCCCGGCGAACAGCGCCGACAGCACTCGCGGCCAGCGCCAGGGCAGCAGTTGCTCCAGCAGATCGCCGTGAGCCCACAGCCAACCGTGGGCATCGCGACCAAAGGCCAGCGCTACGCTCATCGCCAGCAGCAGCAACGCGACGCCCCCGAGAACAAACCATTGCACGTGATAGCGCTCAGGCTGCACATTATCGCCGCCGTTCATCACCGGGGCGCTGATGCTGCGCAGCCGCGGCAGCAGCCACAGCAGCAGCGGCGCGCCAATCAGGGCGGTGACCGAGCCGGTGGAGACTTCCCGCCATACCCGGCTCAGCCAGAGGATCACCTGATCGGAAAGCCACAGGAGCAGCGCGCCGATCAGCGCCGCCAGCAGCAGCCGGGCCAGCAGTCGACGGGCGCCGAGCATTTTCGCCAGCAGCGGCGCGAACAGGCCGATAAAGCCGATAATCCCGACCGCGTTGACCAGCAGCGCGCTCATCACGATCGCCAGCGTCAGGGCGCCGAGGCGCGCCAGAGACAGCGCCAGCCCCAGGTTGCGTGCCACCCCGTCATCGAGCCCCATCAGAGTCAGCGGACGCAGCAGCAGCAGGGTGAGTATCGCCCCGCCCAGCAGCTGCGGCCACAGGCGCTGCGCCACGCTCCAGTCGGTTTGCGTCAGCGTCCCGGTGCTCCACAGGAACATGCTCTGCAGCTGGTCGTGATGGAAAATCACCATCAGTTGGTTAAGCGCCCCGCAGTAGAGGCTGACCACCAGGCCCGCCAGGATCAGCGTTACCGGCGACAGACGCTTGCCCCAGGAGACGCCAAACACCAGCGCACCCACCAGACAGGCCCCGGCCAGCGCGGCAAACTGCGACGCCAGCACGCCGGGGATGGCCCACAGCGTGGTGACCGTTATCCCCAGCTGCGCGCCGGTGGCGACGCCAAGGGTGGTCGGCTCCGCCAGCGGATTGCGCAGCACCTGCTGGAACAGTACGCCGACCAGTCCCAGCCCGGCCCCCACCAGCAGTGAAACGGCCACCCGCGGCAGCAGGCTGTAATGAAACAGCATCTGGGCAATCTGATCGCTATCCGGCTGCCGCAGCGCCTGCCGCCATTGCGCATAGGGCAAGGCGACATTGAGATTGACGATACTCAACGCGAAGGCGGCAACCAGCAGCGCGGCCAGCAGGATACTGGCTAACGGTGAAATACGCGTATTCATGCCGGACTCCCCTGGGCCTCGGCCAGCACGCGGGCAAAATGCATCGCCGACAGCGTCGCGCCATAGAACCACACCGCCGGAACGCGCTGGAAGCGCCCCGCGCGCACGAACGGCATCGCCTGCCACAGCGGGGTCGCCAGCAGCTGGGTCATCTCCCGCTCGTTACCATGATCAAAACAGATCACATCGGCCTCGTTAAACGCCGCCAGCCGGTCGATGCCAACGCTAACGCTGCCCCAGAACGCCGCTTCGCCGCGCCAGGCGTTTTTAATACCAAAGCGGTCAAGCACCTCCTGGAACAGGCAGTTTTCGCCAAACACCAGAACGTGGCGCGGATCGAGCAGGGAGATCATCAGCAGCGGACGGTCGCCGCGTCCGGCAAAGCGCGGCTTCAGGCTCGCCATCAGCGCCTCAAACTCCGCCAGGTGGCGCTGAGCCTGCTGCGGTTTGCCCAGCAGGTCAGCCATCTCCAGCAGCGAGCGCTGAGCCATCGCCAGCGGGCGTTTGCCGTCGCTAAAGGTGAATCCGCGACCGGGGGCGATACGCGCCAGCTTCTCCGGCGACGGGCCGTAGCCTGCTGACCAGACGATAAACGACGGTTTCATCTGCGTCAGCAGCTCAAGATTGGGTTCAGTGCGCAAACCGACATCGATCACCGAGTCGGGCAGCGCGGGCTCGTTCACCCACAGGCGATAGTTAGGGATATCGGCCACGCCGTAAGGCGTGACGCCCAGCGCCAGCAGCAGCTCCGCCGGCAGCCACTCCAGGGCGACCACACGCTGCGGGTCAACGTTCGCCGCCTGCGCGCCGCGCATCTGCCACAGCAGCGGCGAGAGCGCCATCGCGGTCAGCAGGCGACGTCGGGTTATCTGAGTCGGGGTCATCATCAATAGACAAAGCTTACCGGCGCCGCGCCGGCCGGGTGCGGCAGGATCCCCATCGGGATGCCGTAGATTTGTTCCAGGGTGTCGCTGCGCATCAGTTCCGCCGGCGTCCCCTGGGCGATCATTTCCCCGCCGCGCAGGGCCACCAGATAGTCGCAGTAGCGGGCCGCCATATTAACGTCGTGCAGGACGGCGATCACCGTCAGGCCGCGCTGCTGGCTGAGACGATGCACCAGCGCGAGGACATCAACCTGATGGGCGATATCCAGCGCCGAGGTGGGTTCATCGAGCAGCAAACAGCGGCTATCCTGCGCCACCAGCATGGCGATCCACGCCCGCTGGCGTTCGCCGCCGGAGAGGCTGTCCACCAGACGATGGGCGAGCGGCTTCAGCCCTACCAGCGCAATCGCCTCTTCCACTTTCTCGCGGTCCGCCGCGCCAAAGCGACCCAGCGCGCCGTGCCATGGATAGCGGCCGATCGCCACCAGCTCGCGCACCGTCATACCTTCGGCCGGCGGCAGCTGCTGCGGCAGATAGGCCACTTTGCGGGCAAAGGCTTTGCTGCCCCAGCTCTCCAGCGGCTGGCCGTCCAGCAGCACATCGCCTGCGGAAGGCGGCTGATGGCGGCCAAGCATTTTCAGTAACGTCGACTTGCCGGAGCCATTATGGCCGATCAGGCCTGTGACTTTTCCGGCCGGGAAGGTGAGCGAGAGCGGATGGAGCAACGTGCGGCCAGGCACACGGAAAGTGACGCGATCCAGCGCGAAGGTGGTTTCTGCGTGCGGAGTCTGTTCCTGCATAGCGATAACCTGATAAAGGGCGCGGCGAACCGCGCCCGTAGGTGGTTAGAAACGGAAGGTGGCGGTGGCGACGACCTGACGTCCGGCCCCCCAGTAGCAGGCGTATTCGCTGTAGCAACTGGAGACATATTCGCGGTCGAACAGGTTGTTGACGTTGACGCCGACCGACGAGCCCGGCAGGCCAAAGCGCGCCAGATCGTATTTCACCGTCGCATCCATCAGCGCATAACCGGCCACACTAAAGGCATCATTTTTCTTACCGGTGCTGGTGTCATTTTTGTAGTAGCTGACCGTTGAACCGATATAGCGCGCCCCGGCCCCAATCGTCAGACCGCTCAGCGCGGTTTCGTGGAAGGTATAATCCGCCCACAGGGAGGCCATGTTACGCGGCACTTCCGCCGGACGTTTGCCGTTGAACACCGTATCGTGAGTGTACTCCGCATCGGTGTAGCTGTAGGCTGCGGTGACGTTAATATTGGCGTTCACTGCCGCCTTCGCCTCCAGCTCAAGGCCGCGGGAGCGGATTTCGCCGGTCTGGATGCTGAACGCCTGGTTAGCCGGATCCGCCGTCAGGTTCTTGTCTTTGGTCAGCTGATAGACCGCCGCGGTGACCACCACCGGCATATCTTTCGGCACATATTTCACGCCGGCTTCATACTGCTTACCGCGCGACGGATCGAACGGCTTACCGCTGCTGCTGGCGCCCGATACCGGTTCAAACGATTCGCTGTAGCTGAAGTACGGAGAGATACCGTTATCGAACAGGTAGTTGATGCCGCCGCGCCAGCTGAACTGCTGGTCGTGGTTCTCCGCCAGGCTGTTGGTGGCGCGGGTTAACGTTGAGGTCGTGGCGTAATCGTAACGGCCGCCCAGGGTCATCACCCATTTATCCCACTCCATCTGATCCTGCGCGTACAGGCCAGTCTGCTCCATCCGGTTGAGCACCGCGTACGGGAAGGTGACCTGAATATTCGGGTTGCCGTACTGCGGATTGTTCATGCTGATGGGATCCGCCGTCCCGTAGTCGGCATCCACATCGTTACGCATCCGCGAGTAGTCCACGCCGGTCAGTAGGGTATGGCTAACCGCGCCGGTGGAGAAATCAGACTGCAGCTGAGTATCGACGGTGAAGGTGTTCAGGTGCTCGTCGGAGCGCACATAGGCGCGATTCATGTAGCCCGGCGCGACATAGCCGTTGCCGTAAACCGAACGATAGAGCGTATGCACATCGGCATAGCGCAGGTTCTGCCGCACGGTAAAGGTGTCATCGAACTGATGGGAGAAGCTGTAGCCCACCATCTTCTGGCGGCGGGAGATTTTATTATCCGCCTCGCCTTCGTTGAAATCGGTCGGCAGCTTATGCGCCTTACCGTTGGCGTCGTAATACGGCACCACGGTGCCTTCGCGCGGCAGCCAGCCGTAGTAGCCCGCATCCGGATCATTCTGGAAGTTGCTCAGGAAGGTGAAGTCGGTTTTATCGTCAGGACGCCAGCTAAAGGAGGGCGCCACCGCGTAGCGGGTCGATTTCGCCATCTGCTGCTGGGCATCCTGGCTGCGGCCCAGACCGGTCAGGCGGTAGGACCAGACGCCGGCATCATCAATGGCGTCGCTGAAGTCAAACCCGGTCTGCCACAGATTGTCGGTGCCCATCTTAAACTGCACTTCTTTCAGCGGCTCGGTGGTCGGGCGTTTGCTGACCATGCTGACGATACCGCCCGGGTTGCTGTTGCCGTACAGCACCGAGGTTGGCCCGCGCATCACTTCCACGCGCTCCAGGAAGTAAGGATCCATGGAGACTTCAGAGTAGTTATTCCCCTGCAGCTTCATGCCGTCCAGATACTGGTTGGTGTTGACGGTCGTCGAGGTGGTGAAGCCGCGAATGGTGACCACGTCATAGGTGGTCGAACTGCCGCGAGTGGAGAAGACGCTTGGCGTATAGGAGAGCGCCTCTTTTACCGTCGTCGGCTGACGCATCTCCATCTCCTGGCGCGTCACCACCGACACAGACTGCGGCGTTTTTTCTATCGGGGTATCGGTTTTCGTCGCCGTGGCGGAGCGTTTCGCCGCGATGGTCGGCGCCGGTCCCCAGGCGCTTTCCTGGGCGGCCGGGGCGGCAACGACGGTAATGGTTTCTTCTTGCTTCGGTTGTTCTGCTGCCTGTGCGTAGACAGACATGCCGCTAACCGCCGTGGCTACTACAGCTGCGACTTTACGCAGCGAGTGGTTTGGCTGAGCAGTTTTTGGACGCGCCATGGGTATATCTCTGATGAAAGTGAATGATAACGTAAACGAGAATTATTATTATGACGGGCGATATAATAGGCGAAACGTTGAAGGCAAGGCAAGCGATATGCCTGTCGCTGCGGGTTGAAGGCTGAATTAATAACCAGATAGTTATTATGGAGTTAAAGAGCCGTTAACTTTTTTACAGGCATAAAAAAACCCCTTAATACTTTCGTCTTAAGGGGTCTGGTCTTAGGGCTTAAATCAGTTACTGCCGAACATATCCTTGATCCAGCCCGCGACGCCGTCGCTCTTCTCCTGCTGCTTCGGCGGCTGCTGTTGCTGCTGCTGTTGCTGCTGAGGCTGCTGCTGCCCGGACTGATTGAACGGGTTGTTCGCTTCCTGCTGCTGCAACTGCTGCTGCTGCATCATCTCGCCCTGGCGGCACAGCGCATCCGGCTGCGTCGTCCACACCGGCAGCGAACGCATACCGCCGCTGCAGACGAAGTTGCCGTTGCTGTCCACGCCCATGTCGACCACGTCTTCAGGCGCCGTCAGCACCAGCGGCGTTGGCGTCTGGTTCGCCAGATAACGCTGGTAAATCGACATCGCACCGCTGGCGCCGTACAGTTTGGTTGGCTGGTTATTATCGCGACCCACCCAGGTGATGGTCACCTGGCTACCGTCGATCCCGGCAAACCAGGTATCGACGTTATTGTTGGTGGTCCCGGTTTTCCCCGCCAGATGGAGGCCCGGATACTTCGCGCCCAGTTGGCGCCCCGTCCCGCGCTGCACCACCTGCTGCATGGTCCACAGCGTCATGTAGGCCGCCTGGGCAGGCACCGCGCGCTCCGCCTGCGGGTAGCTCTGATACAGCACCGTGCCATCTTCCGCAATCACTGACCGCAGGGCGGAGAGTGGCGCACGGTTGCCGCCGCTGGCGATAGTCTGGAAGGCCTGGGCCACTTCAATTGGCGTCAGGTTCAGCGCGCCAAGCAGCATCGCCGGCACGGCGTTGAGCTGATTCTTCGGCGCCCCCAGTTTGGTCCAGGTATCGACCACCGCCGGCAAGCCCAGCGCCATCCCGAGGTTAACCGTCGGCACGTTCATCGAACGGGTCAGGGCATCCACCAGCATCACCTGGCCGCTGAAGCGACGATCGTCGTTCTGCGGCGACCAGGTCTGGCCGTTGGACAGGCGAATGGTCACTGGCGCATCGGCGATCCACGTATTCAGGCGATACTGGTTCGGCTGGCTCAGCGCGGTCAGATAGGTCGCCGGCTTGGCCAGAGAACCAATCGACCGGCGGGCCTGCATCGCACGGTTGTAGCCGGCGAACTGCGGCTCCGCGCCGCCGACCATCGCCCGCACTTCACCGGTAAAGCGGTCCACCACCACCATGGCGGTTTCCAGATCTGCCAGCTTGCGCTGTTTCTTCAGTACCGGGATCCCTTCAGTAGCCGCTTTTTCCGCGGCATCCTGCGCCACCGAGTCGAAGGTCGTGAAGATCTTCACGCCGGAGAGATCTTTCACTTTATCGCCCAGCTTCGCCTGCAGCTCCTGACGCACCATCTGCATAAACGCCGGCTGCGGTGAAATCACCCCGCCGCGCGGCTGCACGCCCAGCGGACGCGCGCTCAGCATGTCGTACAGCTCCTGGTCGATGACCTGCTGCTGCTGCAGCAGACGCAGCACCAGATTGCGTCGCTCAAGGGCCAGTTTCGGGTTGCGCCACGGGTTATAGACCGAGGCCCCTTTCACCATCCCCACCAGCAGCGCCTGCTGGTCGAGGCTCAGCTCTTCCACCGGACGGCCAAAGTAGTACAGGCTGGCCAGCGGGAAGCCGCGAATTTCGTTATCGCCGCTCTGACCGAGGTACACCTCGTTCATATACAGCTCAAGGATGCGATCCTTGCTGTAGCGGGCGTCGACGATCAGCGCCATGTACGCTTCGTTGGCTTTACGCCAGTAGGAGCGTTCGCTGGAGAGGAACAGGTTTTTCACCAGCTGCTGGGTCAGGGTACTTGCCCCCTGCACCGTCCGGCCTGCCGTCAGGTTCGCCAGCACCGCACGGCCGATGGAATAGAGGCTGATACCATCGTGCTCGTAGAAGTGGCGGTCTTCGGTCGCCAGCAGCGTATCCACCAGCAGGTCGGGGAAGCCGCTGCGCTTCACGAACAGACGCTGCTCGCCGTTCGGCGACTGCAGCATGGTGATAAGTCGCGGATCGAGACGGAAGAAACCGAACTGGCGGTTGTTATCCATATTCTCGATGGTTTCCAGATGGTCGCCATCGAAGGTCAGACGCGCGCGCACCTGCCCTTCTTTACTGTCCGGGAAATCGAACGGACGGCGGATCATCTCGATGCTGTTGGCCTGCACCGTATATTCGCCGGGACGCGTCATCGCGCTGACCTGACGATACTGGGTGGCGTTCAGCAGACGCACCATCTCGTTTTTGCTGATCTGCATGTCAGGCTCAAGGTTCACCATTCGGCCATAGACCGCGGCCGGCAGCTCCCAGACTTTACCGTCAATGCGGCTGCGGATTTTCTGGTCGAGGTAGACGCCATAGGCGGCAATCAGCACCGCGAAGACAATCCCCAGCTTGACCAGCAGCCACAGCCAGCTGCGCTTACGACGAGGCTTACCACCTTTGCCTTTGCCTTTTCTCGGCACCGGTTTCTCATCCTCATAATCATCGTCATCATACTCGTCGTCGTAGTCCTCTTCCCGGACCCGGCGACGGGTGACTTTCTGTTTTGTCGGACGTGAGGGTCTTCCCTTACGTCCGATAGGCTCGCGGTCATCTCCCGCCATGCTTTTTCTCCGCAACGTTCAGGCGCAAAGGCCTGATTCTCAATACTTCCCCTGTTCAGAGGAAGAAGAAATCTCTCAAATTAACGTCCTGGCTGCTTACCCTCGGGACGACAACCTGCTGGCGGGCAGAACGCGCCGCCCACCTTTCAAAGGGTTGGTTTGCTTCGTTTCACATGATACTAACAATAAAAATTCACCATAAAATCATTGTGTTAAACGCATCACTGGCAGAATGAGTCAGAACATAGCACGTAATGTTCAGGGCATACAGGATAGCACTAAAATGCGACATTCTTAACCAGCATTTTACCTCGTGCTCACGTAACAAGATGGGAAAGAGTATGTTTTTTAATAACATAAAAAATGACGCTCGCCCTGACGCCAAATGCGGCGACATCATCTGCCGCAGAAAATATATTTTCCGGCCGCCAATGTTTATTACTGAAAGAAGTAAAGGGGATTAATCGAGTTTGAGCCAATAAAAATGAGAGCCTGTTAACATTTATGCAGAATCATATTTTATGATGACACCAGGGAAATATTTGTTAAACTAGCGGCCAGTGATTCATTATTTTGATTACTCTACTATGCGCATTCCGCTTATATTTCCGCTTTGCGTGGTGGCCGTGCTCTCTGGCTGCCAACAGAAACCCGCCTCAACGCTCAGTCCGGCCATCAGTAGCCAGGCGCAGCTCGAGCAGCTCTCGTCCGTGGCGGCAGGAACGCGCTATCTCAAGAATAAATGTAATCGTAGCGATCTGCCCGCCGATGAAGCTATTTATCGGGCGGCGGTGAATGTCGGCAAAGCGCGCGGCTGGGGAAATATTGACCCGGCAACGTTAAGCCAAAATAGCGACCGGCTTTACCAACAGCTTTTACAGGACAGCACCCCGGAAGCCGCGCAGTGCAGTCAATTTAATCGCCAGCTTGCTCCCTTTATTGCCAGCCTGCGCGGCGACTAAACAAAATATCTTCAACGCGCATTTTATTGCGCGTGCCCCTTATTCGCCTTTCGGCTCCTCGTCAATTTTCCCGCCGGGCCAGTCCTCCAGCGCCGCGAGGGTAAAGGTCGTGCCGTTGAAGCTAAAGATCGTCACATCCTGCTGGATCTGCTCCACCACCAGATTGGGCAGCGGGGAGTCGCCCTCCGTCCACGCTTTGCCATTTAACACAATGCTGCGCTTTTCCGCTAACGAGGCGTAGACATGCGCGCTATAGCGCAGAGGCGGCAGCGTATCGCTGTCCACCACCGGCGCGGCGGGCGCACTGGGTTTTGTCGCCGGCGGCGGCGTCTTTGGCGCGGCCTCTCCGGCAGCGGTTAACGGCAGAAGCGCCGCATGCGCCACCGGCAAGGGCAGCGTTTGCGGCGGTGCCGGATGACGCCACTGCTCGCCGCCAAACCAGCCGAGCGCGAATAATAATCCGGCATACAGCGGGATAATCCAGCCTGGGATCTGCACCATCCGGCCGCGGATCACCGGCGCGTCCGCCTGCGCGGAAGGCGGCTGATGCGCCACCAGCGGGGGGATCCCTCTTTCACTGTCATCACGAACAATCACCACGATCTCCTGTTCCCTCACGATAACGAGAAGGCGCCCTTACGGGCGCCCCAAACGGCTGACAAAGCGCAATCTTCAGGGATTGCCCGGCGGCGCTGCGCTTGCGCGGGCCTACAGCTAACTGCATAACGGTTTGATATTGCAGTCCTTCACAGGCCGGGTAAGGCGAAAGCCGCCACCCGGCAGAAAGGCGGCACAGCATCAAACCAGGTTTGTCATCAGCCAGAGGCGCCCTTACGGGCGCCCCACGTCACGTTATTTACTGCTCACCGGCAGGCCGGCGCCCTGCGATTCGCCCTGCGGCAATTCGAGAACGGCAACCGACCAGGCCGGCAGCGTGACCGAGCCGTCAGCGGCAATCTGCACGCCGCTGGCCAGCGAACGGTCACCCGCCGCCTGCTGGATGGCGCTCAGCTGGAGCGATGTGCCGGCGAAATCCTGCAGCGTCCGGCTTTCCGGAGCGGCGTTAATCGCCACCACGATGCCGTCGACGCGGCTGTCCAGACTGGCGCCAGCCTGCATCCCGTCATCGATGGTCATCACCAGCAGACCGGTCTGCTGATCGGCGCCGGTATTGCGGAAGTCCACACGCTGCATCACCGTCGCGCCGTCGCCGAGGGTAAACAGCGGAGATGACTTACGCAGCGCGGTCAGCTCCTGATAAAACGCGGTCATCTGCTTGAGCTCGGCTTCACCTGGGGTGGCCACCCAGTCCTTCACGCGGGCGATGATGTCATAGTTGCTGCCATCATCGCTGCTGCGCGGCATACCGACGTTGTAGTTGTTGTCCTGCAGGGAGTAATCCACGCGGTTAAACCAGTCGCCGGAATCATACGAGTCGCGGGTAAAGGATTTGGAGCGCAGCAGCTCCGAGCCCTGCTGGTCAAAGGCGATCCCCTGGCCGAGCATGACCGTGGCCAGCGACACCGCCTGCATCCGGACGCGGGTGTCGAGATCCGCCTCCTGAGCGGCTTTGTAGCTGATCATGTCCCACAGCGTCTGGTTGTCGTGTTTTGACACATAGTTCACGACTTCCGTCGGATCAGCCGCGTAGCCGCCAGGCGCGCCGTTATAGTCAATCTCGCTGCCTCTCTTCACCGCGCCGTCTTTGTCGATCAGCACGAAGTCCGCAAGGTTACCGGCCATACCGAGACGGGTCAGATCGGCGAGATGGCGCGCCTGATCGTCGGTCAGGGTGGTCAGCTCATTCGGCAGAACGCCGGCCCCGCTGCCCACGCCCTGGTTCTGGCGCAATGCATCGCCGGAGTCGAACGGTCCGCCGCCGCGCACGGCGTCGCGCAGACGATCGGAGAACGTGCCGATCCCGGTGCCTTTGAGATTGATTTGCGAGGCAATTTCAAAGCGATCGCTCTGGTTGGAATCCCAGCCTTCGCCAAAGAAGTAGATATCCGGGTTCAGCGCTTTAATGCGCTCCCAGGCCGAGAGGATCTGCGCTTTCGGGTGGTAGCCCATCAGGTCGAAGCGGAAGCCATCGATCTTATAATCGGTGGTCCATACCGCCAGTGAATCGGCGATAAGCTTGGCGAACATCCGGTGCTCTGGCGCCGAGTCGGAGCAACAGGTGGCCGATTCCACGCTGCCGGTGGTTTCGTTCAGACGCTGATAGTACCAGGGGACGATCTTATCCAGCACCGAGGTGCGGTCGGTCGGGCCAGCGGCGTTGGTGTGGTTGTACACCACGTCCATAATGACGTTCATTCCCAGATCCTGCTTGATCGCCTGAATCATGGTGCGGAACTCTTTAATGCGCGCCGTGCCTTCCGGGTCGGTGGCGTAGGATCCTTCCGGTACCGTGTAGTGGAACGGATCGTAGCCCCAGTTATAGGAATCGGTCTGCGCCACCAGCGTATTCAACGCCTGCACCTGAGGGTTATCCTTACTGTCGTTCTGCTTCAGCTGAGTCAGCACCTCTTCAACCGTCGAACCGCTGTCGCAATAGCCCGCGAACTCGCTGCTCTTCACCGCGCTGTTGACCTCGCACAGGCGACTGAACGGCTGCTGAATATCGGCGACTTTGTCGCTGAACTCATTGACCGTCGCCAGATCGAAGACCGGCAGCAGCTCAATATGGGTCACGCCCGAGGCCGACAGCTGCTTCAGATGCTGAACCATATTGCTCTCCTGGGCGGTGAGCGCCAGATACTTACCGCGCAGCTCCGCAGGAACGGTTTGATCCCAGGCGGAGAGATCGCGAATATGCGATTCGTGGATCGTCATCTTCGCCAGATCAGCTTTGGTTTTCTGCGCGTGCGGCATCGTCAGCCCGTCCCAGCCTTCCGGCTTCAGCGCGCTGTCGTTCAGATCGACCACCTGGCTGTACTCCGAGTTGGTCGACAAACTGTGGGCGTAGGGATCGGTCACTTCGTACTGCTCGACTTTGCGCGACTGCGGGTGGTAGACCGTCATCGCGTAGCGGTAGAACGCGCCCTTCAGGTCGCTCCCTCCCTGCCAGGACCAGGCGCCGGAGGCGCTGTCGCGGGTCATCGGGTGGCTGGCAACCACTTTCTTGTCCGCACTGTAGAGCACCAGCTCGACCTGCTGCGCCGTGGGCGCCCAGACGCGGAAGGTCACGCCGCTATCGGTTAGCTGGGCGCCATAGCTCAGCGCCTCGGCGGCGGCGGCATAGGTATCATCCAGCACGCCGGCGGTCTGCACCTGGGTGGCGGCGCTCAGTATCCCGTCGCTTTCGGCGGATATCGCCACCGTCTCGCCCTGCAGCAATTCCTCGACGTTGACGTCATCCGGCAGCTTAAAGGCAGGATAGCTGGCGAGATGCGGGAAGCGCATGCTCACCTGCTGGCTGACGGTGGTCGGGGTCAGCTTGACATACTTATCGGTAAATTCGCCGTTACTGTCGGCGGCCACCTTACTGCTGTGGCTGTAATAGAGACGCACAATGGGTTTATTTTCCCCGCCCGGCCACAGCAGAGTGGTCTTATCGACCCAGTGCGCATCGGCCAGCGCCACGCCAAAGGCGGCGCGGAAGGCGTCGGCGCGGGAGTCATAGACCGCGCTGTTGCCGGCGATGACCGATACCGTCCGATCGGTGAAATCACTGAAAGAGACGCGCAGGTCGCTGTCGATAAGCTTATTGGTGCCATCGCGGACGATCACGTTGATACACCCGCTCTCTTTAGTCAGCGGGATCACCCAGTAAGGGCCATATTTGTCGCTGCCGGTCGGCGTGGTGCTGACATCATTCCAGTCCGCCACCGGCGCGCTCAGCGCATCACAGGTTTCGTTATTCCACAGATAGAGGTTTTTGCTGGCATAGTCGGCCGGCGTGCTGCTGGTGATGCCGGCGATATCGACGAGGTGAATGACAGCCTGGTTGGCAGAGGCCTGTACCGCTTCGCCAGGGACGGCAACGTCCGGTAAACGGACGACGACATCCTGCGGGTCGGGCGTGCCAGGATTACCGGGTTCGCCAGGTGAGCCAGAGGAAG
This sequence comes from Klebsiella sp. C239, assembly GCF_048822715.1. Classification (NCBI taxonomy): domain Bacteria; kingdom Pseudomonadati; phylum Pseudomonadota; class Gammaproteobacteria; order Enterobacterales; family Enterobacteriaceae; genus Klebsiella; species Klebsiella sp. C239. The sequence continues at coordinate 169,160 of NZ_JBMEZK010000009.1, read as the reverse complement.
AGGAGGAAGAGCTGTTATCACAGCCACTCAATAATACTAACGATCCAAGAAATAGGGCATGACAGGTATATCTGAGCATTCGATAGTCCCTAATATGCTTATTAAATTATAAAAGGTAAGAAAGGATGAATATCTTTACAGCGCGCTAATTAGATATTTTTGCTTTCTCAGGCGCAATCATCCCCCACAAATGAGAGGGGGGCGTAGGAAGCCGGGGGAGTAAATGAATAAAGGGAATGACGACCGCAAACCGCAAACTGATTATGATTCGCCACGCTTATCGCCACTCTCCGGCAATAATTCATTCAAAAGCCAATAATCACCTACCTGTTTCGGTAGGGTATTACGCCAGCGTGCAGAAAAATAAATTAGCAAAGGGATTAAAATGCCAATTTCTGTGATGGGGTTAACAAATATAAATAAAGGGATAATTAAATTATTACCCCGAATTGTGACGCTCATCATATTAATAACCGCCATTCCGCAGCTGGCGAAATTAACCTGGCGAGTGGTATTCCCTGTCAGTTCTGAGGATATTTCCGCCCTGCCGTTAACTGCGCCTCCGGCAGCGGAACCGGAATTAAAAAACGTGCGGCCCGCGTTTACCCTGTTTGGCCTGGCGACGAAAAACCCCCCCGCGCCAGCGGAGGCCACCAGCCTCGATCAGGTGCCGGTTTCCAGCCTGAAGCTACGCCTGGCCGGGCTGCTCGCCAGCAGCAACCCGGCGCGTTCCATCGCGATTATTGAAAAAGGAAATCAGCAGGTTAGCCTTAGCGTCGGCGATACCACCCCGGGATACGATGCACAGATCGCTGCCATCCTGCCAGACCGGATCATCGTCAACTATCAGGGGCGCCAGGAGGCCATTTTATTATTTAACGATACCCGCGCGTCGTCGTCATCGCCCGCCGCCGCGCCCCGTCCGCCCCTTATGAAGCGACTCCGCGAGCAGCCGCAAAATATCCTCACTTATTTAACGATTTCGCCAGTACTCAGCGGCGACAAACTGCAGGGCTACCGACTTAACCCTGGCAAAGACGCCTCGCTGTTTCGCCAGGCCGGCCTGCAGGCAAATGATTTGGCGATCGCCTTAAATGGCATCGATTTACGCGATCAGGAACAAGCGCAACAGGCGCTGCAGAATCTGGCCGATATGACCGAAATAACGCTAACCGTTGAGCGGGAAGGCCAACGACACGATATTGCTTTCTCCCTGGGGGATGAATAATTGCCAACCATGAAACGCCTGCGAAAAATGCTTCCTGCGCTGCTGATATTAACCCCGCTGCTATTTTCTCCGGCCGCAGCGGAGGAATTTTCCGCCAGTTTTAAAGGCACCGATATCCAGGAATTTATCAATACCGTCAGCAAAAACCTGAATAAAACGGTGATTATCGATCCCAGCGTACGCGGCACTATCACCGTGCGCAGTTACGATATGCTCAATGAAGAGCAATATTATCAATTCTTCCTCAGCGTGCTGGATGTATATGGCTTCGCCGTGATTAATATGAATAACGGCGTGCTGAAGGTGGTCCGCGCCAAAGATGCCAAGACCTCGGCCGTTCCGGTCGCCAGCGAGGCCGCGCCGGGCGAAGGCGATGAGGTCGTCACCCGGGTGGTGCCCCTGACCAACGTCGCCGCTCGCGATCTCGCGCCGCTGCTCCGCCAGCTGAACGATAACGCTGGCGCCGGCAGCGTGGTCCATTATGAACCTTCCAACGTCCTGCTGATGACCGGCCGCGCGGCGGTGATCAAACGCCTGCTGACCATTGTCGAACGCGTCGACAACGCCGGGGATCGCAGCGTGGTGACCGTGCCTCTCTCCTGGGCCTCCGCCGCGGAGGTGGTCAAACTGGTTACCGAACTCAATAAAGACACCAGCAAGTCGGCGCTGCCGGGATCGATGGTGGCGAACGTGGTGGCCGATGAGCGCACCAACTCGGTGCTGGTGAGCGGCGAGCCAAACTCGCGCCAGCGCATTATCGCCATGATCAAACAGCTCGACCGCCAGCAGGCGGTGCAGGGCAACACCAAAGTGATCTACCTGAAGTACGCCAAAGCCGCCGATCTGGTGGAGGTCCTGACCGGGATCAGCAGCTCGCTGCAGAACGATAAGCAAAGCGCCAAACCGGTGGCCGCGATCGATAAAAATATTATTATCAAAGCCCACGGCCAGACCAACGCCCTGATCGTCACCGCGGCGCCGGACGTGATGAACGATCTGGAGCGGGTGATCGCCCAGCTGGATATCCGCCGCCCGCAGGTGCTGGTGGAGGCGATTATCGCCGAAGTGCAGGATGCCGACGGACTCAACCTCGGTATCCAGTGGGCCAATAAAAACGCCGGCATGACCCAGTTTACCAACAGCGGATTGCCGATCTCCACCGCGATCGCCGGCGCCAACCAGTACAACAAAGACGGCACCATCAGCAGCTCGCTGGCCAGCGCCCTCGGCTCGTTTAACGGTATCGCCGCCGGCTTCTACCAGGGGAACTGGGCGATGCTGCTCACCGCCCTCTCCAGCAGTACCAAGAACGATATTCTGGCCACCCCCAGCATCGTCACCCTCGACAATATGCAAGCCACCTTCAACGTCGGCCAGGAAGTCCCGGTGTTAACCGGCTCGCAAACCACCTCCGGCGACAACATCTTCAATACCGTCGAGCGCAAAACCGTGGGCATTAAGCTGAAGGTGAAACCGCAGATTAACGAAGGCGATGCCGTGCTGCTGGAGATTGAGCAGGAAGTATCGAGCGTCGCCGATTCGGCCTCCAGCACCAGCAGCGATCTCGGGGCGACCTTTAATACCCGGACGGTGAATAACGCCGTGCTGGTGGGTAGCGGCGAAACGGTGGTGGTTGGCGGGCTGCTGGATAAAAGCGTCACCGATAGCGCCGACAAAGTGCCGCTGCTCGGCGACATCCCAGTGATCGGCGCGCTGTTCCGCTCCGACAGCAAGAAAGTGTCGAAACGCAACCTGATGCTGTTTATCCGCCCGACCATTATTCGCGACCGCGATGAGTACCGCCGGGCCTCCTCCGGCCAGTACACCGCCTTCAACGATGCGCAAACCAAACAGCGGGGCAAAGAGAGCAGCGAAGCATCGCTCAGCAACGATCTGCTGCACATCTATCCGCAGCAGGAGACCCAGGCCTTCCGCCAGGTTAGCGCCGCCATTGACGCCTTTAACCTCGGAGGCCGCCCATGACGCCAGCCGCCGAACGCCGTCCGCTGTTGCCCTTCGCGTGGGCCCGCGCGCACCATCTGGTGCTGCTCAGCGACGGCGAACGCTGCGAAGCGCTGTGCCGCGCTGATACCGCCGCCCGGGCGCTGCTGGAAGCGCGCCGCCTGGCGGACGGGCCGATGAGCGTCAGCCGTCTGGCGCCGGAAGCGTTCGAGAAAGTGCTGGTGCTCAGCTATCAGCGCGACTCGGCGGAAGCGCACCGGATGATGGCCGACATCGGCAATGAGCTTGACCTCTATACCCTCGCCGAAGAGCTGCCGGATACCGACGATCTGCTCGACAGCGAAGACGATGCGCCGATTATCCGTCTGATCAACGCCATGCTCACCGAGGCCATCAAAGAGAAAGCCTCCGATATCCATATCGAAACCTATGAGCGCCATTTGCAAATTCGCTTTCGCGTCGACGGCGTGCTGCGGGAAATTCTGCGCCCGCAGCGGCGGCTGGCCGCGCTGCTCATTTCGCGCATCAAGGTGATGGCGAGCCTGGACATTGCCGAAAAACGGGTGCCCCAGGATGGCCGCATGGCGCTGCGTATCGGCGGGCGGGCGATAGACGTGCGCGTCTCCACCCTGCCCTCCAGCCACGGCGAACGCGTGGTGCTGCGCCTGCTGGACAAAAACAGCGTCAACCTGGATCTGCAGACGCTGGGCATGCCCCCCGCCCTGCTTGACCAGGTCGACGCGCTGATCGCCCGGCCACACGGCATCATTCTGGTCACCGGGCCGACCGGATCCGGGAAAAGCACAACGCTCTACGCCGCCCTCAGCCGCCTCGACGCCCGGGAGCGCAACATCATGACCATTGAAGATCCGGTGGAGTATGAGCTGGAAGGTATCGGCCAGACCCAGGTCAACGCCAAAGTCGAGATGACCTTCGCCCGCGGCCTGCGCGCCATACTGCGCCAGGATCCGGACGTGGTGCTGGTGGGCGAAATCCGCGATGGCGAAACCGCCCAGATCGCCGTCCAGGCCTCGCTGACCGGCCACCTGGTGCTGTCGACGCTGCACACCAACAGCGCGCTGGGGGCCGTTTCCCGCCTGCAGGATATGGGGGTGGAGCCCTTTTTACTCTCTACTTCGCTGCTGGCGGTGATGTCGCAGCGGCTGGTGCGTCGGCTGTGCCCGCACTGTCGTCAGCCCTGGCAGGCGGATGCTGACGCCGCCCGGCAGATGGCGGTCCCGGCCGGTACGCCGCTGTGGCAGCCAAAAGGCTGCGCCCGGTGTAATTTCACCGGCTATCGCGGACGCACCGGCATTCACGAGCTGCTGCTCATTGACGACCGCGTCCGCGCCGCCATCCACCGCGGCGAAAATGAGATCACCCTGATCCAGCAGCTGGGGCCAGCCTGGCAGACCCTGCGCCATGCCGGGCGCGATAAAGCGCTGGCGGGGATCACCAGCTGGGAGGAGGTGATGCGGGTCACCGAACAGCAAACGGCGGACAGCGTCTGAGATGGCCCTCTTTCGCTATCAGGCGCTGGACGCGCAGGGCAAAACCCGCCGCGGCGTTCAACAAGCCGACTCCGCCCGCCACGCCCGCCAGCTGCTGCGGGACAAGGGTTGGCTGGCGCTGGAAGTGGCCGCCGCCGACCCGGCGAGCCGGCTGTGGCGCGGCGGGCTGATCGCCCGGCGCACCAGCGCCGGTGATTTAGCCCTGCTCACTCGCCAGCTGGCCACCCTGGTCGCCGCCGGCATTCCGCTGGAAAAAGCGCTCGATGCCGTCGCCCAGCAGTGCGAAAAGGCGTCGCTGAGAACGTTAATGGCTGGGGTGCGCAGCAAAGTGCTTGAAGGCCATTCGCTGGCGGAGGCGATGCGCGCCTATCCCGCCTGCTTCGATGGCCTGTTCTGCGCCATGGTGGCGGCCGGCGAAACCTCCGGCCATCTCGACGGCGTGCTGAACCGGCTGGCGGACTATACCGAGCAGCGCCAGCAGCTTCGCGCCCGCCTGCTACAGGCGATGATCTACCCCATCGTGCTGACGCTGGTCGCCATCAGCGTGATCGCCATTCTGCTCTCCACCGTGGTGCCGAAAGTCGTCGAGCAGTTTGTTCACCTAAAACAGGCCCTGCCCTTTTCTACCCGGCTGCTAATGAGCCTGAGCGACATTGTGCGCAGCGCGGGCCCCTGGCTGGTGCTGCTGTCATTCCTGGCGCTGCTGGGGCTGCGCTATCTGCTGCGCCAGCCCGCCCGGCGGCTCGCCTGGGACCGGGCGCTGCTGCGTCTGCCGGTCATCGGCCGCGTGACGCGCAGCGTCAACAGCGCGCGCTACGCCCGCACCTTAAGCATTCTCAACGCCAGCGCGGTGCCGCTGCTGCTGTCGATGCGCATCAGCGCCGGCGTCCTCAGCAATGCCTGGGCGCGCAGCCAGCTGGAGACCGCCAGCGAATCGGTTCGCGAGGGCGTCAGCCTGCATCGCGCGCTGGAGGCCACGGCGCTGTTTCCGCCGATGATGCGCTACATGATCGCCAGCGGCGAGCAGAGCGGTGAGCTGACCGCCATGCTGGAGCGCGCGGCGGAGAACCAGGACCGGGAGCTGAGCGCGCAGATCCAGATGTCCCTCAGCCTGTTTGAACCCCTGCTGGTGGTCACCATGGCCGGCATGGTGCTGTTTATCGTGCTGGCCATCCTGCAGCCGATCCTGCAACTGAATACCCTTATGAGTATGTGACTGTATTAATGGAGAAAACTATGCAACGGCAACGCGGCTTCACGTTACTGGAAATTATGGTGGTGATCGTCATTCTCGGCATCCTCGCCAGCCTGGTGGTACCTAACCTGATGGGCAACAAGGAGAAAGCGGACCGCCAGAAGGTGGTCAGCGATCTGGTGGCGCTCGAGGGGGCGCTGGACATGTATAAGCTGGACAACAGCCGCTACCCGAATACCGAACAGGGACTGCAGGCGCTGGTAACCGCCCCGGCCGCCGAGCCGCATGCCCGCAACTACCCGGAAGGGGGCTATATCCGCCGCCTGCCGCAGGACCCGTGGGGAAATGAGTATCAGCTGTTAAGCCCCGGTCAGCATGGCGCCATCGACGTCTTCAGCGTCGGCCCGGACGGGATGCCCGACACCAATGACGACATCGGCAACTGGACCCTCGGGAAGAAATAGTGTCTCAGCGCGGTTTCACCCTCCTGGAAATGATGATGGTCCTGCTGCTGATCGGCATCAGCGCCAGCATGGTGCTGCTGGCGTTTCCCTCCGCCCGCACCCAGGAGGCCACGCAGATCCTGGCGCGCTTTCAGGCACAGCTGGACTTTGTCCGCGAGCGCGGGCAGCAAACCGGCCAGCTCTTCGGGATCGTCATCCACCCTGACCGCTGGCAGTTTATGCGCCTGCAGCCTGCAGACGAAGGCGCCCCGGCGGCGGCTGACGACCGCTGGGGCAACGCGCAGTGGCTGCCGCTGCAGGCCGGGCGCGCCACCACGGCGGAAACCCTCCCGCAGGCCAGGCTGACGCTGCGCTTTCCCGCCGGCCAGGCGTGGACGCCGGGCGAGCAGCCCGACGTGATCATCTTCCCCGGCGGCGAAGTCACGCCGTTTCAGCTGCGGATTGACGCCGCGACGGGCATCAACATCGACGCCCAGGGCGACAGTCAGCCGCTGGCGGCGCGGGAGCAGCCATGAAACGCGAGAGCGGAATGACGCTTATCGAAGTGATGGTCGCGCTGGTGATTTTCGCCCTCGCCGGCCTGGCGGTGATGCAGTCCACCCTGCAGCAGACGCGCCAGCTTGGGCGTATGGAAGAGAAAATCCTCGCCAGCTGGCTGGCGGATAATCAGCTGGTGCAGCTGCGGCTGGAGAAACGCTGGCCCGCCCTCAGCTGGTCCGAAACCACCGTGGAGGCCGCCGGGACGCGCTGGTTCGTCCGCTGGCAGGGGGTGGAAACCGCGCTGCCGCAGCTGCGGGCGCTGGACGTGGAGGTCCGGCGGCAAAAAAGCGATCCCGCACCGCTGGCGACGCTTCGCACCTGGGTGACGTCGCCATGATAACGAAAATGCGCGGTTTCACCCTGATTGAAACGCTGCTGGCGCTGGCTATCCTCGCCGTCCTCAGCGCCGCCGCCGTGATGGTGCTGCAGAACGTCATCCGCGCCGATGGCCTGACCCGCGAGAAGAGCCAGCAGATCGCCGCCCTCCAGCGCGCCTTTCGCCAGATCGCCGATGATGTCACGCACATCATTCCCCGTCGCGCCAGAAACAGCGACACGCTTTTCTTCGCCGGACGTTTCCAGTTGCAGAGCGACGACTGGGGGCTGGCCTTCAGCCGCAGCGGCTGGCCGAATCCGCTGGGGATCCTCCCGCGCTCGGAGATCCAGAACGTCAGCTACCGCCTGCGCCAGCAGCAGCTTGAACGACTCAGCTTCGATCAGCAGGATCCGCTGACCGGCAGCCAGCCGACGGTCCGGGTGCTGCTGCGCGAGGTGACGGCGTTTCGCCTGCGGTTTTATGCCGACGGGCGCTGGCAGGAGACCTGGGACCGCTCGCAGTCGCTGCCGCAGGGGCTGGAGATCACCCTGACGCTGGCGAACAGCGGGGAGATAACCCGCCTGTTTTTACTCACCCCGGGAGGCGGCCAGTGAAAAATCGGCAACGCGGCGTCGCGCTCCTGATGGTGCTGTTCATCCTCGCCCTGATGATGATCCTCGCCAGCGCCATGACCGAACGCACCTCGGTCATGTATCAACACACCGCCGTGACCCTCGATAATCTGCAGGCCAGATGGTACGCCCTGGCGGCGGAAAACATGGCCGCCGCGCTGCTGCAACGCGACGCGCTGGACTCGCCCAGTCAAACAAACCTGGCGCAAACCTGGGCGCAGGAGGGACGCCGCTTTACCCTCGACGATGGCGAAATCCTCGCCACGATCCGCGACGGGCACGCCTGCTTTAATCTCAATGCCATCAACCATCGCGCGGATGAGACCAGCGGCGGTACGCCCTACCCGACCGACGTCTTCGCCCGGCTGCTGGCGCTGCTCGGCGAGTCGCCGCTGCGCGCCAGCCAGATCGCCGCCGCCCTCGGCGACTGGACGGACAGCGACGGCCAGCCGCGGCTGAACGGCGCGGAAGACGAGGTCTATATGGCGCAAACCCCGGGCTATCTCGCCGCCAACCAGCCGATGCAGGATGTCAGCGAGCTGCGCCTGCTGGCCGGAATGGACGCCGCGCTCTATCAGCGCCTGCTCCCCTTCGTCTGCGTCCAGCCGGATGATGCGCTGCAGGTCAATGTCAACACCCTGCGCCCCTCCCAGGCCGCCCTGCTGGCGGCCCTCTTTCCCGGCGATCTGACGCTGCAGGAGGCGCAACAGCTGCTGCACAACCGCCCGCGAACCGGGTGGAGCAGCGTCGCCGCCTTTCTCGCGCAGCCGACGCTGCAGAAAACCGATACCACGCTCGCCCGTCCCTGGCTGACGGTGCACAGCACACGCTTTATCGCCGCCTTCACCGTGGTGACCGGCAACCTTCGCTTTCAGCTGCACAGCGTCCTGCAACAGGAGGGGCGCGCCTTTACCGTCGTCCAGCGGCGATACGGACTTTCTATGGTGGTTGATGAATAAGTTTAACGCTTCCCCCCAGGCCATGCTGATCGTGCGCTTCGCCCCCGGGCAGGCGCCGCTGCACTGGCAACTCTTCGCCCCCGGCGAGCCGCATCACGAAGCCAGCGGCCGGTGGCCGGCTGACGACGCCAGCCCTTTCCCGACGCTGGCGGCGCATTACCCGGCCTGGGTGCTGATCCCGGCCAGCGACTGCGCGTTTCACACCCTCACCCTGCCGGCGGGCCTGCGTAAACCGCCGCTGCAGGTGGCCCCCTTCCTGCTGGAAGAGCAGCTGGCCGACGAGGTGGAAGCCACCCATTTTGCCCTGCTCCACCGCCAGCAGGCCCAGTGCGAGATCGTCGCCGTGCAGCGGCAAAAAATGCGCGACTGGCTGGCGCGCTGCGAGTCGCTCTCGCTACGGCCCCTGGCGTTGACGCCCGATGTGCTGGCCCTGCCCTGGCAACCGCCGGCGTGGAGCGCGGTGCAGGCGGACGACCAGTGGCTGATCCGCCACCAGCCATGGGCCGGCATGGCGGCGGAAAGCCCCTGGCTGGCGGAGCTGCTGCAGGGCGAGGCGGAAGAGCACGTCATCGACAGCTATTCGCCGCCGCCCGCGGCGCCGGGAGAGTGGCGCGCGCAGCCTGCGCAGACGTTGCTCTCCCTCGCCGCAAGTCATCCGGCGGCGCAGAAGCTCAGTCTGCTGCAGGGGGAGTTCGCCGTCCGCCGTCGGCGGCCTGATCAGACGAGCTGGCGTCCGGCGCGGTATGCCGCGCTGGCCCTGGCGCTGCTGCTGGCGGTTAACAGCGTGCTGGATCATCGCGATCTGGCGCGTCAGGCCGAGGCCGCCCGGCAGGCCAGCCGGGCCTACTATCATCGCTGGTTTCCAACGGAGAAAAAGGTGATTAACCCGCGACTGCAGATGCAGCAGCATCTGCAAACCCTTGCCCGTCAGGCGCAGCATGCCCCCCTCGTCGACCGCCTCAGCGCGTTGCAAAATATCATCAGCGAAACGCCGGGGATCCGCCTGCGGGCGCTGAGCTGGGATGCCGCAGGCAACCGTCTGCAGCTGGATATCGCCGCGGCCTCTTCCCGGGCGCTGGAGCAGTTTACCCAGCGAGCGCAGCCGCGGTTTCGCGTCCGGCCAGGCGACATGACCACCAGGCCGGATGGCATTGAAGGACAGCTGACGCTGAAGGAAAACGATGGCTAATCTGCTCATCTGGTGGCGACAGCGCACGCTGTCGGAGCAGCGCCTGCTGCTCGGCCTGGCGGGATTGCTGACAGCCTGCGCCCTCTGGTACGGGCTGTGGCAGCCCTGGCGGGCCCGCGAGGCGCAGTGGCGGCAAACCCTGGTGAAAGAGCAGGCCAGCCTGCGCTGGATGACGCAGCAGGGTCCGCGCCTGCAGCAGCTCAGCCAGCAGCCCGCGCCGGCGGCAAAAGAGGCGCTCACCGCGCTGGTGATGCGCGAGGCGGCGAGCCACGGGCTGGAAGTCGTTCGTCTGCAGCCGCAGGGGAAACGTCTGCAGGTCACCCTTCAGCCCTGCGCCTTCCAGGCGCTAATGGACTGGCTGGACGCCCCGGCGATGCGCGGCGTCAACGCGGTCTCGCTGTCCGTAACCGGGCAGCCGTCGCGGCCGGGCTGGGTCACGGTCAACCATCTGCTGCTGGAGCGCGACGATGAAAGCTAACGGGCTCACGGGTGGGCTACTGCTGGCGCTCTATCTGCTGTGGTTGACCGCCACCGCCCCGGCGCGTCTGTTAGTCCCGATGCTGCCGCCCGAGGTACAGGTGGCCAACCTCAGCGGCAGCATCTGGCGCGGCGCGGCGCAGTCGGTCTCCTGGCGCGGCGTGCGGCTTGAGCGGCTGACGTGGTCGCTCACCCTGGCTGGCTGGCAGATCGCGCTCAGCGATCCCCGCGGCGTGGAGGGTCAGGCCCGGCTGTGGGGCATCCGCGATCTGCGTCTGCAGGAGGGGCGGCTCACCGCCCCCGCCAGCCTGCTTGGACGCTGGCTAACGCCGACTATGCCCGTCAGCGCCGAGGGAGAGGTCACGTTCAGCCTGGCCGAAGCGCACTTCAGCGAGGGGCGCTGCCGGCAAATCACCGCCGGACGCGCGCAGTGGCGTCAGGCCCGGCTGCACTCTCCGGTCGGTAGCCTGGAGCTGGCCCAGGTCAGTGGCGCCTTAAGCTGTACGGCGAACGGCGCCGTGGCGCTGGCCATCCGCCAAGATTCTCATCAGTTGAGCCTCAGCGGCCAGGGAACCCTGTCGCCCGATGGCCGCTATCTGTTTCGCGGTACGCTACAGCCCCGTCAGGGGATGCCGCCCCTGCTGGCGCTGCTGGTCACCCGCCCGATGGCGAAAAACGCCCCGGGCCCGACGCCGTGGCAGCTGCAGGGAAAATGGTGATTAAAGGAGCAAAAATGACGACATTAGCCGCATTATCGCTGCATTTTCCCCTTGTCTGGTATGGTTTCCTGCTGCTGTTCGGCCTGGCGCTGGGCAGCTTTTACAACGTGGTGATCTACCGTCTGCCGCGCATGCTGACCCAAACCGCGGACGACGAGCCGATAACCCTCAGCACGCCGGGCTCATCCTGCCCGCAGTGTCGCCAGCCGATAGCCTGGCGGGACAATATCCCGCTGCTCAGCTTCCTCTGGCTAGGCCGTCGCGCCCGCTGCTGTCAGGCGCGCATCTCGTGGAGCTATCCGCTGACCGAGCTGGCCACCGGCCTGCTGTTTATCCTCGCCGGGGCGCTGCTCGCGCCGGGCCTGGCGCTGGCGGGCGGCCTGGTGCTGCTCTCCTTCCTGCTGATACTGGCGCGGATTGACGCCCGGACCCAGCTGCTGCCCGATCGCCTGACCCTGCCCCTGCTGTGGGCCGGACTGCTGTTTAATCTTAACGAGGTGTACATTGCGCTGCCGGACGCGGTCGCCGGGGCGATGGCCGGTTATCTGGCGCTGTGGTCGGTCTACTGGCTGTTCCGCCTGCTGACCGGCAAAGAGGCCCTGGGCTATGGCGATTTTAAGCTGCTGGCGGCGCTGGGCGCCTGGTGCGGCTGGCAGGCGCTGCCGCAGGTGCTGTTGCTCGCCTCGGCCAGCGGGCTGGCGTGGACCCTGCTGCAACGCCTGTGGACCCGGCAGTCGCTGCAGCAGCCGCTGGCCTTCGGCCCCTGGCTGGCGCTGGCGGGAGGGGGCGTTTTTCTCTGGCAGCAGATGGTCTAGCGTGAGTGGTTCGCCTGGCCGGGCAGAATGCCGCCCGGCGCCTGGGGCTACGAATATTTTTTGCTGCGCCGGGTCGGGGCGGCGTTGGCCGGATCGTCCGGCCAGACGTGTTTCGGATAACGTCCCTTCATCTCTTTTTGTACCTCGCGGTAGCTTCCCTGCCAGAAGGCGCTGAGATCGCGAGTGATCTGCAGCGGACGCTGGGCGGGCGACAGCAGCTCAAGCACCAGCGGCACCCGCCCCTCGGCGATAACCGGCGTCGTGGCCTCGCCGAACATCTCCTGCATACGCACCGCCAGCGCCGGCGGGTTCTCCGCATGGTATCGGATCGCCAGACGGCTGCCGGTCGGCACGGTATAGTGCGTCGGCAGCTCGCGATCCAGCTTCTGGCGCAGCGGCCACGGCAGCCAGTCCTGTAGCGCCTGACGCAGATCCAACGCCTTCAGCGCCCGCAGCGAGTGAACGCCGTTCATCTGCGGCAGCAGCCATGCCTCGAGCGAGGCCAGCAGCGAAGCGTCATCCACCGCGGGCCATGCCTCTTCCGGCAGCCACTGCGCCGCACACTGCAGCCGCAGTCGCAGCTGCTCGGCCTCCGGCGTCCAGTTGAGCACCGCAAGGCCTTTCTCACGAATACCGTTGAGCATCGCCTGATGCAGCTCCGCCTCAGAAGGCTTCGCCAGCGGCTGGGTCTTGATCACCAATTGGCCCGTCACGGTCCGCCGCCAGGCTTTCAGCGTCCCCTGCGCTTCATCCCACTCCACCGTGTCGGAACGCTGCGCCAGCTCGGGACGGGCGGCGATCAGCTCGCCGATATCCACCGGCAGAGCCAGCAGCATGCGGGCATCCGGCGAGGCGCTGCCCTGCAGCAGCAGCGGGGCGATCAGCCACTCATGACGGCCCAGCGCGTCGTCGGCGTCAAGCATCGCGCCCATGCCGTTCGCCAGCTGATAGCGCCCCTCCTGACCGCGGCGACGGGCGATGCGGTCGGCGAAGGCCGACGCCAGTAGCGCGGCCATTCGTCCGGCGTCGGGCTGGCCGCTGCGGCAGGCCAGACGCTTCATCAGCTGCTGCGCCCGCTGTTGCCAGTTGGCCTGCTGACGGGAAAAGACGGCGGCCAAATCCACCAGCCCGCCGCGCGGCGGCTCCTCGAGGATCGCCGCCAGCCTGGCCGCCGTCGCCACCTCGTCATCGGTCTGCGCAGCGGCCAGCATCGCCGCCAGCCGGGGCTCGTTGCCGAGGGTCGCCATTTTGCGGCCAAACGCCGACAGCCGCTCGCCGTCCAGCGCCGAGAGCGCCTCCAGCAGGCGGCGCGCGGCGGCCAGGTTCACCGCCGGCGGCTGATCCAGCCAGGCCAGCGCAGCCGGATCGTGGCACCCCCACTGCAGCAGCTCCAGCAACAGCGCCGACAGATCGCTGTGCAGGATCTCCGGTTCGCTCTGCGCCGCCGCTCGTTCGGCCTGTTCTTTGCCAAGCAAATGCAGGCAGATCCCCGGGGAGAGACGACCGGCGCGTCCGGCGCGCTGCGTCATCGATGCCTGGCTGATGCGCTGCGTCACCAGCCGGGTCAGGCCGGTGCGCGGGTCAAAGCGGGCAACCCGCTCCTGGGCGCTGTCGACCACCAGGCGGATGCCCTCGATGGTCAAACTGGTCTCGGCAATGTTGGTGGCCAGCACCACTTTGCGCTTCCCGGCCGGCGCCGGGAGGATCGCTTTGCGCTGCTCGCTCAGGGGCAGCGCGCCATACAGCGGACAGAGGATGACATCCTCCGCCACGCGTTCCGTCAGCTGGTCGAGAACGCGCTGGATCTCGCCGACGCCGGGCAGAAACAGCAGCATCGACCCCTGTTCATGCCGCAGGAGCTCCGCCGCCGCTACCGCCACCGCCTCATCAAAACGCTGGTGCGCGGAGAGCGGGCTGAAGCGACGCTCCACCGGATAAGCGCGCCCCTCCGAGACCACCACCGGCGCCTCCGGCAGCAGACGCTGCAGGCGCTCGTTATCGAGGGTCGCCGACATAATCAGCAGTTTGAGATCGTCACGTAACCCCTGCTGGACATCAAGCAGCAGGGCCAGCGCCAGATCCGCCTGCAGGCTGCGCTCGTGAAACTCATCGAGGATCACCAGCCCCACGCCCGTCAGCTCGGGATCGCGCTGGATCATGCGCGTCAGGATCCCCTCCGTGACCACCTCCAGGCGGGTCTGCGGTCCGACGCAGGTTTCGGCGCGCATGCGGTAACCCACGGTCTCCCCCGGCTTTTCGCCGAGCAGTTCAGCCAGCCGCTGCGCGACATTGCGCGCCGCCAGACGCCTCGGCTCCAGCAGGATAATGCGTCCCGTGATGTTGCCCTCGGCAAGGATCTGCAGCGGCAGCCAGGTCGACTTCCCGGCGCCGGTCGGCGCGTTGAGCAAAACCTGCGGCGCATGCTGCAGGGCGGATAACAATTCTGGGAGGACGGCGGCAACCGGCAATGAGGACACAAAAGGCTCCGGGGGTTAACATTCAGGGGCTCGCATTGTAGCATCCCCCTAATTCATTACCGAGTCTCTATCATGTCTGAGCCGAAAAGGCTGTTTTTTGCGATTGAACTGCCGCCTGCCATCCGCAAACAGATTGTCCAGTGGCGGGCAACGCACTTCCCGGAGGATGCCGGCAGGCCCGTCGCGGCGGATAACCTTCACCTCACGCTGGCGTTTCTCGGCGAGGTGAGCGCGGAAAAACAGCGGGCGCTGACCGCCCTCGCCGGCCGCCTCCAGCCGCCGGGCTTTACCCTGACGCTGGACGATGCCGGACAGTGGCTGCGCTCGCGGGTGGTCTGGCTCGGGACCCGTCAGCCGCCGCGCGGCCTGCTGCAGCTCGCCAGCATGCTGCGCGCTCAGGCGGCGCGCAGCGGCTGCTATCAGAGTCCGCAGCCGTTTCATCCGCATATTACCCTGTGGCGCGACGCCCGCCAGGCGGTGCCGATCCCGCCGCCCGGCTTTCGCTGGACGTTTCCGGTGAACGAGTTCGTGCTCTATGAATCCAGCTTTAGCCGGGGGCGCACGCGCTACACGGCGCTGGAACATTATCCGTTTGATAAGGAAAGTTGATGCAGTTTGATCCGCCGTTGCAGCCCGCCATTTTGCTTAAACGTTACAAACGATTTCTTGCCGACGTGGTGACCCCCGATGGCCGCGAGCTGACGCTCCACTGCCCGAATACCGGGGCGATGACCGGCTGCGCCGCCCCGGGCGACACCGTCTGGTATTCCACCTCTGACAATGTGAAGCGCAAATATGCCCACACCTGGGAATTAACTGAAACGCAGCAGGGCGCCGTTATTTGCGTCAATACGCTGCGCGCGAATACGCTGGCGAAAGAGGCGATTTCCGCCGGAATAATCCCTGAACTTTCAGGCTATAACCAGCTGAAAAGCGAAGTGAAATACGGCGCAGAGAATAGCCGTATCGATATTATGTTACAGGCAGATGATCGCCAAAACTGCTATATTGAAGTGAAATCGGTTACGTTGGCGGAGAAAGAATACGGTTATTTTCCCGATGCGGTGACCACGCGCGGTCAGAAGCACCTGCGGGAGCTGATGGCCGTCGCGGCAAATGGCGACCGCGCGGTGATTTTATTTGCCGTCCTGCATTCGGCAATTGACCGTTTCTCTCCCGCGCATCATATTGATGCCAGATACGCACAGCTGTTAACAGAAGCCCGCGACAAGGGGGTGGAAATTCTCGCCTGGAAAGCGGAACTTTCTACGACGAGGATGACTCTGAATAAGCCGATCGCCGTGGTGTTAAACCCCGGTAAATAAGTGGCTAAATAGTGTTCGGGTCGCAAGCGCGAATACGCTTTTCTTCACAGGGTTGTCAAGTGTAACGTTTAGATAATTGCTATCCGGAAAAGCATCTGCTATTTATAGCGGCCTGATTTTCCCCCACATGGGGATCGATAGTGCGTGTTAAGGAGAAGCAACATGCAAGAAGGGCAAAACCGTAAAACATCGTCCCTGAGTATTCTCGCCATCGCTGGGGTGGAGCCGTACCAAGAGAAACCGGGCGAAGAGTATATGAACGAAGCCCAGCTGGCGCACTTCAAGCGTATTCTTGAAGCATGGCGTAATCAACTCAGGGATGAAGTGGATCGCACCGTATCGCACATGCAGGATGAAGCTGCTAACTTCCCGGACCCGGTAGACCGTGCCGCCCAGGAAGAAGAGTTCAGCCTGGAGCTGCGTAACCGCGACCGCGAACGTAAACTGATCAAAAAGATCGAGAAAACGCTGAAAAAAGTTGAAGACGAAGACTTCGGCTACTGCGAATCCTGCGGCGTGGAGATCGGCATTCGCCGTCTGGAAGCGCGTCCGACAGCGGATCTGTGCATTGACTGCAAAACCCTGGCGGAAATTCGCGAAAAACAGATGGCGGGCTAATCCCCTGCTGCCTCACTCTCTGGCGGGAGTCTCTCCCGCCTGGTTCTGTTGTCCGTATCATGACTGACTCACGCTATATAGGGCGCTTTGCTCCCTCCCCCTCCGGCGAACTCCACTTCGGCTCTCTGATCGCCGCGCTCGGCAGCTACCTGCAAGCCCGCGCGAACCAGGGTATCTGGCGCGTTCGTATTGAAGATATCGACCCGCCGCGCGAAGTCCCCGGGGCCGCCGACACCATCCTGCGCCAGCTCGACCACTACGGTCTGCACTGGGACGGCGAGGTGCTCTGGCAGTCGCAACGGCACGAAGCCTACCGCGAGGCGCTGTCCTGGCTGGGTGAGCAAGGGCTGAGCTATTACTGCACCTGCACCCGCGCGCGGATCCACGCCGTAGGCGGGATCTACGATGGTCACTGCCGCGACCTTGGCCTGGGGGCGGAAAACGCCGCGCTGCGTCTGCGCCAGACCCGTCCGGTTCTGCAGTTCACCGACCGCCTGCGCGGCACGCTGGTCGCCAACGAGCCGCTGGCGCGTGAAGATTTTATTATCCACCGTCGCGACGGGCTGTTTGCCTACAACCTGGCGGTGGTGGTGGATGATCACTTTCAGGGGATCACCGAGATCGTCCGCGGCGCCGATTTGATTGAGCCGACGGTGCGGCAGATTTCGCTGTATCAGCATTTTGGCTGGCAGGCGCCGGACTACCTCCATCTGCCGCTGGCCCTCAATGCCGACGGCAATAAGCTCTCTAAACAAAACCACGCGCCGGCGCTGCCGGAAGGCGATCCGCGCCCCGAAATCGTCCGCGCGCTCCGCTTTCTGAATCAGGAGATCGCCGGGGAGTGGCAGGCCCTGAGCGTCGATGATTTACTCGCCCAGGCCGTCGCCAACTGGCAGCCCGCGAAAATCGAGCATTCTCAAATGGCTCCCGCTGAGCTATGATTAGCCGCTATTTTTACACTGTACAGTTGATCTGAAGTCCGTCTGACACTACGAGGTGCACCATTTTTACCCGAGTCGCTAATTTTTGCCGTAAGGTGCTAAGCCGTGAGGAGCGCGAGGCAGAAGCCGCCGTCGAACCAACGCCTATGACGGTGATCCCGCGTGAGCAGCATGCTATTTCCCGCAAAGATATCAGTGAAAACGCCCTCAAGGTCATGTACCGCCTCAACAAGGCGGGCTACGAGTCCTGGCTGGTCGGCGGCGGCGTCCGCGACCTGCTGCTTGGCAAAAAGCCAAAAGATTTTGACGTCACGACCAACGCCACGCCGGATCAGGTGCGTAAGCTGTTCCGCAACTGCCGTCTGGTCGGGCGCCGTTTCCGCCTCGCGCACGTGATGTTCGGGCCGGAAATCATTGAGGTCGCTACCTTCCGTGGCCATCACGAAGGACACACTACCGATCGCGTCACCTCCCAGCGGGGCCAGAACGGCATGCTGCTGCGCGATAACATCTTCGGCTCGATCGAAGAGGACGCCCAGCGTCGCGACTTCACCATTAACAGCCTCTATTACAGCGTGGCGGACTTTACCGTGCGCGACTACGTCGGCGGCATGAAGGATCTGCAGGACGGCGTGATCCGCCTGATCGGCAATCCGGAAACCCGCTATCGCGAGGATCCGGTACGCATGCTGCGCGCGGTGCGCTTCGCCGCCAAGCTGGATATGACCATCAGCCCGGAAACGGCCGAACCGCTGCCGCGGCTGGCCGCCCTGCTCCACGACGTGCCGCCGGCGCGCCTGTTCGAAGAAGTGCTCAAGCTGCTGCAGGCCGGGCATGGCTATCAGACCTACCTGCTGCTGCGGGAATACAACCTGTTCCAGCCGCTGTTCCCGACCATCACCCGCTACTTTACCGAGCGCGGCGATAGCCCGATGGAGCGGATCATCAACCAGGTGCTGAAGAACACCGACACCCGCATTCATAACGACATGCGCGTCAATCCGGCCTTCCTCTTCTCGGTGATGTTCTGGTATCCGCTGCTGGAAACTGCGCAAAAAATCGCTCAGGAGAGCGGTCTGGCGTACTATGACGCCTTCGCGCTGGCGATGAACGACGTACTGGACGAAGCCTGCCGTACGCTGGCGATCCCTAAGCGCATCACCACCCTGATCCGCGATATCTGGCAGCTGCAGCTGCGCATGTCCCGTCGCCAGGGCAAACGCGCCTGGAAGCTGATGGAGCATCCGAAATTCCGCGCCGCCTACGATCTGCTGGAGCTACGCGCCGGCGCTGAAAACAACGGCGAACTGCAGCGTCTGACCAAATGGTGGGGCGAATTCCAGGTCGCCGCGCCGCCGGCGCAAAAAGATATGCTCAACGACCTCGGGGACGATCCGGCGCCGCGCCGTCGCCACCGCCGTCCGCGCAAGCGCGCGCCGCGCCAGGGTAACGCATGACCCTGGTCTATATCGCCCTCGGCAGTAACCTCGCTTCGCCACTGGCGCAGGTGCAGGCGGCCATCCGCGCCCTGGGCGAAATACCTTACAGCCGCGTGGTGAACGTCTCTTCGTTCTACCGCACGCCGCCGCTGGGCCCGCAGGATCAGCCGGACTATCTCAACGCCGCCGTCGCGCTGGAAACCACGCTGGCCCCCGAGGCGCTGCTCGATCACACCCAGCGCATTGAGCTGCAGCAGGGTCGGGTGCGCAAAGCCGAACGCTGGGGGCCGCGCACCCTCGATCTCGATATTATGCTGTTTGGCGATGCGGTCATTAACAGCGAGCGTCTGACCGTTCCGCACTACGATATGAAAAATCGCGGCTTTATGCTCTGGCCGCTGTTCGAGATCGCCCCGGACCTCCGCTTTCCTGACGGCCCTGCGCTGCGTACCGTACTGGATGATCTCGGCGCGGCAAAGCCCGCTATCTGGTAATTCCCTCTCCTTTTTTAGCATTTACGGCGATCGTCGTAATCGGTTGCCCAAAATCATTGCCCCTCTAAATGCTGCTGTTAGAATGCCGGTTAATATGACTTTCATCATCAGGAAATGTTATGAAACCGACCACCATTGCCCTGCTGCAAAAATGCAAACAGGAAAAGAAGCGCTTTGCCACCATTACCGCCTACGACCATAGCTTCGCGAAGCTGTTCGCCGATGAAGGCATTAATGTGCTGCTGGTGGGCGACTCGCTGGGAATGACGGTGCAGGGTCACGACTCCACCCTGCCGGTCACCGTGGAAGATATCGCCTATCACACCCGCGCCGTCCGCCGCGGCGCGCCGAACAGCCTGCTGCTCGCCGACCTGCCGTTTATGGCCTACGCCACGCCGGAGCAGACCTTCGAAAATGCCGCCATCGTGATGCGCGCCGGCGCCAATATGGTCAAACTCGAAGGCGGCGCCTGGCTGGCCGAGACCGTGAGGATGCTGGCGGAACGCGCGGTACCGGTTTGCGGCCACCTCGGCCTGACGCCGCAGTCGGTGAACGTATTCGGGGGCTATAAAGTGCAGGGCCGCGGCGATGCGGCGCAGACCCTGTTTGAAGACGCGTTAGCGCTGGAAGCGGCAGGCGCGCAGCTGCTGGTGCTGGAGTGCGTCCCGGTCGCCCTGGCGAAACGCATCACCGAAGCCCTGACCATTCCGGTGATCGGCATCGGCGCGGGCAACGTCACCGATGGGCAGATCCTGGTGATGCATGACGCTTTCGGCATTACCGGCGGCCACATTCCGAAATTTGCCAAGAATTTCCTTGCCGAGGCGGGCGACATCCGCGCCGCGGTGCGGCAGTATATTGCCGAAGTCGAATCCGGGGTCTATCCGGGCGAAGAACACAGTTTCCATTAAGGAGTCTTGTTGTGCTGATTATAGAATCCGTGCTGCTGCTGCGTCAGCATATCCGCCGTCTGCGTCAGGAAGGCAAGCGTATCGCGCTGGTCCCGACGATGGGCAACCTGCATGATGGTCATATGAAGCTGGTTGATGAAGCCAAAGCCAGCGCGGACGTGGTGGTGGTCAGTATTTTCGTCAATCCGATGCAGTTTGACCGCGCCGATGACCTGGCGCGCTACCCGCGCACCCTGCAGGATGATTGCGAAAAGCTGAACAAGCGTCATGTCGACTTTGTCTTCGCGCCGACGCCGGCGGAAGTCTACCCGCAGGGCACCGAAGGCCAGACCTACGTCGACGTCCCCGGCCTGTCCACTATGCTGGAAGGCGCCAGCCGTCCGGGCCATTTTCGCGGCGTGTCGACCATCGTCAGTAAGCTGTTCAACCTGGTTCAGCCAGACGTCGCCTGCTTTGGCGAGAAAGACTTCCAGCAGCTGGCGCTGATCCGCAAGATGGTTGCCGACATGGGCTACGATATCGATATTATCGGCGTGCCGATCGTCCGCGCGAAGGATGGCCTGGCGTTGAGCTCGCGTAACGGCTATCTGACCGCCGACCAGCGCAAAATCGCCCCCGGTCTGTATAAAGTGCTGAGCGCGGTGGCGGAAAAACTGGCCGCCGGCGACCGTCAGCTCGACGAGATCATCGCTATCGCCGAGCAGGAGCTGAACGAGAAAGGTTTCCGTGCCGACGACATTCAGATCCGCGATGCCGACACCCTGCTTGAGCTGACCGAAGCCAGCCAGCGCGCGGTGATCCTGATGGCCGCCTGGCTCGGTCAGGCCCGCCTGATCGACAACCAGATCGTCACGCTCGGTCAGTAGACAGCGGGTAAAAATCGGGCAATACTTGCCCGGGCTTTTCTCAGGGCGGACGTCGTGTCCGCTCTGCTACATTAAGGTTGAAGGGTAGAAGTTATGATGCGTAATATGCTGCAGGGCAAGCTCCACCGCGTAAAAGTGACGCAGGCTGACCTGCACTATGAAGGTTCCTGCGCCATTGACCAGGATTTCCTGGATGCGGCCGGTATTCTGGAGAATGAAACCATTCACCTCTGGAACGTCACCAACGGTAACCGTTTCTCCACCTACGCCATTGCCGCCGAGCGGGGTTCCAGAATCATCTCCGTTAACGGCGCCGCCGCGCACTGCGCCAGCGTCGGCGATATCCTGATCATCGCCAGCTTCGTCACCATGTCTGACGAAGAGGCGCGCCGCTGGCAGCCCAACATCGCCTACTTCGAAGGCGACAACGAAATGAAGCGCCAGGCGAAAGCGATTCCGGTGCAGGTCGCCTGATGACCACGACGCTGCGCTCAGGCGCAGCGCCGAAGTTTACCCCTGCGGCTGGTTACTGATCAGCCGCGACATCGTCTCCAGCGAATCCGTGCGTAAGATATATAACCGCTTTAGCAGAAACGGATTGTCCCCCGGCTTCACCTTCCCACGCACTGTCGTCACCGCCATATGAAACCCGGCGTCATTCGCCGCCTGCACCGCCGTGGCGTTATAGCCGCCGAAGGGATAGGAAAGGTAGAGCACATGTGGATTAAACTGGCTCAGCGCCCGACGCGAACGGGCAAAATCAAACAGAATATTATGGTAATTGCGGCTGAATAAGATCGGCCGCCGGCCGGCGTCCACCCGGTGCAGGAAGTGGGTATGCGACTGAATGTCAAAGACGTCCTGGATCTGCCGGAGCTCAGAAATGCTCATGAACTGCAGCGATTTCGGATCCCATTGCTGCGGATGACGCTTGATGCGCGAAGAGATAATAAAAGCGGTGGCGTGGAAGCCATACTGTTTCAACACCGGATAGGCGTAGCGGTTTACCGATTTCAAACCGTCATCGAAGGTAATGGCGACTGCCCGCGCCGGAAGGTTAATTTTATTGCGCACGTAGCCTTCCAGCTGATACAGGGTCAGCGTGGTATACCCCTGATCCCGCAGCCAGGTCATCTGGTTATTGAAGGCGCGTACCGAGGTGGTGGTCGAGGTATGGCGGAAACGGGTGTTCTCTTCGTCACGCAGAATATGGTGATAGGTCAGCACGGGGATCCCGTTATCCTCCTGCGCATCCAGACTGCTGACCCACGCCAGCCGATCGCCAATGCGGATCTGAAACCAGGTCTGATTGAGGCGGTCTTTCAGCTTGCTGAGGATCGGATAGCGCAGATTATTGGCCAGCGTGCCGAACGGCGCGCTGCTCACTGAGGGAGCGTCATAGAGCGGTGTATCTTTCCAGGTGAGTAAATTCTGGTTACTCAGCGGCTTATTGAGATCCCCCAGACGGTCCTCCACCCGCTGCTTACCCTGCACTGGCTCCAGATGGCCCTTGTCAATAAACCCGGTGCCGAAGCCGAAGCGAAACTCATAGTAATCAGCCGCCGTCGGGACAACCGCGAGGATCTGCCCGGCACGCACATTGCCCACGCTGACCACATGGTTCCCTACCTGCGCCCAGATCACCGCGTCTTCGGTGGTTTGCATATAGCGCACAGGTTTGCCCTGCTGACTAAGCAGACTGGCGGAGGCGCTGAGTGAGGTCAGTAAAAGAAGCAGAGTAAAAAATCGGACAAGCATGCGCATCGAACCGGTAAACCATCAACGGCGGTTATTGTAACAAAAGCGGCATCTGTCCCGCTGCTTAATTTCCAAAGGTATCATGACGCAACCGGAACGGGGGATTCTTCTGCTGCTGATGCCACAGGCTGCTCACCATCGGTCCGCCCGCGCTGACGATAGCCTGGCGAAACGCCTCGCTGCTTAACGTGTCCCGCAGCAGATACATTCGCTCAAGTAATGAATAGCTGACGCCGGAGATCACTTCGCAGTGGGTATGTTTGTGACTCATCAGCGCCGCGGCCCGATAAGGCGCCGCGCCGGTTCTGTCGGTTAGGAAAATGACCCCGTCCCCGGAGTCGGTGGCATGCAGCGCATCGCACATCATCCGGCTCAACATATTGCTGCTGAGATTGCGCCAGTAATTGACCGCCCGGCACTGGGCCAGCGGACCAAATTTTTGTTCAAGACGATCCAGCATCTCCTGCGCCAGCTCATCGTGGCAGGTAATGACCCAACCAAGCATGCTTCCCTCCTTAGCCAGCCAACAATGTAGCAAGGGGAAGATGGCGTATCGGTGATGGGGGTCAAAGATAAGCGGTTAGCGCTTCGCGTATTGGCGTCCGGAAGCGCTAACCGTGATGAGTATCAGCTACGCAGGCCGCGACCGCGCTGGATTAACGACCAGCAGAGGAGATAGAAGGCGACGATGAAGACCACCAGCACCGCAAAGGTGGTCACCAGCGGCACATCGTTGATACCGAGGAAGCCGAAGCGGAAGCCGCTGATCATGTAGACGATGGGGTTCAGATGCGACAGCCCCTGCCAGAACGGCGGCAGCAGGGTCAGCGAGTAGAACACCCCGCCGAGATAGGTCAGCGGCGTCAACACAAAGGTCGGGATCAGGCTGATGTCATCGAAGGTCTTGGCAAACACCGCGTTCAGCAGTCCGGCCAGCGAGAACAGCACCGCGGTGAGGAGCAGCGTCAGGGCGACAAACAGCCAGGAGTGAACCTGGAACGGCACAAAGAACAGCGACACCGCGGTCACCAGGATACCCACGCACAGCCCGCGCGCCACCCCGCCGCCCACGTAGCCGGCGATAATCACGTGCGTCGGCACCGGCGCCACCAGCAGCTCCTCAATGTTGCGCTGAAACTTGGCGCTGAAGAACGACGAGGCGACGTTGGCGTAAGCGTTGGTGATCACCGCCATCATGATCAGGCCCGGCACGATAAACTGCATGTAGGTAAAGCCATGCATCTCGCCGATGCGCGACCCGATCAGGTTGCCGAAAATCACGAAGTACAGGGTCATGGTGATCACCGGCGGCACCAGCGTCTGCACCCAGATGCGCATAAAACGGTGGATCTCTTTGGTCCAGATGCTTTTCAGCGCGACCCAATAAAGCTGCATCATGCTGACTCTCCTTTTCGCTCATGCACCAGGGTGACAAACAGCTCTTCCAGACGGTTGGCTTTGTTACGCATACTCAGTACTTGCACCCCCTGGGCGCTCAGCTGCGCGAAAACGCTGTTAATCCCCTGCTCGCGCAGGACCTCCACTTCCAGCGTCGAGGTATCGACCAGCTGATACTGGTAGCCCTCGAGCTTCGGCACCGGGCTTTTTGGCGCGAGGTCGAGAATAAAGGTCTCTGATTTCAGCTTCGACAGCAGCGCTTTCATCGAGGTGTTTTCCACCAGCGTACCGTGCTGGATGATGCCGATGTTGCGGCACAGCATTTCGGCCTCTTCCAGATAGTGGGTGGTCAGAATAATGGTGGTTCCACGATCGTTGAGATCCTTGAGGAAACCCCACATCGAGCGGCGTAGTTCGATATCGACGCCGGCGGTCGGCTCGTCGAGGATCAGCAGCTTCGGCTCATGCATCAACGCGCGAGCGATCATCAGGCGGCGCTTCATCCCCCCGGAGAGCATCCGCGCGCGTTCGCTGCGTTTTTCCCACAGATCGAGCTGTTTTAAGTACTTTTCGCTGCGGGCGATGGCTTCTTTACGCTCAACGCCGTAGTAACCCGCCTGGTTAACGACGATCTGCTGCACGGTCTCGAACGGGTTAAAGTTAAACTCCTGCGGCACCAGGCCAAGCTGGCGCTTGGCGTTGACGACGTCTTTCTCCAGATCGTAGCCAAAGACATTGACCTGACCGGAGGTTTTGTTCACCAGCGAGCTGATGATGCCGATCGTCGTGGATTTTCCCGCCCCGTTCGGGCCCAGCAGGGCATAGAAATCCCCCGCTTCAACCTGCAGGTCAATTCCCCGCAGCGCCTGAACCCCGCCGGGGTAGGTTTTTTTGAGCTGTTTTATTTCCAGAGCAATGGTCATTAAATATCTCTTCTCGTGTCATGACACGTCATTAACCCGCCTGACTGACGTTTGCGCTGTAGTGGCGCGGCCAGCGCATCTGCAGCCGGAAGTATCACGGGTTAAGATGGTTTTAAAAAAGGTGAGCTTACCCTATATTAGCGCAACGCACTTACTTGGTTACAGGCCGATAACGTCCATGAATGATATAGATACACTCATCAGCAATAATGCACTATGGTCAAAAATGCTGGTGGAAGAGGACCCCGGCTTTTTTGAGAAACTGTCGCAAACGCAGAAACCGCGCTTCCTGTGGATTGGCTGTTCTGACAGCCGCGTACCCGCTGAGCGACTCACCGGCCTGGAGCCAGGCGAACTGTTTGTGCATCGTAACGTGGCGAATCTGGTGATCCACACCGACCTCAACTGCCTGTCGGTGGTGCAGTATGCCGTCGATGTTCTCGAAGTCGAGCACATTATTATCTGCGGCCATTACGGCTGCGGCGGTGTACAGGCGGCGGTGGAGAACCCGGAGCTGGGGCTCATCGACAACTGGCTGCTGCATATCCGCGATATCTGGTTTAAACACAGCTCGCTGCTGGGGGAAATGCCGGAGGAGCGCCGTCTGGATACCCTTTGTGAACTGAACGTAATGGAGCAGGTGTACAACCTGGGACATTCGACGATTATGCAATCGGCGTGGAAGCGCGGACAGAAGGTGACCATCCACGGCTGGGCATATGGCATTCACGACGGACTGCTGCGCGATCTGGATGTGACCGCCGTGAGCCGGGAAACCCTTGAACAGCGCTATCGCCACGGGATCTCCAACCTCAAGATCAAGCACATCAACCACAAATAGCCTTCAGACTTAGCCACTCTGGCGCGCGCGCCAGAGTGGGATATCCCCTTACTCGTCCAGCAGGGTGACTTTGCCGATATACGGCAGATGGCGGTAGCGCTGAGCGTAGTCGATACCGTAGCCCACCACGAACTCGTCCGGAATGGCGAAACCGACGAACTCAACCGGGACATTCACTTCACGGCGGCTTGGTTTATCCAGCAGCGTACAAATGGCCAGCGACTTCGGCTCGCGCAAGCTGAGGATCTCACGCACTTTAGACAGGGTATTGCCGGAGTCGATGATATCTTCCACGATCAGAACGTCTTTACCACGGATGTCTTCGTCCAGATCTTTGAGGATTTTCACATCACGGGTAGTGGACATGCCGCTGCCGTAGCTCGAGGCGGTCATAAAATCGACTTCATGCGGCACCTGCACTTCACGGCACAGGTCGGCCATGAACATAAACGAGCCGCGCAGCAGCCCCACCAGCACCATTTCGCTGCCGCTGTCCTGATAATGTTCGTTGATTTGACGACCCAGTTCCGCGATGCGCGCTTTGATCTCGGATTCCGGGATCATCACTTCTACAATATGTTTCATAATCTATATATCCCACTGATTTTAATCAGTTAAACTCAGTTTCATGCTATGCAATTCAGTAAATATTGATACACCGATTGATATACGGATTATCACACAAACCAGAAATGATGCGACAGCATGAGCACCAAAGAAAGGCGGCGAGTATACAGTATTATGTTCTGAGAAGAAAAATGCAGCACTGACTATCAGTTCAAACTGTTAATCCCAGGCAAGGTGCCGTATTCTGGAAATCTGTTAAATGGGAAAAGGGGTAACAAGATGAGCCACCAAGAAGACTACGCTCGCGGGTACAGCGATGGCTACAAATCAGTACAAGGAAACGTCATTCCTCCAATAGCGCCAATCGGTCCAATAACCCCACTAGGTTCTGATCCTTACGAGGAAGGATACAAAGCCGGAGTTGAAGCTGCTGGAGGTTAGCAGAGAAAAACGACATGAACTGGCACTAATCAGTAACATGTTGTTTATAAAAGCATTAGAATTAGGGAAAAATAAAAGGGCGGTGGAATCGGAGATCTTCAAAGAAACCATGGAGTACGGGAAAAATTGATTGTGCATACGCTCTCGTTGTCCGTGGGCGTTGAATAACGGGCCTCTGTCGAAGAATTGGTGTATTACGTAAAAAGCTAAACATCATGTCTCAACGACCGTCTGCCCAGCAGAATAACAATCATTTATAAGGGTATTTATGCTTTTTTTACTTGTGGTTTTTCTTGTGCTATTGGGTGTGCTTTGGCATTGGTTTCAAAATAATATTACATTGATATCAGGACTTGCCACAGCTCTTGCATTTTTTGCAACAGCCTGGGCTGCCCATGAAGGCAGGAAAAGTGCCAGAGCAGCATTTCGTGCCGTAAAAACATCAGAGGATGCCCTAGAGGAAACAAGGAAAAACTATCTCAGAGATGCCTTCAATCAACGGTTCTCGTTATTACTTGAACAACACAACACCTATCTTGAAAAGGTAAATAATTATGTTCTTACTGAATCAGGATGGCTCTTCATAAAAGAAAAATTCTATTCAACTAATCATTTCGAAGCATTTAATGCGATGAGTGGGCATGTTATACTTAGCCCTTACATGCGTATTTTATATCACACGCTTAGATTTGTTGATCAAGATTATTTTGGCGAAAAAAACGATATAAAAGGAAAGAAAAAATACACTTCACTAATCAGATCACTTATAAGCAATGATGTATTGTTTTTGGTTGCAGTTAACTCTAGCTATGTTTCAAATGAAGGTAATAAGAATCAGTATTACAAGTATCAATATCTTTTACAGAGGTTTGATTTTTTTGAGCATGCAAATTTCATTAACATTAATCATCAAAACGAAACCAGCAAAAACTTTGCTTTAACAACTCCAATTCTAAATATTGAGGGCGATATTAAAAATACCTTTTATAATTACATCTCAGACGGAAACCACGATGCCACTTCAAATTTTAGAATAAACATGTACATACCAGCCATTGTTGCATACATATATAAAAACCCTCTTCAGGGTACAATGCGCACGTGGCTCGATAAAGCCCCCTCTTTTTTGTTTCACACTTTTATAGAGAATACAGACAAGAGAAGTTATGAAGATATTTTCAATATGTATTTATTTGAAAAGTTTTCTAACTGTTATATCGATAAAGCCATCTATAACACGAATATTCTATACAATGCAGAGAGCAAGAGAAAATTAGATAAAGAGATATTAAAAAGCATCATCAGGGCTGTCAGGGGTGAACGTTTACAATCTTACTCTCTTGATTCCATAAAGTTTGTCAAATTAAAAAACAACAGTAGCCACGTCTCAACCTGTTATAATTTTGAAACTCTTTATTATGATATAATAAATTATAAAAAACATATTGACAGAAAAAATTACATTTCATTTGGCAAGCGTTACTTACCTGTAAAAGACATGGCTACTAAATTCAGAAAATTTGAAAGTGAACTAAAAAAACAATGTGCTCTAACTTACATTGATTAACAGATTGTATACATAACACAATAACTACTTGATTTATCCGATACCGTCACTTTGGTCGTCATGCTTTCAGTGAATTCATATTTATAGCGCAGGTAAATCTTCAGCATCTCATAAGTCAAACAAGCTTTAGCGGTTCAATGATGAGAAGGAGCTATCGACGAGGTTCTGGTTTACGCCAGTGATATTCTGGTGCATTCATCCGCCGACGGTGCCGTTCTTTTGCTGCGAGAGTTCCAGCCACTCTGCAACGTAACTCCAGCATATCGGCGGCGTTCAGCTCATGCCCCTGCAGGCGGGCCAGCTCTTCAATTGCCGCCTCGATCTTCTTCTGTTTTAACATAGTTGTATCCTCCTGCCCTAAGGGCCCACCGGCTATGCCCTGAGCATCAATATAAAAAGCCAGCCCCGAGGGGCTGGAATAACAGGAGCCCGCTGGCACACTTTGCTTTAGTCGGTATCGTCGGCCAGGGCATACAGCAACGAAGGTATAACCCTCCGCATGGCTGTTTCTTCGGTTTCATCGCTCATGAGAGTCAGGGTGTAATCCCGGCACTCGTAAACCACATCATACGAAGACAGGCCGAACGCGCCACCCGCGATGATCTGCCCGATTTCATCGTCTGGCGTTTCAACAATCGACAGCCGGTAGCCGCCGAACGTCACAGGCGGGTTATAGGGGCCTTCGCTTACAAACAGCTCTACGGCCTTTGCAGCAACTTGGGCTCGTTCGTCCGGTTCCATCCCGGCCACCTTGGTGACGCCTGACGCTATGATGCGTTTAATCTCCGCAACACTCATTTCCACCAGCGTATTCCCCTGCGCCTGACCTGCTGGAGCAGACTTGATTTTGCCCCTGGCATTCTTCGTGCGCGGGTCACTGGCACTGCGGTATCGGGCCAGATAAGTATCACAGGCCTCCTGGTCAATCTTCCCGTCAACCCGCGCCGGAAATCCTTCATGGCTCTCCCAGTTATACAGTGCCTGCCGGCTCATTCCGGCATGTTTCGCGTACTGACTGACGCTCATTAGTGACATAACTTTTCTCCTGCCTCATTGTCGCCGGCTGGCCAGTGTGTCAACCCGCCAGCGGAAAACTGTCAATCAAACGTCAAGGGATCAACCGCTTGACACTTTTTTCTGTCAACTTGACACTTTTCGGGCTGAAAGTGTCAATCAAACTGTCAATCAAAATTCTCACGAACTCCCCTGCATCACGCGCCGCTTCTGGACTTTAACAACCTGTCAACAAAAAGTGTCAAGTGTAAAGTGTCAATCAAATTGAAAACCCGTTGCTACAAAAACACTGCGGCGCGCAATGCCCGTGCCTTACAAAAGTCTCAGGAAGGACCCATTTTTGTAAGGCGACGGTGGAAGCCCGCATCAATAGTTCATGGGCGTAATGATTTTCCCATTGTTTTCAACGTTGTACGTTTTCCGCTCGCCTTTATCGTTAATCATCGTTATTTCCAGTCTCAATGGTTGTTCTGCAAGAGCGTCCGTAAGGGAGCGGGTTATATTCTCGGTAATTACGTTAACATTACTGTCTCCGTCCGCAGGAGACAGTATGGAAGAGGATCGTCCTCCACCTCCGGCGCCAGAAATGATATCCCGACGCTGCTGCGTCAACCTTTCGGGGTTTCTCTGTCCAGACCACTGATCATCCATAATGGCTGACTGTATCGCCTTTTTCAGTTGCTCTTCAGTGTAGGGCTGTGAGCCCTGTTCGTGCTGAATCATTGAGGCCATCAGCGTCTTAAGAACTTCCGGGTTATGAAGGTCAAGCCGTTGATCGGCTCCATACCTGGTTCTTGAGGTCACATCGTCAATATATGCACGCGTGTTGTTTTCAGAACTCGGAGCATACGTATGAATAATTCCACCGGGAGTATTATTTCCACGATCGCCATAAAGCATCAGTTGGCGAGCCATAGCCGACAGACCATCATCATCGCTGGCAAATGTGGAAAATTTGCCCCTCTTCCCGGTTGAGTTAGGTGCAGCTTTCAGGTTTCCAGGGTTATGATTTCGAAATCCCGGTGTGTTTTTACTGGCCGGGCTATAGGGGATCTGACCGCGTACAGGAGCGGGTCGGGTAATAGCGTTGACATCCCTCAGTAGTTGCCGGGATCGATCCTGGTTATAAAAATACTGGTGATATTTCTTCCTTGCTTCATCGGTCATAACGCCAGCAGTTAGCTGGTTTTTTTCATTCCCATTAAGTCTTTTCTGGAATTCAGGATCTGCCAGCGCTCTGCGCATCAGCTCTGAGTCGTCGCCTTTGTTTTGTCCGGCAAACCGCCCCATGGAAATGTTGTCGAAATTATTCGCCAGCATATCCGTAAAGCCATTCACCATATCGGTAAGGCCATTGGTATCAATAGAGGCATAAACCTTACGTTCAAGCTTTGATTTGAATCCGTCCCAGGAAGCGCTCGCTTCCTTAACTGCAACATCGAAGCTTGTAAGTTGCTGGTTAAGGGCGGGATCCACCGTCAATCCTACCTTATCCGCTTTTGCCAGAAGCCCGGCATACTTCGAGCCTTCGCGCAACAGTGTCAACATTTCAGGGGTTAACCCCATGGCATTAGCGAACGACTTCTGCTGGTCAGGACGAAGTTTAGGGAAAATCCTTGCGATGGATTCAAGCGTCTTTAGCGTATTAACCGAACCATCTTTGTTTTTCTCAATTTGTGCGCCTATCTGCGCCATAGCAGACATGACAACAGCATTACCCGCACTGTTCGCTTCGTTGAGTGATTTAAAGATTCCCTCAATGGAAGAAGCAGCGCTTTCGCTATCGGCCCCCACAAGCTGAAGGGCACCTGAAAGGCGGGAAAAATCCTGAACGCTCATCGCGGTATTTTTCGCATGGGTGTCCAGGTCATAAGCGCCCCGAGCTGCCTCTTTGTAACTCTCGGCAAGTTTACCCGTTGCGTAAGCCACGCCACCGACGGCCCCAACAACTCCACCTGCCAGCCCCATTCCGGCAATTTTAGACGACATCTCCCCCACTATTTTTAATGGGGGGATCATGTCTCCGATAAACTGAACGTTATCGCGAGCCGTGCTGGCCATGATGTCCAGTCTGGAGTTATACCCATTCAGCCCATCAAGCGTCTCCTGTCCACCCAACTGTAACCCTTTCCGGGTCTTCTCCAGTTGAGGTTCAAGATTGCGAACAGCCTCGTCGATATGTGCTATTGCTTCGCTGACATGATCACCGGCAACCAGTTCAAAATCGAATGAATTACTCATGCTTCCTCCACCAGCGAATTAACGCTATTGGTGATGTCATCAAACGTAATGGGTTCTACAAACTTCTCCAGCGCCGACAGGGCAGCATTAAAACCTGCACGATAGCCGTTTGTGTCACCGTTAATCATGCTGTGCTGGAATGCCGCCATGTTCTGGTCTTCGGCATCAAGGAACTCCCAGCCAGGATAAACTTTCTCCATAGCCCGACGGGTAAAACGACTGAGCTGCCGAGCGCTGCCTTTTAGTCTGGCAATAGCCTGCTGATGTGGGATCCCTTCCGCGATAAGATGAAATGCCTGTATCGGATTTTGTTTTGCCTCTTTGCTCACCGCTATCAGATGAGCATCAGAATGGGCGTATTCAGGGAGTTCCTCTTCTTCAACCGATTGCTGAAGCTGACGCATGCGCTGCATACGGCGCCCGGAAAAGCCATATGCCTGCGCATCAGATTGCGGCTTGTTGAGGTGCTGAAAGTTCATAACGCTCATCTCCGCAGCTCTCAGAGAGGAACCTGTGATTTAAGGCGTTCGGCTTCGCCTGCTGGCCCTTCAATCTTGCCATTCACGCGACGGGTATCTCCCGGCAGGCTCACACCAGATGCCCGGATACGATCGTTACGGCGTGCAGCAGCCTGCGCGACCTCTTCCCGGTACTCTTCGTCAGCCTTACGGCGAGCATTCACATTCTGAGGTGACATAGGGTCATAGTCGTTTTGCATCTTAGATGCCTTGCTGGCTAATGCTTTAATCTCGTCTTCTGTCAGAGGCTCTTCCATCTTCTTCAGCGCCTTCAGAGCGCTACTCTGGGCAGCAGAGTAACCATTTGCATCACGGTTCTGCGTTGAAAACGTTAGCGCCGAGCGAGCTTTCTCTTCGTCATCCTGAAATTCCCAGGTCGGGTCGTTCTCTTCCATAAACTTTTGGGTAAACACAGAAAGCGCCATCGGCGACGATGCCAGCTGCAGCTTTATTTTCTTCGAAGAAAGCTCCGTTTCCTTCAACAAACGAACCGCCAGAACCGGGTTATTTTTTGCCTCCGGGGAAACCGCGACATTGTGGCCGCGACTGTGCTGCTTAGGTCTGGCGATCCTGGTGTCGTCACTGTCCAGTTTCAGTGGCACATTCCCGTTATCAGATTCACCCTTCGTTTTGTTTTTTCCTGAAAGATGCGAGAAATCGAACATAGATGGTTTTTCCTCAGAGAGTTGGGACTGTTTTTTCTTACCTTTCATACCGAACGCTGCTCGCGCCCATGAGGGTAGTTTCATTAGCGGCATTGGTTTCTCCTTTTTGGGCGGTAGCGTTACTTCTTGCCCGCCTCATGCCGGTGGATACCCTGCCGCAAAAGATGACGCGCCAGCTCCTGAATGCTTGGGGCTGCGCCAACGGCAGAACGTCGGCATTCATCATCCCGAAGGCGCTGTAAACCTTCGAGAATCGGCTGATCGACAAGAATCGGCTTTTTGCTGGTTACTGCCATTTCCTGACCTCCTGACACTGGTTAAACATACAGACTTCTTCTGCATGCGCTTAACTTATGATCAATAAATTGAATCGTCAAGATAAATTATTTTAATCAATATGGATGCGGTTTTCGGCAGGTTGAGGCACGTAGGAAGTTAAGCTGACTCACAATGAAGAAATGATAGAGTGAAGTTCAGAAAGGTCGCCAGCAGTTGTTACATGGAGAAGGAAACAACGAGAAGTGTTCAGAATCGCTTAGTAATTCAGTATTATTTTATCAAGCTAATACTATATAAATATAATCCTCTTAACGCTTTATGTAGATAAAGAGGATTATATTAGTCAAATGATTAGAGATCATTATTAATCATAATTTTATTATTTACACAATTAAAAACATAAGCGTTTTTCAATATCTTTTCTTCGCAGATTAAATTTATTTGTTTTTTAAGATCACCGAAAGCATCCTTTTTACTTTTGCCTGTAATTCTTCTCTCAAGGTTCAAATCATATTGCTCAAGAACATAATTCCCATCACATTCTTCCAAAAAGCCTTGCGCTGAAAATATGAATGAAAAAAATATTGATTCAAATGACAAAGATATAGCAAAAATAACACACATATCCTTTTTAACATCAAATAATAGTTCATCATCCTCAGTTCTTATGTTGATAGCCGGAAATTTACTTTCAACACTATCATTGCCATTTATAAAATTATAAATGGCAATGATATTAGCAGCATTGTTCTTTAGCGTATTCATACTTAGTTTTATTTTTGATTCAAATCTATTTTTGACTGCAAGAGATATTAAATTATCTATTGCAGTAATTGATAAAAGAAGATCTTTTTTATTGTTCTTATTTTCGCTATCCGAGATTCTAATTGTAAGTGGTATGGATGTTTTTTCATCGCTCTTTTTTAGATATAATGAAACCGGTGACTCATCTATAAATAACATTTTTATAGTAAGTAATACATTCCTCATTTCAAATATATCAATGGCCTTGCCAGGATCCAAAAATGTAACTTTCGTGCCTACATTGTCACTGTTGAATAAAATGTCGACATTATCACATTTGGCGCGAAGCACTGGAGCATTAGATGCTTTTTTTGAAAAAGGTGAAAAATAATATTCACATGGAAAAGACACGGTCTCACCAGCACTTTCGAAAACCGCCTCACCAGTTGTGACTGGTTGAACATTCAATATTTCTATAATTGCTTTTTCTTGAGTTAATTCTTCTTGTAATAATTTTATATTGAACCTATTACTCCATGAAACCATATTTCTTATATTAATCTTCTCTGGATAGCCAAGAGAGGCTCTTGCAAGTGACATGAGTTCACTGCTTGAATCTATTTCAAATTTCATTTCATAATTCAATTTTTCATACCCAAGTGTCTTTAGTTGTTTTTCTTTTCTTTTGACGTAGGTATTCATTCCTTCATTCACGTAAGACTCTATTTTTTCCTTCAAAGCCTTACCTGAGAATTCTTTTATCTCATCATTTTTACCATAAGGGATGTTCATTGTTATGTGATTTAATGGGAGTTTATCTCCCGCCTGATTTTCTCTAAGCCTTTTAAGTATTTTAAAAATCAAATCATCGTCTGTATGAACAAGATATATATTGTCTGGATTTATATTCCCATTATACTCTGCAATAAAAAAGAAACATGGTAAAGTTGAATCGCAAAAACGCTTCAAGTTTGATAATTTAACCTGAACGGATTTATTCTTATTGTCACTTGATTTGACCTGCACTTTACATTCTATAGCCCGATCATCTCCATCAATCAATATGCTGTCATGTTGTTTTAATGGGAAATCCACAAAAAAATCCCATCCAGCGCAATCATCACCTTGAGATGTCCCACATGCTAAACCTGCATCACCGCAGAGTTTTATAAAATCCCCCTGCCCTATAT
The DNA here is from genome assembly GCF_048822715.1 of Klebsiella sp. C239. Lineage (NCBI taxonomy): Bacteria > Pseudomonadati > Pseudomonadota > Gammaproteobacteria > Enterobacterales > Enterobacteriaceae > Klebsiella > Klebsiella sp. C239. Next base: position 133,936 of record NZ_JBMEZK010000009.1, on the reverse strand, counting down.
TTCCAACTTTTCTTTCATGCATAAACACACCTCTTTTACATGGGCACAGACATGTTATATCAATGTATCTACTATATACTCAATCAGTTATAGCAATCATTTTTCCATACTTACATCTGAAAGTCCCCTTGGCCACCATAGAGCATGTTTCTAACTTTTCTCGTTGCCTGGATCTCCAGTTCGGCCACGAGTCGCCTGTGTGCTGTAATCTACGAGGTCCTTTGCAGGACCTCAGCAGCGTTAGAAAGCAGGCATTTAGACGTTCGACGGCCAGCTCCGTGCTTTATGTCAACGAACCGGGCCATAAATCCAGAGTTTCCACCAGTGACCGGATATACATTCCCGCCTGATCAATAGCTGCTGCCTGCATGAACCCCGCCACCAGCTCAGGGTGTGCACTGGCATAGCCCGTGCCGAACTGTTTATCTATTGCCTCTACAGCCTCACGCATCCAGAGGGGCTGCGCTACCTGCTGATTTCTTCTCAACCATTCCGGCTTCCAGCATTTTTTCACCTCAGTTTTCTCTAATGAGATATAAAAATTAAAAGTTTTGAGTTTTTCTCTCTACCCTATCTACCTGATTGCTTTCAGCCCAGTAATGGCGCGGGTTTCAGGCGGGTAGATAGCATTAATTTACTACCTACCCTCTGTCTACCCAGAGGGTTTTTCTCTCTACCCATTGGGTAGACAAGGTAGATAGCAGGTAGACAGTAGGTAGATAGTAATTCTCATGCTATCTACCTCACTTAACTTACTGTTTTATATTACTTAATCATCCTTCTTCAACCGTTGGGTAGATAGTAATGATTTTTAAAAATTCTATTCTTCGTCTTTTGGCTGTTCAGAGCCGTATGCTCTGGGCATAAACTCATCAGCCAGCTCACTTATACCGACATTGGTCTGCCGCCTCCCCTTGATCGTTCTGGTGAGATATTCCTGACCATATTCCCGCGCTGCCGCTGTTATCGCTTTGCCAAAATTCGTGACCGCCAGCGGCTTAATGCCGTGATATTCAGCAAAGGCCAGATAGAGGTGATAAAGGTATTTCCTCGGCTCCAGCGCAGAATAATGACCGCCTCCCATCATCAGTCCTTTGGCCTCATCCATAAAAAACAGCGCTGCGCACAGGTCTATGATCGGGTCTGTACCCCGTTTAACCTCCATCGCCTCATCAGAACGTTGCTGTTCACGCAAAAGCTGTTTCACTTCGTCCTGTTTCACGAAACGGGTTAACAGGTGGCGGATAATCACAGGGAGTTCCGACTCGATTTTTTCCACCAGCATTGGATCACGCTGATCCTCACTGACCACATCTGAAAAATTAAAAATCACCCGCCGTCTTGATATCCCGCCACCAATATCACTGAACCGCATGGCATCATTGTTAACCGCCAGAATGACAGCCGGTATACGCATCGAGTAGGGTTGTCTGTACTTCGGGTTGATTGATACCTTATCCCCGCCGGTTATCGCTTTCAGCCCTGCGCCATCGCCTACGTAGCGAGTCATATCGGGCATGACGATAAGCGAATACCCCACCAGCAACTCACGCTCTTTGGGATTCTCCAGCGCTGACATGCTGGCCGACTGCGTATTGCCCTTACCCGCCAGCATGGTACAGATTTCAGCCATAACGCTTTTACCACTGCCGGCAGGGCCCGTTACTTCAAGAAACAACTGCCAGTCGTAGCGATTAGCCATCACCATATAAAGCGCGGCAAGCAGTCGTGACGCTTTTCTGTCATTTCTTGCGGTAGCATGCTGCAGCCAGCGCCAGAAGTTAGGCGCATGGGATTCAAGTGTCTCCCCCTGAGTCACCTTCCCGAATTCAACCTCACTGGCGACCAGTAACCAGTCCTCTCTCTGATGGGGACGGAATACCCCCTTCCGGGTATCAAAAACACCATTAGAGAAGCCAATCAGGTTACGTTCTGTGGCTCCCATCGGCGGCAGGCTCAACTTCATCGTATCGACCGCATTCTTCATGGCCGTCATGGAATATGGCGCATCAGCCTCAATAAATATTGCCGCCATCTGGCGGGCAAGCGCCTTATCGCTGATCGGCGTCCATATCACCCCGTTATAGTGGTGTACTGTGTCCGATTCCTGGTGAAGCGCCAGTAATCCACCATAGTGATCAAGAAGCACCTCCCCGCGCTGACTTGGGCCCATCTGGTTGAGTGAGGACGTGGCCGCATCAGTGACACGCTTCTTTTTCTCCGGCTTCGGTTGCGGAAATATCCGGTTAATCCGCTCTGCATCACAGAGAAGCTGTTTAACCTCATCGCCGATAACCTCTGCCACCAGCGCAATGCGGTTTTCTTTTTGTCTGCTGGCATCGGTCAATACCAGACCCAAATCACATAATTCTTCGTAAGTTGGGCCACTACCGGCAACAAATTCACACAGACGACGCGCCAGAACACCATAAGGCGAAGTACTGTCACGGTGGCGTGCTACGGCAGCATCTGCCCCTTTCTTGTCGATGGCATGGCCATTGACCCAGGAATACACGCAGGAAAAGAGCGCGTCGGAAATTTCTTCTGGTTTGATTACGGTGTCTGTCACTTCGGGATCCCTCCACTCATCTGGAATTTGCCTAACAACGGGTGATACCAGTATGCCGATCCGTATTTACGTTTAGCGCTACGCAACACCTGCCTAGCCACTTCCCTGAATTTCTCTTCCGGCGCAACAAAGCCACCCGCTTTTAACTTCACCATCATCACGCCAGTATTTTTCGCCAGCTCTTCCGCCTTTTTGGTGGAAATACCGAACTCAGCGGCCAGAGTAGATACCGGCGCCATACCCGGGGGTATTTCTCCCCCCTGGCTGTCAGTCAGTGATTTAACCTGCTGCTCAAGGAACAGCACCTTTTCAGTCAGCAGGTCTATACGCCTTTCAAGCGATTCGTTTAACTCTGCCGGGTTATGCATGGCCTACCTCCGGCAATTCTTGATCAAGCATGAAGGAAGCAAGCTCACACGAAATGTCGTAAGCAAGCTCAACCAACTGCTGTCTTTCATGCTCCTGCACAGCGTTCTCTGAAATCACCATAAGTAGCGTTGAAAGCTGTAAAGTTCGCGATTTCGCCTTCTTCGGGGTCAATATTTCGAGCCTAGACATTTCGTACCTCCCCAAGGCATAAATCGGTATTTACCGACTTTTTCGGGAGCAGATATAAATTACTCACGATTTGCCCTCCCTAAAGTCACGCATAACATAATCATGTAGCGCACTTTCTGCCTCGTTCATGGATTCCGGTACGCCATTTAACAATGTCATGAGCGAACCTAAGAGACGCGGAAGGTCTGGATCTGAATCTTTCGAGATTCTTTCCATCCAAAGAGATAAAACCGCCTGGGCCTGCTCAACCTGGCAGGTCGCATCAATAAGGGGTAAATGTCTCATGCTTTACCCTCCCGTTCTGTACGTGATTCCTCTTCTCCCAGAAAACCACCTACATCGCCGATCAAGTCTTTAACTATCGCGATCAGCGCGTCAATTTCGCTATCTTCCATGCGCACAGCCGACTTTCCCTGCATCAGGGCGAGAATAATTTCTGCCTGATATGCTTTATCAGCAGCCTGCTGGACGGTTAATTCACTCATGACGAACCTCCTGACCTGAAGGGAATGTCGGCGCAGGTACTTCATTGCGAAAGCCTGGCTCGGTTGTGGGAGGCAGTGATTTTGCATCTAACGCTTCTATCATCGTGATGGAATGCATGGCATCTACCCACACTGCTATTTCTTCTATTTCGTCGCGTTCAGTCGTATTGGCAATGCCAGGAAGGACCTCATTTAACAGGTGTAAGAGACCCGCGCTTATCCGCAATAAACGATCGTGTGAATTACTTTCTGGAGTATTAGGCACAATACTCTCTGTACGTCCAATGACCTGATTTACACGTTCCAGGATTCGAGCTCTTTGAGCAATATTCATACTGCCACCTCCATCACCTGAAAGGCATGAAATGGAAGGCGGGCGGCAAAAATGAGGGTTACGCCGGGCATGGTGTCGCGGGCTTCCTGCTCACTGGATGCGTTGACGTAAATAACCAACGGCTTTGCAGTAGGGTTTCGCTCGGAAGTGGAGAGAAAACGCCATGTAAATTCAGGGCGAGTTTGGGTATGCTGTGATCCAGCCATAACTGTTACCTCGACTAACGGTTTGTGGTTAGAGGCCCGGTTAGTGTTCCTAGCACTGCCGGGCTTCGCACTTACAAGGTGTATTTCACCTCTGATATTCAAGCTAGCCCAAAGTGAAATACACTTCAAGCCTTTTTCTTTTGTTTTTTTTGCGTATACTGAAATACACCTAACACAAGGAGTTTCAGTAATGGCAACCGGTGCGAAGAACGCAAAGTCACAAATGACTACAGTTCGAATCCCCCATGATGTGATGGAAGATATTGAAAGTTTGAAGCAAGAAGGCGAAAGCACCGCTGGTTTTCTCGTAACTGCAGCCAAAGGTGAGATCAAACGTCGCCAGCGTAAGCAGAACAAAACTTCAGGTGGAGTATCAGAGTAATGAAGAAGAATCGCTTTACCAGAGAACAAGCTATTGACCAAATGAAGGTTGCAGTTGCCCCCTTCATTGTTAGAACCGATAAGGCTCACGCTACAGACCCAATCAGTTATAGGATATTCGCATCTGCAGATGATGAAATGCATATTGAACACGGCGAATTTGGTTATAAAGACTACTCTAAACCAGAGGTCCTGTTGCCCCGCCTCAAGCGGATAAAAGAATGGCTTGATGGCATCTAGAAAATAGTGAGACTCAAATTCTTGGTAACGGATATACGGAATTTTTCCCACACTGACGATAGCCCACAGAGCTAAAAATTTAGCTCTGTAATTGACCACCACAATCAATGTGATATCCTGGCTCTGCTTAAATATTTGGTAGTGACATTGGCAGCTCTGCAAAGCTGCCTTTGTTTTATGCATCATCTTCAATTCCCTCCAGCAATCCGGGTTGATACTTTCTCCATAATCCAATTTCTTCCATCTCAAGACGGGCTTTCTCTCCTTTGCACGCCTGTAGGTCACTACCGCACTTACTGGCTTTCTTTGTGTACTGATCCTTGCGGCGGCTGAAGTCATTCAGGAATGAGAACGGGACGCCGTATGAACCGGTTTTACGTATGGACGGGATAACTTCGCGGAATACCCAATTGCTGAAGCGGTGGGCGAACGTCCCAGCAGTGGATGCCTTGCGGCTGCGGGCAATCAGTTTATAGAAGCCGGATTCTGCGGCCATATTCCAGCTACGTGCTCCACCACGCTTACCCGAATGACCCTCAGTTAAAGTTAGGGTCATTACCTCGTCACCATCCAGAGAGGCAACGGCACTGGTAGGGTTGCTGATTTCCAACGCCTGGCATACATCAGAGACAACGAACCACGGCTCACCGAAGACATTCACAATCCTGACTGTGCGTCCTTCAAATTTAATTACCGAAATATCATTTTCATTTGCCGTGAAATTCGCCTTTTTGCCGGTTTCAGGGTGAGTCTGGCCGCTGCCAGTTAAGGCAGTAAATTTTTTCTGAGTCATTTCTATCGCTCCAAAAGTTGTTATTCAGAGCCGCCGCGACAGCGTTAGGTATGCTGTAATATTTTTAACTCAACGACACGCAACAAAATTTCTTTTCGCTGATCAGACGAAGTTGCGTGTGGTTGCATTAATCTTCTGCTAGGCCGATTTACGGCTATATGGGTTATTGACGTTAGGTACTGCAGGAGGATTGCGAACCCACCAGAGCACATCGGACAAAAGCCAGGCGCAGCTATTGCGGCCAAAGTGGCAACGCGGAGGGAAGCGGCCTTCTTGCTCCATCTTCCAGCGACTGGAACGGGAAAGGCTGGTGATTTCGTTGCATTCATCTTCACGAATGCGGCGGTCGAACTTAAAGCCATACTCTTCCAATAGAGTGCGGCGTTGTTCGGGGTTGGGTGGGGTAAAGGTGATATTTGGCATGTTGCCTCCACTGTTTTGAAGTTTGCGGAGGCAGTATTTAGCTAACGGGTATTAATGAAAATGGCTTCAAAGTTTTAGACTGGTGCTTATAGCTTTAAAGAGGGTAATCTAATGATTAAAACACCCCTTCTAATCTTTAGAGGCCACTACGATCAAAACTTAAAATGCTTGCTGATATATGACGTGATTGTTTCAACACTCTTAACTGGACACTGCCCGTTAGGAAACAAGTGCACCCTGTCGGCAACAGCTCTCGCCCAAGCTGAAAAGTTGTAACTTCCGTCTTTTTTGATGCATTCCTCATTGAAAACATCCGAATTTGTTTCTTTGAATCTTATTGCTGCACTTAAAATTAATAGTTCATTTCTTGCATGACGTTCCTGTGCAGCCTCAGAGCGAATATTTGTCTCATTTCTAATTTCAATCTTATTTACCCCTCCGTTAAAATAATTAGGCAAATCATCAAATTCTTTATTATTTAAAATTAATTTAAAGTCATTCTTTATGATCAGCAAAGCATCAGGATTAATACTAAAAACTTCAGAATCTTCAAACAAAACAAACATTTTTCTACTGGAAGACAGCCACAGATCAAAAATCCCCGGTTTAAACTCATATAAACTATCCATATAATATGCAGATCGTGGCAACGCCCACAGCCCCGAAAATATACACGGCACTACATTATCTAATGGAGGATTTTTATCGAAAAAGTCAGAATAATATTTATTATCCTCACGAAAAAGAGCGCTAACAGTTGAAAAAACATCATTAGCAATAAATCCCTCCATAAAATCGATACTTAATTGACCATCTTCATCAACGAAATGAACATAACCCATACCTTCTTCTATTGGAATATATAAATTAATCCCCCCAACTGATGCCCAGTGAATTAAATCCTCTACTTTGCAATGAAGTGATTCAGCTGCCCGAGATAATGTATAATACTCACGTAATGGCATTCCCATATCGTCACCCTCAACGCCCCTAAATAACTTGCGGGCCAGGCGGGTAGGGTTTCCCGCTTTTCGGTTGGCCGACCTAGACCCGCAATATCAGTTTAATCTCTATTCGCTACAGGTAACAGAACCACATTTTGATGATTACCCGCAAGAAGCTCCAAGCGTTCATACCATTTGTTCAGAGCATCGAGCTTCTCCGGCAAGTACAGGCTACGGTTATAAATAGCCATGACGCCCGGTAGGGCATGACCCAGCAGCAGTTCTACAATATGCGGTGCTATGCCCATATTGTTTAGCCCCGTGGAGAACGTGCGACGCAGATCGTGAAGCGTCCAAGGCTCGTTATGGTGGAAATCTTTATAAAGCCTGCGCCCTTTCAATGATACAGCCTGACGGGTGCGATCTTCTCCCAGCAGTAGTCCCGTTTTGCCTGTCTCGCGTTTTAACTCTTCCAGCCACGGACGTATTGCTTCAGGTATCGATCTAACTATTTTCTCGCGAGTTTTGCTGTGCTCTTTCGGTACTGTCCAAATCCATGAGGAAAAATCCCACTCTGACCATCGAGAGAGGCGAACCTCCATCGTTCGTGCACCAAACAGCACTAGCATTTTGAGAAGACGTGAATAGTAAGGCTGCTGATCATCGCTGTCTGTGGAGCGCCACACATCAGCCAGCTCGCTATCTGACAATACGCGGTCACGTTGGCCGGATGGCTGGCCTACATCCTGAATGGTAAGAAAGGCAAGAGCATCACTGGCGGCATAGCGGCGAACCTTGCAGAAACGTAACGCCTGTTTAGAAATCTGAAACATGCGGCCGGCGGTCATGGGTTTGGTCAGGTTTATTTCATCAAAACAGGCCACCCAATGGCGGGTTTCACATCTGGTGAGCGGATAACGACCAAGGCGCGGGTAAATATGCTTACGTAGCTGTGCCCTTACCAGTTCTTCATCGCTGCGCTTTCTCCTGGCATAGTTCACCAGCCAGTATTCGAGAGCATCCTGTACTGTCACAGGTTTAAGCGTTTCTTCGGTGCTCAGTGCAAGCTCTGTTTTTGGATCAAGACCATTGGCCAACCACTGGCGACACTTTTCCCGCTTTTCTCTTGCAGCTTTTAGCGACAAATCAGGGTAACGGCCAATCGTTAAACGTTCGAGTTTGCTACCCCTTCCACCCAACCGGTAAGAGAATACCCAACTCAGTTGACCCTGTTTTGATGCCCTGACGCTTAAACCTTCACCATCTGCATACATTTCTGGCGCATCACGGTTGGCCGCCTGGAGTGCCTTGAGCTTTTTATCACTTAGCTTGTTAGTGCCCGCCATAGCCCGCCCTGCCTGGATTCTTGATTGCGATTGATACACCGATTGATACACCGTTCGTTGCTACAATCGAAAAACCGCATAAACATACGAACAAAAATAATCGTATCCTACTGATAATAAAAATCAAAATTGATAATTCACGAAATCATGCAAAAGCATGAAAACAAGAAGTATTTTGCTTCTACAGTATGTTTCATAAGACTAACCATTTGATTCTAAATATAAATCATCAAAGCCGCTGCTTTCGCCCCGACGATGACCGGCAAGCCATCCAGTATACCAGCAAAAAGAAATCTGCGGTGCAGGGATTAATAAAGCCATATTTGTGATTCCGATCACACTTGTTAAATCCTATAATTAATTGCAGTTAAAAAATTAACAAACACATGAGTAACTTTCTATGGCTGAAACAAAGTCTCAACAATCAAGGCTCCTGGTGACGCTGACTGCGCTATTTGCAGCGTTCTGCGGCCTCTATCTTTTAATCGGCGGAGCATGGCTGGTCGTGCTTGGCGGCTCCTGGTACTACCCCGTCGCCGGTCTGGTGATGCTGGGCGTGACCGTGATGCTGTTCCGCGGCAAGCGCGCTGCGCTGTGGCTGTACGCCGCGCTGCTGCTGGCGACCATGATCTGGGGCGTCTGGGAAGTCGGCTTCGACTTCTGGGCGCTGACGCCGCGTAGCGATATCCTCGTCTTCTTTGGTATCTGGCTGATCCTGCCCTTTGTCTGGCGTCGTCTGCCGGTGCCTTCCGCTGGCGCCGTAGGCGCGCTGGTCGTCGCCTTGCTGATCAGCGGCGGCATGCTGACCTGGGCCGGTTTTAACGACCCGCAGGAGATCAACGGCACTCTGAGCGCCGACGCCACCCCGGCGGCGCCGATCTCCAACGTTGCCGACGGCGACTGGCCGGCCTATGGCCGCAACCAGGAAGGCCAGCGCTTCTCCCCGCTGAAGCAGATTAACGCCGACAACGTGAAGAACCTGAAGGAAGCCTGGGTGTTCCGCACCGGCGACCTGAAACAGCCGAACGATCCGGGTGAAATCACTAACGAAGTGACGCCGATTAAAGTCGGCGACACGCTCTTCCTGTGTACCGCCCACCAGCGTCTGTTCGCGCTTGACGCCGCCTCCGGTAAAGAGAAGTGGCATTTTGACCCGCAGCTGAACGCCGACCCGTCGTTCCAGCACGTCACCTGCCGCGGTGTCTCGTATCACGAAGCGAAAGCGGATAACGCCCCTGCCGACGTCGTGGCCGACTGTCCGCGCCGCATTATCCTGCCGGTGAACGATGGTCGCCTGTTCGCAGTGAACGCCGACAACGGTAAGCTGTGCGAAACCTTTGCCAACAAAGGTATTCTCAACCTGCAGACCAACATGCCGGTGACCACGCCGGGCATGTATGAACCCACTTCCCCGCCGATTATCACCGATAAGACCATCGTGATTGCCGGCGCAGTTACCGATAACTTCTCTACCCGCGAGCCGTCAGGCGTGATCCGCGGCTTTGATGTGAATACCGGTAAACTGCTGTGGGCCTTCGATCCGGGCGCGAAAGATCCGAACGCCATCCCAAGCGATGAGCATCACTTCACGCTCAACTCACCCAACTCCTGGGCGCCTGCCGCCTACGACGCCAAACTGGATCTGGTCTATCTGCCGATGGGCGTGACCACTCCGGATATCTGGGGCGGTAACCGCACGCCGGAGCAAGAGCGCTATGCCAGCTCGATTGTCGCGCTGAACGCCACCACCGGTAAGCTGGCCTGGAGCTACCAGACCGTCCACCACGATCTGTGGGATATGGACATGCCTTCCCAGCCGACGCTGGCTGACATTGAAGTCAACGGCAAAACCGTGCCGGTCGTCTATGCTCCGGCGAAAACCGGCAACATCTTCGTGCTGGATCGCCGTAATGGCGAGCTGGTGGTCCCGGCCCCGGAAAAACCGGTTCCGCAGGGCGCCGCCAAAGGCGATTACGTCGCCAAAACCCAGCCGTTCTCCGATCTGAGCTTCCGTCCGAAGAAAGATCTGACCGGGGCGGACATGTGGGGCGCCACCATGTTCGACCAGCTGGTGTGCCGCGTGATTTTCCATCAGATGCGCTATGAGGGTATCTTCACCCCGCCATCTGAGCAGGGCACCCTCGTCTTCCCGGGTAACCTGGGGATGTTTGAATGGGGCGGTATCTCCGTCGATCCGAACCGTCAGGTGGCTATCGCCAACCCGATGGCGCTGCCGTTCGTCTCTAAACTGATCCCACGCGGCCCGGGCAACCCAATGGAGCCGCCGAAAGATGCGAAAGGCTCAGGCACCGAGTCCGGCGTGCAGCCGCAGTACGGCGTCCCGTACGGCGTCACCCTGAACCCGTTCCTGTCACCGTTCGGTCTGCCGTGCAAACAGCCGGCCTGGGGCTATATCTCCGCGCTGGATCTGAAAACTAACGAAGTGGTATGGAAAAAACGTATCGGTACCCCGCAGGACAGCCTGCCGTTCCCGATGCCGGTTAAACTCCCATTCACCATGGGTATGCCGATGCTGGGCGGTCCGATCTCCACGGCGGGCAACGTTCTGTTCATCGGCGCGACCGCGGATAACTACCTGCGCGCGTACAATATGAGCAACGGCGAGAAGCTGTGGGAAGCCCGTCTGCCAGCCGGCGGTCAGGCCACCCCGATGACCTACGAAGTGAATGGCAAACAGTATGTTGTCATCTCTGCCGGCGGTCACGGCTCGTTCGGTACCAAAATGGGCGATTATATCGTCGCCTATGCGCTCCCGGATGAGGCGAAATAAAACGCAAAACGGCAACGAAAGTTGCCGTTTTTTTTGTCTTTATCCCCTCTCCCACGCGCCAGGGTTATACCGCCCTAAACCGTGAACCCCAACATCATCCCGGTGTCTTCATGTTCCAGCAGGTGGCAGTGGGCCATATAGGCAAACTCCTTCGGCGCCGGATGATCAAACTTCACTAGTACTTCACTCACGTCCCCTTCCACACGCACGGTATCTTTCCAGCCGCGACGATGTGCCGCTGGCGGCTTGCCGTTTTCGCTCAGGATGCGGAACTGGGTGCCGTGGATATGGAACGGATGCAGCATCATGTCGCCCTTACCCGAAATCACCCAGCGCTCATACTGGCCTCTGGCGGCGGCGAACATCGGCACATTCATGTCGAAGGCTTTGCCGTTGATGCGGTTGGCGTTATGGAAATCAAATCCCTTGCCCGACGACATGCCATGATCCATGCCGGACCCGTGGTTCATGTTGCTCATGTCGCCTTGGTGCATATTCCCCATGTCGCCCATCCCGCCGTGCCCCATCATGCTGTGATCCATTCCGGCCATCGCCTGATCGCCATATTTCTCCATCAGCGCCTGCATGCCCATCCTGTCGAGCATCGGATCCATCGACAGCTGGAGTTGACGCTGCGTCAGCCCCGTCAGAGAAGGTAGCGCCGGCATAGCGGCCAGGGTATCCAGCAGCTTGCCGGAGGCAGGAATGACCAGCGGCTGGACGCGCAGTACCGGCTGTGGTTTATCAAAAGGCGCAATGGCCATGCCCATCTGGCTCACCGGCAGGGTCACCAGATCAAAAGGTTTGCCGTCGCTGGTGTCCACCAGCACCTCAAAACGCTCCCCCATCAAGACCGGCAACTCATTGACCTTCACCGGCTCTGCCAGCAGACCGCCGTCGCTGGCCACCACGTACAGCGGGCGCTTATCGCTGGTCGCAAAATTGAGGGAACGGGCATTACAGCCGTTCAGCAAGCGCAGACGTAGCCAGCCGCGCGGGGCGGCATGTTCAGGATAGAGAGCGCCATTGGTCAGCAGCGTATCGCCAAACCAGCCGACGGCAGCGCTCATCACATCCAGCTGATAATCAATTTCGCCAGCGGCGGTAAACTTCTTGTCCTGCACAATCACCGGTACATCATCGATTCCCCACTGCTTCGGCAACAGCAGGCGTCCGCTCTCTTCATCCTCGATCAGCACCAGCCCCGCCAGCCCCATCGCCACCTGCCGACCGGTGGTCCCGTGCTGATGCGGGTGAAACCAGCAGGTGGCCGCCCGCTGCGTTGGCGTGAAGCTCACCGTCCGAGTGGCGCCCGGGGCGATGACCCCCTGCGGTCCTCCGTCGACCTCGCCCGGTACCTCCAGACCATGCCAGTGCAGCGTCGTCTCCTCTGCCAGCTGGTTGGTAATGTCCACCGTGATAGCCTTCCCCTGCGTCAGCTGCAGCGCGGGACCCAGTAGCGAACCGTTATACCCCCAGGTGGTGGCGTTCAAAGCGCCAAACTGCGTTTTGCCCGCCTGGATGGTCAGCGCGATACGGTTGCGCGCATCAGCCGTCAACAGCGGCGGTACCGGCAGGGCCGGGCGACTGGCCGCAAAGACCGCACGGCTCCAAAGCGGTAACGCGCTGGCCATGCTGACCGCGGCGGTCAGTTTCAGGAAGTCTCGACGTTGCATATTCACATCCTTTTATTCTGCGGGCGAATATTTGAGCTTAAACCCTACCGTAACGGGAAGGTCAAGCAGAAGAGTAAGAATAAAGATCGGCGCTGTGTAAAGAAGTATGCTAATTTGAAGCGTCGGTGATCTAACGGTAGAAAAAATGAAGACGCTTTTCAGAACAATGGTACTCGGCAGCCTGCTTACTCTCTCCGCCAACAGCTACGCGCTCAGCGAATCAGAAGCGGAAGACATGGCTGATTTAACCGCGGTTTTTGTGTTTCTGAAAAACGACTGTGGCTACCAGAACCTGCCCAACACGCAGATCCGTCGCGCCCTGGTGTTCTTTGCCCAGCAGAACCAATGGGACCTGAGCAACTACGACAGCTACAACATGAAAGCCCTTGGCGAAGACAGCTATCGCGATCTCAGCGGCATTAACCTTCCGACGGCGAAAAAATGTAAAGCGCTGGCCCGCGATTCACTTAGCCTGCTGGCTTACGTCAAATAATTACACGCGCGGGCGGCAACGCGCCGCGCTTCTCCCCGATTCACCCGCCTTTAATATTTACCATTATTATTTTATACAAAATAAATTTTATCTACCTCGCAATACATCAAGCCAATAAATAAATTAAACCCGTACTAACAGCCCTGCCAGATAAAAACAATAAAATATCCCTAACGATATATTGCAAAATAAAAAGCAGCCTTTTAGAATCCGTTGAAAATATATCTACTTCATGGACTGAAATTGTGAATATCTCGCTGACTCTTCGTATTATTCCACTTGCCGCTATGTTATTAGCCGGCTGTAGCAATACCGCCTCTCGCCAGCAGGTAAAACCGCTCACCACCCCGCTAACGTCGCAGCAGCAGGCAGAGCAGGAGCGAGCGGCCAGCGAACAAGCGCGCATTGAATCCTGCCGACAGGCGCTGGACTCGCTAAAAGAGGTTAACCCACAGCAGGCAACCAAACTCAGCAATGACTTCAATGCCTTAGTGCGTGCGGCGTCACAATACAACAGCGTGCGCGAGAAAGTGGCGGATCCCACCCGGCTTGGCATTGACTCCATGTATCAGTTTAAATCCATCAAATTGTGCGCCGATATTCAGAAAACGCTAATCGATAGCCTGGTACAGCGGGGTGAAAGCAAGCAGCCATGAACAGAGCCGCCACGCTGACCCTCAACGCGCCCCTGCTGATGCTCGTCGCGGCGCTGGCGCTTTCAACACCTTTCTTCGCCGGCGCCGCGCCGGCGTTTCTTGACTACGCCCAGCAGCAAACCCAGGCGCATGAAAAAAGCGATGCTGCAACCGCAAAGCAAACGTCAGGCGATCGTCAACCTGCGGATAATAAAAAAAAGACGCCCAATACCGCACAATTGCAAAAAAGAATCGTCAGCCAGCAGGCGACGATTGAGCAAAAAAATAAAACTATTCAGCAATTAAAAAAACAGCTTGCTAACACTCCGGCCACAGAAACCTCCATCGCGAATGAGCAAGCGGCCTTAAATAACAAAATAAAAGAATTACAGATCGCCTTAACCGCCGCCACCGCGAAAAATGAGGCGTTAATTAAAAAAGAAGGCGCAGTCCAGAATACGACTCTGCAGCAAAGTCAGGCCGCCGCGCTGAAGCAGATCCAACAATTAACGTCACAGCTTCAGCAAGCCGCAGCTGAAAATAAACGGCTCAGCGCCAGCCTCACTGCTCTGAATACAGATAAGCAGACGCTGGCTAACCGGCTCGCCGCGGCAGAGAAGGCGCAGCAGACCACCCTCGACCAGGTCAAAACCCTTAACGCCGACAAACAGCCGTTGGTCAACCGGCTGGCGGCGGCGGAAAAAGAGAAGCAGACCGCCCTCGACCAGGTCAAAAACCTTAACGCCGATAAGCAGTCTCTGGCTAACCGGCTGGCGGCGGCGGAAAAAGAGAAGCAGGCTGCTCTCGACCAGGTCAAAACCCTTAACGCTGATAAACAGCCGCTGGTTAACCGGCTGGCAGCGGCGGAAAAAGAGAAACAGGCCGCCCTCGACCAGATCAAAGCCCTTAACGCCGACAAACAGCCGTTGGTCAACCGGCTGGCGGCGGCGGAAAAAGAGAAGCAGACCGCCCTCGACCAGATCAAAGCCCTTAACGCCGATAAGCAGTCGCTGGCTAACCGGCTCGCCGCGGCGGAGAAAGCGCCATCGAGCCGCGCCGATGCCGCCGTGGCGGCAAAAGATGAGCCCCCCGAGATGGCAGCCATAGTGGCGGCCTATCGCCTGCAGGCGGACAAAGATAACGCCCAGCTGCGGATGAAAGAGGATGAAATCCAGCTGCTGCGGACGCAGCTGACGGTCCCGCCGAGAAATACCACCGGCAAAACCGCCGCCAAACTCAGCGCGCCAGGTGAACAGCAGGCTTACGCCATCGGCGCCTCGATGGGTACAGAGGCGCTTAATGTCCTCACGACTCGTCGCACTCAGGGAGTTAACGTCGACGCTGGCCTGGTGCTGCAGGGCATCGAAGATGCTTTCAGCGGCCAGCTTCGCCTCGGCGAACAGGAGCGTAATAAAGCGCTGTTTGACATTTCACAGCAGGTTTTCCAGAACCTGAATAAAATCGAGCAGAAAAACATCAGCGCCGGTCAGAAATACCAGCAGGCGTTTGCGCGCAAAAAAGGTGTGGTCTTCAAAGAGGGCGTCTACAGCCGTATCGATTACCCGGGTAAAGGAAAAATTAGCGGCAACGATCTGGTGACCGTGGTGATCAAAGAGATGCTGACGGACGGAACGGTGATCAATGATATGGAGACGAAAGATCAGGCGCTTACCCAGAAACTGGATGCCTATCCCCCGGTATTTCGCGGGCCGCTGAAGCGCCTGCAGAACCACGGCTCCGTGACGCTAGTCGTCCCGCCCGACAAAGCCTATGGCAGTAAAGGGTTGCCACCGAAGATCCCCCCAGGCGCCACCATGGTCTATTCCGTGCGGATAGTGGATAGCCAACCCGCGCCGGCAAAATAGCCCTGTCTCCCCACCGCCCTCTCCGGGCGGTGCTGTTATTCCTGCCGCATTGCTGCAATAACCGCCGTGCATCCTCATCTATAGTTGTCTATGATGTTGCACTCGTTTTACGGGTGTAACAGATGTTAACGAAGGAGGAGCCTCACCGTGGCCGATAATCCACTGTGGCATGAAACGCTGCATGACCATTTTGGTCAGTACTTTAGCGTTGATAACGTGCTGTACCACGAAAAAACCGATCATCAGGATCTGATCATCTTTGACAACCGCGCCTTTGGTCGGGTGATGGCGCTGGATGGCGTCGTGCAAACCACCGAACGCGATGAGTTTATCTATCACGAAATGATGACCCACGTGCCGCTGCTGGCTCACGGCAACGCCAAGCATGTCCTGATCATCGGCGGCGGAGATGGCGCGATGCTGCGCGAAGTCTCTCGTCATCGCAGCATCGAAAGCATCACCATGGTGGAAATCGACGCCGGGGTGGTCTCATTCTGCCGCCAGTACCTGCCCAACCATAGCGCCGGCGCCTATGACGATCCGCGCTTTACGCTGGTGATTGATGATGGCGTCAATTTTGTTAACCAGACGACGCAAACGTTTGATGTGATCATTTCGGACTGTACCGACCCTATTGGCCCGGGGGAAAGCCTCTTCACCTCGGCTTTTTATGAAGGCTGCAAACGCTGCCTGAATCCGGGAGGGATTTTCGTTGCGCAGAACGGCGTCTGCTTCCTGCAGCAGGATGAAGCGGTCGGTAGCCATCGCAAACTGAGCCACTATTTTCGCGACGTCAGCTTCTACCAGGCGGCGATTCCGACCTATTACGGCGGGATAATGACCTTTGCCTGGGCGAGCGACAACGAGGCGCTGCGCCATCTTTCCAGCGAAATCATTCAGGCGCGCTTTCACAAAGCCAACCTGACCTGCCGTTACTACAATCCGGCAATCCATACGGCGGCCTTCGCCTTACCACAATATCTGCATGATGCTCTGTCCGCACCGTGAAGCGAAATAAGGGGGTGAACTAAATTGAAAAAATTGAAGCTGCACGGCTTTAACAACCTGACCAAAAGTCTGAGTTTTTGTATCTACGATATCTGTTACGCCAAAACGGCAGAAGAGCGCGACGGCTACATCGCCTATATCGACGAACTTTATAATGCCAATCGCCTGACAGAGATCCTGAGCGAAACCTGCTCTATTATTGGCGCTAATATCCTGAATATCGCCCGCCAGGATTATGAACCCCAGGGCGCCAGCGTGACCATTCTGGTAAGCGAAGAGCCCGTCGACCCGCGGCTTATCGACCAGACCGAACACCCCGGCCCGCTGCCTGAAACCGTGGTCGCCCATCTCGATAAAAGCCATATCTGCGTGCATACCTATCCGGAGAGTCACCCGGAAGGCGGCCTGTGCACCTTCCGCGCCGATATTGAAGTCTCTACCTGCGGGGTTATTTCACCGCTCAAAGCGCTGAACTATCTGATTCACCAGCTGGAATCGGACATTGTGACCATTGACTACCGCGTGCGTGGCTTTACCCGCGACATCAATGGGATGAAGCATTTTATCGATCATGAAATCAACTCAATTCAGAACTTTATGTCTGACGATATGAAGTCGCTGTATGACATGGTCGACGTCAACGTTTATCAGGAAAATATCTTCCATACCAAAATGTTGCTTAAGGAGTTCGACCTTAAGCATTACATGTTCCATACCCGACCGGAAGAGTTGACCGCTGAAGAGCGCAAGGTCATTACCGACCTGCTGTGGAAAGAGATGCGCGAGATTTACTACGGCCGCAATATTCCTGCCGTGTAATGCCTCAAATGCCCGGCGGCGCTTTTGCTTGCCGGGCCTGGGTTCTGCGCCGGCGGGAAGCGGGGAAAGGTACTCGTCGCGACCGGAGATGTGCCCTGCGCACGCGACGCTTAGCCGGGCTACGGTTTTCCGCAGCCCGGCGCACAACGAGTCATCAACGCTGCTGCATAAACTCACGATAGGCGGCAACCACCTGCAGGAAATCCTCAACACCGCACAGAGAGAGGCTTTCTTCGTCGTAGTAGCTCATCCCCTCCTCGATTTCGTCGCCGGAAAATTCCAGCTGATTGGCGCGGATCATCACCTCTTCGCCATCCAGCCACAGCGTATATTCATGTCCGGCACGCTGCCAGGAACGTTCACTGCCTTTCACGGTGCGCGCAGCCTGCTCCACTTCGTCAAGCAGAGCAAGATTGTCTTTCACCTCCTCGTTGAACCAGTGGCCAATCGCCTCGTGATCCATCGACATTCGCACCTTTACCACTCCGGTAATATCGCGCAGAAATTCGTAGTCCATCGTCTTTTCCTCTGCAAGGGCAATGCGTCACCGCTGCACTGTACCCATGGAGTAATTATCGCAGCAGACCGAAAGAAAAAAAGCGTAACAGGCAGGAGGTTTGGAAATAAAAATGCCCGGTGATGCAATGTTCACCGGGCATTGGGGAGTTTGTAGCCAAACGGTCAGCCAGGCTGACCGACTGGTTTTACACCGCGGTCTGGAAGATCACGCCGTCAGCTTTTTCAGTGTACTGATCCAGCTGGTTGAAGTTCAGATAGCGATAGGTATCTTCCGCTGTCTTATCCACCTGCGCCACGAAGGTCTGGTACTCTTCCGGCGTCGGCAGTTTACCAAGCAGAGAAGCCACCGCTGCCAGCTCGGCAGAGGCCAGATAGACGTTAGCGCCGGTACCTAAACGGTTCGGGAAGTTACGGGTAGAGGTGGAAACCACCGTCGCACCGTCGGCGACGCGCGCCTGGTTACCCATACACAGGGAACAGCCAGGGATTTCGATACGCGCCCCGCTCTTACCAAATACGCTGTAGTAACCTTCTTCGGTCAGTTGCGCGGCGTCCATACGGGTTGGCGGCGCCACCCACAGGCGAGTCGGCAACTGGCCTTTGTGGCTGTCCAGCAGCTTACCGGCGGCACGGAAGTGGCCGATGTTGGTCATGCAGGAGCCGATGAACACTTCGTCGATTTTCTCGCCCTGCACGTCAGACAGCAGGCGGGCATCATCCGGATCGTTCGGCGCGCACAGAATCGGCTCTTTGATATCCGCCAGATCGATGTCGATCACTGCCGCGTATTCCGCGTCAGCATCGGCTTCCAGCAGCTGCGGATCCGCCAGCCATTTCTCCATGCCCTGGATACGACGCTCCAGGGTACGGCGGTCGCCGTAGCCTTCGGCGATCATCCACTTCAGCAGGACGATGTTGGAGTTCAGATACTCAACGATCGGCTCTTTGTTCAGCTTGATGGTGCAACCTGCAGCAGAACGTTCAGCGGAGGCATCGGTCAGCTCGAACGCCTGCTCCACTTTCAGATCCGGCAGACCTTCAATCTCAAGGATGCGGCCAGAGAAGATGTTTTTCTTACCTTTCTTCTCAACGGTCAGCAGGCCCTGCTTGATGGCGTACAGCGGGATCGCGTGGACCAGGTCACGCAGCGTAATGCCCGGCTGCATTTTACCTTTGAAACGCACCAGCACCGATTCCGGCATATCCAGCGGCATCACGCCGGTCGCGGCGGCGAAGGCCACCAGACCAGAGCCCGCCGGGAAGGAGATACCGATGGGGAAACGGGTGTGGGAGTCGCCGCCGGTGCCCACGGTATCCGGCAGCAGCATGCGGTTTAGCCAGGAGTGGATCACGCCATCGCCCGGACGCAGCGAGACGCCGCCGCGGTTCATAATGAAGTCCGGCAGAGTATGATGCGTGGTGACGTCAACCGGCTTCGGATAGGCCGCTGTGTGGCAGAAGGACTGCATCACCAGGTCAGCGGAGAAGCCCAGGCACGCCAGGTCTTTCAGTTCATCACGGGTCATTGGACCGGTGGTGTCCTGAGAACCGACGGAGGTCATTTTCGGCTCGCAGTAGGCGCCCGGGCGGATACCGGCAACGCCGCAGGCGCGGCCAACCATTTTCTGCGCCAGAGAGAAGCCGCGGGTGCTTTCCGCCACGTCTTTCGCCTGACGGAAGACATCGCTGTGCGGCAGACCCAGCGCTTCACGTGCTTTGGTGGTCAGGCCGCGACCGATGATCAGCGGGATACGGCCGCCGGCACGGACTTCGTCGATCAGCACATCGGTTTTCAGCTCGAAGCTGGCCAGCAGTTCGTTGGTCTCGTGATTACGCACTTCGCCTTTGAACGGGTAAACGTCGATGACGTCGCCCATGTTCAGGTTTGACACATCCACTTCGATAGGCAGCGCGCCCGCATCTTCCATGGTGTTGAAGAAGATTGGCGCGATTTTGCCGCCCAGGCACAGGCCGCCGCCGCGCTTGTTCGGCACGTTCGGGATATCGTCGCCCATAAACCACAGCACCGAGTTGGTGGCCGATTTACGTGAAGAGCCGGTCCCGACCACATCGCCGACGTAGGCCAGCGGGTAGCCTTTCTGCTGCAGGGCTTCGATCTGTTTGATCGGGCCAACCACGCCCGGTTGATCCGGTTCAATGCCTTCGCGGGCGTTTTTCAGCATCGCCAGGGCGTGCAGCGGGATATCCGGACGCGACCAGGCATCCGGCGCCGGAGACAGGTCATCGGTGTTCGTTTCGCCAGTGACCTTGAAAACGGTAACGGTGATTTTCTCTGCCAGCTGCGGGCGGTTCAGGAACCACTCAGCGTCGGCCCAGGATTGCATAACCTGTTTAGCGTGCTCGTTACCCGCTTTCGCTTTCTCTTCCACGTCGTAGAAGTTATCGAACATCAGCAGAGTATGGGACAGCGCTTTCGCGGCAATCGGCGCTAGTTTCGCGTCGTCCAGGGCATCGATCAGCGGGTGGATGTTGTAACCGCCCTGCATGGTGCCCAGCAGTTCAACGGCTTTTTCAGGGGTAACCAGGGGGGAGGTCGTTTCGCCTTTGGCGATCGCGGCAAGGAATCCAGCTTTAACATAGGCGGCTTCGTCGACGCCCGGCGGTACACGGTTAATCAGCAGGTCTAACAGGAATTCTTCTTCGCCCGCAGGCGGGTTTTTCAGCAGTTCTACCAGCGCGGCCATTTGGGTTGCATCTAAGGGTTTGGCAACAATCCCCATGGCGGCACGCTCAGCTACGTGCTTACGGTATTCTTCTAGCACGACGGTTCTCCTCGCTTCTCATTGTCATAATGCGGCCTACACCTCTTCAATCAATCTGCTTCGGTATTGGCAGTTTGCCGCCTTGACGCATCTTGAAGGATTTAGTGGCTGGGCGATTTTCTTCACGCTCCTGTGAGACAGCAGTTTGTAGGGTAAATGCCCGATACCGCGTCGGCAGCATAGCAGGATTTTTGAAAGGTGTTAATCTGTTTACAAAAAAGCAACATTAAAATTTAGCTGAATCGTTAAGGGCAGGATATTGCAGGCTTTCTGTTCAAATCCCGCGACAAAAATTCCTTTCCGCGTACAACACCATGGGCCGATCCCAACAATCATCAATAAAAAGCCATACCGCTTACTTATACTCAGCAAACGCGCCGTTTTCGCCGATACTTTAGCGAGATGGGTTACTTTTTGGGTCAGGAGCTTCTATGTCACTGCCGTTCAAACCCCATATTATCGCCCTGCTCTGTAGCGCTGGCTTACTCGCGGCGGCGGGAACACTCTATGTGCAAAGCCGTACTCCAGAGATGGTCACTCAGCCGACGGCGCAGCCTGCGCCAGCGCCAGCGCCAACGCCAGCCGCACCCGCCGCCGCGCAGCCGGTGGCCGCCACCTACACCCAGGCGCAGATTGACCAGTGGGTTGCCCCCATCGCGCTCTACCCGGACAGTCTGCTGTCGCAGGTGCTGATGGCTTCCACCTACCCGGACAACGTCATGCAGGCGGTGCAGTGGTCCCAGGATAACCCCACCATGAAAGGGGATCCCGCCGTTCAGGCTGTTGCCAGCCAGCCGTGGGATCCCAGCGTCAAATCGCTTGTCGCTTTCCCTGCCCTGCTGGCGATGATGGGCGAGAATCCGCCCTGGGTGGAAAATCTGGGTAATGCGTTTTTGGCCCAGCCGCATGATGTGATGGACTCGGTGCAGCGCCTGCGTGCCATCGCCCAAGAGACAGGGACGCTGAAATCCACGCCGCAGCAAAAAGTGATTGTCGCCGCAGCGGCGCCTGTGCCGGCCACCACTTCGAAAAGCAGCACCGTATCAACGTCAAGCACTACCGCGGCGGCGCCTGCGCCGACCCAGGTCATAAAAATAGAACCGACCGACCCGCAGGTGGTCTATGTTCCCAACTACAACCCCTCCACCGTCTATGGTACCTGGCCGAACAGCGCCTATCCTCCGGTCTATCTGCCGCCCCCTCCCGGGGAGCAGTTTACCGATAGCTTCGTGAAAGGATTCGGTTACAGCCTGGGCGTGGCGACCACCTGGGCGCTGTTCAGCAGCATCGACTGGGATGATGATGATGACTACCACCATCACGATGACGACTACCACCGCGGGGATTACTCGCATAATGGCGATAACATCAATATCAATGTGAATAATTTTAACCGCATTACCGGACAAAACCTGCCGGGCGATCATGTAAACTGGCAGCACAATCCCGCCTATCGCGGTCACGTGCCATACCCCGATAATACCGTCGCCCAGCGCTTTCATCAGACCAACGTATCCGGCGGACTGAGCGCGACCCAGCATGCGCCGGTCGATCGTGAGGCGCAGCGCCAGGCGGCAATGACCCAGCTTCAGCAGCGCAGCGCGTCGACCGCCACGGCAGGCAACCTGGCGGCAAACACCCCCTCGCGCGATGCCCAGCGTCAGGCGGCCTCGGCGCAGTTGAAACAAGCCACCCAGCGCAGCAACTACCGCGGTTACGACAGCGCGCCGACATCAACCCAGCAGCGTCGAGATGCGGCGAAAGCGCAGTTGAAAAACCCGACGCCGCAGCAACAGCAGCGTAGGGAAACCATTAAGAACCACGAGCAGAATGCTACACCGCAGCAGCAACAGCCCCGGCAGCATCTCCATTCCGCCACGCCCGCCCAGCGCCAGCAGACGGTCAATCATCTGCGCGCCAGCGCCCTTAGCGGCAACGAAAGCCGCGCCCCCTCCTGGCAAGCGCAGCAGGAACGGGGACGACAGAGTCGTCAGTTTTCCAGCGTAAACCGCGAGCAGCGCGACGGCGCCAGAGAGCGTCTTTCTGAACACCATGAACTACGCCGCCGCTGAGGATGAGCAGAATGAGAAACCCATTACCTATTGCCCTGTTCACGTTAATGCTGTCACCGCTTGCCGCCTTCGCCCAGCAGCAATATGCCACCCCCGAGCAGGCCGCAAGCGCGCTGGCCGAGGCGATCGGCCAGCAAAATGACGCGGCGCTGAGCGAGGTGCTTGGCGATAACTGGCAGCATTTTTTACCCCCCGACGGGATCGACCCCACTGCCGTCGACCGCTTCCAGCGCGACTGGCAGGTGAAACATGTGATTGTGCAGCAGGGTGATAACGCCTGGCTCGACGTTGGTAGCGAAGCATGGCGTCTGCCCGTCCCCATCGTCAAATCATCCCAGGGCTGGCGCTTTGATATGGCCGCTGGCGAAGAGGAGATCCTCACCCGCGCTATTGGCCGTAATGAACTGTCGGCGATAGCCGCCATGCACGCCTACGTTGACGCCCAGCAGGATTACTATCAACTGAACCACCGCTGGGCGCAGAAAATCATCAGTAGCGAAGGCAAAAAAGATGGTCTGTACTGGCCCACCTCGCCGGGCGAAGCGCCAAGTCCGCTTGGGCCCGCCTTTAGCCCGACGGTACCCGGCAGCGGCTACCATGGCTACCGCTTCCGCATTATCACCGGTAGAGATGAGCAGAGCGTCGCCTTGCTGGCGTGGCCGGTGGCGTGGGGGGAAACCGGCGTGATGAGCTTTATGATCGATCAGCACGATACGGTTTATCAGGCCAATCTCGGTGAAGAGAGCGCGGCAAAGGCCCAGGCGATAACGCGCTTTGCCCCCGACGCTGACGCCGGCTGGCAGGTGGTCAATCCATAAAAAAACGCCCGGTTACGAATACGCAATCGGGCGTTTTCATTCACTTAGCCCTGGTGGGGCATCAGAGACGGATCGCCGGCAAAGGCTGGTTTCGTACTGGACAATGCCGCTTCGTCAGCGCTGATGCTGCCGGAATTCGCCGCCCATACCCCTTCACTGGTCTTCGTCACCTGCTGATGCTGGGCATTCAGATCCTGGCCCATCGCCGCGATATGGGTCGTTTCCGTGCCGCCGCTGTTATCCGCCCACGGAATCGTGGCGTCAGCCGCGCAGGCTACACCGGATAAGCACGTTGCTGCGACCAGCGCAGTGGTTAAAAAGCGTTTCATCACACACCTCATCGATATCGTTAACTGACTATAAGTTTACTGAGTGACTATTTACAAAGTATGTATGAGGTGTAGCGGTTTATGAATAGCGACATAGTTCTAAACATCAGGCATAAAAAAAGCGGCTCCGGGAGCCGCTTATGCTTTTTGCCTGAAAGAAAAAGTTACTTTTTCTTCGCTTTGGCGTTCGGCAGGTCGGTGATGCTGCCTTCGAAGACTTCTGCCGCCAGGCCAACAGACTCGTGCAGAGTCGGGTGAGCGTGGATAGTCAGCGCGATGTCTTCAGCGTCGCAGCCCATTTCGATAGCCAGTCCGATCTCACCCAGCAGCTCGCCGCCGTTGGTGCCGACAATCGCGCCGCCGATAACACGGTGGGTCTCTTTGTCGAAGATCAGTTTGGTCATACCGTCTGCGCAGTCGGAAGCGATAGCGCGGCCGGAAGCCGCCCACGGGAAGGTGGCGGTTTCGTAGCTGATGCCTTTCTCTTTCGCTTCTTTCTCAGTCAGGCCGACCCATGCCACTTCTGGCTCGGTGTAGGCGATGGACGGGATCACTTTCGGATCGAAGTAGTGTTTCAGGCCGGAGATAACTTCTGCGGCAACGTGACCTTCATGTACGCCTTTGTGCGCCAGCATCGGCTGACCGACGATATCGCCGATAGCAAAGATGTGCGGCACGTTGGTGCGCATTTGTTTGTCAACGCGGATGAAGCCACGATCGTCCACTTCCACGCCCGCTTTGCCTGCGTCGAGGTTTTTGCCGTTCGGTACGCGACCGATAGCCACCAGTACGGCGTCGTAACGCTGTGCTTCCGCCGGCGCTTTTTTGCCTTCCATGGAAACGTAAATACCGTCTTCTTTCGCTTCAACGGCAGTCACTTTGGTTTCCAGCATCAGGTTGAATTTCTTGCTGATGCGTTTAGTGAAGACTTTCACCACGTCTTTATCGGCCGCCGGGATAACCTGGTCGAACATTTCAACCACGTCAATCTCTGAACCCAGCGCATGGTATACGGTACCCATTTCCAGACCGATGATACCGCCGCCCATGACCAGCATGCGTTTCGGTACGGATTTCAGCTCCAGGGCGTCGGTGGAGTCCCATACGCGCGGATCTTCATGCGGGATAAATGGCAGTTGAATCGGACGGGAACCCGCCGCGATGATGGCGTTGTCGAAGTTGATCACGGTTTTGCCGTTTTCACCTTCCACTTCCAGGGTGTTAGCGCCGGTGAATTTACCCAGACCGTTAACCACCTTCACTTTACGCCCTTTGGCCATGCCAGCCAGACCACCGGTCAGCTGAGTGATGACTTTTTCTTTCCAGGTGCGGATCTTGTCAATATCAGTTTTCGGTTCGCCGAAAACGATGCCGTGTTCGGCCAGCGCTTTCGCTTCTTCGATAACTTTTGCCACGTGCAGCAGCGCTTTAGAAGGGATACAACCCACGTTCAGGCACACCCCACCGAGGGTGCTGTAACGTTCTACGATGACGGTTTCCAGACCTAAATCAGCGCAACGGAAAGCTGCAGAGTAGCCTGCAGGACCTGCCCCAAGTACCACGACCTGAGTTTTGATTTCAGTACTCATCATGACCTCTGTAATTTATATCCGGCGGGTCTGACGCTATTATTCTTACGCCCAAGTCCACCGGGACGTTCTATCCGCGTGTATTTTACAAAATTGTTAACAATTTTTAAACAACAAACGGCAAACGATTTTGTCCTTTGTTGCTGATAATCCCAAACAGCCTGAGGTTATCAGAAAAAAGCCGGCCGTCAGGCCGGCTTTTTCGATTACATCACCAGGCGGCGAATGTCGCTCAGGGTGTTGTTGATGATGGTAATGAAGCGGGCACCATCAGCACCGTCGATCACGCGGTGGTCGAAGGACAGAGAGATCGGCAGCATCAGACGCGGCACGAACTCTTTACCATTCCATACCGGCTCCATCGCGGACTTAGACACGCCGAGGATGGCCACTTCCGGCGCGTTAACAATCGGCGCGAAGTGGGTCGTACCCAGGCCGCCGATGCTGGAGATGGTGAAGCAACCGCCCTGCATTTCGCCCGCCGTCAGTTTGCCATCGCGCGCTTTCTTCGAGATGGTGGTCAGTTCGCGAGACAGCTCGGTGATGCTCTTCTTGTTCACGTCTTTAAAGACCGGAACCACCAGACCGTTCGGGGTATCAACCGCCACACCGATGTTGATGTATTTCTTCAGCGTCAGGCGCTGACCATCTTCGGAGAGCGAGCTGTTGAAGCGCGGCATCTGCTCAAGCGCAGCGGCCACGGCTTTCATGATGAAGACAACCGGGGTGAATTTCACGTCCAGTTTACGCTTCTCAGCTTCGGCGTTCTGCTGCTTACGGAACGCTTCCAGATCGGTGATATCGGTTTTATCGAAGTGGGTAACGTGCGGGATCATGACCCAGTTACGGCTCAGGTTAGCACCAGAGATTTTCTGGATACGGCCCAGCTCCACTTCTTCGATTTCGCCGAACTTGCTGAAGTCAACCTTCGGCCATGGCAGCATGCCCGGGATACCGCCGCCAGCGGCAGCCGCCGGTGCGGATTCAGCGCGTTTAACGGCTTCTTTCACGTAGGCCTGAACGTCTTCGCGCAGGATACGACCTTTACGGCCGGTGCCTTTCACTTTCGCCAGGTTAACGCCGAACTCGCGCGCCAGGCGGCGAATCAGCGGAGTCGCGTGAACGTAAGCATCGTTTTCAGCGAATTCGGTTTTGCCTTCTGCTTTCGCAGCCGGCGCCGCGGCAGGCTTAGCAGCCTGAGCCGGTGCAGCAGCCGGTGCCGGTGCAGCAGCCTGAGCCGGAGCGGCGGCAGGCGCAGCGCCTTCCACTTCGAAGACCATGATCAGGGAGCCGGTTTTGACTTTATCGCCGGTGCTGATTTTGATCTCTTTGACGGTGCCCGCGAACGGCGCCGGCACTTCCATAGACGCTTTGTCGCCTTCGACGGTGATCAGGGACTGCTCAGCAGCCACTTTATCGCCGACTTTCACCATCACTTCGGTGACTTCAACTTCGTCGCCGCCGATGTCCGGGACGTTAACGTCTTTCGCGCCGGCAGCAGCAGCCGGTGCCGCGGCAGCCGGAGCGGCAGCCTGTGCCGGAGCGGCCGCAGGCGCAGCGCCCGCGACTTCGAAGATCATGATCAGGGAGCCGGTGGACACTTTATCGCCGGTGTTGATTTTGATCTCTTTCACGGTACCCGCGAACGGCGCCGGTACTTCCATAGAGGCCTTATCGCCTTCTACGGTGATCAGGGATTGCTCAGCGGCGATGGTGTCGCCCACTTTAACCATGATCTCGGTAACTTCAACTTCATCGCCGCCGATATCCGGGACGTGCACTTCTTTCGCTGCCGCGGCGGCGGCTGGCGCAGCAGCGGCCGGAGCGGCTTCTTTCTTCTCTTCCTGCGCAGGTGCAGCGGCTGCTGCACCCTCGGCGGAATCGAAAATCATAATCAGTTTGCCAGTCTCGGTTTTGTCGCCGACGGAGACTTTAATCTCTTTCACGACGCCAGCCTGCGGAGACGGGACTTCCATAGAGGCTTTATCGCCTTCTACGGTGATCAGCGACTGTTCAGCTTCTACTTTGTCGCCAACTTTG
Organism: Klebsiella sp. C239; assembly: GCF_048822715.1. Lineage (NCBI taxonomy): Bacteria > Pseudomonadati > Pseudomonadota > Gammaproteobacteria > Enterobacterales > Enterobacteriaceae > Klebsiella > Klebsiella sp. C239. The sequence goes on along the minus strand of NZ_JBMEZK010000009.1, from coordinate 106,220 downwards.
ACCAGGATCTCGGTGATTTCAACTTCATCAGCCCCGATGTCCGGTACTTTGATTTCGATAGCCATTATTCTTTTACCTCTTACGCCAGACGCGGGTTAACTTTTTCTGCATCGATGTCGAATTTCGCGATAGCGTCAGCGACCACTTTCTTATCGATTTCACCACGTTTAGCCAGTTCGCCCAGCGCTGCAACGACCACATAGGAAGCATCAACTTCGAAGTGGTGACGCAGGTTTTCACGGCTGTCGGAACGACCGAAGCCATCGGTACCCAGTACGCGGTAATCGTCAGCCGGTACGTAAGTACGAACCTGCTCGGCGAACAGTTTCATATAGTCAGTGGATGCCACAGCCGGAGCGTCGTTCATCACCTGAGCGATGTACGGCACGCGCGGGGTTTCCAGCGGGTGCAGCATGTTCCAGCGTTCGCAATCCTGGCCATCACGCGCCAGTTCGGTGAAGGAGGTGACGCTGTACACGTCAGAGCCCACGCCGTAGTCTTTCGCCAGGATCTGCGCTGCTTCACGGACGTGACGCAGGATAGAACCGGAGCCCAGCAGCTGAACTTTACCTTTGCTACCTTCGATGGTTTCGAGTTTGTAGATACCTTTACGGATACCTTCCTCGGCGCCTTCCGGCATCGCCGGCATGTGGTAGTTTTCGTTCAGGGTCGTGATGTAGTAGTAAACGTTCTCTTGTTTCTCACCGTACATACGCTCCAGGCCGTCATGCATGATGACCGCCACTTCGTATGCGTAGGACGGATCGTAAGAGATACAGTTCGGGATAGTCAGAGACTGAATATGGCTGTGGCCATCTTCGTGCTGCAGACCTTCGCCGTTCAGCGTCGTACGACCGGAAGTACCACCGATCAGGAAGCCGCGAGCCTGCTGGTCGCCTGCCTGCCAGCACAGGTCGCCGATACGCTGGAACCCGAACATCGAGTAGTAGATGTAGAACGGGATCATCGGCAGGTTGTTGGTGCTGTAAGAGGTCGCCGCAGCCAGCCAGGATGCGCCTGCGCCCAGCTCGTTGATCCCTTCCTGCAGGATCTGGCCTTTTTCGTCTTCTTTGTAGTAAGCAACCTGCTCACGGTCCTGCGGGGTGTACTGCTGACCGTTCGGGCTGTAGATACCGATCTGACGGAACAGACCTTCCATACCGAAAGTACGCGCTTCGTCGGCGATGATCGGCACGAGGCGGTCTTTGATGGATTTGTTCTTCAGCATCACGTTCAGGGCACGAACGAACGCGATAGTGGTAGAGATCTCTTTATTCTGCTCTTCCAGCAGCGGGCGGAAATCTTCCAGCGTCGGCAGCTCCAGCTTCTCAGTGAAGTTCGGCTGACGGCTCGGCAGATAGCCGTGCAGTTTCTGACGCTGAGCGTGCAGATAGGTGTGCTCTTCGGAACCTTCCGGGAAGGTTACGTACGGCAGTTTTTCCAGATCGGCATCGGCAACCGGCACGTTGAAACGATCGCGGACGTAGCGAACGCCGTCCATGTTCATTTTCTTAACCTGGTGAGCGATGTTCTTACCTTCAGCAGTATCACCCATGCCGTAACCTTTGATGGTATGGGCGAGGATGACGGTCGCTTTGCCTTTGGTTTCCTGCGCTTTTTTCAGTGCAGCGTAAACTTTCTTCGGATCGTGGCCGCCGCGGTTCAGAGCCCAAATCTGCTCGTCAGTCCAGTCGGCAACCAGCGCGGCGGTCTCCGGATATTTACCGAAGAAGTGCTCGCGCACATAAGCGCCGTCTTTGGATTTGAAGGTCTGGTAGTCACCGTCAACGGTTTCTTCCATCAGCTGAATCAGCTTACCGCTGGTGTCTTTACGCAGCAGCTCATCCCAACGACCGCCCCAGATAACCTTGATAACGTTCCAGCCAGCGCCCGCGAAGATGCCTTCCAGTTCGTTAATGATTTTGCCGTTACCGGTGACCGGACCATCAAGACGCTGCAGGTTACAGTTGATAACGAAGACCAGGTTGTCCAGCTTCTCACGGGTCGCGATGGTGATCGCGCCTTTAGATTCCGGCTCGTCCATCTCACCGTCGCCCAGGAACGCGTAAACGGTTTGTTTGGAGGTGTCTTTCAGACCACGGTGTTCCAGATATTTCAGGAATTTAGCCTGATAAATCGCCCCGATTGGGCCCAGGCCCATAGAAACGGTCGGGAACTGCCAGAATTCCGGCATCAGTTTCGGGTGCGGATAAGAGGACAGACCTTTACCGTGAACTTCCTGACGGAAGTTGTTCATCTGCTCTTCAGTCAGACGACCTTCCAGGAAAGCACGCGCATAAACGCCCGGAGAGATGTGACCCTGGAAGTACACCAGGTCGCCGCCATCCTGCTCATTGCGTGCGCGGAAGAAGTGGTTGAAGCACACTTCGTAGAAGGTTGCGGAAGACTGGAAAGAAGCCATATGGCCGCCCAGTTCGAGATCTTTTTTCGATGCGCGCAGAACGGTCATGATGGCGTTCCAGCGGATCGCAGAACGGATACGACGTTCCAGATCCAGATTACCCGGATATTCCGGTTCATCTTCAACGGCAATAGTGTTTACGTAACCGCCGGTCGATGCGCCAGCAGCCACTTTCACCCCGCCTTTGCGGGCTTCAGAAAGGAGTTGGTCAATAAGATACTGAGCGCGCTCAACACCTTCTTCACGGATGACCGATTCGATCGCCTGTAGCCAGTCGCGAGTTTCGATCGGATCCACGTCATTTGGTAAACGTTCTGACATGGGGGGTATTCCTTATCTATCTAATCGTTGATTAATCTGGAACCTGTCCCATTGAACTCTTCGTTCTTCACCTTTGAACAACCAAAAATTCAATAAGACAGGTTCTGCGTTTAGTTGCCGCGCTCTAAAAATGGCGCTTAAGAACCGGAGTTCTCGTCCTTTCGTTGCTGTAAACGACGCAGCGAGCGTTCTCTACGACTCTGCTCACGGCTACGGTCCAGCAAAATTTCCTCAATGAACGCCAGGTGACGGTGCGACGCCTCACGCGCCTGCTCCGGCTCCCCGGCCATTATCGCCTCGAAAATGCGAGTGCGATGGTTGCTGACCAACGGGAGCATTTCCCGGCGGGCATACAGCAATTCAAAGTTCTGACGCACGTTTTGCGCCAGCATCGGCTCCATACACCTTAGCAGATGGAGCAAAACCACATTGTGTGCCGCCTCGGTGACGGCGATTTGGTACTGGACGACGGCGCCGGACTCGGCGTCCAGATCGCCCGACTGCTGAGCCCGCTCAATAGCCTGATGCAGCTCGCGGATACGGTCGCGATCTTCATCATTGCTGCGCAGCGCCGCGTAATAAGCCGCAATGCCTTCCAGCGCGTGACGGGTCTCAAGCAGATCGAATTGGGATTCAGGGTGATCGGACAGCAGCTCGACCAGCGGATCGCTGAAGCTCTGCCACAGGCGGCTCTGTACAAACGTTCCACCTCCCTGACGACGAAGCAACAGGCCCTTGGCTTCGAGGCGTTGAATCGCCTCACGCAGCGAGGGGCGGGAAACGTCGAACTGTTTAGCCAGTTCGCGTTCAGGCGGGAGTTTTTCACCGGGGCGCAAGGTCCCCTCAAGGATCAGAAACTCCAGCTGCTGCTCTATCACATCGGATAATTTTGGTTGGCGGATTTTGCTGTAGGCCATATTCCCTGTCTCTGCCATTAGCCCGGAGTCAATTGGTCTTACCAATTTAAAGTTCGTAGCGCTAAAGTAACAAAGTATTCACCTTCTGTCCATACAGGTTTTGATTGAAATCAGTAAACCACGGACATTTTAACAACCTTACAGAAATAACATTTCAGAAATGTAACCTTGCACAAATGTTACGTTTACTCATAAAGAGGTAGCATTAACTTAATGGAAACGAAAAATTACGCTATCTGAACCGATTCAACGACCAGATAAGTGAATATAAAGGCAGTAAATACGAATAAATAACCAAATGAGAACAATGCGTCGGAATAATACTGAATGTGTCTATTGATGTCTTTTTAAACACATGGTCATCATCCCTTCATAAAGCAGGTGCATTCAAACGCGCTTACCACTATTCTCCCTGAGACGAAAGGCCTTTTTCTGAATTACTGCATCGCCTTCCGTAAACAAAACAATACAGAAACGGAAGTCGAAAAATACACAAACACAACAATATGTGCGCGCCATCACTCAGGTAAAAAGTGGGCCACTTCGCCCAAATTTTCGCTGGCTATGCTTTCTGGCAGGGACAGCAGTGAAGCAGCAACCTGACGGATGACGTACACAAAAAATAACCACACACGAGGTTTCATATGGAAGGTCAACAGCACGGCGATCGGCTGAAGCGCGGCCTCAAAAACCGCCATATCCAGCTCATCGCGCTGGGCGGGGCTATCGGCACCGGCCTGTTTCTGGGGAGCGCGTCCGTCATTCAGTCCGCCGGCCCGGGTATCATTCTTGGTTACGCGATTGCCGGTTTTATCGCCTTTCTGATCATGCGTCAGCTGGGCGAAATGGTGGTGGAAGAGCCGGTAGCCGGTTCGTTTAGCCACTTTGCTTATAAATACTGGGGCGGCTTTGCCGGCTTCGCCTCCGGCTGGAACTACTGGGTGCTGTATGTCCTGGTGGCCATGGCGGAACTGACCGCCGTCGGCAAATATATCCAGTTCTGGTGGCCGGAAATCCCGACCTGGGCCTCAGCGGCGGTTTTCTTCATCGCCATCAACGCCATTAACCTGACCAACGTGAAAGTGTTCGGTGAAATGGAGTTCTGGTTTGCCATTATCAAAGTGGTCGCCGTCGTGGCGATGATTTTGTTCGGCGGCTGGCTGCTGTTCAGCGGCAACGGCGGCCCGCAGGCGACGGTACGTAACCTGTGGGATCAAGGCGGGTTCCTGCCGCACGGCTTTACCGGGCTGGTGATGATGATGGCGATCATTATGTTCTCCTTCGGCGGTCTCGAGCTGGTGGGTATCACCGCGGCGGAAGCGGATAACCCGGAGCAAAGCATTCCGAAAGCCACCAACCAGGTTATCTACCGTATTCTGATCTTCTATGTTGGTTCGCTGGCGGTCCTGCTCTCGCTGCTGCCGTGGACGCGCGTGACCGCGGACACCAGCCCGTTCGTCCTGATTTTCCATGAGCTTGGCGATACGCTGGTGGCAAACGCCCTCAACGTGGTGGTGCTGACGGCGGCCCTGTCGGTGTATAACAGCTGCGTCTACTGCAACAGCCGTATGCTGTTCGGCCTTGCCCAGCAGGGGAACGCGCCGAAAGCGCTGCTCAGCGTCGACAAACGCGGCGTGCCGGTCAATACCATTCTCGTCTCCGCCGTGGTCACCGCCCTGTGTGTGCTGATCAACTACCTGGCGCCGGAATCCGCATTTGGCCTGCTGATGGCGCTGGTGGTCTCCGCCCTGGTGATCAACTGGGCGATGATCAGCCTCGCGCATATCAAATTCCGTCGCGCCAAACAGCAGCAGGGCGTCACCACCCGCTTCCCCGCCCTCTTCTACCCGCTGGGTAACTGGGTGTGCCTGCTGTTTATGGCCGCGGTGCTGATCATTATGCTGATGACCCCGGGGATGGCGATTTCCGTTTGGCTGATCCCGGTATGGATCGCAGTGCTGGGCGTGGGTTATCTGTTTAAACAGAAAGCCGCCGCCACCGTAAAAGCACAATAATACATCTCATCAATAATTCTCTTTGCTCTGCGCCCTCCCTTAATAACGGGCGCAGAGCATTGTTATCTGCTTCACACTTTCCCTTCCATAGCTTATTTATCCATATCGTCAACGCGTTCCTGCAACGTAATTCTCTCGATAGCAGCCAATAATTCTCTCCATACTGCAACGGAGAGACCGCACATGGCAGACAATAGACTTTCAATAAAAGAAAAGATTGGTTATGGGATGGGTGATGCCGGATGCAATATCATCTTTGGCGCCATCATGCTGTTTGTTAACTATTTTTATACCGATATCTTCGGCCTGGCGCCGGCGCTGGTGGGCGTACTGCTGCTGTCGGTGCGCGTCATCGATGCGGTGACCGACCCGATCATGGGCGCCCTCGCCGACCGCACCCGCAGTAAATATGGCCGCTTTCGTCCATGGCTGCTGTGGATTGCCTTCCCCTACGCCCTGTTCAGCGTGCTGATGTTCACCACTCCTGAGTGGACCTATAACAGCAAAGTCATCTATGCGTTTGTCACCTACTTTCTGCTGTCGATTACCTATACCGCGATTAATATACCCTACTGCTCGCTGGGAACGGTGATGACCGCCGACCCGAAAGAACGTGTTGCCTGCCAGTCCTATCGTTTCGTGATGGTGGGTATCGCCACGCTGCTGCTGTCATTGACGCTGTTGCCCATGGCCGACTGGTTCGGCGGCGCCGATAAAGCGAAAGGCTATCAAATGGCGATGACCGTGCTGGCCTTTATCGGCATGTGTATGTTCCTGTTCTGCTTCGCCACCGTGCGCGAACGCATCCACCCGGCGGTGCAGACCAATGATGAACTGAAAAAAGATCTCAAAGACGTATGGAAAAATGACCAGTGGGTACGCATCCTGCTGCTCACGCTATGCAACGTCTGTCCGGGCTTTATCCGCATGGCCGCCACCATGTACTACGTCACCTGGGTGATGGGGCAAAGCACCCATTTTGCCACGCTGTTTATCAGCCTCGGCGTGGTCGGGATGATGATTGGCAGCATGCTGGCAAAAGTCCTCACCGACCGCTGGTGCAAACTGCAGGTCTTCTTCTGGACCAACATCGTGCTGGCGATCTTCTCCTGCGCCTTCTATTTCTTTAATCCGCACGCCACCACGCTGATTATGGTGCTCTACTTCCTGCTCAATATCCTGCATCAGATCCCCTCCCCGCTGCACTGGTCGCTGATGTCCGATGTTGACGACTACGGCGAGTGGAAAACCGGCAAGCGCATCACCGGTATTAGCTTCTCCGGCAATCTGTTTTTCCTTAAAGTCGGCCTGGCGGTCGCCGGGGCGATGGTCGGATTCCTGCTGTCATGGTACGGCTACGACGCCGGCGCCAAAGCGCAGAGCGCCTCGGCCCTCAACGGCATCGTGCTGCTGTTCTCGGTCATCCCCGGCGTCGGCTACCTGATCACCGCCGGCGTGGTGCGCCTGCTTAAAGTTGACCGCACCCTGATGCGCCAGATTCAGAGCGATTTAGAGAAGCGCCGCAGCAACTACAGCGAGCTGAATGAATACCAGGAACTGAAAACCAGTGAACACGTAAGGAAAGCCTGATGAACAACTGGCCAAACCCCTTTATTGAGCAGCGCGCAGATCCCTTTATTCTGCGCCACCTGAATCATTACTACTTTATTGCCTCAGTGCCGGAATACGACCGGCTGGAGATCCGGCGCGCGGCAACCCTTGAGGGGTTGCGCGATGCTGAGCCGGTAGTGGTGTGGCGCGCACCGCAAAGCGGGCCGATGAGCCAGCTGATTTGGGCGCCGGAGCTACATGAGATAGACGGTAAGTGGTATATCTATTTTGCCGCCACCCATACCCACGATCTGGATGCGCTGGGCATGTTCCAGCATCGCATGTTCGTTATCGAGTGCGCCGACAGCGATCCGCTGACCGGCCGCTGGCAGGAAAAAGGCCAGGTGGTGACGCCTTTCGATACCTTCGCCCTCGATGCCACCACCTTTATCCATCAGGGCAAACGCTGGTACCTGTGGGCGCAAAAATCTCCGCATATCGAGGGCAACTCAAACCTGTATCTCGCTGAAATGGCCAACCCGTGGACGCTAAAAGGCGAGCCGGTCATGCTGAGCAAGCCGGAGTTCGACTGGGAGTGCCGGGGATTTAAGGTCAATGAAGGACCCGCGGTGCTGGTGCATGGCGATAAGCTTTTCATCAGCTATTCCGCCAGCGCCACCGATGAAAACTACTGCATGGGATTGCTCTGGATCGACCGGGAGGCCGATCCGCTGCAGCCGGAAAACTGGCATAAAGCCCCGCAGCCAGTGTTCCGGACCAGCTATGAAAACCGCCAGTATGGCCCGGGCCATAACAGTTTTACCCAAACGCCGGCGGGGGAAGATGTGCTGGTATATCACGCGCGGAATTACACCGAGATTGAAGGCGACCCGCTGTATGATCCCAATCGTCATACGCGGCTAAAACTCGTCGCCTGGAGAGAGGACGGCATGCCCGACTTCGGCATCCCGCCGGCGGATACGCTGTAGCGGTTCGGTATGCTGCCCGCGGGCGCGGGTTTTCCTGGCCGGGTCAGGCGAAGCCGCCCCCCCGGCAACATGACAAGCGCGGCGTCAGATATAGCGCCCGGCGGCGCTGTTGCTTGCCGGCCTGCGTGGTGTGAGCCCCAGGCCGGATAAGCGCAGCGCCATCCGGCAATCAAAGCCCCGCAGGTGGGATATCCTGACAGATAGAGTACGGGTGCAGGCCGTTACACCAGGGTGCCGTAAATCGTCAGCAGCGCCATGATCACCACCACCACCAGCGAGGTTTTCTTGGCCATCGACACCGCGGCCTTTGGGGTCGCCACTTTATCCACGTGCGGTTCACGGGCCAGGGAATACTGCGCCAGGCGGGTCAATACCTGATACTGCGACGAATGGCGGTCGCCTAACGATGCAAACCACGCCGGAAGCGCTTTCTCTCCATGCCCCACCAGGGCATAGACAACCCCCACCAGACGCACCGGCAGCCAGTCGACAATATGCAGGATACCATCGATTCCAGACTGCAAACGGTGATGCGGCGTCTGGTAGCGCGCCAGCCACGTCTGCCAGGCGCGCAGAACGCAATAAGCGATAAGCGTCAGCGGCCCCCACGCCCCCCCCACCACAAACCAAAAGAGTGGCGCCAGGTAGTAACGATAGTTAATCCATAACAGCGCATTTTGCAGTTCGCTAAGGTACTCGCGCTCATCACAGCCCGGCGGGACGCCATGGATCAACGTCAGCTCGCTGGCCATCGCATCGCAGGCGCGGCTGTCATTGCGCGACGCCGCTTTCAGATAGGCATGATAGTGCAGCCGAACCTTGCCGGCGCCGATGCACAGCAGACCCAGCAAGATCCAGAACACCAGCAGCGGTACGTTGAACAGCTGCCCCTGCAGCAAGCGCTGAATGAGGTAGACCACCGCGACGGCGACCAGGGTCATCAGCAGCGTTCCCGGCAACGAGAAATGTTTTATCCGGCGGAACACCACCTCCAGCCGATGATCAAGCTGCCAGTGTTCGCCCAGTTTAAACAGGCGTTCAGCGATAAGCACCAGCAGCGTAGTAAACAGCGTCATGAGGTCTCCTTTTCTGACGGCGCGCTGAGCAGCGCACGAAATTTTTTCCAGTCAAAGGCCGGTCCCGGGTCTGTCTTGCGCACGGGCGCGATATCGCTATGGCCCGTGATGTTTGTGGCGATGGCAGGATAAATCGTGATAAGCAGATCCGTCACCGCCGCCAGCTGCTGGTACTGCGCATCGGTATACGCCAGGGTATCCGTGCCTTCCAGCTCTATGCCGATGGAAAAGTCATTGCAGCGTTCGCGCCCCTGATAGCAGGAGACCCCCGCATGCCACGCACGCTTATCGAAAGGCACATACTGCACGATTTCACCATCACGCCGAATCAGACAATGCGCCGAAACGCGCAGATGAGCGATCTCGGCAAAGAAAGGATGCGCGTGCGGATCCAGGGTGCCGGTGAACAGCGCGTCAATCCATGGACCACCAAATTCACCTGGTGGCAGGCTAATGTTATGCACCACCAGTAAGGAAGGGGCTTCTTCATCCGGACGGCAGTCATGGTGCGGCGAGGGAACCCGACGCGCGCCGACCAGCCATCCCTCGTTCAACTGCATGCGGGATCTCCTTTCGCGAACTCATGCTTCCGGGCCACACGCCGGCCCAAAGGATGAAGTGTGTATGGTACTGAAACGTCGTTCAGGTTAGCATGTTTCCCACTTCTGAATCTTATCTATCTGGAGCTTTATCATGTCGCCTCGTCGTTACAACCCCGACCGCCGCCGTGACGTGCTGCTGGAACGAATTAATCTCGATATTACCGATGCTGTCGCACACTCCCTGCGGGAAGATTTGGGCGGCGAAGTCGACGCCAGCAACGATATTAGCGCACAATTATTGCCGCAGGATGCACGCTCCCATGCGGTGGTCATTACCCGCGAAGATGGCGTCTTCTGTGGTAAACGCTGGGTGGAAGAGGTCTTCATTCAGCTCGCCGGTGACGACGTGACGATCACCTGGCACGTCGCCGATGGCGACGCGGTCAAAGCCGATCAACCCCTGTTCGAGCTGGAAGGCCCATCGCGCATTCTGCTCACTGGCGAACGTACGGCGCTGAACTTTGTGCAAACCCTCTCCGGCGTCGCCAGCGTCGTCCGCCGCTATGTCGACCTGCTGGCCGGCACCAAAACCCAACTCCTGGATACGCGTAAAACGCTGCCAGGGCTGCGTACCGCGCTGAAATACGCGGTTCTCTGCGGCGGCGGCGCCAACCACCGTCTGGGGCTGTTCGACGCTTTCCTGATTAAAGAAAACCACATCATCGCCTCCGGCTCGATCCGTCAGGCGGTGGAAAAGGCGTTCTGGCTGCATCCTGATGTGCCGGTGGAAGTGGAAGTGGAAACGCTGGATGAGCTGGAGCAGGCGTTAAAAGCCGGGGCCGATATCATTATGCTCGATAACTTCACCACCGACCTGATGCGCGAGGCGGTGAAAATCACCGCTGGCCAGGCGGCGCTGGAGGTCTCCGGCAACGTCACCTTTGACACCATCCGCGAATTTGCCGAGACCGGGGTCGACTATATCTCCGTCGGGGCCCTGACCAAACATGTGCAGGCGCTCGACCTGTCGATGCGTTTCCGCTGAGGATTTGGCCTTCACGCTTCCGGGCGTGAAGGCCTGAATTTGCGACCCGACTCGCAGTCGCTCTTGCGCGCCATGCAATACCGGTAAAAACCCTGGAACCCGGTTTCCCGGATCGTTTTCGTCTCCTCGCCTGCCCCCCAGAATCCCGTCACAGTGCTCCTGTCACAACAAGGAGCGACTTATGGATAAACAACAAGGTTTTACCCTGATTGAACTGATGGTGGTCATCGGCATCATCGCCATTCTCAGCGCCATCGGCATCCCGGCCTACCAGAACTACCTGCGTAAAGCCGCCCTCACCGACCTGCTGCAGACCTTTGTCCCCTACCGGACGGCAATCGAACTTTGCGCGCTCGATCATGGCGGCCTGACGACATGCGACGGCGGCAGCAATGGCATCCCCTCGCCAACAACCACGCGCTACCTCTCCGCCATGAGCGTGGCCAAAGGCGTCGTTACCCTCACCGGCCAGGAAAGTCTCAACGGACTGGGCGTCACCCTGACCCCGACCTGGGATAACGCCGAAGGCGTCACCGGTTGGCAGCGGGTCTGCACTATCACTGACAACAGCGCACTTCAGCAGGCCTGCGAAGACGTCTTCCGGGTGAAGTGAGGGCGACAACATGAAAACAGAACAGCTGATCCCTCTCTGTCGTCGCCATCACGCCCTGCTGCTGCACAGCGATGAGCAGACGATATCCATTGCGGTGGTCGATACCCCACCGACGGAGCTAATGGAGGCGCTGCGTTTCGCGACGCAAAAACGGATCGATATTGAATGCTGGAGCCAGGAGCAGATGGATAAGCGCCTGCAAGTCCAGGAAAAGCAGGCGCTGCTGGCGCAAAATGCAGGGCCGGAAAACATCGCCGAGCGGGTCAACCAGATCCTCGAGCAGGCCCTGCGTCAGCGGGCGTCCGATATTCATATCGAGCCCACGGAAGCGCACTTAAGGATCCGCCTGCGTGTCGATGGCGTGCTACACGCGCTGCCGCTGCTGGCGCCCGAGCTGGCCGCGCCGGTTATCGCACGACTCAAGGTGATGGCCAATCTCGATATCGCCGAGCATCGTTTGCCGCAGGATGGTCAGTTCGCGCTGAACCTCGCCGGACGGCCGCTCTCCTTTCGCATCGCCACCCTGCCCTGCCGCTATGGCGAGAAAATTGTCCTGCGCCTTCTGCATCAGGTTGACCAGGCGCTGGATCTGGAGGCTCTCGGCCTCTCATCCTCTCAGCTGGCGGCCTTTCGCCAGGCGCTGAATCAGCCGCAGGGGCTGCTGCTGGTCACTGGCCCAACCGGAAGCGGGAAAACGGTGACCCTCTACAGCGCCCTGCAGGCCCGAAACCGGGAGCAAGTGAACATCTGTAGCGTCGAGGATCCTCTGGAGATCCCTATCGCCGGGATGAACCAGACGCAAATCAATCCGCGCGCCGGGCTGACCTTTCACAGCGTGCTGCGCGCCCTGTTACGCCAGGACCCGGATATTGTGATGGTGGGTGAAATCCGCGATGCCGAAACCGCTGAAATCGCGCTGAAAGCCGCTCAAACGGGCCATCTGGTGCTCTCTACCCTGCACACCAATTCCACCAGCGAAACCCTCACTCGCCTGCAGCAAATGGGCATCGCCCGCTGGATGATCTCTTCTGCGCTCTCGCTGGTTATCGCCCAGCGTCTGGTCCGCAAGCTGTGCCCCCACTGCCGGCGCAATGCCGGCAGCGCCGCCGACCTGCCGCACAGTCTGTGGCCCCGCCCGCTGCCGCGCTGGCAGGCAGCAGGCTGCGAACACTGTTATCACGGGTATCATGGCCGTCTGGCGCTGTTTGAGGTCTTGCCTGTCACCCCGGGGCTACGTCAGGGGATAGTCCAGGGACTTAACGCCCTTGAGATCGAATCTCTGGCGCGAGCCGCGGGCATGATGACGCTTTTTGAAAGCGGATGTCAGGCTATCGAACAGGGGTTGACGAGCCTCGAAGAGGTGGTGCGGGTGCTGGGGATCCCCCATGGCGACTAAGCGTCTCTGGCGCTGGCGAGGCGTCGATGCACAAGGCGCTCCTTGTCAGGGGATGCTATGGCAAGCCAGTCGTCCGGAGGTGCTGCATCACCTCCAGCAGCAGCGCATCATGCCGCTGGCTATACACCGCTGTTCGGTGAAGCAAAGCCTGTGGCACCCGCGCTACAGCAGCGAAACCATCCGCCAGTTGGCAACCCTGCTGCAGGCCGGGCTACCGCTGGCGGAAGGGTTATCGCTGTTGGCGCAGCAGCAACCGCATGCGCAGTGGCAGGCACTGCTTGAGGCGCTGGGCCGCGAACTGGCCCAGGGCGTAGCCTTCTCTGCCGCACTGGCGCAGTGGCCGCAGGCTTTTCCGCCACTGTATCTGGCGATGATTAGCACCGGCGAACTGACGGGCAAGCTCGATATTTGCTGCCAGCAGCTGGCCAACCAGCAGCAGGAGCAGCAGCGGCTTGCCGGCAAGGTCAAAAAGGCGCTGCGCTACCCGCTAATCGTGCTCACTCTGGCGCTGCTGGTGGTGCTTGGAATGCTCTATTTTGTCCTTCCCGAATTCACCGCCATCTACCAGACGTTCAATACGCCGCTGCCGTTGTTGACGCGAATGGTTATTGCGGCAGGCGACATGCTGAGCCGCGGCTGGCCGTTGCTGTTGGCCTTTCTGCTGAGCCCGCTGCTGCTCAACCAGCTGGTCCGGCAGCGCGCCGACTGGCTGCTGCGTCGCCAGCAGTTGCTTAACGCGCTCCCTCTCGTCGGCCCCCTGATCGGCGGCCAACAGCTGAGCCTGATATTCACCGTTCTGGCGTTAACCCAAAGCGCCGGTATCAGCTTTCTGCAGGGGCTGCAAAGCGTTGAAGAGACCCTGTCGTGCCCGCTGTGGCGCCAGCGCCTGGCGCAGGCCCGCGCGCTGATCGTTCAGGGGGATCCGATCTGGCAGGCGTTAAGCCGCTGCGGCGGATTTACACCGCTGTGTCTGCAGCTCATCCGTACGGGGGAAAGCGCGGGGGCGCTGGATCAGATGCTGGAAAACCTGGCGCATCATCATCGTGAGCAGACCCATCAGCGAGCCGACAGTCTGGCTGCGCATCTGGAACCCCTGATGCTGGTAATAACCGGCTCGCTGGTTGGGATCCTGGTGGTGGCGATGTATTTGCCCGTTTTTCACCTGGGCGATGCCATTGGCGGGGCGGGAGGATGAGAAACGCTGGCACCGCGCAGGCGCCAGCGCAGCCGGTTACAGGCTGTTGAATACCCGGTTCTCTTGTTCCTGAACGCGGATAAAGGTGGTGCGTTTGGTCAGCTCTTTCAGTCGCGAGGCGCCAACGTAGGTGCAGGCTGAACGCAGGCCGCCGAGAATGTCGCGCGCGGTATTGTCCACCGGGCCACGCAGCGGCAGCTTCACGGTTTTCCCTTCCGCCGCGCGGTATTTCGCGACACCGCCCACATGGCGGGTCATCGCCGACTCGGAGCTCATACCGTAAAACAGCATGAATTTTTCACCGTTCTCTTCAACCACAGTACCGCCGCTCTCTTCGTGGCCCGCCAGCATACCGCCGAGCATCACGAAATCAGCGCCGCCGCCGAAGGCTTTCGCCACATCGCCCGGCATGGTGCAACCGCCATCGCTGATGATCTGGCCGCCAAGGCCGTGTGCGGCATCAGCACACTCGATCACGGCGGAGAGCTGCGGGTAGCCGACCCCGGTTTTGACACGGGTGGTGCAAACGGACCCCGGGCCAATGCCAACTTTGACGATATCGGCGCCGGAGAGGATCAGCTCTTCGCACATTTCACCGGTGACCACGTTCCCGGCGATAATGGTTTTTTGCGGCCAGGCTTCGCGCGCCTTCGCCACAAACTGAACGAAGTGTTCAGAGTAGCCATTGGCGACGTCAATGCACACAAAATTCAACTGTGGGTTCTCAGAGAGGATCTGTTGCGTTTTATCGAAATCCGCGTCGGAAGTACCGGTGGAAACCATCACATGCTTGAGAACGTCTGCGGATACGCTCTGGACAAACGCCTGCCATTCTTCTGCGGTGTAGTGCTTGTGTACTGCGGTAAGAATGCCAAAAGTGGCCAGCGCTTTCGCCATGCTGAAGGTGCCGACGGTATCCATGTTTGCCGCAATAATCGGCACGCCGGACCAGGTCAGGCCTGAATGTTTAAAGGTGAATTCACGTTCCAGCTCAACATCAGAACGGCTTTTGAGGGTAGAGCGTTTCGGGCGGATAAGAACGTCTTTGAAACCAAGCTTCAGATCTTCTTCAATACGCATGTGCGAATTCCTGGGGTTAATGGCATTAATGTAAGAGCACAACTCCAGTGACGTTATCATACGCACGAATCAGACCCGCGCAAGACTGCGATTTTCACTTTTTTTACGCTACAATCGTATAAATTTACCTGGTGAATGGAGAAAAAAACGCTTATGTCTCCACCCGCCAGCGTATTATTTTTAACCATTTGATTTGCTTGATTAAAATAAACAGAATAGCGGACGGCGCTCCCGGTTGGCACGGGGCCATCACGACAAGATCGCTGTCGCCTCTCCGGCATACTGCCCGTCCTCGCTGTCTGAATACCAAAAAATACGAGCAATCCGTTTCAGGGTCAGAAGATATGGGGTACACAGTCGCGTTAACAGGCGGGATTGGCAGCGGTAAAAGTACGGTTGCCGACGCCTTCGCGCAGCTCGGGATTAACGTTATCGATGCCGATGTTATCGCCCGCCAGGTGGTCGAACCCGGCACCCCGGCGCTCCAGGCCATTGCCGGCCACTTCGGGCCACAGATGATCGCGCCCGACGGCACGCTAAACCGCCGTCTGCTGCGGGAAAAAATTTTTGCTCAGGTGGAGGAAAAAGCCTGGCTCAACGCGCTGTTGCATCCGCTAATTCAGCAGGAAACGCGCCGCCAGATGCAGGCCGCCACCTCCCCTTATCTCCTCTGGGTCGTACCTTTGCTGGTCGAAAACCGCCTGTCCAGCCAGGCCGATCGCGTCCTGGTCGTCGATGTGCCAAAAGAGACGCAAATCGAACGCACCATGCTGCGCGATAAGGTCAGCCGCGAACATGCTGAACATATTCTTGCCGCCCAGGCCACGCGCGAGCAGCGCCTGGCCGTCGCGGACGATGTTATTGAAAACACTGGCACGCCGGATGCAGTGGCATCGGATGTTGCCCGCCTGCACGAAAAGTACTTAACGCTGGCATCGCAGGCCGCCTCACAGGAAAACTCGTAATGCATACCCCCGTTCTGTTTGAACATCCTCTTAATGAGAAAATGCGCACCTGGCTGCGCATCGAATTTCTGATCCAGCAGATGGCTTTCCATCCGATGATTGCCAGCCATGCCGATGCGCTCCATTTTTTCCGTAACGCCGGCGATCTGCTGGATGTCCTGGAGCGCGGCGAGGTGCGTACCGATCTGGTCAAAGAGCTGGAGCGCCAGCAGCGTAAGCTCCAGTCCTGGGCAGAAGTGCCGGGAGTCGATCAGGAGCGCATTAACGCGCTGCGCCAGCAGCTCAAGCAGTCTTCCAGCACCCTGATGGCCGCGCCGCGCATTGGTCAGTTTCTGCGTGAAGATCGCCTGATTGCGCTAGTGCGTCAGCGTCTGAGTATCCCAGGCGGCTGCTGCAGCTTCGATTTACCGACCCTGCATATCTGGCTCCATATGCCGCAGGCGCATCGTGACGAGCAGGTGGCCAGCTGGCTTGCCAGCCTCGATCCTTTGGTCCAGTCCCTGAGCCTGATCCTCGATCTGATCCGTAACTCCGGGCAGTTTCGCAAACAGACCAGCCTCAATGGCTTTTATCAGGATAATGGCGAAGATGCCGATCTGCTGCGCCTGCGTCTCGATCTGGCCCACCAGCTTTATCCACAGATCTCCGGCCATAAGAGCCGTTTCGCCATCCGCTTCCTGCCGCTGGACAGTGAGTATGGGATCGTGCCGGAGCGCTTTGATTTTGAACTGGCCTGCTGTTAAGGAGATAACATGTCAGAAGAGACTATCGTCAATTGTCCGACCTGCGGCAAAAATGTGGTATGGGGCGAACAAAGCCCCTATCGTCCGTTCTGCAGCAAGCGCTGCCAGCTGATCGATTTGGGAGAATGGGCAGCAGAGGAGAAGCGCATCCCCAGCGCGGGCGATCTCTCCGATAGCGATGACTGGAGCGAACAGCAGCCCTGATTTGACGGCACGCTAACCCAACGCCTGTTGGGTTAGTCTCCCGACCCGGGGCTCAGCCCTGGGCGATAAGTTTGCGGATAACCGGTTCATTCGCCGGGGGAAACGCCGCCGGATCCAGCGCCTGCCGCGCCATCCACTGTCCCGGCTGCCCCTCTTTGCCCCAGGGCTCGCCTTCCCAGCTTTCCACGAGGAAAAACCACAGCGTAATGTGGCGATCGGGGAACTGATACTCCAGCTTATCAAATAGTGAAAACGTGGTGACCGTAATCCCCACCTCTTCCTGTAGCTCGCGGATCAACGCCTGCTCTGGCGTTTCAGCAGATTCAATCTTCCCGCCCGGGAACTCCAGTTTATTCGCCATATGGGCATCGGCGGCGCGCTGGGTAATAAAGATGTCGCCTTCTGGATTGCGAATTATCCCTACGGCGATTTGCAGTTTTTTCATTGAATCAGCTCCATAAAAAAGGCGCAGAACTCTGCGCCTTTGTTTTTTTATCAGCCCTTAGCTCAGACGGCCATGGCACTGTTTGTATTTTTTACCGGAACCGCACGGGCAGGGATCGTTACGCCCCACTTTACGTTCGCCGGTTTGCGCCGCCAGATCCTGTGCAGCGGCTTCATCATCGCTCTGATGGCTGAGCTGCTGCATCTGCGCCAGGCGCTCGGCCTCTTCACGACGCTGCTGCTCCATCGCCTCGACTTCTTCCGGCATCCGCACCTGCACTTTGCTCAGGGTGCTGATCACTTCATACTTCAGTGACTCCAGCATCGCGGCAAACATAGAGAACGATTCGCGCTTGTACTCCTGCTTCGGATCTTTCTGCGCATAGCCGCGCAGGTGGATACCCTGGCGCAGGTAGTCCATCGCCGCCAGGTGTTCTTTCCACAGCGAATCCAGGGTCTGCAGCATCACGCCTTTCTCGAAGTGGCGCATCATTTCGGCACCGACCACTTCTTCTTTACGCTGGTAGGTTTCTACCGCGCTCTGCAGAATACGTTCGCGCAGGGTCTCTTCATGCAGCTCCGGCTCTTTATCCAGCCACTCTTTGATTGGCAGGTCGAGGTCGAAGTCGTTTTTCAGACGCTCCTGCAGGCCTTCGATATCCCACATTTCCTCCAGCGACTGCGGCGGAATATGGGCATCGATAGTCGCCTTAAACACGTCTTCGCGGATGCTGTTGATGGTTTCGCTGACGTCAGACACGTCCAGCAGTTCGTTACGCTGGGTGTAAATTGCCCGGCGCTGGTCGTTGGCCACATCATCATATTCCAGCAGCTGCTTACGAATATCGAAGTTACGGCTCTCGACTTTACGCTGTGCGTTGGCGATAGCCTTGGTGACCCACGGGTGCTCAATGGCTTCGCCGGGTTTCATCCCCAGTTTACGCATCATGCCGGATACGCGATCGGAGGCGAAGATACGCATCAGGGCATCTTCCATCGACAGGTAGAAGCGGGAAGAACCGGCATCCCCCTGACGACCGGCACGGCCGCGCAGCTGGTTATCGATACGGCGCGATTCATGACGCTCGGTACCGATGATGTGCAGGCCGCCTGCGGCCAGTACCGCATCGTGGCGCACCTGCCAGTCGGCTTTGATTTGTTCAATCTGCTCAGGCGTTGGGTTTTCCAGCGCCGCGACTTCCGCCTGCCAGCTACCGCCGAGCATAATATCGGTACCACGGCCCGCCATGTTGGTAGCGATGGTCACCGCGGAAGGATAGCCTGCCTGGGCGACGATGTCCGCTTCGCTGGCGTGGAACTTGGCGTTCAGAACGTTGTGCTTAATGCCTGCTTTGGTCAGCTCACGGGAAACCACTTCCGATTTCTCGATCGAGATTGTCCCCACCAACACCGGCTGACCGGCTGCGGTACGGGTTTTAATATCTTCGATAATCGCCTGAATTTTTTCCGCTTCGGTCATATAGACCAGATCCGCCATGTCTTTACGGATCATCGGACGGTTGGTCGGGACGACCACGGTATCCAGCTTGTAGATGGAGCTGAATTCAAAGGCTTCAGTATCGGCGGTACCGGTCATCCCCGCCAGTTTCTCATACAGACGGAAATAGTTCTGGAAGGTGATAGAGGCCAGGGTCTGGTTCTCGTTCTGGATCTCCACGCCCTCTTTGGCCTCAACGGCCTGGTGCAGGCCATCGGACCAGCGGCGGCCCTGCATCGTACGGCCAGTGTGCTCATCAACGATGATAACTTCGCCATCTTTAACGATGTAGTCAACGTCGCGGGTGAACAGCGCATGGGCGCGCAGCGCGGCGGTGACGTGGTGCATCAGCATAATGTTGGTCGGGGAGTACAGGGACTCACCTTCATCCATAATGCCTTCCTGTACCAGCAGCTCTTCAATCAGCACCAGACCGCGTTCGGTCAGGTTAACCTGACGCGCTTTTTCATCCACCGAGAAGTGGCCTTCGCCGGTGAAGGTGTCCGAATCCTCTTTTTCCTGACGGATCAGGTGTGGAATGATCTTGTTGACCTTGCGGTACATTTCAGAGCTGTCTTCTGCCGGGCCGGAAATGATCAGCGGGGTACGCGCCTCATCGATCAGGATGGAGTCCACCTCATCCACCAGCGCATAGTGCAGTTTACGCTGAACGCGCTCTTCCGGGCTGAAGGCCATGTTGTCGCGCAGGTAATCGAAGCCGTATTCGTTGTTGGTGCCATAGGTGATATCGGCAGCGTAGGCTTCACGCTTCGCCGGCGCCGGCAGGCCGGACATGTTGATGCCAACGGTCATGCCGAGGAATTCGAACAGCGGGCGGTTATTTTCGGCGTCACGCTGGGCCAGATAATCGTTGACGGTCACCACGTGAACGCCTTTGCCGGTCAGCGCGTTGAGGTAGGCCGGCAGGGTCGCGGTCAGGGTTTTACCTTCACCGGTACGCATCTCGGCGATGCAGCGATCGTTAAGCACCATACCGCCCAGCAGCTGGACGTCGAAGTGACGCATGCCGAACACGCGCTTACTGGCTTCGCGAACGACGGCGAAAGCTTCAGGGATCAGGTTTTCCAGCACTTCGCCTTTTTCCAGGCGCGCGCGGAATTCAGCGGTTTTCGCTTTCAGCTCGTCATCAGAGAGTTTTTCCATCGCCGGTTCCATACCGTTGATGATATTGACGACTTTGCGCATACGACGCAGCGTACGGTCGTTACGGCTGCCGAAAACCTTGGTTAACATTTTAATAAGCATAATAAAATCTCAAACGCCCCGCGGTGCGGAGTCACAAAAAATAGGATAGTCCGTGGTTATTTTCAGCTGAGACGTTGAGGCCCTGCGCGGATCCCCGCTACCTGGCTTATCCAGGCGCCGACGCGGAAGGCAGAATATGAGGAAGGGATATACGCCGCCTGGCGGAACACCACCGGCGGCGTGCTGTCCTGCGTCAGCAGCGCGCTGAGCGTGTCGAGCAGCGCCAGATGCTGCGCCTGCAGCGGGGACGCTTCTTCCGCCACCGGCAAGGCCTGCGGCGCCATGGCGAAAGAGAGATGACGAATAACGGTGCGAATGGCGTGCTGATGCCAGTAGTCGACGGTAAAGTTTGGCCGGCGATTCGTCTCCAGCAGCGCCAGCTGGGAGAAATTAACTTTGCTCGGATTATGGTTGCTGGCGGTCGCCTTCGCTGGCGTCGCGGTCTCATGGCCGTTGCTTAGCGCAGGCAGGCCGAGGCTGGCCGCGACCATCCCCAACAGGAGATGCGGCCAAAAATACCGTCTGCCAAACTGTCGCCAGCGCGTCAGCAATCCACTCACGTTCATTACCTTTCTTTGGTATACCCGTTGTCGTTCAGGCTGTCTCTTTATTAACGTTTTTCGCAGGACAACCTGATGTCCACGGGGTAAAGCAACCCGGAGAAATAATTTTGCGCTCAAATACTAACATTAATAGCGCGCTGAGGCAGCATGAATGAAGGCTGTTGCCCGGGGAAAACGCTTAATAAAGCAGCGAACGCGCGCTAATTATTACCCAGAAATCGCAGCGAAAAATAACGGGAAGAGGCTATAAAAGAAAAACGACTGGTTCCCTGGTCGGAGAGAGTACCAGGTTACCAGTCGAATTTACTGAATGGTCAGGCTTACGCCAAAACCATCGACGGTGCGCGGAACGCCATTGGCAGTTTTGCGTCGTCTTCGAAGGTCACATACTCCCAGGCTTCCTGTTTTGCCAGAACAGCCTGCAGCAGTTTGTTATTCAACGCGTGACCCGATTTGTACGCCGTGAATGCGCCGATAATGTTGTGACCACACATAAACAGGTCACCGATCGCATCCAGCATTTTGTGGCGAACAAATTCGTCTTCAAAGCGCAGACCGTCTTCGTTCAGTACGCGATAATCGTCAACAACGATGGCACAATCGAAGCTGCCGCCCAGGCACAGGCCGCGGGACTGCAGATATTCGATATCGCGCATGAAACCGAAGGTACGCGCACGACTAATCTGACGCATGAACGCATCGGCCGAGAAGTTCAGCGTATAGCGCTGGGTGCTGGCATCAATCGCCGGATGGTTAAAATCGATGGTGAAGTCCAGCGAAAAACCATTGTACGGTTTGAATTCAGCCCATTTGTCGCCATCTTCGACGCGAACCGTCTCTTTGATACGTACAAATTTCTTGGCGCAGTTCAGTTCATCGATGCCGGCGTCCAGCAACAAATAAACGAACGGAGCCGCACTGCCGTCCATAATCGGGATTTCCGGTGCATCGACTTCAACAATAATGTTGTCGATACCCAGGCCAGCCAATGCGGCGTTCAGGTGTTCAACCGTAGAAATCCGCACGTCATGCTCATTAACCAGGCAAGTACAGAGCATGGTATCACGCACAGATTTGGCATCAGCCGGAAAATCTACCGGTGGATTCAAGTCGGTGCGACGATAGATGACCCCGGTATTTGCCGGCGCAGGGCGTAACGTCAGTGTGACTTTCTTGCCGGTATGCAAACCGACACCAGTCGCCTGAACGATACGTTTAAGAGTCCTTTGTTTGATCATCGTATAATCTCGCCAATTTACCTATCCAACCGAAGTGTACACCACTATCGGGAGGCCAGTTTAGCACAAAGAGCGCAGATGCCCAACTTCCAGTCGATTCTTAATCGGCTTGCTTACGCAGGAAGGCTGGGATATCCAGATAATCCGGCTCTTTCGCGGTTTGCGGCGTATTATCGTTCACCACTTTTGCCGCCGGCTTCTGCTCTTGCGTCAGCGGGGACATACCGTGCTGCTGGTAGCGATCCATCACCGGCTGCTGAACCTGTTTGTTGGTCACCAGGGTAATTTCCGGACGCTTATCCATGCCGATACCGGTCGCCACTACGGTGACGCGCAGTTCGTCGTTCATATCCGGGTCCAGAGAGGTACCGATAACCACGGTGGCGTTGTCCGAAGCAAATGCGCGGATGGTGTTACCCACGGTTTCGAACTCATCCAGACGCAGGTCGAAGCCCGCGGTGATGTTAACCAGCACGCCGCGCGCGCCGGACAGGTCGATATCTTCCAGCAGCGGAGAAGAGATAGCCATTTCAGCCGCTTCTTCCGCACGGTCTTCACCGCTCGCCACGCCGGAGCCCATCATCGCGTAGCCCATTTCTGACATCACGGTACGGACGTCCGCGAAGTCGACGTTCATCAGGCCCGGACGGGTGATCAGTTCGGCGATACCCTGCACCGCGCCTTTGAGGACGTCGTTTGCCGCGCCGAACGCGTCAAGCAGAGAAATGCCGCGGCCAAGTACTTTCAGCAGCTTGTCGTTCGGGATGGTGATCAGTGAGTCAACGTGCTTGGACAGCTCGGTGATCCCCTGCTCAGCAAACGCCATGCGCTTCTTGCCTTCAAAATTAAACGGCTTAGTGACCACCGCCACGGTGAGGATCCCCAGATCCTTAGCCACTTCGGCAACAACAGGCGCCGCGCCGGTACCGGTACCGCCGCCCATGCCTGCCGCGATGAACACCATGTCTGCGCCATCAAGGGCCGCGCGCAGCGCTTCACGGTCTTCGTCCGCCGCATTACGGCCGACTTCCGGGTTCGCGCCAGCGCCCAGACCTTTAGTAATACCGCTACCGATCTGGATAGTCTGGCCAACAGCCGTTTTACGCAGCGCCTGCGCATCGGTGTTCACCGCGAAGAATTCAACACCCTCAATGCGCTCGCGCACCATGTGTTCAACGGCATTACCGCCGCCGCCACCGACGCCGATGACTTTAATCACCGCGTCGTTGGTCAGTTCCATAGGTTCAAACATAGTTTCTCTCCGTTTTGTGCCTGTCGCCTGAGAACGCTAATTGTCTGCGTTCTCTTAAAAAATTAAAACTCTTTTCGCAGCCAGCTGTTGAGTCGCTTAATCCACGAGCCCACCGACGCCGTCACGCGTTTTTCGACTTCCGCTTCACCACTCAGATGTGACTCTTTTCCGTAGTGCAGCAGCCCCACCGCCGTCGAATAATACGGCTCCTGGGCATAGTCCGTTAAACCGGTGATGTTCAGCGGCGCGCCAATGCGCACCTGAGTATGGAACACGCGCTGCGCACAGGCCGCCAGACCTTCAATTTGCGCCGCGCCGCCGGTTAACACAATCCCCGCCGCCAGATGGTGTTTAACCCCCTGCTGGCGGAGCTGTTCCTGCAGCTGCAGGATCTCTTCATTGACCAGATTAAGCAGTTCGGTATAGCGCGGTTCAATCACCTCAGCCAGCGTCTGACGCTGCAGGCTACGCGGCGGCCGTCCGCCTACGCTCGGTACTTCGACGTTTTCGTCTTTACCGACGATGGAACCCAACGCGCAACCGTGACGAACCTTAATGGCTTCGGCGTCGCTCGGCGGCGTACCGAATGCATAGGCGATATCGCTGGTCACCACGTTGCCCGCGTACGGGATCACTTTGGTGTGACGCAGCGCGCCGCCGGTATAGACGGCGATATCCATTGTACCACCGCCAATATCCACCACGCAGACGCCCAGCTCACGTTCGTCTTCTGTTAATACGGAATAACTGGCCGCTAAACCGGCGAAAATAAGTTGGTCAACTTTCAGACCACAACGTTCCACCGCTTTAACAATGTTTTTCGCCATATCGTTATGGCAGGTAATCAGATGTACCTTCGCCTGCATACGCACGCCGGACAGCCCTACCGGGTTTTTTATCCCTTCCTGGTAGTCAATGGCATATTCCTGCGGAATCACGTGCAGGACGCGATGCTCATCGCGTACGCGAACCGACTTCGCGGTATGGACCACGTTCTCGACGTCGTCCAGCGTCACTTCTTCTTCAGAAATCGGTACCATCCCGATTTCATTCTGACAGCTTATATGTTTACCCGAAAGAGCCAAATAAACTGATGAAATCTGGCAATCCGCCATCAGTTCGGCCTGGTCGATGGCGCGCTGTACGCATTTCACCACCGACTCGAGGTCGTTCACACCGCCTTTATCCATACCACGCGATGGGCAACTGCCCACGCCGATGATATTAATCATGCCGTCGGGCAGAACTTCCCCTACTAAAGCGGCCACCTTGGCGGTGCCAATCTCCAGTCCAACTACCAGTTTTCTGTCCGTCGCCTTGATCATTGTTGTTCTGCCTGTGCCTGATTCTGTTGTTGATTAGTTTCCTCTGCGGGAGCAGGTACCCAGCCCACTGCCGCACCCGAGTCATAACGCAAATCAACGTAGCTAATCCGTTTGCCGTCGGTCTGCGCCTGCTGCTGAAGAACCGGGTAGAGTTCCATAAAGCGCTGAAGCCGTTTCATGGTGTCGCCACGGCCAAGGTTGAGCTTAATGTCATTATTAAGCGTCAACTGCCAGGAACGACGGGCGGTCATTGCCGCCACTTTCAACGTGAATTTATCCTTTGCCAGCACCTGCCCCATGTCACGGTACCCTTGCAGCACTTCGTTCTCGCTGCCTTCCGGGCCATATAACATCGGTAAATTCTGTTTGCTGGTGCGATCCGCCGGCACGCTGAAGGCATTTCCTTCTGCATCCACCATATGTTGATCATTCCAGCGTGCAATCGGCACATATTCAACCAGATGAATCTTCAATTCATCAGGCCACTGCTTTCGGACGCTCGCCTGCTTAATCCATGGCAGACGTTCAATCTGACTCTGAATGATGTTCACATCCTGAGTCATAAAGGTGCCCGGCGAACCCAGCGCCAGGATCGCCTGGCGGATGTCATCATTGCGCGTATAGTGACGCTCGCCGGTCACCACCATCTTCGACAGCGGTAAACGCTGCGCGTCTTCCATCCAGCCAAGAACCATCCACCCGCTGACCAGCACGGTAAACAGCACCGCCAGCAGGAAAACGATCCCTGCCAGCCGCGTTCCATTACTCCGACGCGAAGAAGAAACGTCCTCTTCATGGTTCCGCGTATTCAGCGCAGCCTGCGACATATCACCCCGCCAGGTCCAGAATTCGTACAACAAGCTGGGAGAAGCTCATTCCTGCCTGACGCGCCGCCATCGGTACAAGGCTATGGCTGGTCATGCCCGGGGAAGTATTCGCTTCCAGCAGATAAAACTGGCCATCGCTGTCCAGCATGACGTCAATACGGCCCCAGCCTTTGCAACCCAGAACATTCCAGGCTTTAAGCACCAGGCTCTGAATGACTGACTCACGCGCTGGATCTTCCAATCCTGGGCAGAAATATTGCGTCTCATCAGAGAGATACTTCGCCTCATAATCATAGAAGGTTCCAGCCGCCTGGATACGTATTGACGGTAAAATTTCTTCACCGACGATGGCGACGGTAAATTCCGGCCCACTGAGCCATTTTTCGACCAAAACTTCATCATCATGCTGAAAAGCCAGCGCGAGTGCACTCGCTAAATCACAGCTTTCGCTGACTTTCGACATCCCAACGCTGGAGCCTTCGCGGCTGGGCTTGATGATGAGCGGCAGACCCAGCGCCGCAATCTGCTGTTCGACATCAGCAGATAATCCGGCGCTAAACTGGGCGCGGGTCAGCGCCACCCACGGCGCGACCGGTAATCCGGCCCCCTGCCACAGCCATTTGCTGCGCAGTTTATCCATTGAAATCGCCGAAGCCATCACGCCGCTGCCGGTATAAGGCAGCTGGATCAGATCCAACAGCCCCTGCAGCGTGCCATCTTCCCCGCCGCGGCCGTGGAGTGCAATAAACGCTTTCTTAAAGCCCAGCTTTTTCAACTGGGTAATATCGACATCGCGCGGGTCAACCGGATGGGCATCCACCCCGGCTTCACGCAGCCCGGCCAGCACCGCGGCGCCTGAATTCAGCGACACTTCACGTTCAGCGGAGGTTCCACCGAAAAGCACCGCGATTTTATCAGCCATGGCGCTCCTCCTCCGTTTTTTGCGGGATCAGTTTGATTTCAGCCAGGTGACGGGCGATTTTTCCAATGTTTCCGGCACCTTGCACCAGCACTAAATCGTTGCCGGTCAGCACCGACGCCAGCATCGCCGCGGCCTGCGCCGGGTCGGATACCAGAATCGGGTCGACTTTACCGCGACCGCGGATCGTACGGCACAGCGAGCGGCTGTCGGCGCCCGGGATCGGCGCTTCGCCTGCCGGGTAGACATCGAGCATCAGCAGCGCATCGACCTGAGTCAGCACGTTGGCGAAATCATCGTACAGATCGCGAGTACGGGTATAACGGTGCGGCTGGAATACCATCACCAGATTTTTATCCGGCCAGCCGGCACGCGCCGCTTTGATAGTGGCGTCGACTTCCGTCGGGTGGTGACCGTAGTCATCGATCAGCATCGCACTGCCCGCTTTGCCGTTGACTTCCGTCAGCGGATATTCGCCAAGAAAGTCGAAGCGACGACCGGTACCCTGGAAGCTTTCCAGCGCGCGCAGGATCGCCTGATCGTCAATCCCCTCTTCCGTCGCCACGGCGACAGCCGCCGCCGCGTTCAGCGCGTTATGGCGTCCCGGGGCATTGAGTGTCACCTGCAGCAGTTCTTTATCCTGACGCACCAGGCGGAAATGCCCCTGCGCCCCAACCTGACGGTAGTCTTCTACGCGAACGTCGGCGTCGTCGCTGAAACCGTAGGTGGTGATCTGCCGGCCAACGCGCGGCAGCAGTTCACGAATAACCGGATCGTCCACGCACATTACCGCGCGTCCGTAGAACGGCAGGTTGTGCAGGAAATTAATAAAGGTCTGCTTCAGATTTTCGAAGTCGCCATGGTAGGTATCCATATGGTCGGCTTCGATGTTGGTCACAATCGCGACCATCGGCTGCAGATGCAGGAACGATGCATCGCTCTCATCCGCTTCCGCAATCAGGTAACGGCTATGGCCGAGACGGGCATGCACGCCCGCCGCTTTCACCAACCCGCCGTTGACGAAGGTCGGGTCCAGCCCGGCTTCGGCGTAAATACTGGACACCATCGCGGTGGTGGTGGTTTTGCCGTGAGTTCCGGCAATCGCGATCCCGTGACGGAAGCGCATCAGCTCCGCCAGCATTTCCGCACGACGGATCACCGGGATACGCGCTTCGTGCGCGGCGACGATTTCCGGGTTATCGGCGGAAATCGCGCTGGAAACTACGACCACGCTGGCATCGCGCACGTTTTCCGGGCGATGGTTGAAATAAATGGTGGCGCCAAGCTGCGACAGCTGCTGGGTCACCGGATTCGGCGCCAGGTCGGAGCCGCTGATCTGGTAACCTTCATTAGCCAACACTTCGGCAATACCGCCCATACCGGCACCGCCGATGCCGACAAAGTGAATGTGCCGGACGCGACGCATCTCGGGCACTATGGAACGCAGTTTTGCCAAATCTTGTGTATTCATTCTTTACGCCATCAACTTCTGTATTCGGGCGGTGAAAATCACCGCAATTAGCGCGCCAAAGCTACGGCGCTGACCTCTTCTGCTACCCGCTCGGTAGCGTCCGGAATCGAAGCGCCACGCGCTCGTTCCGCCATATCCAGCAAGGTTTCCCGATCCCAGCTCGCCAGAGTAGAGGCTACCGCCTCTACCGTGAACGCCGGCTGTTCGAGAATTTTCGCCGCGCCGGCTTTCTCCAGCGGCAGCGCATTCCAGTACTGCTGACGATCTTTGTGCTGGAACGGTACAAACAGCGCCGGTAAGCCCGCGGCCGCGATTTCGCTAACCGTCAGCGCGCCGGAACGGCAAACCACGACATCTGCCCAGGCATACGCCGCGGCCATATCATCAATAAATTCCGTCACTTTATGCTGCGGCTGCCCCGCGGCGGCATAGGCCTGCTGCACGGTTTGCTGGCCGCCTTTACCGCTCTGATGCCAGATGGTCACCGTATCGCCGAGCTTCGCCGCCACCTGCGGCATGGTCTGGTTCAGGACGCGCGCGCCCTGAGAGCCACCGACCACCAGTACGCGAATCGGCCCCTGACGGCCCACCAGACGCTGCCCCGGCAGCGGCAGCGCCAGCACATCGGTGCGCACCGGATTCCCGACCACGTCCGCATGCGGAAAGGCGCCGGGAAACGCCTGCATCACTTTCTTCGCAATCTTCGCCAGCCACTTGTTGGTCAGGCCGGCAATGCCGTTTTGCTCGTGGAGGACCACCGGGATCCCCAGCGACCACGCCGCCAGACCGCCAGGCCCGGACACATAGCCGCCCATGCCCAGCACCACGTCCGGCTGGAAACGCTTCATGATCGCCCGCGCCTGACGCCAGGCGTTGAAGATCCGCACCGGCGCCAGCAGCTGTGCTTTAATCCCTTTGCCACGCAGGCCGGAGATACGGATAAAATCAATCTCGATGCCGTTTTTCGGCACTAAATCCGCTTCCATACGATCGGCGGTACCCAGCCAGCGAACCTGCCAGCCCTGGTCCATTAGATGGTGCGCGACCGCCAGTCCCGGGAACACATGCCCGCCGGTACCGCCCGCCATCACCATCAACCGCTTTTCCTGACCGCTCATCGAACACCCCGTGTAAACGCCTGGGCTTTTTCCAGACGCGTTTCATAATCAATTCGCAACAACAACATGATGGCCGTCGACATAATCAGCAGACTGGAACCACCATAACTGATCAGCGGCAGCGTCAGACCTTTCGTCGGCAGCATCCCCGCCGCCGCCCCGACGTTAACTAACGCCTGGAAGCTAAACCAGATACCAATCGCACAGGCGAGGAAGCCAGAGAAGCGATGATCGATCTCCAGCGCTTTTCGGCCAATCGACATGGCGCGGAAAGCGACGAAGAATACCATTAAAAGCGCCAGTACCACACCGATATAACCGAGTTCTTCGCCGATGATGGCGAAGATAAAGTCAGTGTGCGCTTCCGGCAAATACTCCAGTTTTTGCACCGAGTTTCCGAGTCCCTGCCCCCACATCTCGCCGCGGCCAAAGGCCATCAGCGACTGGGTCAGCTGGTAGCCGCTGCCGAACGGGTCTTCCCACGGGTTCCAGAAGGAGGTCACGCGGCGAATACGGTACGGTTCGGCGAGGATCAACAGGACCACCGCCGAGATGCCCATGCCGATAATGGCGATGAACTGCCACAGCTTGGCGCCGGCGAGGAACAGCATCGCCAGCGTGGTGACGAACAGCACCACCACCGTACCGAGGTCAGGCTGCGCCAGCAGCAGGATCGCCAGCACGAAAATCACGCCCATCGGTTTTAAGAAGCCGCGCAGGTTGTTACGCACTTCATCAGCTTTACGCACCAGATAGTTGGCGATGTAGCAGAACAGCGACAGCTTGGTGAACTCCGCCGGCTGAATGCGCAGCGGACCGAGGGCGATCCAGCGCGATGCACCGTTTACCGAGCTACCCACCACCAGCACGATCAGCAGCATGACGATCGAGGCGATCAGCATCGCGGTACTGTGGCGCTGCCAGAAATCCATCGGCAGTCGCAGCGTCACCAGCGCGAGGACAAAGGCCAGCACAATGTACAGGCCGTCACGCTTGGCGAAGAGGAAAGGATCGTTCGCCAGACGCTGCCCCACCGGCATTGACGCCGAGGTCACCATAATAAATCCGATCGCCGCCAGGCCGAAGGTCAGCCACAGCAGCATCCGGTCATACATCACCAGACTGTCGTTATCTTTTGGGCGCGAGCCCATCACCCAGCCTTTCAGCGCGGCGAACAGCCAGGCGAAGATAAACATCCCCGGCAGTCGCGGCAGTCTCAACCGAGGCAAGCTCAGTTGCGGCATTCTCAGGCGTGGGAGAGAGAAACGCATCAACCTAACTCCTTCGCCAGGCGGGCAAACATCTCGCCCCGTTGTTCAAAGTTCTTAAACTGATCCAGGCTGGCGCAGGCCGGCGACAGGAGAACCATGTCGCCCGCTTTCACCAGGGGCGCTATCTGACGCATCGCCTGTTCCATGGTTTCAGTTTGTACCGCCACCTCAGGACGCAGCTCGGCGAGCTCGGCGCCATCGCGACCAAAGCAGTACAGGCGGATGCGATCGCCGCCAAGGTAGCGCTTCAGCGGGGTGAAATCAGCGGACTTGCCGTCGCCGCCCAGCAGCAGATACAGCGTGCCATCAAGCTGCAGGCCGTTCAGCGCCGCCTCGGTACTGCCGACGTTGGTTGCCTTCGAGTCGTTAATCCAGCGCACGCCGTTGTGATCCAGCACCAGCTGGAAGCGATGCGCCAGGCCGGTAAAGGTGGTCAGCGCCTTCAGGCTGCTGGCACGCGGCAGGCCCGCGGCATCGGCCAGCGCCAGCGCCGCCAGGGCGTTGCTGTAGTTATGCTGACCCGTGATAGACATCTCTTTTACATTGAGGACTTTCTCACCTTTAACGCGCAGCCAGGTCTCGCCCTGCTGACGGTTAAGGTGGTAGTCACCGACATCGACGCCAAAGCTGATGCAGCGATCGTCCGCGCCGCGTACCGGCATGGTGAGCGCATCGTCCGCGTTGACCACGCAGGTCTTCGCATTCTCGTAAATCCGCAGCTTCGCCGCGCGATACTGCTGCAGCCCCAGCGGGTAGCGGTCCATATGGTCCTCAGTCACGTTGAGGATGGTTGCCGCCACCGCCTGCAGGCTGGAGGTGGTTTCCAGCTGGAAGCTGGAGAGCTCCAGGACATACAGCTCACGATCGGTATCCAGCAGCATCAGCGCCGGCAGGCCGATATTGCCGCCCACGCCGACGTTAACCCCGGCCGCTTTCGCCATCTCGCCCACCAAGGTGGTGACGGTGCTTTTGCCGTTCGAGCCGGTAATGGCGATGATCGGCGCCTGCGCTTCGCGGCAGAACAGTTCGATATCGCCAACGATCTCTACGCCAGCGTCCGCCGCCGCGCTCAACGAAGGATGAGCCAGCGCGATGCCGGGACTGGCGACAATCAGATCCGCCGCCAGCAGCCAGGTATCATTGAGGCCGCCGACATGACATTCGACCGATTCAGGCAATTTATCCAGCCCGGGAGGCGCGACGCGGGTGTCCATCACGCGCGGGGTTACGCCGCGCGCCATGAAAAAGTCCACGCATGACAGGCCGGTCATGCCCAGCCCAATAATGACGACTTTTTTACCCTGATAATCTGCCATGATTAACGTACCTTCAGCGTCGCCAGGCCAATCAGCACCAGCATCAGCGAAATAATCCAGAAGCGCACGATAACGCGCGGCTCCGGCCAGCCTTTCAGTTCATAGTGGTGGTGGATCGGCGCCATGCGGAAGATACGCTGACCGCGCAGCTTAAAGGAGCCGACCTGCAGGATCACCGACAGGGTCTCCACCACGAAAACGCCGCCCATAATCACCAGCAGGAATTCCTGACGCAGCAGCACGGCGATAATGCCCAGCGCGCCGCCGAGCGCCAGCGAACCGACGTCGCCCATAAAGACCTGCGCCGGATAGGTGTTAAACCACAGAAAGCCCAGCCCCGCGCCGACGATCGCCGTACAGACGATCACCAGTTCGCCGGCGTGGCGCAGATAGGGGATGTGCAGGTAGTTGGCGAAATTCATGTTACCGGTCGCCCACGCCACCAGCGCAAAACCCGCCGCGACGAAGACGGTGGGCATGATCGCCAGGCCGTCGAGACCGTCGGTCAGGTTAACCGCATTGCCGGTGCCGACGATCACGAAGTAGGCCAGCAGGATATAGAACAGCCCCAGCTGCGGCATAACGTCTTTAAAGAACGGCACCACCAGCTCGGTCGCCGGGGTGTCTTTCCCGGCCAGATAGAGCGCGAACGCCACGCCCAGCGCGATCACCGACATCCAGAAATATTTCCAGCGGGCGATCAGGCCTTTGGTGTCTTTGCGCACCACTTTACGGTAGTCATCAACGAAGCCGATGATCCCGTAGCCGATTAATACCGTCAGCACGCACCAGACGTACGGGTTGGAGGGGTAAGCCCACAGCAGAACGGAGACGGTGATCGCAGTGAGGATCATGATCCCCCCCATGGTCGGCGTGCCGCGTTTGCTGAAGTGGGACTCCGGACCGTCGTTACGAACCACCTGGCCGAAGGAGAGTTTTTGCAGACGGGCGATCATGCGCGGGCCCATCCACAGAGAGATGAACAGCGCGGTCAGCAGGCTGACGATGGCGCGAAACGTCAAATACGAAAAGACGTTAAAGCCGGAATAATATTTGACCAAATGTTCGGCCAGCCATACTAACATGTCCCAGTCTCCTGTAATGCGCGTACTACCTCTTCCATGGCGGCACTACGTGAACCCTTCACTAAAATGGTCATTATCTTATGCTCCGCCAGCAGCTCGCGCAGGCGAGCCACCACGGCGGCTTTATCGTTAAAATGTTCGCCCACGCCGCTGGCGCGGCTGATATCCGCGCTCAAGGCGCCGACGCTGAGAACACAATCCAGCCCTGCCGCTTTCGCCGCTTCGCCGACTTCACGATGGCAAGCCGCGCTTTCCGCGCCAAGCTCCGCCATATCGCCGACCACCATCGCCCGAAAGCCGGGCATCTCTGACAGCACCTGCACCGCCGCGGTCATCGAACCGACGTTAGCGTTATAGGAGTCATCCAGCAGCAGCTGACTCTCGGTCAGGCGGATCGGGAACAGACGTCCCGGAACGGCCTGCAGCTGCGCCAGACCGGCTTTCACCGCCGCCAGATCGGCGCCTACCGCCATCGCCAGCGAGGTCGCCGCCAGCGCGTTAGCGATGTTGTGGCGTCCCGGCAGCGGCAGCAGTACGTCAACGTTGCCGGTTGGGGTCTGCAGCGTAAATTCGGTGCCGTGGCTGGTGATCTGCACGTTAGTCGCGGTGAAATCGCTGTTGGCCGCGTTCGGCGAGAAGCGCCACACTTTGCGATCGCCAATCACCGCCTGCCAGTTCAGCCAGTCGTTGTTGTCGGCATTGAGAATGGCGATGCCGTTTTCCGGCAGACCGGTATAGATTTCGCCCTTCGCCTTCGCCACGCCCGCCAGCGAGCCGAAACCTTCAAGGTGCGCGGCGGCAAGGTTGTTGACCAGCGCCGCTTCCGGACGCGTCAGGCTGACGGTCCACGCGATTTCGCCCTGGTGGTTGGCGCCAAGCTCAATCACCGCGTACTGATGTTCTTTGGTCAGACGCAGCAGGGTCATCGGCACGCCGATATCGTTGTTCAGGTTGCCGGCGGTATACAGCGTGTTGCCGCACTGGCTGAGGATCGCCGCGGTCATCTCTTTGACCGAGGTTTTACCAGACGAGCCGGTCAGGGCGACGACGCGGGTCGGCACCTGCTGACGTACCCAGGCGGCCAACTCGCCGAAAGCCTGCCGGGTATCTTTCACGATCACCTGCGGGAGATCGCAGGGTAGCGGACGGCTCACCAGCAGCGCGCCGGCGCCTGCCGCTTTCGCCTGTTCGGCAAAATCATGGGCGTCGAAACGCTCGCCTTTCAGCGCCACAAACAGGCAGCCCGCCGTGATTTTACGGGTGTCGGTGGTCACCTCGTCGATAGCGATATCGCTACCCTGCCGTTCGCCATGAGCGATCGCGGCGAGCTGGCTTAACGTAAAGCGAATCATGCTACCGCTCCCAGCAGACGCGCGACGGTGACGCGGTCGGAATAATCCAGACGACGGTTGCCGACGATCTGGTAATCTTCATGGCCTTTACCCGCCACCAGCACCACGTCGTTCTCCTGCGCCTGCATCACGGCGTTGGTCACCGCTTCCGCACGGCCTTCCATCACTTTTGCATGACCTGCATCGAGCATGCCGGCCAGAATATCGTTGATAATCGCCCGCGGCTCTTCGGTACGCGGGTTGTCGTCAGTGACGACCACGATATCGGCGAACTCTTCAGCAATCGCCCCCATCAGCGGACGCTTGCCTTTGTCGCGGTCTCCGCCGCAGCCGAAGACGCACCACAGCTTGCCGCTGCAGTGCAGGCGCGCGGCCTGCAGCGCTTTTTCCAGCGCGTCAGGCGTATGGGCATAATCCACCACCACGGCCGGTTTACCGGGCGCGCTGAACACTTCCATACGGCCGCATACCGGCTGTAAACGAGCCGCCGTTTTCAGCAGATCGGCCAGCGGATAGCCCAGCGCCAGCAGCGTGGCCAGCGCCAGCAGCAGGTTGCTGACGTTAAAGGCGCCCATCAGGCGACTTTCGATTTCACCGTTGCCCCAGCTGGAGTCAAACTGGATGGTGGCGCCGCTGTCGTGATAGTTGACCGCGGTGGCCTTCAGCCAGCGGCCGTGGCAGTTCGGATTGATATGATCTTCCATCGACACCGCCACCGCGTCCGGTAGCTTCGCCAGCCAGCGACGACCGACTTCATCGTCAGCGTTGACGATGGCCTGGCCGCAATGGTGGGTGGAGTACAGCAGCCATTTCGCCGCTTCGTAGTGCGCCATATCGCCATGGTAGTCGAGGTGGTCGCGGCTCAGGTTGGTAAATACCGAGGCGGCAAACTGCACGGCCGCCACGCGGTGCTGCACCAGCCCGTGGGAAGAGACTTCCATCGCGCCGAAGGTTGCCCCCTGCTCGACCAGGCCGGAAAGCACGTGCTGAACATCGACCGCAGAGCCGGTGGTGTTTTCGCTCGGCACCACTTTATCCAGCAGCCCGTTGCCGACGGTCCCCATCACCGCGCTGGTTTCGCCGAGCAGTTTCGCCCATTGCGCCAGAAGCTGGGTGGTGGTGGTTTTGCCGTTGGTACCGGTCACGCCCACCAGACGCAGCTGCTGCGACGGCTGATGATAAAAACGCCCGGCCAGCGCCGATAAACGTTCGTTAAGCTGGCTCAGGTAGATAACCGGCACGCCGTGCATTTCACGGATCTCACCGTCTTTCGCTTCGCCCTGCGCTTCAGCAATAATGGCAGCCACACCTTGCGCTATCGCCTGCGGGATATAACGACGCCCGTCCGCCTGATGACCCTGTACCGCGATAAAGAGATCGCCGGAAGCCGCCACCCGGCTGTCCAGCGTCATCTCTCGCAGAATGCGCTCCGGTGCGTTTGGCACCCATGGAGCGAGAAGGTCGCGCAAATTACGATCTGCCACCTGTTCCCTCGCCTTGATTAATTACAAATTCACTTTTTTCGCCCGTTGCCAGCGCATCCGGTTCGATGTTCATGGTGCGCAATACGCCGCCCATGATGGCACCGAACACCGGCGCGGAAACGGCGCCACCGTAGTATTTACCTGCCTGCGGGTCGTTGATCACAACCACCAGCGCAAAGCGCGGATGGCTGGCGGGCGCAACGCCTGCGGTGTAAGCAATATATTTGTTGATATAGCGGCCATCCGGCCCCACTTTTTTCGCCGTACCGGTTTTAATCGCGATGCGATAGCCTTTGATCGCCGCTTTCACGCCGCCGCCGCCGGGCAGCGCCACGCTTTCCATCATATGAACGACGGTACGAACGAGTGATTCCGGGAAGACACGCTCGCCCGGAACCGGTGGATCAACTTTGGTAATCGACAGCGGGCGATAGATGCCGTAGCTGCCAATCGTTGCGTAGACTCGCGCTAACTGTAACGGGGTTACCATTAGCCCGTAGCCGAAAGAAAAGGTGGCCCTCTCTATGTCAGACCACCGTTGTTTTTGAGGATATAAGCCACTGCGTTCTCCGACCAACCCCAAATTGGTCGCCTTTCCAAGCCCAAAACGTGAGTAAGTATCTACTAACGCTGAGGACGGCATCGCTAACGCCAGCTTAGAAACACCGACGTTACTCGACTTCTGTAGCACCCCGGTCAGGGTCAATTCGCTGTAGCGCGCCACGTCTTTAATTTCGTGGCCGTTAATTCGATAAGGCACGGTATTGAGCACGGTATTTTCGTTGACGATACCGCGCTGCAGCGCCGTCATCACCACCATCGGCTTCACCGTCGAACCCGGTTCGAAGACGTCGGTGATGGCGCGGTTACGCATGGTGTCTTTCGCCGTGCCGGCGAAGTTGTTTGGGTTGTAGGACGGGCTGTTGGCCATCGCCAGCACTTCGCCGGTGTTCACGTCCACTAACACCGCGCTGCCGGACTCGGCTTTGTTAAAGGCCACGGCGTTGTTCAGCTCACGATAGACCAGCGCCTGCAGACGCTCATCGATGCTCAGCGCCAGGTTGTGCGCCGCCTGGCTGTCGGTGGAAGAGATGTCTTCAATTACCCGGCCATAGCGGTCTTTACGCACGATACGCTCGCCCGGCTGGCCGGTGAGCCATTTATCAAAGCTTTTTTCGACCCCTTCAATCCCCTGGCTGTCGACGTTGGTAAAACCGATGAGGTGAGCGGTCACTTCCCCGGAAGGGTAGTAACGACGGGATTCTTCACGCAGATGAATGCCCGGCAGCTTCAGTTTTTTGATGTAGTCGGCCATGTCAGGGTTAACCTGACGCGCCAGATAGATGAAACGCATCCGCGGATTGGTATTGATGCGCGTCGCCAGCTGATCCAGCGGCATATTGAGGGCATCCGCCAGCGCCTTCCAGCGCGTATCCAGGGTTACCCCGCCGGCATCATGGAGTTCTTTCGGATCGGCCCAGATAGCTTTCACCGGCACGCTGACCGCCAGCGGACGTCCGGAGCGGTCGGTAATCATCCCGCGCGCGGTGGACACTTCCTGTACGCGCAGGGAACGCATATCGCCCTGACGCACCAGCATATCCGGGCTGACCACCTGTAGCCAGGCAACGCGCCCCAGCAGGAAAGTCAGCGCCAGCAGAATGCAGCCGCACAGCAACGCAAAACGCCAACTGATAAAGTTGGCCTGTTCTTCCTGACGTTTTGCTTTTGGCGTTTTTGGCGCTGCTTTCATCCGTCGCAATAATCCTTATTTCTGTACAACGATATTTTCTTGTGATGGATCGACGTGTTGCATCTGCAACTTCTCGGTCGCGATCCGTTCAACCCGACTGTGATCGCCGAGCGCGTTCTCTTCGAGGATCAGGTTGCGCCACTCAATGTCCAGGGCGTCGCGTTCCAGAACCAGTTGTTCACGCTGCGCGGTCAACAGGCGCGTGTGGTGCGCGGTGGTGACCACGGTAATCGCCGTAATAATGATGCAAATGAACAGGCAGAGTGGCAGTTTCCCAAACCGCAGAAGGTCGTCCCCGATCACGCCAGGCAAAGCATGGCGCTCGTTGCTTCCAATCGACCCTTTAACTTTGCTTAAGGCCTCTGTCACTCTGCCGATCATGCGTTCGTCCTCTCTGCGATACGCAGCACTGAACTACGGGCACGTGGATTCTCTGCCACCTCTTCTTCGCCCGGCATCAACTTGCCTAGTGCTCGTAACTCACGGCCGCCCAGTTTTTTGAGCTGCGATTCGGTCATCGGTATTCCCGCCGGAACCTGCGGACCGCGGCTTTGCTCACGCATAAAGCGCTTTACAATGCGATCTTCCAGCGAATGAAAACTAATGATCGATAGCCGCCCGCCCGGGGCCAGCACGCTGAGCGAGCTTTTTAGCGCCTGCTCTATCTCCTCCAGTTCACTGTTTACCCAAATGCGCACCGCCTGGAAGGTACGGGTCGCGGGATGTTTGTGCTTATCTTTTACCGGCATCGCCGCGGCGATGACCTCCGCCAGCTCTTTGGTGCGGGTCATCGGTGCAATGCGATTACGTTCGACGATCGCGCGGGCGATCCGTTTACCGAAACGCTCTTCGCCAAAGGTTTTAATCACCCAGGCGATATCCGCTTCTTCAGCGGTCTGCAGCCATTCGGCCGCGGACTGACCGCGCGTCGGATCCATGCGCATATCCAGCGGCCCGTCGCGCATAAAGGAAAAGCCGCGTTCCGCATCGTCAAGCTGCGGGGAAGAGACGCCAAGATCGAGCAGAATGCCGTCGATCTTACCGGTAAGATTGCGCTCGCCGACGTACTCAGCAAGCTGTGAAAATGGACCATGTACGATGGAAAAGCGGGGATCATCGATGGTTTGCGCGACGGCAATCGCCTGAGGATCGCGATCGATTGCCAGCAAGCGTCCTTCCGCTCCCAGTTGGGAGAGGATCAGGCGCGAGTGACCGCCGCGACCAAAGGTACCATCAATATAGATACCGTCTGGACGAATATTAAGGCCGTTGACGGCTTCATCCAGAAGTACCGTAGTGTGTTTAAAATTTTCCATCATTTTTATAAAGACAAATCCTGCAGGCGCTCCGACAGTTCACCGGTCGCGGACTGCTCAGCGTCGATATCTTCCTTGACCCGTTGATACCAGGTCGTTTCGTCCCACAGTTCAAATTTATTAAACTGCCCGACCAGCATCACTTCTTTTGTCAGCCCGGCATGCTGCCGTAACACCGGCGCTATCAGCAAGCGACCGGCATTATCCATCTGACATTCGCTGGCATGACCCAGAAGCAAACGCTGTACGCGCCGCTCAACGGGATTCATGCTCGATAAACGCGACAATTTCTGCTCGATGACTTCCCATTCAGGCAATGGATAAAGCAGCAGGCACGGGTGATGAATGTCAATGGTGCATACCAATTGACCGGCAGCGTCCTCGATCAGCCCATCGCGATAGCGCGTTGGCACGGCCAGGCGGCCTTTGCTGTCGAGATTGACTAACGTTGCTCCACGGAACATGCCAGCCTCACCCCTTTTCGCCACTTTATCCCACAAATTCCCACCACAAGGAGTTTACGGAGCGGAGGAAAAGCTTGTCAAGCCAGCACGAATGCCAACGGAGCTCAAAAACCCATTATTTACAGCCGACATTAGCCCTGATGAAAAAATCATCAACAGGCGAGGCAAATTAACGTTATGAATACGTGTAAGAAAATAACCAACAAACTCGTAACAGTTATAAACATCAAAATATCTTCGGCGGGAAAATATAAAGTGTCAGTTTGCGACGCGAGCGGCATTTTAGGCCATTATGCCGGCCGTTAACAGTACCTGTTGCTGGCTGAAGGGCTGACCAGGCGCGGGATAAGGCAGGAGAGAAAGGTTGGGGCTAACAAAATGGGTGTTAATTCAGCAATTAACCTGGTGAATGTAACAAAATAATACAATTAAAGCCGGCACAATCATTTTTTGTGTCCCGTTTTGAGTCGCAAAACGATTGCCAGCGAATAAAACAAAATAACGCGTAAAGAAGTTTAGGGATTTGTCTGAAATATATTCAGTTTTGCATTCTGGACGTCAGTTGCCTGATTTATCGCCAGCGGCCTGCTCTCTGGCAGGCCTGCCAGGATTAATCCTGGGTGCTGACGATATTGCGCCCTTAACGGCGATTCAGGCTGCCGCGGCGATAAAGATTACGACGAATACGGCTGAGGCCCGGCTTCGGCTTGCGCGGTTCATCGAGGCTGGCGAGGACGATCTCGAGCACCCGCTCAGCGACATCGCGATGGCGCTGGGCCACGGCCAGTACCGGACACTGCAGGAAATCGAGCAGCTCATTATCGCCGAAGGTGGCGATCGCCAGCTCGGAAGGCAGTTTACCCTCACGGCGCAGCGTCACATCCATGACGCCCTGCAGCAACGGGAAAGAGGTGGTGAACAGCGCCTGCGGCATCGGATGGGTTTCAAGCCATTTCTCAAACAGCTGGGCCGCCGCTTCTCGCTCGTAGCTGTTGGCATAGAGATAATGCACCTCACGCGGATCGTCCTGCCAGGCTTTACGGAAGCCTTGCTCGCGCAGGAAGCTCACCGACAGTTCCGGCAGCGCGCCCAGATAAAGCACCGTTTCGCCGGGAAAAGTCCGCAACTCGGCGGCGAGCATCTCGGCATCATCCTGGTCAGCGCCGACGACGCTGGTGAAGTGCTCGCGGTCAAGGGCGCGGTCGAGGGCGACAATCGGAAACGGATCGTTAGCCCAGCGCTGATAAAAAGGGTGCTCCGGCGGCAGCGAGGTGGAAACAATGATGGCGTCCACCTGGCGCTGTAGCAGATGCTCGATACAGCGCATTTCGTTATCGGGCTGATCCTCCGAGCAGGCAATCAGCAACTGATAGCCGCGCTGGCGCGCCTGCCGCTCCAGATAATTTGCAATGCGGGTATAGCTGGTGTTCTCCAGATCCGGGATCACCAGACCGATAGAGCGTGTGCGTCCTGCACGCAGGCCAGCAGCGACCGCATTCGGGTGATAGTTGTGCTCTCGCACGACAGCCATCACTTTTTCGACCGTTTTGTCGCTTACGCGGTACTGCTTCGCTTTGCCATTAATCACATAGCTCGCGGTGGTTCTTGAAACACCGGCCAGCCGGGCGATTTCATCCAGTTTCACAATTGCCCCTTGGGTAAGAAGTGCCAAACATAACCATTATTCAGGTATGGAACCCTTTTTATAACATCTAAGCGCAGAATAGTTAGCGCAGCAACCGCTTTCGCTTACAGTTCCTACTGATTTCGCAAAAAAAAAGCCCGACAGTCGCTGCCGGGCTATTTTTGCATCAGTTCCCGATCCTCAGCGCATGATTTTATCACCGCGAGACAGGCCGACCACGCCGGAGCGAGCCACTTCCACGATCCGAGCGACATCGCGCAGGGAGGCCAGGAAAGCGTCGAGCTTATCGCTGGTGCCGGCGAGTTGAACGGTATAGATAGAAGGCGTCACGTCGATAATCTGTCCACGAAAGATTTCGGTGTTGCGCTTCACTTCTTCACGGCCGTAACCGCTGGCCTGGACCTTCACCAGCATGATTTCGCGTTCGACATGAGCCCCCTGCCCCAGCTCGCTGACCCGCAGGACATCCACCAGCTTGTGCAGCTGCTTTTCAATCTGCTCGATCGCTTTTTCATCGCCCACGGTCTGGATGGTCATCCTGGAGAGGGTCGGATCGTCCGTCGGGGCGACAGTCAGGCTTTCTATATTATAGCCGCGCTGGGAAAAGAGGCCGATAACGCGGGACAATGCGCCCGATTCGTTTTCCAGTAATACCGATAATATCCGGCGCATAATCAGGTCCTCTCCGTTTTGCTCAACCACATTTCATCCATGCCGCCGCCGCGGATCTGCATGGGGTACACATGCTCACTGCCGTCGACGGTGACATCGACAAACACCAGCCGGCGCTGTCGCACCTGCTCCAGGGCTTCTGCAAGCTTCGTCTCCAGCTCCTGCGGCTCGCTGATGCGGATCCCAACGTGGCCGTAGGCTTCCGCCAGACGAACGAAGTCCGGTAGCGACTCCATATAGGACTGCGAGTGGCGCCCGGAATAAAGCATATCCTGCCACTGCTTCACCATCCCCAGATAGCGGTTGTTAAGGTTAAGCACCAGGACCGGCAGCTCATACTGCAGCGCAGTAGAGAGTTCCTGAATGTTCATCTGGATACTGCCGTCACCGGTCACGCAGACGACCATTTCGTCCGGCAGAGCCATTTTGACCCCCAGCGCAGCCGGTAGGCCAAAGCCCATGGTGCCGAGGCCACCGGAGTTAATCCAGCGCCGCGGCTTGTCGAAGGGGTAATAGAGGGCGGCGAACATCTGGTGCTGACCCACATCGGAAGTGACATAGGCATCGCCCTGAGTCAGGCGCCAGATCGTTTCTATCACCGCCTGCGGTTTGATCTTGTCGCTCTGGTCGTCGTAGCGCAGGCAATGGCGGGCGCGCCACTGCTCAATCTGCTGCCACCAGTCGCGAATGTCGTCCAGCGGCTGCTGCGCCTCTTCCTGCTCCAGCAGCTCCAGCATCTGCTCCAGCACCAGCCGGGCATCGCCGACGATCGGCACATCTGCTGGCACGGTTTTCGAGATTGAGGTCGGATCGATATCGATATGCAGCACAGTCGCGTTCGGACAGTATTTGGCCAGGTTATTGGTGGTCCGATCGTCAAAGCGAACGCCGACGGCAAAAATCACGTCTGAATGGTGCATGGTCATGTTGGCTTCATAAGTGCCGTGCATGCCCAGCATCCCCAGCGCCTGCGAGTGCGTCGCCGGGAAAGCGCCCAGCCCCATCAGGGAGGAGGCCACCGGCAGCTTCAGCTTTTCCACCAGCTCGCGCAGCTGAGGTTCGCAATGCGCATTGATCGCCCCGCCGCCGACGTAGACGACCGGCTTGCTCGCCGCCACCAGGGTCTGCAGGGCGCGTTTGATCTGGCCTTTATGACCGCTGGTCGTCGGGTTATACGAGCGCATGCTAACCGCGTCTGGCCAGACGTACGGCAGTTTCTTCGCCGGATTGAGTATATCCTTCGGCAGATCGACCACCACCGGCCCGGGGCGACCGCTGGCCGCCAGCCAAAAGGCTTTCTTCAGCACGCCGGGAATATCTTCGGTCTGCTTCACCAGGAAACTGTGCTTCACCACTGGGCGGGAAATCCCCACCATGTCGCACTCCTGGAAGGCATCGTAGCCGATAAGCGATGTCGCCACTTGCCCGGAGAGGATCACCAGCGGGATAGAGTCCATATAGGCCGTCGCGATACCGGTGATGGCGTTCGTCGCCCCAGGCCCTGAGGTCACCAGCACCACACCGACCTCCCCGGTCGCTCGCGCCAGGCCATCCGCCATATGCACCGCCGCCTGCTCGTGGCGAACCAGCACATGATCGATACCGCCAAGGGTATGTAACGCATCATAGATAT
Source organism: Klebsiella sp. C239 (assembly GCF_048822715.1). NCBI lineage: Bacteria > Pseudomonadati > Pseudomonadota > Gammaproteobacteria > Enterobacterales > Enterobacteriaceae > Klebsiella > Klebsiella sp. C239. Next base: position 63,234 of record NZ_JBMEZK010000009.1, on the reverse strand, counting down.
CGAGGACTGCGCCTCCGGGATAGCCGAATACTTGCTTGACGCCCTGATCGACAAGCGATTGGACGACCATCTCGGCTCCTGACAACATCTCCATGGTTTGCCTCCAGGCTTATTGTTTTACGACAGCGGAACTCAATTTCCGCGCGCTCGCACGATGCGAAGGAGTACCCCTCCGCACTGAGGTGAATGAACTGCATGCCACTACCATAACTGCTCGCCAGCAGGCAGGCAATTCGCCACCTGAGATGCTTTCTAAGTAGAATAAGAAGAAAAACAAGCGGAGAGAGGAAAATATGGTGGAATGCTTCAGAGATAAGAAAAGAGAATAGTAAATACTCGGAGAAAAGGCGCGATAGCAGGAATTGATCCATTTTTTGTTAACGGGCGGAGAGCAACCGAAAGGGTAAACAGCATAAAATTCCGCATTATTGTAATTAAATCATATAAAAAAAGGAGCCGAAGCCCCTTTCATGCTTATTGCCATCGGCTCAGCGCTGACAAATATCCACCAGCAGCTCCTCCATCCACTGATGGCCCTTATCGCGACCCGCCGCTTCGTGCCAGGAGAGATAGCAGGTCCGGCTATTCACCTTCAGCGGCAGAGGTAATATCTGCAGCGCTAACTTATCGGCAAACTCATTTGCCAGCCAGCGCGGCGCAATGGCCACCATCTGCGTTTGCGACACCACGTTTAATACGCTGACCATCGCATTACCTTGATATGCGATGCGCGCTTGTTTATCGGCGGTGTCATACCACGGCAGACTGAATGAGGCATACCGATCGAGAGCCACCGTGGCATGCTCCTCGCGATAAATATCAGCCTCCATCACCGGTCCGGAGATACGCGGATGGTTGCGACTAGCCACCAGAACCATTTCATCTTTGAATAGCGGTACACAGGCAAACTCAGGACGACGAAACTCTTCATAACCGATCACAAATTCCGTTTCCTGATAACGTAACTGATGTTCCGTATTTTGATTAAGCGCTGATTTAAAGACTAAATGAATATTGGGCGCGATTTCGGCGACTTTATTAAAAATTACCGACGTCAGGATGTTATCCAGCGGGCTACAGACGCACAGATTGAAAACACGCTCACTGCTCAAGGGTTCAAAACCGGAGCCTGGCAATTCGTTTTGTACCAGCTGCAGCGCCTGACGCACTGAGCCAAACAGCTGATAGGCCCGCGCCGTCGGCTGAATACCGCGGCCATAGCGCACAAACAGCTCATCATTAAACATCACTTTCAGACGTGAAACCGCGTTGCTCACCGCCGGTTGAGACATGCCGAGCGTATGGGCGGCACGGGTAATATTCTGTTCCTGCATAACCGCATCAAAAACGGTAAGCAGATTGAGATCAACCATCCGTAGTTGAGGTTTTACGACTTCCTGTCCGGGGGCTGATTTATATTCTGGACTTTCAATTAACATATCTAGTTCCGCCGTCACGATGAATTCCCTTTACTAAACCGCTATAATTAGCGCCGAAAATATCATTTATCATGCCAATGACATTTGCAAAATAGCAAAGGTGTATTTTAGGAATATATCAAGGCTATGAGTGGCAGTGTCAAACCGGTACCACCGGAATAAATAAACTGCTCAAACAATATGAGTTACTTAATGAAGATGAGTCTAACCATAATCCAGGAAAATAAAAACAACACCAATGGTTAACTGTAACTTAAGCAATAATAAAGTATTTTATTTTCCACCCCATAAAATTAACAACTATTTATCATTGAAAAAAGATCCGCTAAGGGGTAGACATATTCACACGAAAAATAAATATAATTATTTCATTCAGATAGCGATTTTTGACCGCTTCGCTCGCGGCGCATCGTGAGCGAGGCCTTTAATGCAAAGTGCATTTTCAAATGAAACATATCCCTGTGCGCCCCCGCAGGTCCAAAATAGGATCTTCGGCAAAAAAGGGCTAACATCAGCACAATTAGCTAATTCACGCCGCGGACCAAAAACGCTTTTTCCACGCCAGGGGTTGACTTTGAAACGGCTATCCAGTAACTCTAAAAGCATAACGATTTCATCTGGAGTTTGACGCAATGATTCGCACCACTCGCATCACCAGCCTACTACTACTAAACGCATGCCATTTGCGCGGTAGGCTGTTGGGCGACGTTCAGCGTTAAGTCATCTTCCAGCAAGACTATAAAACCCGCGCCTTGGCGCGGGTTTTTTTATGCTCGTCAACAAGGCGCCAGGACACAGACTAAGGATCCAAACCATGAGCCAGCAAGTCATTATTTTCGATACGACCTTACGTGATGGCGAACAAGCGTTACAGGCAAGCCTGAGTGTCAAAGAGAAGCTGCAGATTGCTCTGGCCCTCGAGCGCATGGGTGTTGACGTGATGGAAGTCGGTTTCCCGGTTTCTTCTCCGGGCGATTTTGAATCCGTGCAGACCATCGCGCGCACCATCAAGAACAGCCGCGTATGCGCCCTGGCGCGCTGCGTCGAGAAAGATATCGACGTAGCGGCGGAATCCTTAAAAGTGGCCGAAGCGTTCCGTATCCACACCTTCATCGCCACCTCGCCGATGCATATTGCCACCAAACTGCGCAGCACCCTGGATGAGGTCATTGAACGCGCGGTTTATATGGTGAAGCGGGCGCGCAACTACACTAACGATGTCGAGTTCTCCTGTGAAGACGCCGGCCGTACGCCGATTGCTGACCTGGCTCGCGTCGTGGAAGCCGCGATTAACGCTGGCGCCACCACCATTAATATTCCGGATACCGTCGGCTACACCATGCCGTTCGAGTACGCCAACATTATCAGCGGCCTGTATGAGCGCGTACCGAATATCGACAAAGCCATTATCTCCGTCCATACCCATGATGACCTGGGTATTGCCGTCGGCAACGCCCTCGCCGCGGTCCACGCCGGAGCCCGCCAGGTAGAAGGCGCGATGAACGGTATCGGCGAGCGTGCCGGCAACTGCGCGCTGGAAGAGGTCATCATGGCGATTAAAGTGCGCAAAGACATCATGAACGTGCACACCAATATCAACCACCATGAAATCTGGCGCACCAGCCAGACCGTCAGCCAGATCTGCAACATGCCGATCCCGGCGAACAAAGCCATCGTCGGCACCGGCGCCTTCGCCCACTCCTCCGGTATCCACCAGGACGGCGTGCTGAAGAACCGCGAAAACTACGAAATCATGACCCCGGAATCCATCGGCCTGAACCAGGTGCAGCTGAACCTGACTTCCCGCTCAGGCCGCGCGGCGGTGAAACACCGGATGGAAGAGATGGGCTACCAGGAGAGCGATTACAACCTGGATCACCTGTACGACGCGTTCCTGAAGCTGGCGGACAAAAAAGGCCAGGTCTTCGATTACGATCTGGAAGCGCTGGCCTTCATCAACAAGCAGCAGGAAGAGCCGGAGCATTTCCGCCTGGATTACTTCAACGTTCAGTCCGGCTCCAGCGATATCGCGACCGCCTCGATCAAACTGGTCTGCGGGGATGAGATCAAAACGGAAGCCGCCAACGGCAACGGTCCGGTTGATGCTATCTACCAGGCGATTAACCGCGTCACCGATTACAACATTGAATTAGTGAAATATGGCTTAAGCGCGAAAGGCCACGGCAAAGACGCCCTGGGCCAGGTGGATATCGTCGTTGACTACAACGGCCGCCGTTTCCACGGCGTTGGTCTGGCAACAGATATCGTAGAGTCGTCAGCCAAAGCGATGGTTCACGTGCTGAACAACATCTGGCGCGCCGCCGAAGTCGAAAAAGAATTGCAACGCAAAGCTCAGAATAAAGAGAACAATAAGGAAACCGTGTAATGTCGAAGAATTACCATATTGCCGTTTTGCCGGGTGATGGCATTGGCCCGGAAGTGATGAACCAGGCGATGAAAGTACTGGAAGCCGTGCGCCAACGTTTTGCCATGCACATTACCACCAGCCAGTACGACGTCGGCGGCGCGGCCATCGACCGTCAGGGAACTCCCCTGCCGCAGGCGACCGTCGCCGGATGCGAGCAGGCGGACGCGATCCTGTTCGGCTCCGTCGGCGGCCCGAAGTGGGAACACCTGCCGCCCGCAGAACAGCCAGAGCGCGGCGCTCTGCTGCCGCTGCGTAAACACTTTAAACTGTTCAGCAACCTGCGCCCGGCCAAACTGTATCAGGGGCTGGAAGAGTTCTGCCCGCTGCGCGCCGACATCGCCGCCAACGGCTTCGACATTCTCTGCGTTCGCGAACTGACCGGCGGCATCTACTTCGGCCAGCCGAAAGGTCGCGAAGGCAGCGGTCAGCATGAGAAAGCTTTTGATACCGAGGTGTATCACCGCTTTGAAATCGAACGTATCGCGCGCATCGCGTTTGAATCCGCCCGTAAACGTCGTCACAAAGTGACCTCCATCGATAAGGCCAACGTCCTGCAGTCGTCCATTCTGTGGCGCGAAATCGTCACCGAGATCGGCAAGGAGTATCCGGACGTTGAGCTGGCGCATATGTATATCGATAACGCCACCATGCAGCTGATTAAAGATCCGTCCCAGTTCGACGTGCTGCTGTGCTCCAACCTGTTCGGCGACATCCTCTCCGACGAGTGCGCAATGATCACCGGCTCAATGGGTATGCTGCCGTCCGCCAGCCTCAACGAACAAGGTTTCGGCCTGTACGAGCCAGCAGGCGGCTCGGCGCCGGATATCGCCGGCAAAAATATCGCTAACCCGATCGCGCAGATCCTCTCCCTGGCGCTGCTGCTGCGCTATAGCCTCGACGCTGACGAGGCGGCGAGCGCGATTGAAAGCGCGATTAACCGCGCTCTGGAGGAAGGCGTTCGTACCGGCGATTTAGCGCGCGGCACGGCAGCGGTCAGCACTGATGAAATGGGCGATATCATTGCCCGCTATGTCGCAGAAGGGGTGTAATCATGGCGAAGACGTTATACGAAAAATTGTTTGATGCGCACGTGGTGTATGAGGCGCAAAACGAAACTCCGCTGTTGTATATCGACCGCCATCTGGTGCATGAAGTCACCTCCCCGCAGGCCTTTGACGGCCTGCGCGCCCACGGCCGCCAGGTGCGCCAGCCGGGTAAAACCTTCGCCACCATGGATCACAACGTCTCGACGCAGACCAAAGATATTAACGCGTCCGGCGAGATGGCCCGCATTCAGATGCAGGAGCTGATTAAGAACTGTAAAGAGTTCGGCGTTGAGCTGTACGATCTGAACCACCCGTACCAGGGCATCGTTCACGTGATGGGCCCGGAACAAGGGGTTACCCTGCCGGGGATGACCATTGTGTGCGGCGACTCCCATACCGCCACCCACGGCGCCTTCGGCGCGCTGGCCTTCGGCATCGGCACCTCCGAAGTAGAGCATGTGCTGGCGACCCAGACCCTGAAACAGGGTCGTGCGAAAACCATGAAAATCGAAGTGCAAGGCAAAGCGGCGCCGGGCATCACCGCCAAAGATATCGTGTTGGCGATCATTGGTAAAACCGGCAGCGCCGGCGGCACCGGCCACGTGGTGGAGTTCTGCGGCGAAGCGATCCGCGATCTGAGCATGGAAGGCCGCATGACCCTGTGCAACATGGCGATCGAGATGGGCGCGAAAGCGGGCCTGGTCGCGCCGGATGAAACCACCTTCAATTACGTACGCGGCCGTCTGCACGCGCCGAAAGGCAAAGATTTTGACGATGCGGTGGCGTACTGGAAAACCCTGAAAACCGACGACGGCGCCACATTTGACATCGTAGTGACGCTGCAGGCGGCTGAGATTGCCCCGCAGGTGACCTGGGGCACCAACCCGGGCCAGGTGATTTCGGTCAGCGATAATATCCCCGATCCTGCGTCGTTCAGCGACCCGGTGGAACGCGCCAGTGCCGAGAAAGCGCTGGCCTATATGGGGCTGAAATCCGGCATTCCGCTGACGGAAGTGGCTATCGATAAAGTATTCATCGGCTCCTGTACCAACTCGCGTATCGAAGATTTGCGCGCGGCGGCGGAAATCGCCAAAGGGCGTAAAGTGGCGCCGGGCGTCCAGGCGCTGGTGGTGCCGGGTTCCGGTCCGGTGAAAGCGCAAGCGGAAGCGGAAGGCCTGGATAAGATCTTTATCGAAGCCGGCTTTGAGTGGCGCTTACCGGGCTGCTCTATGTGTCTGGCGATGAACAACGACCGCCTGAACCCGGGCGAGCGCTGCGCCTCCACCAGCAACCGTAATTTTGAAGGCCGCCAGGGCCGCGGCGGACGCACGCACCTGGTGAGCCCGGCAATGGCCGCGGCGGCAGCTGTGACCGGCCATTTCGCCGATATCCGTAATCTGAAGTAAGGAGACCATCATGGCAGAGAAATTTACCCAACATACCGGCCTGGTGGTTCCGCTGGATGCTGCAAACGTCGATACCGACGCGATCATTCCCAAGCAGTTTCTGCAGAAAGTGACCCGCACCGGCTTTGGCGCGCACCTGTTCAACGACTGGCGCTTCCTCGACGATAAAGGTCAACAGCCGAACCCGGAGTTCGTGCTGAACTTTCCTGAGTACAAAGGCGCATCTATCCTGCTGGCGCGGGAAAACTTCGGCTGTGGCTCCTCGCGCGAGCATGCGCCGTGGGCGCTGACCGATTACGGTTTTAAAGTCGTTATCGCCCCAAGCTTTGCCGATATTTTCTATGGCAACAGCTTCAACAACCAGCTGCTGCCGGTGACGTTGAGCGATGAGCAGGTCGACGAGCTGTTCAAACTGGTGCAGGCCAAACCGGGCATTACGTTTGAAGTGGACCTGGAAGCGCAGGTGGTTAAAGCGGGGGATAAAACCTACAGCTTTAAGATCGACGATTTCCGTCGCCACTGCATGCTCAATGGCCTGGATAGCATCGGCCTGACGCTGCAACATGAAGCGGCTATTTCCGACTATGAGCACAAGCTGCCGGCGTTTATGAATTAATCTTCGCGCCCGGTCATTTGACCGGGCTTTTTAGTTTATTGCGGCAGAAAATTGAGATCTCAAGCACAAAAAACAATATTGCTTCGCCGATTGTCAGCCCATGACGTTGGCCTGCCCCACGCGATAAAGACGAATGATTCCGCTTTCCTCCCCCTGACCTGCGCGGTTTATGTATTATCCCTTCACTGCAAGTAAAAATAAGGTACGAGTGTTTAATATAAAAATATAAAAATGTGAAAAAAGCGTTAATCTCATAGAGAACCCCTATAGCTCACAGCAAAAAAAAGCATTATTTTTCGATTTTTCGCCTCGCTATCTTTTCCCACAGAGAAATATTAACTAAGGACACGCCCGGGCCCCCGCATAGCGGCTTCCCGGCCTCCTGTGGAGAGAAGAGATGAGCCACTATCCGCACCTTTTCAGTCCGTTGACCATCAACGGCATGACGCTAAAAAACCGCATTATTATGCCCCCGATGGGCACCAATATGGCCACGCTCAATGGCGAGGTCTCGCAGGAACAGCTGGAATACTACGAACTGCGGGCCAAAGGCGGCACCGGGCTTATCACCATCGAAAACATCTGTATTGATTTCCCTTTCGCCTCCAACGGCACCACCCAGCTGCGGATCGATAACGATCAATATATCCCACGGCTGTTTAAATTAACCGAGACCCTGCATAAACATGGCGCTTGCGTATCCATTCAGTTAAATCACGCAGGCGCTTCGGCTTATGCCTACCGCCTCGAAGGTCAGACACCGCTCTCCTCCTCGACGACGCCCTCGAAAAAGCACGGTAATATTCCGCGGCCAATGACCCATGAGGAAATTTATCACGCGGTGGAAAAATTCGGTGACGCCGCAGAGCGCGTTCGTCGCGCGGGTTTTGACTGCGTCGAAATTCATGCCGGCCACTCCTATTTAATTAGCCAGTTTTTATCGCCGTTATTTAACAAGCGCACCGATGAATTTGGCGGCAGCGTCGAAAACCGCACCCGGATATTAAGTCTGATTGTCGATAAAGTTCGCGCCTGCGTCGGGCCGCGTTTTCCGGTCAGCCTGCGCATTAGCGCCGACGACTTCCTCAAGGGCGGCAATACCCTCGAAGATTCTCTGCGCATCCTTGAGCTTTGCCAGGAGAAGGTCGATATCATCAACGTCTCGGCGGCGCAGAACGACAACCTGAATCTGCAAATCGACCAGATGTCGCTGGAGGATGGCTGGAAGCGTTATCTCTCCCGCGCGGTGCGCGATAAATTCCATAAGCCCACGGTCATCGCCGGCAATATCCGTACCCCGCAGGTGGCCGAGGATATCCTCGCCAGCGGCGATGCCGATCTCATTGCCATTGGTCGCGGTCTGATTGCCGAGCCGGAGTGGGTGCAGAAGGTGCAAAGCGGTAAAGAACGCCTGATGCGCAAATGCATCTCCTGCAACATCGGCTGCGCCGACCATCGCATCGCCCGCTCGCGCCCGCTGCGCTGTTCAATTAACCCGGACATCATTCACGGCGATACCTACAAAACGCGGCGCGTTAATCGCGAAACGAACGTGGTCGTCATCGGCGCCGGCACTGCCGGGATGGAGGCCGCCTGCACCGCGGCGGAAGTCGGCTGCCACACCTGGCTGCTGGAGGCGAAAAATCACGTCGGCGGTCTCGCCAGCGATATCGCCCGTCTGCCGGAGAAAAAACGCATCGCGGATTTCCCGCAGTTTATGAAAAACCGCATCGCCGCGCTGGATAACCTGATGCTGCAGGTCGGCAAACGGGCAGACGTGGCCTCGGTTTCCGCCCTGCGTCCGCATCTGATCGTCAATGCCACCGGCTCAAGCCCCCTGCTGCCGCCTATTGCAGGACTGCGGGAGAATATTGACGCCGCGGAAGGCAAGGTCTTTTCCATTACCGGCATGATCGACAATCTGGCGAAATTTACCCATGTCGAGGGCAAACGCATCGCCGTTGTCGGCGCGGGCGCCGTTGGCCTTGACGTCATCGAATACTTTACCGCTCGCGGCGCGCAAGCGGTATTAATCGAAATGCAGGACGCCGCCGGTCGCGATCTCGACATCATTACCAAAAATGCCATGTTGACCATGCTCGACGAGCACCAGGTCGAACAGCACATGAATACGCAACTGATGGCGGTGGCTGCCGACCATTTCCAGGTGAAAAATACACAGCATACCTTCGATATCCCCTTCGACTACGGCTTTGTCTGCCTGGGGATGCGCGCCAACCGGACAGGTCTCGACGAGATCGAGCGCTGGGCCAATGCCAACAACGTCAAAATCATGAATATCGGCGACAGCGTGATGGCGCGACGCATTATCGACGGCATCCGCGAAGGCCGCAACGTGCTGGACACCCTCGAAGACATGGGTGCGCTGGGCAGCCGCGAAGCACAACGAATTCCCTTTCTAACTTATTGAGGATTTTTGTCATGGCAGAACGTATTACTGGACACACTGAGCTGATTGGTCTGATCGCCACCCCGATTCGCCACAGCATGTCGCCCACCATGCACAACGAGGCTTTCGCCCATCTCGGGCTGGACTACGTCTACCTGGCTTTTGAAGTCGGTAATCAGGAGCTGAAAGACGTGGTACAGGGCTTCCGGGCTTTGAAGCTGCGCGGCTTTAACGTCTCTATGCCGAACAAAACCGAGATTTGCCAGTATCTTGATAAGCTCTCGCCGGCGGCGCAGCTGGTCGGAGCGGTGAATACCGTGGTCAATGACGACGGCGTACTGACCGGGCATATTACCGACGGTACCGGCTATATGCGCGCCCTTAGCGAAGCGGGTATCGATATTATTGGCAAGAAGATGACCGTGCTCGGCGCCGGCGGCGCGGCGACCGCGCTCTGCGTCCAGGCGGCACTGGATGGCGTGAAGGCGATCTCGATCTTCAACCGTCGCGATAAATTCTTCGCCAACGCTGAAGAAACGGTAGCCAAGATCCGCAACAACACGCGCTGCGAGATCCATCTGTTCGATCTCGACGATCATGACAAACTGCGTGCCGAAATCGACAGCAGCGTGATCCTGACCAATGCCACCGGGGTCGGCATGAAGCCGTTCGAAGGCCAGATGCTGCTCCCGGACGACAGCTTCCTGCGTCCGGACCTGATCGTCTCCGACGTCGTGTACAACCCGCGCAAAACCCACCTGCTGGAAGTGGCTGAGAAAAAAGGCTGCCGTACGCTAAACGGCCTCGGGATGATGCTGTGGCAAGGCGCGCGCGCGTTCGAAATCTGGACGGGTAAACAGATGCCGGTTGATTACATCAAAAGCATCCTGTTCTAAGGAGCAAGCGATGAAAAATAAATACGTCCCTACCGCGGCAGGGCTGTACCTCAACTACCTGATTCATGGCATGGGGGTGCTGCTGATCACCCTCAACATGGCCCATCTCCAGGAGCAGTGGGGAACAGACGCTGCCGGCGTATCAGTGGTGATCTCCTCGTTAGGGATCGGCAAACTGGCGACCATCGTGACCGGCTTTCTGTCGGATCGCTTTGGTCGTAAGCCCTTTATCTATCTGGGGATCCTCAGCTATCTGATCTTTTTTATCGGCATTCTGCTGACCAAAAATATCTATCTGGCCTATGTCTTCGGCATTATGGCGGGCCTGGCGAACAGCTTCCTCGACTCCGGCACCTATCCCGCGCTGATGGAATCTTTCCCGCACTCCGCCAGCCGGGCCAACGTGCTGATCAAAGCCTTCGTCTCCGCCGGACAGTTCCTGCTGCCGTTCATTATCAGTTTCCTGATCTGGGCGAATCTGTGGTTCGGCTGGTCGTTCGTGATTGCGGCGGCGCTGTTTGTTGTGAGCGGCCTCTATTTGCTCAAAATGCCGTTCCCGGATAGCCAGGCGGCGAAAAAAGAGACCACCCCAGGGCCACAGGCGGAAACCTCCGCCCGTCCGCAGGCCAACAAACTGGATATGGTGATCTTCACCCTGTACGGCTATATCGGCATGGCGACCTTCTATCTGGTCAGCCAGTGGCTGGCGCAGTACGGTCAGTTCGTGGTCGGCCTGCCCTATGCCTCGGCGATTAAGCTGCTCAGCATCTATACCGTCGGGTCGCTGGTCTGCGTTTTCGTGACCGCCGCCTTCGTCAAAGAGGTGTTCAGCTCCGCCGTCGCCATGATCATCTATACTGGCCTGTCGATGGTCTCGCTGCTGCTGGTGTGCCTGTTCCCGACGCCGATGATGGTTACCGGCTTCGCCTTTGTCATCGGCTTTGCCGCCGCGGGCGGAGTGCTACAGCTGGGAGCGACGATCATGGCGATGAGCTTCCCGAACGGGAAAGGCAAGGCAACCGGCATCTTCTACACCGCCGGCAGTATCGCCAGCTTCACGATCCCGCTGATCACCGCCAAACTTTCGCAGATCAGTATTGCCAGCATTATGTGGTTTGATTTTGCGATCGCCGTGATCGGCTTTGTGATCGCCCTGTACATCGGCTATCGTCAACTGCAGGCTCGGGCGGCGCAAAAAGTATCACCCACCGCAGTCACCGCCTGAGGTTCAACGCGAATAATAATGGATGCCTACATGACAAATGCAGTTACCGTAAAGAACATCACCTTCCAGGAAGGGGAAACCTTAATTTGTGTACCGCTGATCGGCAAAACGCTGGATGAAATACTGGGTAACGCCCACGGCCTGGTCGACGCCGGCGCCGATATCATCGAATGGCGCGTTGACCACTTTACTCAGGTGAGAGAGATGGCTCAGGTGATGGCCGCGCTGGCGGAAATCCGTGGCGCGCTGAAAGCGCTGCCGCTGCTGTTCACCTTCCGCAGCAAGAAAGAAGGCGGCGAGACCGAGCTCAGCGACGAGGCCTACTTCGCGCTCAACCGCGAAGCGGCGCGCAGTGGCCTGGTTGATGTCATCGATATCGAGCTGTTCAATGATGAAGCGCAGATCCGCGCGCTGGTTGACGATGCGCATGCCGCGGGCGTCAAAGTGATCATGAGTAACCATGATTTTCATAAGACCCCCGCCCAGGAAGATATCATCTATCGCCTGCGCCGCATGCAGGATCTGGGCGCCGATCTGCCGAAGATCGCGGTGATGCCGCAATCGCCGCAGGACGTTCTGACCCTGCTCGCCGCCACGCTGACCATGAAAGAGAAGTATGCCACCCGCCCGCTGATCACCATGTCGATGGGAAAATCGGGCGGCGTCAGCCGGGTGACCGGGCGTCTTTTTGGCTCAGCCATGACCTTCGGTACCGTGGGTCAGGCTTCCGCGCCGGGACAGATCGCCATCGACAAGCTGCGTGAAGTGATGGATATTCTCTCCTGATAACCCCTCAGCCCGGAGGACCTCTCCGGGCTATTCGCTAACAGATCTTCTGGCTGTCGTGGATGACCACATTTTTAAACGACTGCAGCGCAGGGGAAAGTCCGCGGTCTTTCATGGTTGCCAGATAGATATAGCGCGGAGGGAGGGTGTTTTTAATCTTCAGGATATGGACGTTGTAATGGGAGAGCGCCGAGATCCGCGGCATGATAGCGATTCCGTAGTCAATGCTGACCAGCCCGGCCATCGCGGTATCCTCTTCCACGTAGCAGGCAATCTCCGGCACCAGCTTTTGCTGCATAAATACATTATCGATAAACGGACGTAAGCCGCTATTTTCTGAAAAATAGATATAGGGATAATGAATCGTCTCCACGAGGTCGACTTCATGTTCATACAGCCGGGCCAGCGGATGATCCCTGGCGGTCACCACCACCAGCTCCTGCTGAATAACCGGAATAAAATCGATATCGGGTTCATCGGCAATATAAGAGCAGATCGCCAGATCGACTTTTCCCGCTTTCAGCTCCTGCAACAGCGTCAGCGAGGTCCCTTGAGTAAAAGAAAAAGTCACGTTGTGAAATTCAGGTGAAAGAGAATATTTATTAATTAACTGCGGAACAACATATTCGCCCATCGTGTAAATAAAGGCGATACGAATGTTTTCTTTATTTTCAGCGCCGTTTTTTTGCAAAACTGTGCGGCCATTTTCCAGTGAGGCCAGCGCATCTTCGACATACGGCAGAAAACGCTTGCCGTTTTGCGTAATTTTAACGTTCCGTCCCTGTCTGGCGAACAGCGCGACCCCTAACTCCTTCTCCAGCTCTGATATCGCATGGCTTAGCGAAGGCTGGGTGATGCACAGACTGGAGGCCGCTTCGGTATAATGTTCAGTTTCAGACAGACGTTTAAAATAATAAAGTTGCTTTAGGTTCATTATTTTTGCCCGTATAATATAAGAATAAATCCACTGATGCTAATATACCATGCAAGCCACCAATAATGCGCACGCGCGGGAAAATATTGGCGGTGCATCAAATATTATTTTCTGAAGCGGATGAATGTGCCACAAAGCGTTGCCATTCATAGATACTACCTATAGTTCCCGGAGATATTTTTGCATATACAAATATATGCAAAAATATTTTAAACTTTAAAGGAACTCGCTATGAGTATGTCAAACTCTCAGGAAGTCCTCACATCCTCATCGGGGACGAAAAAAAGAAGCCGCGTTCGGATAGTTATTTTACTGCTGTTGTCCGTCGGAACGATGATCAATTATCTCGACCGCACCATCCTCGGTATCGTTGCCCCACAGTTAACCCAGGAAATTCATATCGATCCGGCGATGATGGGCATCATTTTCTCCGCCTTTGCCTGGACCTATGCCCTGGCGCAGATCCCCGGCGGCATGTTTTTAGACCGCTTCGGCAACAAACTGACCTATGCCCTGTCAATTTTCTTCTGGTCGCTGTTTACCCTGCTGCAAAGTTTCACCCTCGGGCTTAAATCTCTGCTGCTTCTGCGCCTGGGACTCGGCGTCAGTGAAGCGCCCTGCTTCCCGGCCAACAGCCGCATCGTCAGCACCTGGTTCCCGCAGCATGAGCGCGCGCGGGCGACGGCAACATATACGGTTGGTGAATATATAGGACTGGCGGCCTTCTCGCCGCTGTTATTTTTAATCCTCGAACATCATGGCTGGAGAACGCTTTTTTTCCTCACCGGCGGATTAGGTATTTTATTTACTTTGGTGTGGTGGCGTTTTTATCACGAACCCCATGAATCGCGCACGGCTAATCAAGCGGAGCTGGATTATATCGGCGCAAACGGCATTGACAATAAAATCCAGAACGTTCCATTTAACTGGCGTGACGCCAGGCGCCTGCTGGGCTGTCGCCAGATCCTCGGCGCCAGTCTGGGTCAGTTTGCCGGTAACACCACGCTGGTGTTTTTCCTGACGTGGTTTCCCAGCTATCTGGCCAACGAGCGCCATCTTCCCTGGCTGCACGTTGGCTTCTTCGCCACCTGGCCGTTCCTCGCCGCCGCCATCGGCATCCTCTTCGGCGGCTGGATCTCGGACCGACTGCTGAAGCGAACCGGCTCCGTCAACATCAGTCGGAAGTTACCAATAATTTCCGGATTATTACTCTCCAGCTGTATTATTGCGGCGAACTGGGTGAGCGCCAACAGCACCGTTATTATTATCATGTCGGTGGCGTTTTTTGGCCAGGGAATGGTTGGCCTGGGCTGGACGTTAATTTCTGATATTGCCCCGGAAAATATGGCAGGCCTGACCGGCGGTATATTTAATTTCTGCGCTAATATGGCATCGATTATAGCCCCACTGATAATTGGCGTGATTATCTCCGCAACGGGTAACTTCTTTTACGCACTGATCTACGTCGGCCTGACGGCGCTGATCGGCGTGATTGCCTACATCTTTATCATCGGCGACATCAAGCGAATCGAACTGAAGTAAACCCGGCGGCCCCGGCGAATTGTACGCCGGGGCGAAGAGGACGGTCAGATATCCTTTACCTTGCTGGTTAAAAACAGCGTCACCAGCGAAATCGCGGCGATCGTCCAGTAGACGCTGGCGTGGCCATAGCTCTGCGATAGCGCCCCCTGCATCACGCCGGCCAGGATCACGCCAGTGGAAATACTGTTGGTAAACAGGGTGGTCGCCGCCCCCGCGCGCCCCGGCATTAAATCCTGGAACCACAGCATGCCGATCCCGGCGATAATGCCGATAAAGATGGCGTTGAACAGCTGCAGGGCCAGCAGCGCCGTACGGCCATGAAACAGGATCAGCCCCAGATAAAACAGCACACCGGCCGCCACCGCCGCCACCATCATTTTACGTTTACCAAAGCGCTTCACGTAGTAGCCGGCGAGGATCATCGCCGGAATCTCCAGCCCGGCGGCAGTGCCCATCAGGATCCCGGCCAGGCTGTCGGGAAGCCCGAGATCGCTGCTGATCCACAGCGGCATATCAATGATATACATGGTGTTGCAGGTCCACATCAGGGTGGAGGCGATAAACAACATGCGTACGTTCTTGTCCTGCCAGCCGCCGGCCTGCGCCAGCGCCTCCGCCTCTTCAGAGGGTTGCTCCACGCGCGGAACCGAGGGCAGTTTGACGGCAATCAGCGCCAGGCTGATCACAAAGATGCCCGCCGCAATGGAGAACATGGTGGTAAAGCCATAGTTGAGCGCCAGCATAAAGGCCAGCGGCGGGCCAATCACCCACGCCAGGGACAGCTGGGCACGCATGACCGAGCTGAACATCACCACTTCCCGCGCCGAGCTGTCGGCATACTCCCGCGCCAGGGCAAAGAGCTGCGGCATGGCGGCGTTAGCGATGGATGCCAGCATCACCCCGCAGGTGATCAGCGTCAGATAGTGGCGGTTGAAGGCAAACAGCAGCGCATTGCCTACCGCCATCAGGCAGCAGAACATAATTAACCGCCGCCGGTCGCCGCGGCTATCGGAGCGCTTGGCCAGCGCCAGACTCACCAGGATCCCGGCTATCGCATTCACGGTGTAGAACAGGCCCACCCAGAACGGCTGCGCCCCCACTTCGCGGCTGAGAAACAAACTCAACGTCGGCGCCTGCAATGCGCCCGCCACGCCCATCATAAAAGCAACCAGCATAAAGGCGGCATAGACGCCGTTTAGCCGTCGTCCCATCGTCATCAACCACAGCATGAAATGTCCTTAACACACGCGAAGTAAACGAAAAAAGCCAGCAGAGGCTTTCTGCTGGCGGGTGATTCTATACTCTGTGGAATTCACGTTGCAGGACAAACGGTTAACCGTTTTTGCGCTGGCTCCGAAAGGGTGAGTCCCGTAGGGGCGATTCACGCGGCCAGAACATAGGGCTCTGGGAGTATCGACAGCGATAGACCCGGGCGAGCGCGCGCACCTGCAGCTTGAAAAACGACGAGTATAACACCAATACTCAGTCACACATGATGTCTGCAAGTCAATGATCAGAGGTCTTTGACGTCACTCCCCACTGCATCAGTTCACCCAGAATTTCCTGCTGTCGTCCTGCCATCAGGCGGGCCAGCCAGGACGCTTCCTGCGTCGCAGAAAAGTAGCGCTGATAGAACGATTTTGCGGTAGACCTCATCATATTCACCTCCTCGCTTCATCGGGATTCATTATTGGCTTAATATGGGGAGTAATAAATTGCTGAGTTTTGCGCAGGAGTTCCCCTTTTATGTCTTCCGGCCGTCTGCAACAACAGTTCATCCGTCTATGGCAGTGCTGCGACGGCAAGTCGCAGGAGACCACCCTCAACGAGCTGGCGGAAATGCTGAGCTGCTCGCGCCGCCACATGCGCACCTTGCTCAATATGATGGAGTCCCGCGGCTGGCTGACCTGGGAGGCGGAGGCTGGCCGCGGAAAACGCTCGCGGCTGACCTTTCTCTATACCGGCCTCGCCCTGCAGCAGCAGCGTGCCGAAGATCTGCTTGAGCAGGATCGCATCGATCAGCTGGTGCAACTGGTCGGCGATAAAGCCGCCGTCCGTCAGATGCTGGTCTCGCATCTCGGGCGCAGCTTCCGCCAGGGGCGGCACATCCTGCGCGTGCTCTACTACCGGCCAATGAAGAATTTACTGCCCGGCAGCGCGCTGCGGCGTTCGGAAACCCATATCGCCCGGCAAATATTCAGCGCTCTGACGCGGGTAAATGAGGAAAATGGGGAACTGGAAGCCGATATTGCTCACCACTGGCAGCAGTTGACGCCCACCCACTGGCGCTTTTTCCTCCGGCCAGGCATCCATTTTCACCATGGCCGTGAGCTGGAGATGACCGATGTGATCGCTTCTCTGCAGCGCAGCAATGCCCTACCGCTCTATTCGCATATCGAACGCATTGAGTCGCCCACCGCCTGGACCCTGGATATTCATCTGCGCCAGCCCGACCGCTGGCTACCCTGGCTGCTGGGCCAGGTACCGGCGATGGTGCTGCCGCAGGAGTGGCGGACCATGAACCACTTTTCTTCGATGCCCGTCGGCACCGGCCCGTATGCCGTGGTGCGCAACAATCAGAACCAGCTCAAGATCCACGCCTTTGAGGACTATTTTGGCTACCGGGCGCTGATCGATGAGGTGAACGTCTGGGTGCTACCGGAAATTAGCGAAGAGCCCAACGGCGGCCTGACGCTGCAGGGCAATACCGAAAGCGAAAAGGCGGTGGAGAGTCGTCTGGAAGAGGGGTGCTACTACCTGCTGTTCGACTCGCGAAGCCCGCTGGGCGCCAACGAGGCGGTGCGCCGCTGGTTAAGCTATCTGTTCCAGCCCGCGAACCTGCTCTACCACGCGGGCGAGCTTTACCAGGGCAACTGGTTTCCCGCTTACGGCCTGCTGCCGCGCTGGCATCACGCCAGCAACCACGCCTGCGACAAGCCGGCGGGCCTGGAGACGGTCACCCTCACCTACTACCGCGATCACGTCGAACATCGGGTGATCGGCGGGATCATGCGCGACCTGCTGGCGGCGCATCAGGTAAAGCTGGAGATCCAGGAGCTGGAGTACGATGCCTGGCATCGCGGCGAGGTAGTCAGCGATATCTGGCTCAACAGCGTTAACTTCACCTTGCCGATCGAATTCTCGCTATTCGCCTATCTGTACGAAGTCCCGCTGATTCAGCGCTGCATCCCCATCGACTGGCAGGAAGACGCCAGCCGCTGGCGCGCGGGAGAGTTTAATCCGGCTACCTGGAGTCAGCGCCTGCTGGCCAGCCAGCATATCGTGCCGCTGATCCATCACTGGCTGATGATTCAGGGGCAGCGCAGTATGCGCGGCGTGCGGATGAACACCCTCGGCTGGTTCGATTTTAAATCCGCATGGTTTGCGCCGCCGGAGCCGTAAGCGCTTTCCGTCATCTGACAAAATCATTACACTAAGGCCGTTCTCAACGGGGTGCTAATAAACATACGCAATATCATTCAAGTTGCATCAAGGCAGCAAGCGGGTGAATCCCCTGGAGCATAGGTAACTATGTGACTGGGGTGAACGCGCGAAGCTAACGCAGATGCGGCTTGAAGGATGAAGCGTATGGGCTGAGAAAATACCCGTCGAACCTGATCCGGATAACGCCGGCGAAGGGATTTGAGGCTCACTCAAAATCCTTTGCCACCCCTTTTTTCTGAGGTGCAAAGTGTTGAAAAAATTACTCCCGCTGCTGGCGCTGGTCGCCATGCCCGCTCTGGCTAAGCCTGTCCTCACCGTCTATACCTATGACTCCTTCTCTGCCGACTGGGGCCCCGGCCCGGCGGTCAAAAAAGCGTTTGAAGCGGACTGCGGCTGCGAGCTGAAGTTCGTCGCGCTGGAAGATGGCGTTTCGCTGCTGAATCGTCTGCGCATGGAAGGCAAGAACAGCAAGGCTGACGTCGTGCTGGGCCTGGATAACAACCTGCTGGAAGCCGCGGCGCAGAGTCAGCTGTTCGCTAAAAGCCACGTTCCCGCCAGCGCGGTTAGCGTGCCGGGCGGCTGGGATAACGACACCTTTGTCCCCTACGATTACGGCTATTTCGCCTTCGTCTATGATAAAAACAAACTGGCCAATCCGCCGAAAAGCCTGAAAGAGTTGGTCGAGAGCCCGCAGAAGTGGCGCGTCATCTATGAAGATCCGCGCACCAGCACCCCGGGGCTGGGGCTGCTGCTATGGATGCAAAAAGTCTATGGCGATAAAGCGCCCGAGGCCTGGCAGAAGCTGGCGGCGAAGACCGTTACCGTCACCAAGGGCTGGAGCGAAGCCTACGGTCTGTTCCTGAAAGGCGAAAGCGACCTGGTGTTGAGCTACACCACCTCGCCGGCCTACCACATTATTGAAGAGAAAAAAGACCACTATGCGGCGGCGAACTTCGCCGAAGGCCACTATCTGCAGGTCGAAGTTGCCGCCCGCACCGCCGCCAGCAAGCAGCCGGAACTGGCGGAGAAATTCCTCAAATTCATGGTATCTCCTGGCTTCCAGAACGCCATCCCCACCGGCAACTGGATGTATCCGGTGACCCAGGTCGCGCTGCCGGCCGGTTTTGCAACCCTGGTGAAGCCGCAGACCACGCTGACGTTTACCCCGCAGCAGGTCGCCAGCGAGCGTCAGACCTGGATTAGCGCATGGCAACGCGCCGTCAGCCGCTAAACCTTAGCGGGCTGCTGCCGGGCCTGTTCGCCGCCACGCTGCTCTGCGCCGTCGCGCTGGCGGCGTTTCTGGCGCTGTGGTTCAGCGCGCCCGGCGCGGGCTGGCAGACGATCTTCAGCGATAGCTACCTCTGGCACGTGGTGCGCTTCTCCTTCTGGCAGGCGTCGCTCTCAGCGCTGCTTTCGGTGGGCCCGGCCGTCTTTCTCGCCCGCGCGCTTTATCGGCGTCGCTTTCCCGGCCGCACCCTGCTGCTGCGCCTGTGCGCGATGACCCTGATCCTGCCGGTGCTGGTGGCGGTGTTCGGCATCCTCAGCGTCTATGGCCGCCAGGGCTGGCTGGCCTCGCTGTTTCACGCTTTCGGCTGGCAGTGGGATTTCTCGCCTTACGGCCTGCAGGGCATCCTGCTGGCGCACGTCTTTTTCAATATGCCGATGGCCACCCGCCTGCTGCTGCAGGCGCTGGAGAACATTCCCGGCGAGCAGCGGCAAATTGCCGCCCAGCTTGGCATGCGCGGCTATGCCTTCTTCCGCCTCGTCGAATGGCCATGGATGCGCCGGCACATTCCCGCCGTCGCCGCGCTGATTTTTATGCTCTGCTTTGCCAGCTTCGCCACCGTGCTGTCGCTGGGCGGCGGCCCGAAGGCCACCACCATTGAGCTGGCTATCTACCAGGCGCTGAGCTTTGACTACGATCCGGCGCGAGCGGCGATGCTGGCGTTGATCCAGATGCTCTGCTGCCTCGGGCTGGTGCTGCTCAGCCAGCGTCTCAGTAAAGCGGTGGCTATCGGCGTCAGCCATGTCCGCGGCTGGCGCGACCCTGACGATCGCCTGCATAGCCGGCTGAGCGATGGGTTGCTGATCGGCGCCGCCCTGCTGCTTCTGCTGCCGCCATTGCTGGCGGTCATCGTCGACGGGATCAACCGCAACATGCTGGACGTGCTGGCGCAGCCCGCCCTCTGGCAGGCATTGACGACTTCCCTGCGCATCGCCATTGCCGCCGGGCTGTTGAGCGTCACCCTGACGATGATGCTGCTATGGAGCAGTCGCGAGCTGCGCGCACGTCAGCGGCCGCTGGCCGGGCAGGCGATGGAGCTGAGCGGCATGCTGATCCTTGCCATGCCGGGCATCGTGCTGGCTACCGGCTTCTTCCTGCTGCTCAATAACAGCATCGGCCTTCCGGAGTCCGCCGACGGCATCGTCATCTTTACCAATGCTCTGATGGCGATCCCCTACGCGCTTAAAGTGCTGGAAAACCCGATGCGCGACATTGCCGTCCGCTACAGCATGCTCTGCCAGTCGCTGGGGATCGAAGGCCTGGCGCGGCTGCGGGTCATCGAACTTCGCGCGCTCCGGCGCCCGCTGGCCCAGGCGTTAGCCTTCGCCTGCGTGCTGTCGATTGGCGACTTCGGCGTGGTGGCGCTGTTCGGCAACGAGGCGTTCCGCACCCTGCCTTTCTATCTGTACCAGCAGATAGGCGCCTACCGCAGCCAGGACGGCGCCGTCACCGCCCTGCTTCTGCTGCTGCTCTGTTTCTTATTATTTACGCTGATTGAAAAACTTCCGGGGCGTGATGCTAAAACTCAATGATGTGACCTGGCTGTACCAGCATCTGCCGATGCGCTTTACTCTCGATGTCGCGCGCGGCGAGCGCATCGCGGTGCTCGGCCCCAGCGGCGCCGGAAAGAGCACCCTGCTGAATCTGATCGCCGGTTTTCTGCCGCCCGCCAGCGGCAGCCTGCAGATTAACGGCGAGACGCATCACGCGACGCCGCCGGCGCAGCGTCCGGTTTCGATGCTGTTCCAGGAGAATAACCTGTTTAACCATCTGACCATTCGGCAGAATATCAGTCTCGGGATCCACCCTGGCCTGAAACTGAGCCGCGAACAGCAGCAGAAAGTCACGGCGATTGCCGCCCAGATGGGAATTGATGACCTGCTTGAACGCCTGCCGGGAGAGCTCTCCGGCGGTCAACGGCAGCGCGCGGCGCTGGCCCGCTGTCTGGTGCGCCAGCAGCCAGTGCTGCTGCTGGATGAACCCTTCTCAGCGCTCGACCCGGCGCTGCGCCAGGAGATGCTGGCGCTGGTGGCTGATGTCTGCGAGCAGCAGCAGCTCACCCTGCTGATGGTCTCGCACAGCGTGGAAGATGCCGCACGCATTGCGCCGCGCTCGATTGTGGTCGCCGAAGGGCGCATTGTCTGGGATGGCGCTACCGCCGAGCTGTTAAGCGGCCACAGCAGCGCCTCGCATCTGATGGGGATCAGCGCGCAATAACCTTGTGCAGGATCGCCAGATAGACCGGCATCAGCGGATGGCGGAAGACAAACGTTAACGCCGTTGCCGCCAGCGCGACCATAAGCGGCGCCAGCCACAGCAGACGCCCGCGCGGCAGCCAGCGGGTCAGCCGATCGCCAGACGTTTTCGCGCTCCGCCACAGCCGCCAGCACAGCCACCCCGCCAGCCAGGCGAGCAGCGCCGCCCCCAGCAGCAGCCATTTAAAGCTGGCGCTGTTTTCATCGGCCGGAATATCAATCGCCGCCCCGGCGAGAATGCCAGGCAGGAAATAGAGCGGCGGCCAGAGCAGGCAGCCGATAATATTCGGTAGCACGAATTTGGCCACCGGCAGGTCGAGCATCCCGGCGACCATCGGCACCAGCGGACGCGTCGGCCCGACAAAGCGGCCAATCAGGATGGTGATCATGCTGTGCTGGTGCAGCGCATGCTCGGTTTTCTCCAGCAGGGCGCGGTTTTTCTTCATGAACGACCAGCGGTGCAGCGGCTTTTTAAAGCGCCATCCGAGCCAGAATGAGATCCAGTCGCCCAGCAGACAGCCCACGATCCCCGCCAGCCACGCCTGCCAGAAGTTAACCTCACCGCCGCCAATCAGCGCCCCAAGGCCGGCCATCATCACCGTTCCGGGTAAGATAAGCCCCACCAGCGCCAGCGACTCGAGAAAGGCCACCAGCATCACGGCTAACAGCGAGTAGACCGTGGATTGGGTAATAAAGTGTTCGAGCAATGCTTGCATAATGTACCCGGTTAAAAAACGAAGCCCGGATTCTCCGAAGCCATCGCGCCGTCGTCAAGCCACCAATTGTCTTAATAGTTTACTGGCTGTGACATTTAAGCGGGTCATCATTTCACTTTCTTTACTTTTTATTCACATCCCGCGCGGAATTCGCTCGGGCTGGCGCCGGTGCATTTTTTGAACACGCGGGAAAAATAGAGCTGATCTTCAAAGCCGACGTTGCGCCCGACGGTGGCGATCGGCATCCGCGTGGTGCTCAGCAACAGTTTGGCCTGGCTGATACGCTGGTCCTCCCGCCAGCCGAGGACGCTGATCCCCAGCTGCTGGCGAAACAGGTGCGACAGGCGCGAGGGCGACAGGCAGACGTGCTGGGCGACGCTGGCGATATCAAAATGGCTGTCCGCCAGATGGTCGCTGATGTACTGGCAGGCGTCGCGCACCCGGTTATCCAGCGGCGGATGCAGCGATTCGTTGATCGCCTCCATCCGCCGCAGCAGGAGCTGTTCCAGCAGATTAATCGCCAGCAGTTCGGAATAGCGCCCCGCCCCTTGCCCGGCATCGACGATCTGGCCGAACAGCTCGCCAAAGCGCGCCTGCCACTGCTCGTCCGGACGGAAAAAGCCGGTCTGGGCGAAGATCGTCGGCCAGTTGAGCCACTCGTGCCAGTAGGCGCGCGGGCGGAAGTAGACCCACTGGTGATACCACTCGCTGGCGTCGGGATGGCGGCCATAGTGATGGATCTCCCCCGGCGGGAACAGCAGCATATCGCCCGGCCGGCAGACAAACTGCTCGCCGTGGTTGTTGATTACGCCCTCGCCGCGGATCGTCAGGTTGAGGATATAGCCTTTCATACCCAGCGGGCGGTCGATAAAGAAATCCAGGTATCCCTGCGCCTCAATCGGCGTCAGGCCGGTGACCAGATGAGCGTTAAAAGAGTAGCCCGGCAGCAGCGGATCGTTTTGCGTTTCGGCCATACGCGTGGTTCTCCCGAAGGTATTAGTGACACCAATTGTCCATATTCATCATTTTATCGCTCTCGGCCCTGTCACGACTGCGACGGCGGTGGAAATTTCGCTAAAAAGCCGCACAGCAAGCGAAAAAAGCGCCAGCAGCGTGCATTCCACCGGGATATGCCGGGTAACAAAAGTGTCTATAAATACGGCAGGAAAGTCCACATCGAATATTTGCACGGCGTCACACTTTGCGAGGTGACAGCAAAATAATCCATAAGATTAGCGAATCCGGCCTGACGGATTTTGCCGGGGATATCTACTGTTGCTGCATGAATGATTTCTGCATGGAGTAACAAGATGGCAATTGCGATTGGCCTCGACTTTGGTAGTGACTCAGTCCGCGCCCTGGCGGTGGAATGCGCGTCCGGCGCAGAACTGGCGGCAAGCGTGGAGTGGTATCCGCGCTGGCGGGAAGGACAGTATTGCGATGGCGCGAACAACCGCTTCCGCCACCACCCGCGAGATTACATCGAGTCCATGGAAGCGGCGCTGAAAAGCGTACTTGCCTCCCTGAGCGCCGAACAGCGCGCCGACGTCGTGGGCATTGGCGTCGACAGCACCGGCTCAACCCCGGCTCCCGTTGATGCCGAGGGTAACGTGCTGGCGCTGCGCGAAGAATTCGCTGACAACCCTAACGCCATGTTTGTCCTGTGGAAGGATCATACCGCGGTCGAGGAAGCCGAGGCGATCACCCGCCTGTGCCACCAGCCGGGCAAAGAGGATTACTCGCGCTATATCGGCGGGATCTACTCCAGCGAATGGTTCTGGGCAAAAATCCTCCACGTCACCCGGGAAGATAGCGCCGTCGCCCAGGCAGCCGCCTCGTGGGTGGAGCTTTGCGACTGGGTGCCCGCCCTGCTCTCCGGCACTACGCGTCCGCAGGATCTGCGCCGCGGCCGCTGCAGCGCCGGGCATAAATCGCTGTGGCATGAGAGCTGGGGCGGGCTGCCGCCGGCCAGCTTCTTCGATGAGCTTGATCCCATCATTAACCAGCATCTGGCCTGGCCGCTGTTCACCGATACCTGGACGGCCGATGTGCCGGTCGGCACGCTAAGCGCAGAGTGGGCCCAGCGCCTGGGTCTGTCGCAGACCGTGGCCATCTCCGGCGGCGCCTTCGACTGTCATATGGGCGCCGTTGGCGCTGGCGCGCAGCCTAACGCGCTGGTGAAAGTCATCGGCACCTCCACCTGCGACATTCTGATTGCCGATAAAGAGAGCGTCGGCGACCGCACGGTCAAAGGCATCTGCGGCCAGGTCGACGGCAGCGTGGTCCCGCACTTTATCGGTATGGAGGCAGGCCAGTCCGCCTTCGGCGATATTTACGCCTGGTTTGGGCGCATCCTCGGCTGGCCGCTGGAACAGCTGGCCCAGCAGCATCCGGAATTACGCGAACAAATCAAAGCCAGCCAAAAACAGTTACTGCCGGCGCTCACCGAAGCCTGGGCCAGTAACCCATCGCTCGATCATCTGCCGGTAGTGCTGGACTGGTTCAACGGCCGCCGCACGCCGAATGCCAACCAGCGCCTGAAAGGGGTGATCACCGACCTTAACCTGGCCACCGACGCGCCGGCGCTATTCGGCGGACTGATCGCCGCCACCGCCTTCGGTGCCCGCGCCATTATGGAGTGCTTCACCGAGCAGGGGATCCCGGTTAACAACGTCATGGCCCTCGGCGGTATCGCACGGAAAAACCAGGTCATCATGCAGGCCTGCTGCGACGTGCTGAACCGCCCGCTGCAGATTGTCGCCTCCGATCAGTGCTGTGCGCTGGGGGCGGCTATCTTCGCCGCCGTCGCCGCCGGCGTCTATGAGGATATTCCAGCCGCCCAGCAGCGGATGGCAAGCCAGGTGGAAACCACCCTGCAGCCGCGCCCGGCGCAGGCGCAACGTTTCGAACAACTCTATCAGCGCTACCAGCAGTGGTCGGTCAGCGCCGAACAACACTATCTCCCTTCGGCTGCAAAGGCGGAAAAAGCCCCGCAATCTCAGGCAGCGCTCACCCATTAAGGATACGAAAATGACGATTTTTGATAACTATGAAGTATGGTTCGTTATTGGCAGCCAACATCTCTACGGCCCGGAAGCCCTGCGCCAGGTGACGAAGCATGCCGAACATGTGGTGAACAGCCTGAATGCGGAAGCCAAACTGCCGTGCAAACTGGTCCTCAAGCCGCTGGGCACTACCCCGGACGAGATCACCCATATCTGCCGCGACGCCAACTACGATGACAAATGCGCCGGGTTAGTGGTCTGGCTGCATACCTTCTCGCCGGCAAAAATGTGGATCAACGGCCTGACCATCCTCAACAAGCCGCTGCTGCAGTTCCATACGCAGTACAATGCCGCGCTGCCGTGGGACAGCATCGATATGGACTTTATGAACCTGAACCAGACCGCGCACGGCGGCCGCGAGTTCGGCTTCATCGGCGCCCGTATGCGCCAGCAGCACAGCGTGGTGACCGGCCACTGGCAGGATAAAGAGGCCCACCAGCGCATCGGCGGCTGGATGCGCCAGGCGGTCTCCAGACAGGATACCCGTCATCTGAAAGTGTGCCGTTTCGGCGATAACATGCGTGAAGTGGCGGTGACCGACGGCGATAAAGTCGCGGCGCAGATCAAGTTTGGCTTCTCAGTGAACACCTGGGCGGTCGGCGATCTGGTGCAGGTGGTCAACAGCGTCAGCGACGGCGATATCAGCGCGCTGGTCGATGAATACGAGAGCAGCTACCGTCTGACCCCGGCGGCGCAGGTTCACGGCGACAAGCGCCAGAACGTGCTGGACGCCGCGCGCATTGAGCTGGGGATGAAACGCTTCCTCGAACAGGGCGGTTTCCACGCCTTTACCACCACCTTTGAAGATCTCCACGGCCTGAAACAGCTCCCGGGTCTCGCCGTACAGCGCCTGATGCAGCAGGGCTACGGCTTTGCCGGCGAGGGCGACTGGAAAACCGCCGCTCTGCTTCGCATCATGAAGGTGATGTCAACTGGTCTGCAGGGCGGCACCTCCTTTATGGAGGATTACACCTACCACTTCGACAATGGCAACGATCTGGTGCTCGGCTCGCACATGCTGGAAGTGTGCCCGACGATCGCCACCGCCGAGAAACCGATCCTCGACGTCCAGCCGCTGGGCATCGGCGGCAAAGCGGATCCGGCGCGCCTGATCTTCAATACCCAGACCGGCCCGGCGATTGTCGCCAGCCTGATCGACCTGGGAGACCGCTTCCGTCTGCTGGTCAACACCATTGAAACCGTCCCGACGCCGCACGATCTGCCGAAGCTGCCGGTGGCCAACGCCCTGTGGAAAGCGCAGCCGGATCTGCGTACCGCTTCGGAAGCCTGGATCATCGCCGGCGGCGCGCACCATACCGTCTTCAGCCATGCGCTGAACCTCGACGATATGCGCCAGTTCGCCGAGCTGAATGATATCGAGCTGACCGTCATCGACAACGATACCCGTCTGCCGGCCTTCAAAGACGCGCTGCGCTGGAATGAAGTCTATTACGGTTCAAAACGCTAAAAGGTCGTCCCCTCACCCTCCCCCTTTCCCCGCCGGGGAGAGGGTACCGGCCGGGCGCGATGCCGCCTTTCTCTCTCTCCCGCCGGGAGAGGGCCGGGGTGAGGGATACCCGACTCGCCTGCTATTCGGAGCACACTATGTTAGAAGATCTTAAACGCCAGGTTCTGGAAGCCAACTTAGCGCTGCCGCAGCATAATCTGGTGACCTTAACCTGGGGCAACGTCAGCGCCGTCGACCACGACCAGGGCGTTCTGGTTATCAAACCCTCCGGCGTGGATTATCGCGTAATGACCGCCGACGATATGGTGGTGGTCAGTCTGGAGAGCGGCGAAGTGGTGGAGGGTAAGAAGAAGCCCTCGTCGGATACCCCGACCCATCGCCTGCTGTATCAGGCTTTCCCGACGCTGGGCGGCATTGTGCATACCCATTCGCGCCACGCCACCATCTGGGCGCAGGCCGGGCAAGCTATTCCGGCGACCGGCACCACCCACGCCGACTATTTCTATGGTCCGGTGCCCTGCACCCGGCTGATGACCGATGCGGAGATCAATGGCGAATACGAATGGGAAACCGGCAAGGTGATTGTTGAAACCTTCCGCCAGCGCGAGATCGACCCGGCGCAGATGCCTGGCGTGCTGGTTCATTCCCACGGCCCGTTCGCATGGGGTAAAAATGCCGAAGACGCGGTGCATAACGCCATCGTGCTGGAAGAGATCGCGTATATGGGCATCTTCTGCCGCCAGCTGGCGCCGCAGCTGCCGGATATGCAGCAGACCCTGCTGGATAAGCACTATCTGCGTAAGCACGGGGCTAAAGCCTACTACGGCCAATAATCACCCTGCTCGCGCTGCGCCTGGCAGGGCTACGGCTCTGCCGCGTCGGGTAGCCCGGATAAGCGCGCAAGCCGAAATCCGGCGCCACCTTAGCGCCGAGTACCTGTATAAAACCCCAGCACCCCCTGAGAAACCAGGCTATAATCAGGCCTGGTTTTTTATCGTTGAGAGCACCCGTGACCCAGCCACGAGCAGGTTTTTTACTCACCCGTCACTGGCGGGACACTCCGCAAGGCACCGAGCTGTCCTTCTGGCTGGCCACCGACGACGGTCCGCTGCAGGTCACGCTGCCGCCGCAGGAGTCCGTCGCCTTTATCCCCGCCGCGCAGCGGGCGCAGGCTGAGCGACTGCTGCAGGGTGAGAAAGGCTTCCGCTTCGCCCCGCTGGCCCTGAAAGATTTCCACCGCCAGCCGGTGGTCGGCCTCTACTGCCGCGCCCATCGTCAATTGATGCGTCTGGAGAAGATGCTCCGCGACAGCGGCGTCACCCTCTATGAGGGCGATATCCGTCCGCCGGAGCGCTACCTGATGGAGCGCTTTATTACCGCCCCGGTGTGGGTGGAAGGCGAAACGCGTGGCCCGCATCTGGTCAACGCGCGCATGAAACCCCATCCTGACTATCGCCCGCCGCTGAAATGGGTGTCGCTGGATATCGAAACCAGCCGTCACGGCGAGCTGTACTGCATCGGCCTGGAAGGCTGCGGTCAGCGGGTGGTCTACATGCTGGGCCCCGAACCGGAAACGCCGCCAGACGTCGATTTCGATCTGGTCTACGTCGCCAGTCGCCCCCTGCTGCTGGAAAAGCTCAACGCCTGGTTTGCCGATCACGATCCCGACGTGCTGATCGGCTGGAACGTGGTGCAGTTCGATCTGCGCGTCCTGCAAAAGCATGCCGAACGCTATCGTATCCCGATGCGGCTCGGCCGCGGCAACAGCGAGCTGGAGTGGCGCGAGCACGGCTTTAAGAACGGCGTCTTCTTCGCCCAGGCCAACGGCCGGCTGATTATCGACGGTATCGAGGCGCTGAAATCGGCGTTCTGGAATTTCTCCTCCTTTTCACTGGAGGCGGTGGCGCGCGAGCTGTTGGGCGAAGGCAAAGCCATCGACAACCCGTGGGATCGGATGGACGAGATCGATCGCCGCTTCCATGACGATAAACCGGCGCTGGCCATCTATAACCTACAGGACTGCGAGCTGGTGACGCGGATCTTCCACAAAACGGAGATCATGCCGTTTCTGCTCGAACGAGCGACGGTCAACGGCCTGCCCGCCGATCGCCACGGCGGCTCGGTCGCCGCCTTCAGCCACCTCTATTTTCCGCGCATGCACCGCCTGGGCTACGTGGCGCCGAACCTCGGCGACGTGCCGCCGCAGGCGAGCCCCGGCGGCTATGTGATGGACTCCCGCCCCGGCCTGTATGACTCGGTGCTGGTCCTGGACTACAAGAGCCTGTATCCGTCGATCATTCGCACCTTTTTAATCGATCCGGTCGGCCTGGTGGAGGGTCTGGCGCAGCCCGATGACCAGCACAGCATTGAGGGCTTCCTCGGCGCCCGCTTCTCGCGAGACAAGCACTGCCTGCCGGGGATTGTCAGCCAGATCTGGCATGGCCGCGATGAAGCCAAGCGCCGGCACAATAAGCCGCTCTCCCAGGCGCTGAAGATCATCATGAACGCCTTTTACGGCGTACTGGGCACCAGCGCCTGCCGCTTCTTCGACCCGCGTCTCGCCTCGTCGATCACCATGCGCGGCCACGCGATCATGCGTCAGACCAAAGCGTTAATTGAAGCCAAAGGCTATGACGTTATCTACGGCGATACCGACTCCACTTTCGTCTGGCTTAAGCGCCCGCACAGCGAAGCGCAGGCGGCGGAGATTGGCCGGACGCTGGTGAACGATGTCAACGCCTGGTGGGCGCAGGAGCTTGGCAAAAGCCAGCTTACCAGCGCCCTGGAGCTGGAATACGAAACCCACTTCTGCCGTTTTCTGATGCCGACGATCCGCGGCGCCGATACCGGCAGCAAGAAGCGTTACGCCGGCATGATTCAGGAGGGCGACGGCCAGCGCATGGTTTTCAAAGGGCTGGAAACGGTGCGCACCGACTGGACGCCGCTGGCCCAGCAGTTTCAGCAGGAGCTGTACCTGCGCATCTTCCGCAACCAGCCGTATCAGGATTATGTGCGGGAGACTATCGCCAGGCTGATGAACGGCGAGCTCGATGAGCAGCTGGTTTATCGCAAACGCCTGCGCCGGCCGCTGGCGGAGTATCAGCGCAACGTGCCGCCTCATGTGCGCGCCGCGAGGCTTGCCGATGAGCACAACCTGAAGCGGGGTCGGGCGCAGCAGTATCAGCAGCGCGGCACCATCAAATACGTCTGGACCACCGGCGGCCCGGAACCGGTGGATTATCAGCAATCGCCGCTCGATTACGACCACTATTTGTCAAAGCAGCTGCAGCCGGTGGCGGAAGGGATCCTGCCCTTCGTCAACGACGACTTTGCTACAATAGTGACAGGACAGCTGGGGCTATTTTGATTTTTTCACACCCATTCTGCGGGCGCAGAAGCCTGAAAATGAACCGTGAGGAGGACGTGACGAACGTTCTGCCATCCAGTAATATAGCGCCCTTTCCATTCCTGGCCCCAATTTTGACGCATCTCCGGTTGTACATGGGGATGATCAACTATTGCCTGCAATTAAAGAACTAAAGAGCCGAACATATATGCCTTTTACACTTGGTCAACGCTGGATTAGCGACACAGAGAGCGAACTAGGATTAGGGACGGTGGTAGCGCTGGATGCGCGCATGGTCACTCTCCTCTTCCCCGCCATCGGCGAAAACCGTCTGTACTCACGCAACGATTCCCCGATCACTCGCGTGATGTTTAACCCGGGCGACACCATTACCAGCCACGAAGGCTGGCAGCTCCACGTTGACAAAGTGCATGAAGAGAACGGGCTGCTGTCCTACACCGGCACCCGCCTCGATACCCAGGAAGCGAACGTCACCCTGCGTGAAGTGCTGCTCGACAGCAAACTGGTGTTCAGCAAGCCGCAGGACCGCCTGTTCGCCGGCCAAATCGACCGCATGGACCGCTTTGCCCTGCGCTACCGCGCGCGCAAGTTCCAGAGCGAGCAGTACCGCATGCCGTGGAGCGGCCTGCGCGGCCAGCGCACCAGCCTGATCCCGCATCAGCTGAACATCGCCCACGACGTGGGTCGTCGTCACGCTCCGCGCGTCCTGCTGGCCGATGAAGTGGGCTTAGGTAAAACCATCGAAGCCGGGATGATCCTGCACCAGCAGCTGCTCTCCGGCGCCGCCGAGCGCGTACTGATTGTGGTCCCGGAAACCCTTCAGCACCAGTGGCTGGTGGAGATGCTGCGCCGCTTCAACCTGCGCTTCTCGCTGTTTGACGACGAGCGCTACACCGAAGCGCAGCATGACGCCTATAACCCGTTTGAAACCGAACAGCTGGTGATCTGCTCTTTAGACTTCGTGCGCCGCAGCAAGCAGCGTCTGGAGCATCTGTGCGACGCCGAGTGGGACCTGATGGTGGTCGATGAAGCGCACCACCTGGTGTGGAGCGAAGAGGCGCCGAGCCGCGAATATCAAGCCATTGAACAGCTGGCCGAGCGCGTGCCGGGCATTCTGCTGCTGACCGCGACGCCGGAACAGCTGGGGATGGAGAGCCACTTTGCGCGCCTGCGCCTGCTGGATCCGAACCGCTTCCACGATTTCGCGCAGTTTGTCGAAGAACAGCAGAACTACCGTCCGGTGGCCGACGCCGTCGCCCTGCTGCTGGCGGGCAACAAGCTGAGCGATAACGAACTCAATACCCTCGGCGATCTGATCGGCGAGCAGGATATCGAGCCGCTGCTGCAGGCCGCCAACAGCGATCGCGAAGACGCCCAGGCCGCGCGCCAGGAGCTGGTCTCGATGCTGATGGACCGCCACGGCACCAGCCGCGTGCTGTTCCGTAACACCCGTAACGGCGTCAAAGGTTTCCCGAAACGCGAGCTGCACACCATTCGCCTGCCGCTGCCGACCCAGTACCAGACGGCCATCAAAGTGTCCGGCATCATGGGCGCCCGCAAAACCGCGGAAGAGCGCGCGCGCGACATGCTCTATCCGGAGCAGATCTATCAGGAATTTGAAGGCGATACCGGCACCTGGTGGAACTTCGACCCGCGCGTCGAGTGGCTGATGGGCTACCTGACCAGCCACCGTTCGCAGAAGGTGCTGGTGATCTGCGCCAAGGCCGCCACCGCGCTGCAGCTGGAGCAGGTGCTGCGCGAGCGCGAAGGTATCCGCGCCGCCGTGTTCCATGAAGGAATGTCGATTATCGAACGCGACCGCGCCGCGGCGTGGTTTGCCGAAGAAGACACCGGCGCCCAGGTGCTGCTGTGCTCTGAGATCGGTTCCGAAGGACGCAACTTCCAGTTCGCCAGCAATCTGGTGATGTTCGATCTGCCGTTTAACCCGGATCTGCTGGAGCAGCGTATCGGCCGCCTCGACCGTATCGGCCAGGCGCACGATATCCAGATCCACGTCCCGTACCTGGAAAAGACCGCGCAGTCGGTGCTGGTGCGCTGGTACCACGAAGGTCTCGACGCCTTCGAGCATACCTGCCCGACCGGACGGACCGTTTACGACAGCGTCCATGACGAGCTGATCAACTACCTTGCGGCGCCGGAATCCACCGACGGCTTTGACGATCTGATCAAGTCCTGCCGCCAGCAGCATGACGCCCTGAAAGCGCAGCTGGAGCAGGGCCGCGACCGTCTGCTGGAGATCCACTCCAACGGCGGCGAGAAAGCTCAGGCCCTGGCGGAGAGCATCGAAGAGCAGGATGACGACACCAGCCTGATCGCCTTCTCGATGAACCTGTTCGATATCGTCGGCATCAACCAGGACGACCGCGGCGAAAGCCTGATCGTCCTCACCCCTTCCGACCATATGCTGGTCCCGGACTTCCCGGGTCTGCCGGAGGACGGCTGCACTATCACCTTCGAGCGTGACGTGGCGCTGTCCCGTGAAGACGCGCAGTTCATCACCTGGGAGCACCCGCTGATTCGCAACGGCCTCGACCTGATCCTCTCCGGCGATACCGGCAGCAGCACCATTTCCCTACTGAAGAACAAGGCGCTGCCGGTCGGCACTCTGCTGCTGGAGCTGATCTACGTGGTCGAAGCGCAGGCGCCGAAGCAGCTGCAGCTCAACCGCTTCCTGCCGGCGACCCCGGTTCGCATGCTGCTGGATAAAAACGGCAACAACCTCGCCGGCCAGGTGGAGTTTGAAAGCTTCAACCGCCAGCTGAGCGCGGTCAATCGCCACACCGGCAGCAAGCTGGTCAACGCGGTTCAACAGGACGTTCACGCCATTCTGCAGCAGGGCGAAGCGCAGATCGCCAAGGCGGCGCAGGGGCTGATCGACGCGGCGCGTAGCGAAGCCGACGATAAGCTGACGGCGGAGCTCTCCCGTCTGGAAGCGCTGAAGGCGGTCAACCCGAACATCCGTGACGACGAACTGGCGGCGATTGAAAGTAACCGCCAGCAGGTGCTGGAGGCGCTGGGACAGGCCGGATGGCGTCTGGACGCGCTGCGTCTGATCGTCGTCACTCACCAGTAACGGAACGCAAAATGGCGATGGAAAACTACAATCCGCCGCAGGATCCCTGGCTGGTGATCCTGTATCAGGATGAGCACATCATGGTGGTCAACAAGCCGAGCGGCTTGTTGTCCGTGCCGGGTCGTCTTGATGAACATAAAGACAGCGTGATGACGCGCATTCAGCGCGACTTCCCGCAGGCCGAATCGGTGCATCGCCTTGATATGGCCACCAGCGGCGTGATTGTGGTGGCGCTGAATAAGGCGGCGGAACGCGAACTGAAGCGTCAGTTCCGCGAGCGCGAGCCGAAGAAGCAGTACATCGCCCGCGTCTGGGGCCATCCGCAGCCGGCGGAGGGCCTGGTGGATTTACCGCTGATTTGCGACTGGCCGAACCGGCCAAAGCAGAAGGTGTGTTATGAAACCGGCAAAGCGGCGCAGACCGAGTATGAGGTGCTGGAGTACGCGGAAGATAACACCGCCCGCGTGCGCCTGAAGCCGATTACCGGACGGTCGCACCAGCTGCGCGTGCATATGCTGGCGCTGGGGCATCCGATCCTTGGCGACCGCTTTTACGCCACGCCTGAGGCGCTGGCGATGGCCCCGCGCCTGCTGCTGCACGCTGAGACGCTCACCATTACCCACCCCGCCTACGGCAACGCGATGACCTTCCGCGCGCCGATCGACTTTTAGGACCTCCCCGGCAGCGCTTTGCCGCCGGGGAATACTGACCCGTTAATCGCGGGCAAACCACGCGTCAATCATCTGCTCAACGCGGGCAACGACGAGATCGGTGTCGTGACGACGACTGCGCGCGCAGGCGTGCGCCGGCTCATCGCACAGCAGGCAGCGGCGCTGCGACTCGCCCAGCGACTGGCGTCCCACCTGGCCGCTCTGCGGACAGATCACATCGATATCCCACAAGCGTCCCAGCGGATGGCTCTGCTCCAGCGTACTGCACATCGCTTTGATTTCGCTGGCCGGGTGCGCCACGCACCACAGCGCTTCAGGCCCGGTCGGCAGCCACAGCACCTGACGATCCAGCGTTTGCCAGCGGTGCTTCCACAGCAGTTGATCGCAGGCCTGGAGGGCTACGCCCATCATGTTGCGATAGCGAATGCTGTCCTTCACCGCCCCGGGGGTCACCAGGGTCAGGGAAATAACAGGCTGCTGATAATGGGCCAACCAGTCGGCCTGGCGGGCTGCACGCTGCTCTTTCGCCGCCAGCAATGCGTCGATGCTGACGCCCGCCTGGGCGGGAGTATCCACTGACATTAATTCCTCTCCTACATATGATAAATGCGACAGCGCCTGGACTGTCATGATGATGGTTGCGATAGCCGATCGCGCGCTGATTGTAACGCTAAATGCGGAGCATTTAGGATACAGAACGCAGATATTTTCGGCGTTCTGTAGCGGAAAATAGCAGGCTTATCGCTGAGCGTAGCGTTATATCACGCCAGATAGTGGCTGAGGAACAGCAACCCCAGCGAGACATTTATCGCCCCGCCAATCCGGGTAGCGATCTGCGCGAACGGCATCAGGCTCATGCGGTTGCCAGCGGTCAGGATCGCCACATCGCCGGTGCCGCCCTGCCCGCTCTGGCAACAGGAGACAATCGCCACATCGATCGGGTGCATCCCTATCTTTTTACCGACCAGGAAACCGGTCGCCACCAGCGCGGAGACGGTGCTGACGATCACCAGCAGGTTGGTGAAGGTGAAGGCGTTCACCAGCTCCTGCCACGGGGTGATCGCCACGCCGACGGCAAAGAGGATCGGGTAGGTGACCGCGGTGCGGAAGAATTTATACACCATCTGCGATCCCTCCTGCAGGCGCGGAGAAACCACATTAGCCAGCTTTAACAGCACCGCGAGAAACAGCATGCCCACCGGCGCCGGCAGACCAATCAGTTTGTGGCCGAGCATCCCCATCATATACAGCAGCACCGCCAGCAGCGCGCCGGAGGCCAGCGTCCCGACGTCGGTTTTGCCGCTCACGCCTTCGCTCTCGCCGAGGCTGCGAGTTTCATGGCTGCGGTTCGGCATCAGCTGCCCTTCGCCGGTCAGATGCGGGAAGCGCTTGCCGAGCTGGTTGAGGCAGCCGGAGATGACGATCGCCGTCAGGCTGCCGAGCATCACCATCGGCAACACCCGGCCCAGGGCCACTCCCTGCTCCATATGCATTAGCGCGGCGTAACCCATCGATAGCGGGATCGCCCCTTCTCCTACGCCGCCGGCCATGATCGGCAGCACGATAAAGAAGAACACCTGGAACGGCTCCATGCCCAAGAGCGTGCCGACGCCGATGCCCACCAGCATGCCGACCACCTCGCCGCACAGCATTGGGAAGAAGATCTTCAGGAAGCCCTGAATCAGGGTGGTGCGGTTCATACTCATGATGCTGCCGACGATAATGCAGCAGATATAGAGATAGAGGATGTTGGTGGATTTATAGAATTTGGTGGTGGATTCAACGACCACGTCCGGCAGCAGGCCGTAATGGACCAGCGCGGAAGGAATAAAAGTGGCGCAGATCGCCGCCGCGCCGAGTTTTCCCAGCACCGGCAGACGTTTGCCAAACTCGCCGCAGGCGAAGCCAAAGAAAGCCAGTGTAGCCACCATCACCACGATATCGCTCGGCAGTTTACCGCCAAGGCAGTCGAGAGCGATCAGCCCCCCGGCCAGCAGAAACAGCGGCAGCGGGACGATCCCTACCTTCCAGTTATCCATGATGTGCCACCAGCGCTGCCTGAGCGTGGTTTTCGGCGTATTGATCGGTTCAAGGGTTGCAGAGAATGCGTTGTCTGTGGTGCTCATAAATTCAGCCCTGTCGTTATTATTCATTTTCAGCGTAAAGGGACAGCGGCGTCGTTAATGTGAAGCTCCCCGAATTAAAAAAGAAGTTTTAATGGTCACTATGGTTTTTATGGTTTCTATTCGCTGATCCGCGCAGGGGTGATATATCTCTGATTTATTATCGTGGTTTTTATGGTTTTTATTTCCCGCCACGCGTTATTTCCGCCGCGACCACTGGCGGTAGCCCGCGCCTGCGCCGCTGATCACAACTTTCCCTTAACATTTACGTCACGTGACAGAAAAATGATAGAGTGCCGGTATGGTGAATACGTCGTCCGGGACCTATGAAATTATCTTTTCAATATAAGCTGTTTATTTCGCTGGTCGCTTTTTTCTCAGTCCTGTTTATCGCGCTGGGTATTTATTATTACTTTGACGCCAGCCGCCAGCTTTATCAGGAAATGAGCGCCAGGGCCAAAATTCAGGCCGAAGAGATAGCCCTGATGCCAAATTTACGTCAGCAGGTCAGCCGGCATGACCCACAGGCGATTCAGGCGTTTATGCAGCAAATCGCCGCCCATAGCGACGCCAGCTTTATCGTCATCGGCGACCGCCAGGGGATGCATCTGTTTCATTCCGTCCATCCAGAGTGGGTCGGCACGCGGCTGGTCGGCGGCGACAACCAGGCGGTACTGGAGGGAAAGTCCATTACCACCATTCGCAAAGGCGGCCTTGGCGTCTCGCTGCGCAGTAAAACGCCCATCGTCGATGGCGCGGGGCGGGTGATCGGCATTGTCTCCGTCGGCTACCTCACCAGCTATCTCGACAGCATTACCCTGAGCAAAGTGATCAATATTTTTATCGCCGCCGTCCTGCTGCTCACCGCCCTGTTTATCTTCTCCTGGTACTTTACCCGCAGCATCAAGAAACAGATTTTTTCGCTCGAGCCGCGGGAGATAGGCCTGCTGGTGCGCCAGCAAAAGGCGATGATGGAGTCGATCTTTGAGGGGGTGATCGTCATCGATCGCCAGCGGCGCATTGAGGTGATTAACCATGCCGCCCGCAGCCTGCTGGGACTCAGCCAGCCCGCCCGTCAGCTGCGCGGCCAGTCCATCGACAGCGTGATTTCCCCGCAGCCCTTTTTCGCCAGCGGCGACATGCTTGAGCGCGACACCCATGATGAACTGTGCCGCTTCAACCAGTTGACCGTGCTCGCCAGTCGGGTGCGCATTATGCTGGAGAATACCCTGCAGGGCTGGGTGATTACCTTCCGTGACCGCAATGAAATCAATGCCCTCACCGCCCAGCTGAGCCAGGTGAAGCGCTATGTCGACAATCTTCGCATCATGCGCCACGAGCAGCTCAACCGGATGACCACCCTCTCCGGCCTGCTGCATATGGGCCATTATGACGAAGCGATCCGCTATATTCAGGCCCAGTCGGAGCATGCTCAGGAGTTACTGGACTTTATCTCCTCGCACTTCCACTCGCCGACGCTGTGCGGTCTGCTGCTCGGCAAAGCCACTCGCGCCCGCGAAAAAGGCGTGGCGCTGAGCTTCGACCCGGCCTGCCGCATTGACCGTCCGCTGCCGTCGCTGATGGAATCCGAACTGATCTCCATCATCGGCAACCTGCTGGATAACGCCATCGAAGCCACGCAGCGCGCCGAGCTTCCGCATGAGCCGGTGGAAGTCCTGATCCAGCTCAACGCCCGGGAACTGATTATCGAAGTGGCCGACCGCGGCGTCGGCATCCGCCCCGATATCCGCGAGCGCATTTTTGAACGCGGCGTCACCACCAAAACCCGTGGCGATCACGGCATTGGTCTGTATCTTATTGAACATTATGTCACTCAGGCGGGCGGCACCATCGAAGTCGCCGATAACGTGCCGCGGGGAACGATCTTCACCCTGTTTATCCCGGCCGACGCGCCCGCCTGTCCGCAACCGGAGGCCCACGATGCATCATGACCTGGTCGATGTGCTAATCATTGAAGATGAGAGCGAGCTGGCGCGCCTGCACGCCGAGCTTGTGCAGAAACACCCGCGCCTGCGGCTGGCGGGCATGGCGGCCTCCCTCGCTCAGGCCCGTCAGTTGCTCCACGCCACGCCGCCGCAGCTGGTGCTGCTGGATAACTATTTGCCGGACGGCAAAGGGGTGACGCTGATGACCGACCCGGCGCTGGCGACCAGCCAATGCTCGGTGATCTTTATCACCGCCGCCAGCGATATGGAAACCTGCAGCCAGGCCATCCGCAACGGCGCCTTCGACTATATTCTTAAGCCGGTATCATGGAAGCGGCTGAGCCAGTCGCTGGAGCGTTTTATCCAGTTCTACGATCAGCAGCGGGAGTGGAAAATCGTCGATCAGCAGAACGTCGATTCCCTCTATCAATTGCAGGCGAAGAACTATCGTATGGATAGTGGCAGCAAAGGGATTGAAGAGAAAACGCTGGCGCTGGTGCAGGGTCTGTTTAGCGGCCGGGAAGCGCACTGCTTTTCCGTTGATGAGGTGGTCAGCGCCGCCGGGCTCAGCAAAACCACCGCCCGCCGCTATCTTGAACACGGCGTTGAGACCGGTTTTCTGGAGGTGGAGATGCTGTACGGAAAAATCGGCCATCCGCGGCGGCTGTATCGCCGCGCACAGGCCAAACGCTAACCCCCTCGCCGGGCGGGAGGGGCTGGAAAACTCAGAAGCCGCGCTGCTCTTTAATCAGCTCCCAGGCCTTCTGGATCTCCTGGGCTTTCTGTTTGGCCATCTCCATCATCTCCGGCGGCAGCCCTTTCGCCACCAGCTTGTCCGGATGGTGCTCGTTCATCAGCTTACGATAGGCGCGCTTCACCGTCGCCGCGTCGTCAGTCGGTTTCACCCCCAGCACGTTGCAGGCGTCCTCCAGCGTTGGACCGCGCTGCGCCTGCTGCCAGCCGGCGTTGCCGCCGTGCTGACCATAAGATTGCTGCTGCGAACCGCCGCCGAACTGGGCGCCGCCCTGCATCATTCGCAGGAATTGATCGAACTGGGCGCGGGAGATGCCAAGCTCATCGGCGATGACGAACAGCACTTCACGTTCGTTAGGGTGCAGTTCGCCGTCAGCGAACGCCGCCTGCAGCTGAATTTCCAGAAACATCCGAATCAGATCGAAGCGGCCAAAGCAGACGCTGCGCAGCTGGCGCATCTTCTCGCGCAGCGGATAATTGTCGGCCTTGCCGTCGCGAAATGCCTGCTGCGCCGCGGTGCGCGAAGCGCCGTGCAGATTCATGCGATCCATCAGCACATTGGCGACGTGAATATCCGCTTCGGTAACGCGGCCCTTGGACTTGGTCAGATGCCCCATCACTTCAAAGGTGGTGGAAAAGAAGAGCGACTGACGCTCCTGCTGATTGGCGAAGAGATTCAACCGGCGGCTGCGCGCCCGGTCAAACATATGGCCGACCAGGAAGCCGAGCACCACGCCCCAGAACCCACCGCCCATCAGCAAAGCCACTGCCACGCCAATCACTTTACCCAAATACTGCATAGACTCCCCAACTGTTTGTCGCCGTTAAGCACGAATATGACCGCACGTTACCCGGCACTCGCGCCTCGGTCAATTGTGGGACATAGCCTATAATTTGCTTTATCATACTCGTCATTCAACAGGGTGCCTAACGCTCGGGCTCGAAACGGGCAGGATTAACACTAGCGTGATAAAGTTGAGTAAGTTAGGCTCTGACCGTTTGCAAGCCGCTGCCACAAGATGATGGAACAATAAATACAACGTATGAAAAAACGTATTCCCAGCCTCCTGGCTACGATGATTGCCAGCGCCTTGTATAGCCAACAAGGCCTCGCTGCCGATCTCGCAACGCAATGTATGCTTGGCGTGCCAAGCTATGATCGTCCGCTCGTGGAAGGTCGGCCTGGCGATCTGCCGGTGACGATTAACGCCGATCATGCGAAGGGCAACTACCCGGACAACGCCGTCTTTACCGGCAACGTCGATATTAACCAGGGGAATAGCCGCCTCCGCGCCGACGAAGTTCAGCTGCATCAGCAGCAGGCCGCAGGCCAGGCGCAGCCGGTGCGCACGGTGGACGCGCTGGGCAACGTGCACTACGACGATAACCAGGTGATCCTCAAAGGGCCAAAAGCCTGGTCGAATCTGAATACCAAAGATACCAACGTCTGGCAGGGCGATTATCAAATGGTCGGACGCCAGGGACGCGGCACCGCTGACCTGATGAAACAGCGCGGCGAAAACCGCTATACCATTCTGGAAAACGGCAGCTTTACCTCCTGTCTGCCGGGCTCCGACACCTGGAGCGTCGTGGGCAGCGAAGTCATCCACGATCGCGAAGAGCAAGTTGCCGAGATCTGGAACGCCCGCTTCAAGCTTGGCTCCGTGCCGATTTTCTATAGCCCCTACCTGCAGCTGCCGGTGGGCGATAAGCGTCGTTCAGGCTTCCTGATCCCGAACGCGAAATACAGCACCAAAAACGGCGTGGAATTCTCCCTGCCGTACTACTGGAACATCGCGCCAAACTTCGATGCCACTATCACCCCGCACTATATGAACAAGCGCGGCGGCGTGATGTGGGAAAACGAATTCCGCTATCTGACCCAGCTCGGCAGCGGCTTAACGGAGTTTGACTACCTGCCGTCGGATAAAGTCTACGAAGACGACCACTCCAGCGACAGCAACAGCCGCCGCTGGCTGTTCTACTGGAACCACTCCGGGGTTATCGATCAGGTGTGGCGTCTGAACGCTGACTACACCAAGGTCAGCGATCCTGACTACTTCAACGATTTCAGCTCGAAGTATGGTTCCAGTACCGACGGCTATGCGACGCAGAAATTCAGCGCCGGGTATGTCAATCAGAACTTTGACGCCACGGTCTCAACCAAGCAGTTCCAGGTCTTCGATCGGGAGTCGAGCAACTCCTACTCGGCTGAGCCGCAGCTCGACATCAACTACTACCAGAACGATGTCGGTCCGTTCGATACCCATCTGTACGGCCAGGTCGCCCATTTTGTTAACTCGAACAACAACATGCCGGAAGCGACCCGCGTTCACTTCGAACCGACGATCAACCTGCCGCTGTCCAACGGCTGGGGGAGTCTGAATACCGAAGCCAAGCTGCTGGCGACCCACTACCAGCAGAGCAATCTTGATAAGTACAACGCCGCCAACGGTACGGACTACAAAGAGTCCGTTAGCCGCGTGATGCCGCAGTTTAAAATCGACGGCAAAATGGTCTTTGAGCGCGACCTGCAGGAGGGATTCACCCAAACGCTGGAACCGCGCATGCAGTATCTGTACGTGCCGTACCGCGATCAGAGTGAAATCGGCAGCTACGACTCCACGCTGTTGCAGTCGGACTACACCGGCCTGTTCCGCGACCGTACCTATAGCGGTCTGGACCGCATCGCGTCGGCCAATCAGGTCACTACCGGTATCACCTCGCGCGTGTATGACGCCGCCGCGGTGGAACGTTTTAACATTTCCGTTGGTCAAATCTACTATTTCACCGAGTCACGCACCGGTGATGACAACATCAACTGGGAGAACAACGACACCACGGGTTCACTGGTATGGGCCGGCGACACCTACTGGCGCATTGCCGATAACTGGGGTCTGCGCGGCGGGATCCAGTATGATACGCGTCTGGATAACGTTGCAACCGGCAACGGCACCATTGAATACCGTCGCGATGAAAACCGCTTAGTCCAGCTTAACTATCGTTACGCCAGCCCGGAATATATTCAGGCCACGCTGCCGTCATATTCCACTGCGGCGCAATATAAAGAGGGTATTTCGCAGGTCGGGATGACCGCCAGCTGGCCGATCGTCGATCGCTGGTCCGTGGTCGGGGCCTACTACTACGATACCAATACCCGGAAAGCAGCAAACCAGATGTTGGGTGTCCAGTATAACTCCTGCTGCTACGCCATCCGTCTTGGCTACGAACGTAAAGTCAACGGTTGGGATAGCAACAACAATGGCGGCGAGAGCAAATACGATAACACCTTCGGAATCAATATCGAATTGCGCGGTCTGAGCTCTAATTACGGCCTCGGCACCCAGCAGATGCTGCGTTCGAACATTTTACCGTACCAGAGCTCCCTGTGATGCGGCTGGTTTACAACATCATCCGCATTTGCGGTTAATCGAAATGGAAAAAGTATGAAGAACTGGAAAACGCTGCTTCTCGGTATCGCCATGATCGCGAATACCAGTTTCGCTGCCCCCCAGGTGGTCGATAAAGTAGCGGCCGTCGTCAATAATGGCGTCGTACTGGAAAGCGACGTCGATGGTTTGATGCAATCGGTTAAGCTCAATGCTGGTCAGGCTGGCCAACAGCTACCGGATGACGCGACCCTGCGCCATCAGATCCTCGAAAGACTGATCATGGACCAGATCGTGTTACAGATGGGGCAGAAGATGGGCGTGAAGGTCTCTGACGACCAGCTCGATCAGGCCATCGCCAACATCGCCAAACAAAACAATATGACCATGGATCAGATGCGCAGCCGTCTGGCCTATGAAGGCATCAACTACAACACCTACCGTAACCAGATCCGTAAAGAGATGCTGATTTCGGAAGTGCGTAACAATGAAGTGCGTCGTCGCATCACCGTGCTGCCGCAGGAAGTGGAAGCGCTGGCCAAACAGATCGGCGACCAGAACGACGCCAGCACCGAGCTTAACCTGAGCCACATCCTGCTCCCGCTGCCGGAGAACCCGACCTCTGATGAAGTCGCCGCGGCTCAGGAGCAAGCGAATTCCATCGTTGAGCAAGCGCGCAACGGCGCCAACTTCGGTAAACTGGCGATCACCTACTCCGCCGACCAACAGGCGCTGAAGGGCGGCCAGATGGGTTGGGGTCGTATCCAGGAGCTGCCGGGCATTTTCGCCCAGGCGTTAAGCACCGCGAAGAAAGGGGATATCGTCGGTCCGATCCGTTCCGGCGTCGGCTTCCACATTCTGAAAGTGAATGACCTGCGCGGCGGGACCCAGAACATCTCCGTCACCGAAGTGCATGCCCGTCATATTCTGCTGAAGCCATCGCCAATCATGAACGATGCGCAGGCTCAGGCTAAGCTGGAGCAGATTGCCGCCGACATTAAGAGCGGGAAAACCACCTTCGCTAAAGCGGCGAAAGCGTATTCTGAAGATCCAGGCTCGGCGAACCAGGGCGGTGATTTAGGCTGGGCCACGCCGGATATCTTCGACCCGGCGTTCCGCGATGCGCTGATGCGTCTGAACAAAGGGCAGACCAGCGGACCGGTGCACTCCTCCTTCGGCTGGCATCTGATCGAACTGCTGGATAGCCGTCAGGTCGACAGAACCGACGCCGCGCAGAAAGATCGTGCTTACCGTATGCTGATGAACCGCAAATTCTCTGAAGAAGCGGCAACCTGGATGCAGGAACAGCGCGCCAGTGCGTATGTTAAAATTCTGAGCAACTAATATCGATGCCTGAAACCCGTAAAGTTGTTATCACTCCCGGCGAACCCGCCGGGATTGGCCCTGACCTGGTCGTGCAGCTTGCCCAGCGCGACTGGCCAGTTGAGCTGGTGATCTGCGCCGATGGCGCCCTGTTAACTGACCGAGCCCAGAGGCTCGGTCTTCCTTTATCTCTCCTGCCATATGATGCTGCGCAACCGCCCGTTCCGCAGCGTGCCGGTACGCTGACGCTGCTTAACGTACCGCTGAGCGTCCCGGCGGAGCCCGGCGTGCTGAACGTACAAAACGGCGCCTACGTAGTCGAGACGCTGGCGCGCGCCTGCGACGGCTGCCTGAGCGGCGAATTTGCGGCGTTAGTGACCGGCCCGGTGCACAAAGGCAACATCAACGACGCCGGCATCGCCTTCACCGGTCATACCGAGTTCTTCGAAGAGCGCGCGCAGGCCAGCAAAGTGGTGATGATGCTGGCGACCGAGGAGCTGCGGGTGGCGCTGGTGACGACCCATCTGCCGTTGAAAGCCATCAGCGAGGCGATAACGCCCGACCTGCTGCGCGAGATCATCACGATTCTCGATCACGACCTGCGCACGAAATTTGGCATTGCCCAGCCGCATGTGCTGGTTTGCGGGCTTAACCCGCACGCTGGCGAAGGCGGTCATATGGGAACGGAAGAGATAGACACCATCATTCCGGTGCTGGAAGAGATGCGCGCGAAGGGGATGCACCTCAGCGGTCCGCTGCCGGCTGACACCCTTTTTCAGCCCAAATACCTTGACCATGCCGATGCGGTACTCGCGATGTACCACGATCAGGGCCTGCCCGTGCTAAAATACCAGGGCTTTGGCCGCGGCGTGAATATTACGCTCGGTTTACCTTTTATTCGTACCTCCGTCGACCACGGCACCGCGCTGGAATTAGCGGGCCAGGGAACAGCGGACGTCGGCAGTTTTATCACGGCGCTTAATCTCGCCATCAAAATGATTGTTAATACCCAATGAATAATCGAGTCCATCAGGGCCATTTAGCCCGTAAACGCTTCGGGCAGAACTTCCTCAACGATCAGTTTGTGATCGACAGCATCGTCTCGGCGATTAATCCGCAGAAAGGCCAGGCGATGGTTGAAATCGGCCCCGGTCTCGCCGCGCTGACCGAGCCGGTCGGTGAACGCCTTGACCAGCTGACCGTTATCGAGCTGGACCGCGATCTGGCGGCCCGCCTGCAAACGCATCCGTTCCTCGGGCCGAAGCTGACCATCTATCAGCAGGATGCGATGACCATGAACTTCGGCGAACTGGCGGAGAAAATGGGTCAGCCGCTGCGCG
The DNA here is from genome assembly GCF_048822715.1 of Klebsiella sp. C239. NCBI lineage: Bacteria > Pseudomonadati > Pseudomonadota > Gammaproteobacteria > Enterobacterales > Enterobacteriaceae > Klebsiella > Klebsiella sp. C239. The sequence goes on along the minus strand of NZ_JBMEZK010000009.1, from coordinate 18,267 downwards.
TCTTCGGCAACCTGCCGTACAATATTTCGACCCCGCTGATGTTCCATCTGTTCAGCTATACTGATGCCATTGCCGATATGCACTTTATGCTGCAGAAGGAAGTGGTGAATCGTCTGGTTGCCGGACCGAACAGTAAGGCGTATGGTCGGTTAAGCGTGATGGCGCAATATTATTGCCAGGTGATCCCGGTACTCGAAGTGCCGCCGAGCGCGTTTACCCCGCCGCCTAAGGTCGATTCCGCGGTGGTCCGCCTGGTGCCGCACAGCACGATGCCATATCCGGTCAAAGAGATCCGGGTGCTGAGCCGCATCACCACCGAAGCGTTCAACCAGCGCCGCAAGACCATCCGCAACAGTCTCGGCAATCTGTTCAGCGTGGACGTGCTGACCGAGCTGGGCATCGACCCGGCCATGCGTGCAGAAAATATTTCCGTGGCGCAGTACTGCCAGATGGCCAACTGGCTGTCTGACAATCTGCCATCGAAGGAGAGCTAACCATGATCAATTCGCCTCGTGTTTGCGTTCAGGTGCAAAGCGTCTATATCGAATCGCAGTCTTCTCCGGAAGAAGAGCGCTACGTCTTCGCTTATACCGTCACCATTCGCAATCTGGGGCGGAGTCAGGTTCAGCTGCTTGGCCGCTACTGGCTCATCACTAACGGCCACGGTCGTGAGACTGAAGTTCAGGGTGAAGGGGTGGTCGGCGAGCAACCGCATATTCCCGCCGGCGGTGAATATCAATATACCAGCGGCGCGGTCATTGAAACGCCGCTGGGAACCATGCAGGGTCATTATGAGATGATCGATATCGACGGCGCGCCGTTCCGTATCGAGATCCCTGTTTTCCGTCTCGCAGTTCCAACGCTCATTCATTAAAACAATGTCAACATACCTTATTGGCGACGTTCACGGTTGCTACGATGAACTGATCGCATTATTAGCGCAGGTTGAATTCGACCCGGCGATCGATACGCTGTGGCTGACCGGCGATCTGGTGGCCCGTGGCCCGGGGTCGCTGGAGGTTCTGCGCTATGTCAAATCTCTGGGCGACAGCGTGCGACTGGTGCTGGGCAATCATGATTTACACCTGCTGGCGGTCTTCGCCGGCATCAGCCGCAACAAGCCGAAGGATCGTCTGAAATCACTGCTGGAAGCGCCGGATGCCGATGAGCTCCTCAACTGGCTGCGTCGTCAGCCGCTGCTCCAGGTGGACGAAGAGAAAAAGCTGGTGATGGCCCACGCCGGCATCACCCCGCAGTGGGATCTGGAGACTGCCCAGCAGTGCGCGCGCGATGTAGAAGCGGTGCTCTCCAGCGACTCCTACCCTTTCTTCCTCGATGCCATGTACGGCGACATGCCGAATCACTGGAGCAACGAGCTGAGCGGCCTGGCGCGCCTGCGCTTTATCTCTAACGCCTTCACCCGCATGCGCTACTGCTTCCCGAACGGCCAGCTGGATATGTACTCGAAAGAAGCGCCCGAGGACGCCCCGGCGCCGCTGAAGCCGTGGTTTGCCATTCCGGGACCGGTCAGCAGTGCCTACAGCATTGCCTTTGGCCACTGGGCGTCTCTGGAGGGACGCGGTACGCCGGAGGGCATTTACGCGCTGGATACCGGCTGCTGCTGGGGGGGGGAACTCACCTGCCTGCGCTGGGAGGATAAGCAGTACTTTACCCAGCCGTCGAACCGGCAGAAAAGCCTCGACGAAGGCGAAGCCGTCGCGTCCTGAAGAAACAGGCGCCGGCCCCCCAGGCCCGCGCAAGCGCAGCGCCGCCGGGCAGGAACTGCGGGCGTGGAGCCACGTTTGTGTCGGGTAGCGGCTAACGCCTTACCCGACCTACGTTTACGTGCCATTTTTCCCCCCGGGCAGCGCTCCGGAAAGACGCACCCGCGACAGGAAACCTGGCCCAGGCCCGCGCAAGCGCAGCGCCGCCGGGCAAGAACTGCGGGCGCGGAGCCTCGTTTGTGTCGGGTGGCGTCTAACGCCTTACCCGACCTACGTTTACGTGCCATTTGTCACCCCGGGCAGCGCTCCGGAAAAGCGCACCCCGCGACGGGAAAACTGGCGTAGAAAAAATAGTGGCAGCGGCATCCGCGCTGAATTCACGCCAAAGAAAACCCCGGTCACGCCAGACGCGACCGGGGTTTTTTCATTGCTATCCTTCCCGCTTAACGGCGTTCGAGGATCTCAAAGCAGTAGCTGTGGGAGTTCTGCGCGTCGGCGTCATGAAACTCGCTGAACACCGATTCCCACTGGTCCGGATCGTAATCCGGGAAATGGGTATCGCCTTCCACTTCCGCATCGATATGGGTAAGATAGAGCTTCTGCGCCTTCGGCAGGAACTGCTCATAAACCCGACCACCGCCGATCACCATGATCTCTTCCACATCGCCGCAGGCGGCAATCGCTTCGTCAACGGAGGAGACCCACTGCACGCGATCGTCGCTGCCTGGCTTGCTGCTGATCACGATATTTTTACGCCCCGGCAACGGGCGCCCAATGGATTCCCAGGTCAGACGCCCCATCACTACTGGCTTATTTAATGTGTTGCGTTTGAACCAGGCGAGATCGGCAGGCAGGTTCCATGGCATGGCGTTTTCCATACCAATGACGCGATCTACCGCTAACGCCGCAATCAGACTGATCATTCATTCATTCCTGAGTACAAAAAATTGTCGCCACTATACGGAAAGCGTACAACTTCGTCGACTGGCCGGAGGGTAAAGAATAAGAAAATTTTCTGATTTGCTGGCAAGCCCACGTTCGTGCCGTGGGCCGCCAGAACAGGATCCAAACGAAAACAAAATGTTACTGATTAACGTCAGGCGGAGGGCTTATTTTCCGGCTCATCGGCGATATCGCCGGTGTGCCTGCCCTCTTCCGTCCCCTGCCAGCCGTGACGCTGCACCAGCGACAGATGATGACGATCTTCGTTGATGATGCCGGTCAGCATATCGCTGGTCCGCTTGAAGACCGCCACCCGCGACGCCGCATCGTTTTCCGCCATCGCCACCATCTCTTCGACCATCTGCAGGTTGAAGCGACGGAACAGATCGGCCCGCTCGCGCGCTTCATACGCGCCGAGCCCCAGCGCCTCCAGCGTCATCCGGCCGGATTTCAGCGCCGCCTCGAAGGTTTCACGCTCCGGGGCTTCGACGCCAGCCTGACGCAGCTGGATATAGTGATCGACATCGCGGGCGCGGGAGATAATCTGCAGATGCGGAAAATGCTCTTTTACCCTCGCCACCAGCTCCAGGCTGACGTGCGGATCGTCAATGGCATTGATCAGCACCTCCGCCTTTTCGGCGCCAGCCGACTCCAGCAGATCGACCCGGGTGGCATCGCCGTAGAAGACCTTCATATCAAATTTGCGCAGGGTATCGACATGGTCCGGGTCGTGATCGAGGATCACCATCTTCACCCCGCTGGAGAGCAGCAGTCGCCCGGCGATCTGCCCGAAGCGGCCAAAGCCGGCGACAATCACCCGCGGCTGCTCTTCATCAATCTCGTCCGCATCCCGCGCCTGGCCGCTGGACGATTTCTCCAGACGGGTCAGCAGCACCAGCAGGATGGGGGTTGCCGCCATCGACAGCGCCACCGCCAGGGTCAGCGCCTTTGCCCATTCGCCGTCCAGCACCTCCGCCATCCGCGCGGCGCCAAAGACCACAAACGCGAACTCACTCCCCTGCCCCAGCAGCACCGCAAACCAGCGGCGCTGGGCGCGAGGCACGCCAAGCGGTCTGGCGATAAGCCACAGCATCAGCATTTTTATCGCCAGGAAACCCACCAGCAAAATCACAATACGCAGCGGGTGGGTAACCAGGGTGCCGAAATCAATCGACATCCCGACGCCGATAAAGAACAGCCCCAGCAGCAGGCCTTTAAACGGCTCAATATCGCTCTCCAGCGCATGGCGATACTCGGAGCTGGCCAGCAGCACCCCGGCGAGAAACGCCCCCATCGCCATCGACAGCCCCACCTCCTCCAGCAACAGCCCAAAGCCGAAGACCAGGAACAGGGCCACGGCGCTGAACACTTCGCGCAGACCGGAACGGGCGACAAAGCGCAGCAGCGGACGGGTCAGATAGCGCCCCAGAACCACCACCAGCGCCAGCGCCGCGGCCACCTTCAGCGCGGAGAGGGCAAAAGCCATCAGCGAAGTGGCGCCGCCGCTGGCCGCCAGCAGCGGGATCATCGCCACCAGCGGGATCGCCGCGATATCCTGGAACAGCAGCACCGCGAAGGCGCTGCGCCCCATCTGCGACATCGTCAAATTGCGCTCATTCATCGCCTGCATGGCGATAGCGGTTGAGGAGAGCGCCAGGGTCATACCGATCAGCTCGGCCACCTGCCAGCGCAGGCCCAGCAGCATGCAAAAGAGGCCGATCAAAACCCCACAGGCCACCATCTGCAGCGCGCCGCCGCCAAACACCGAAGCGCGCAGCTTCCACAGACGCTGCGGATCCAGCTCCAGACCAATGACGAACAGCATCAGCACCACGCCAATCTCGGCAAAGTGCAGAATCGCCTCGGCGTCGGTCACCAGCCGCAGCCCCCACGGCCCGATAATACAGCCGGCGATGAGATAGCCCAGCACCGACCCAAGCCCAAGGCGGACGGCGATGGGCACAATCAGCGCCGCGGCGCCCAGGTAAATCAGCGCCTGTATCAGCGTATGGCTATCCATTCTGATTTGCCTCCTGCCAGTCGATTAAGCGTTGACGATAGTGGCGGGCCTGCGCCTGCAGCGTTTCGTCATCGCAGATAAAGGTGCAGTGCATGGCGAATGGCGGCAGCCATTTCATCCCGCAGTAAAGCGCGGTGGCCTGCAGCGGCTGCGCCAGCACCGGAAAACCGGGAAACGAACCGATATCAAAGTGGCTTTCACCGCCGCCGGTGGTCACCGCCCACATCAGCGATTTACCGCGCAGCGCAATTCCGTTATGGCCATAGGCCCAGCCGTGCGACAGCACTTTGTCCATCCACAGCTTCAGCAGCGGCGGCACGCTATACCACTGCATCGGGTGCTGCCAGATAACCAGATCGGCACGGGCGAGCGCCGCCTGCTCGGCGGCGACATCGATATTAAAGTCGGGATAGAGTTGATAAAGGGAGCGTATCTCTACGCCTTCAAGCGTCCCTGCTTGTTCAAGCATTCGCTTATTCGCATGAGAATGCTGCGGATAAGGATGCGCATAAATTATCAGAATCATTGATTGGCCTGCGTTAGCTCTTGTCGTAATCAGCAAGAGTGTAGACAGTTAAGCGAACCGCTTACAATGATAACTGTGATTTATGTCGCGGTGGTGTACGTAACGCGCGCCTGAATGGAAAATGTCAGGCCTTAATTATCCAGCTCATCCATGGATTTCACCTGATCGCGGTTAATCTGCTCCACGCGTCCGGTTTCGGCATTTTTGTAGGAGACCAGACCGGTATCATCATCCACCTGCGGTTTACCGCTGGTGACAATGGTCTTGCCGTCGGTGGTTTTGATCGACTGATTCGATGAGCAACCGGCCACGAACATGATTGCCGTCGCTGCCAGCGCGGATGCCACCAGAATATTGTTGCGCATTGTATCCTCCTGTCTTTTCATCAATAGGTATCGTTATGGTGCTAACTATAGTTAGCCTGACCCGACAGGGGGTTAAAAGCAGAACTCTCTGAAGATGGCCGCAGCCCAAAAAAATGGGCTGACGATGTCGTCAGCCCAGGTTTGTTGCTATCCGGCCAGGACGGAGCGCTTATTTGGTGATTTGCGCGTGCATTTCCTGAACCGAAATCACCTTGTCGGTGGCGTCAGCGTTCAGCGCCATCGCGGTGGCAAAGCCGCCGTTCAGGGTGGTGTCATAGTGCACTTTGTACTGCAGGGCGCTGCGGCGAATCAGCTTGGAGTCTTCAATCGCCTGACGACCTGCGGTGGTGTTGATGATGTAGGTATATTCGCCATTCTTGATACGGTCCTGAATGTGCGGACGACCTTCATGCACCTTGTTCACCAGACGCGGGTTGATGCCCGCTTCGCCCAGCACAATCGCGGTACCGTGGGTTGCATCCAGCTCGAAACCAAACTTCAGCAGCTTCGCCGCCAGGTCGACTACGCGCTCTTTGTCGCCTTCGCGGACGGAGAGCAGCGCGCGCCCCTGTTTCTTCATGGTCGAGTTGCTGCCCAGCTGCGCCTTGGCGAACGCTTCGGCAAAGGTGCGGCCGACGCCCATCACTTCCCCGGTGGAGCGCATTTCTGGCCCTAACAGCGGGTCAACGCCCGGGAATTTGTTGAACGGCAGAACCACCTCTTTCACCGAGTAGTACGGCGGGATGATCTCTTTGGTCACGCCCTGCTGCGCCAGCGTCTTACCGGCCATCACGCGCGCCGCCACTTTCGCCAGCGGTACGCCGGTGGCTTTGGAGACGAACGGCACGGTACGCGCCGCACGCGGGTTGACTTCAATCAGATAGACTTCGTTATCTTTCACCGCGAACTGGACGTTCATCAGACCGCGAACCTGCAGCTCAAAGGCCAGCTTCTGCACCTGCTCGCGCATCACATCCTGAATCTCTTTGCTCAGGGTGTAGGCTGGCAGGGAACAGGCGGAGTCGCCGGAGTGAACGCCTGCCTGCTCGATATGCTCCATGATGCCGCCAATCAGCACCATTTCGCCATCGCAGATAGCATCGACATCCACTTCAATCGCGTCGTCGAGGAAGCGGTCCAGCAGCACCGGCGCGTCGTTGGAGACGCTGACCGCAGTCTGGAAGTAGCGGCGCAGATCCTGCTCGTCATAGACGATCTCCATCGCCCGACCGCCCAGCACGTAAGACGGACGCACCACCAGCGGGTAGCCAATCTCTTTCGCTTTCTCTACTGCCTGTTCAATGGCGGTGACGGTGGCGTTCGCCGGCTGCTTCAGCTTCAGACGGTCAACCGCGTGCTGGAAGCGCTCACGGTCTTCCGCACGGTCGATAGCGTCCGGGCTGGTACCGATAACCGGTACGCCTGCGGCTTCCAGAGCGCGCGCCAGCTTCAGCGGCGTCTGGCCGCCGTACTGCACGATAACGCCTTTTGGCTTCTCGATACGCACGATTTCCAGCACGTCTTCCAGGGTGACCGGCTCGAAGTACAGACGGTCGGAAGTGTCGTAGTCAGTAGAGACGGTTTCCGGGTTACAGTTGACCATGATGGTCTCGTAACCGTCTTCGCGCAGCGCCAGCGAGGCGTGTACGCAGCAGTAGTCGAATTCGATACCCTGACCGATACGGTTCGGGCCGCCGCCGAGGACCATGATTTTATCGCGGTCAACGGACGGGTTGGACTCGCACTCTTCTTCATAAGTGGAGTACATATAGGCGGTATCGGTGGCGAATTCCGCGGCGCAAGTGTCCACACGCTTGTAGACCGGGTGCAGATCATACTGGTCGCGCAGTTTGCGGATTTCCGCTTCCCGCACGCCCGCCAGCTTCGCCAGACGCGCATCGGCAAAGCCTTTACGCTTCAGGGTACGCAGGAAGTCAGCGTCGAGGCCGTTGATGCCCACTTCCGCCACTTTCTCTTCCAGACGGACCAGCTCTTCAATCTGCACCAGGAACCAGCGGTCGATGTTGGTCAGGTTGAAGACGCCGTCAACCGAGAGGCCCGCGCGGAACGCGTCGGCGATGTACCAGATACGCTCAGCGCCGGCGTCTTTCAGTTCACGGCGGATTTTAGTCAGCGCTTCCGGATCGTCGAGGCTCACTTTCGGGTCGAAGCCAGTGGCGCCCACTTCCAGACCGCGCAGCGCTTTCTGCAAGGACTCCTGCTGGGTACGGCCAATCGCCATCACTTCGCCGACGGACTTCATCTGGGTGGTCAGTCGGTCGTTGGCGCCGGCGAATTTTTCGAAGTTAAAGCGTGGGATTTTCGTGACCACGTAGTCGATGGACGGCTCGAAGGAAGCCGGGGTACGGCCGCCGGTGATGTCGTTCATCAGCTCGTCGAGGGTGTAACCTACCGCCAGCTTGGCGGCCACTTTAGCAATCGGGAAGCCGGTGGCTTTGGAGGCCAGCGCCGAGGAGCGGGAAACGCGCGGGTTCATTTCGATAACGATCAGGCGACCGTTTTTCGGGTTGACTGCGAACTGAACGTTAGAGCCGCCGGTTTCGACGCCGATTTCACGCAGCACCGCCATCGAGGCGTTACGCATGATTTGGTACTCTTTGTCGGTCAGGGTCTGCGCCGGCGCAACGGTGATGGAGTCACCGGTGTGGATCCCCATGGCGTCGAAGTTTTCGATAGAGCAGACGATGATGCAGTTGTCGTTCTTATCGCGCACCACTTCCATCTCATACTCTTTCCAGCCGATCAGCGATTCATCAATCAGCAGCTCGTTGGTGGGAGAGAGATCCAGGCCGCGGGTACAAATCTCTTCGAACTCTTCGCGGTTATAGGCGATGCCGCCGCCGGTGCCGCCCATGGTGAACGACGGACGGATGATGCACGGATAGCCGACGTCAGCCGCTACCGCCAGCGCCTCTTCCATGGTGTGGGCGATACCGGAACGCGCGGTGTCGAGACCGATTTTTTTCATCGCGATATCGAAACGGCGACGGTCTTCGGCCTTGTCAATCGCATCGGCGGTGGCGCCAATCATGGTCACGCCGAATTCAGCCAGCACCCCCTGACGCTCCAGCTCCAGCGCGCAGTTCAGCGCCGTCTGGCCGCCCATGGTCGGCAGCACCGCGTCCGGGCGCTCTTTTTCGATGATTTTGCGCACCACTTCCCAGTGAATCGGCTCGATGTAGGTGGCATCGGCCATTTCCGGGTCGGTCATGATGGTCGCCGGGTTAGAGTTCACCAGGATAACGCGGTAGCCCTCTTCGCGCAGGGCTTTACAGGCCTGGGCGCCGGAGTAGTCAAACTCGCACGCCTGACCGATAACAATCGGGCCCGCGCCCAGAATCAGGATACTTTTTATGTCTGTACGTTTTGGCATGGCTCTTTTACTCCTGATTATTTCGCGGACTGACGGTATTGCTCAATTAACTCGATAAAGTGGTCGAACAGCGGCGCGGCATCGTGCGGCCCCGGGCTCGCTTCAGGGTGGCCCTGGAAGCTGAACGCCGGCTTGTCGGTGCGATGGATCCCCTGCAGGGTGCCGTCGAACAGCGACTTGTGGGTCACGCGCAGGTTGGCCGGCAGCGTCGCCTCATCCACGGCGAAACCGTGGTTCTGGGCGGTGATCATCACCACGTTATTATCAATATCTTTCACCGGGTGGTTGCCGCCGTGGTGGCCGAACTTCATCTTAATGGTCTTGGCGCCGCTCGCCAGCGCCAGCAGCTGATGGCCGAGGCAGATGCCGAACACCGGAATATCGGTCTCCAGGAATTTTTCAATCGCGTCGATAGCGTAATCACACGGCGCCGGGTCGCCAGGACCGTTGGAGAGGAAAATGCCGTCCGGATTGAGCGCCAGCACATCCGCCGCCGAAGTCTTCGCCGGCACCACCGTCAGGCGGCAGCCGCGGTCAACCAGCATGCGCAGGATGTTGCGTTTCGCGCCGAAGTCATACGCGACGACGTGGAACGGCAGCTCGCTTTCCGCTTTCGCTTCCGGCAGGTCGCCCGCCAGGGTCCAGCTGCCTTGCGTCCAGCTGTAGGTTTCTGCGGTGGTCACTTCTTTCGCCAGGTCCATGCCGTTCAGGCCAGGGAACGCTTTCGCTTTTTCCAGCGCCAGCTGGGCATCCGGACTGTCGCCCGCGATGATGCAGCCGTTCTGCGCCCCTTTCTCACGCAGCAGACGCGTCAGCTTGCGGGTATCGATATCGGCAATCGCCACGATGTTATGGCGCTTCAGATAGGAAGAGAGGTCTTCGGTACTGCGGAAGTTGCTGGCAATCAGCGGCAGGTCGCGAATAACCAGACCCTGAGCATGTACCTGAGAAGATTCTTCATCGGCGGCGTTGGTGCCGACATTACCAATATGAGGATAAGTAAGAGTGACGATTTGGCGGGAATAGGAAGGATCAGTGAGGATTTCTTGATAACCGGTCATTGAAGTATTGAAAACGACTTCCCCAACCGCCGTGCCGGTTGCCCCGATGGCCCGACCGTGAAACTGGGTTCCGTCTTCCAGAACCAATAGCGCTGACTTAATCAAAACATCCTCCAGAGAATATCCACTCACTTTATTTGCATATTAATTCATAAACACGATCTGAATCAATGCAAATCTGTTGCCCGCAGATTTTTGGCAAACGGCGGCATTCTGGAGAGATGTCGGATAAAAGTCAACTTAAAGCGGAGATTTTTAATGTCATTTTACGCCACTGGCGCATAACACGTGATTTTTACGCCAAAAAGATCAACAAACCTGGCTGAGAAAACGCTTGCGGACGGCGAAGAGTGTAAAACCTGGCGCTGAACGGCAAAAAAGTGGACCAAATGGTCAAAATTTACATTTAGTTCACTAAAAAACCGAACAACATCAAAACTTATAGCCTTCTCAGATGAAAAACAAACAAAAACAGCTAAAAATAAAAAAGGGCAACAAAATATTGCCCCTTGCATCAATAACTTATTGATAGCAATAACCACATCACGATGGGTAATAATCGTTATAAACTATTCAGTTCCAGCACGTCGCGCATATCAAATAGGCCATTTTTCTTGCCTTTCAGCCACAATGCAGAGCGAACCGCGCCATTAGCAAATGTCATCCGACTGGAGGCTTTATGGGTGATCTCAATACGTTCGCCAATATCAGCAAACATCGCTGTATGTTCACCGACGATATCCCCCGCGCGGACGGTCGCGAAGCCAATGGTGCCCGGGACGCGTTCGCCAGTGTGGCCTTCACGACTGTAGACCGCGCAGTCCTTGAGATCTTTGTTCAATGCCCCGGCGATCGCTTCGCCCATCGCCAGCGCGGTGCCTGACGGCGCATCCACTTTATGCCGATGGTGCGCTTCGATAATTTCGATGTCGGTGTAGTCGCCCATCACCTTCGCCGCCTTCTCCAGCAGCTTTAACAGAACATTGACGCCGACGCTAAAGTTAGCGGCAAAGACAATGGCAATCTCCTGCGCGGCATCGCTAATCGCCTGCTTGCCAGCGTCGTCAAAACCGGTGGTGCCGATGACCATCCCTTTGCCGTGGTCGCGGCAAAACGCCAGATGGTTCAGCGTGCCTTCCGGGCGGGTAAAATCGATCAACACGTCGAAATCATCTTTTACCGCCGTCAGGCTGCTCTGCACCGTGACGCCCGCTTTGCCGGCGCCCGCCAGCTCGCCGGCGTCGCTGCCCACCAGGCTGGATCCTTCACGCTCCAGCGCCGCGCCCAGCGCCACTCCATCCATCTGCAGCGCAGCCTGAATTAACTGGCGTCCCATCCGGCCGCCCGCGCCGGCGATGGCCACGCGGATTTGTGCATCATGCATAGCTATTCTCTTTTGTTAACATTACGTAAATTGTTTTCAGAGTAACCAGCCCGTCAGCGGGCCGCTACTCAAAAACGCCGATAATTAGAAATTTATGACAAACGGCGGACGATATCAGTAAAAACTATATGATTGTGCCGCAATTCCTCGTTTACGCAGTGAGAACCAGGATGCGAATGATGATGCCCCGCCCGCACGGTGCGGGCGAGGGCGATGTTGCAGAGGGTTACAGCGGGAAAAGCGCGCCGGCGGGAAACGCGGATAAAAACCAGGTCACCGCCAGCAGATCGGCGCTACCGCCGGGGCTAAGATGGCGGGCAATCAGATCGTCATCAAACTGGCGCAACGCCTCCAGCCCACCGTCAGCCAGCACGCCGCCCTGCCACAGCAGCCGCTGCGCCTCCTGCTGGACATAGTTCAATCCGGCCAGCCCGCCGCGTGACACCAGGTTGGTGTCATCATTCCATGCCATCAAATGCAGCAGGGTTTGCAGTAGCGCCAGATTGCTGTCGCCGGTCTCCTCCATCATGCGGTTAAAGACCGGTAATGCCTGGGTGCGCACAGTCAGGAATCCGCTCTCCGCCTCGCCGCGGGCGCCGGAGAAGCCGTAACGCAGAAAATGCATCTCGCCTTTGCTCAGCCGTTCCCCACTGGCGGAGGATAATTCCTGCATAACCATGCCGCGACAGAAGCGCGCCACCTGGTCGCAAAGCCGGTGCTGCTCTATCGGCTCGCCTTTCGAGACCAGCCTGCCCGCTGCCGCGCTGAGCAGGCCAAAAGCGAAGATCGCCCCACGATGGGTATTCACCCCGCCGGTGACCTCCAGCATATCGTTCTCGCAGGCCATTCCCACCGGACGCAGCATCATCAACACCTGCTCCGGCGCGACCGCCGCGGTATCGTGGCCCATGATAAAAAACTTCTCCATCCACGGCGCCACCACCGCGGTACTGGCCTCAAACGAGGCCAGATCCATATCCCGGTGCGCGCCAGCGTTACGAATATCCACCAGCCCGGGCTTAGGGGTCAGGCGAACTTCGGTCAACAGCGCGCGCTCTACCGCGCTGACCACCTCTTCGGCGCTCAGTGGTTTTCCGCGTAGCACACGCGGAGGTTGAATTAACACGTCGCTCATAGCCTTTCCCCTCTGCGCTTAGTCGCTGTTTTTCACCTGATGGATCACATCGATGACCGAACCGTCGCGATAGCGGACTACCGCCACCACCCGATCGGTAAATTCGATCGCTTTCGGTTTGCCCGTCAGCAACTCCGCGCGCTGCTGCAGTTCCTCAATGGTCATCAGCGCAATACCGGCGTTGCGTAAATTGTCGATCAGGTCCTGGCGCGCCGGGTTTACCGCAATGCCATGGTCGGTGACCAGCACATCCACGCTGGCTCCCGGCGTCACGCGGGTCAGCACCTTTTCCACGACGCAGGGAATGCGGCCGCGAACTAACGGCGCGGTAATGATGGTCAAATCCGCGCCGGCGGCGGTATCGCTATGGCCGCCTGACGCGCCGCGCAGCACGCCATTGGAGCCGGTCATCACGTTGACGTTAAAGTCGGTGTCAATTTCCAGTGCGCTGAGCATTACCACGTTTAAGCGCTCGCAGGAGGCCCCTTTGGAACCCGGGCTGGCATACTGATTGGTAGAGATTTCGACGTGGTTCGGGTTCTGCGCCAGCGAGCGCGCCGCATCGCCATCGAACGACTGGGTGTCGAGCAGCGTTTTAATCAGCCCTTTCTCATGCAGATCGACCATCGTCCCGGTGATGCCGCCAAGGCCGAAGCTGGCGGTGATACCGTTGCGGCGCATTTTGTCTTCCAGGAAGCGGCTCACCGCCAGCGAGGCGCCGCCGGTGCCGGTCTGCAGCGAGAACCCCTCTTTAAAGTAACCGGAGTGTTCAACCACCTTCGCCGCCTGGCGGGCGATCAGCAGCTCGCGCGGGTTGCTGGTCAGACGAATGGCGCCAGCGGTGATTTTTTCCGGATCGCCTACTTCGTCCACCTGAACGATCAGATCCACCTGATCCTGGGCGATACTGGCCGGGTAGTTAGGGTAGTCCACCCACTCTTCGGTCAACAGCACGACGCATTTGGCATGTTCCGCATCAACGCGCGCGTAGCCCAGCGAGCCGCAGCGCGACTTACCGCTAAAGCCGTTGGCATTGCCAAACTCATCGCAGCAGGGAACGCCGAGGAACGCCACGTCAATGGACAACTCACCGCTTTGGATCAGCTGTACGCGACCACCGTGAGAGTGGATCTGCACCGGATTTTCCATCAGCCCGGCGGAGATCTCCTCGCCGAGCTTCCCGCGCAGGCCGGAGGTGTAGATCTGGCGGATCACGCCGTTTTTAATATGCTCGATCAGCGGCCAGTGAGCGTCGATAAGCGAACTGGACGCCAGGGTCAGATCGCGAAAGCCCATCTCCGCCAGCTTCGCCACCACCATATTGACCACTTTGTCACCGCCGCGAAACGCGTGGTGGAACGAGATGGTCATACCGTTTCGCAGGCCGGAACGACGGATTGCCGTTTCCAGCGAGTCGCAGATTTTACGCCGCCGCTTTTCCGTCTCACTGGCCAGCCATGGGCTTTTCGCCGTCACGCCGCTGTAAGGGGTCAATCCTTCCGGCATCACATACTGCTGATTAAGCATTGCTACTGTCTCTTTCATCTTATTCCCCTTAATCACGAATACCGGAAGCTGAAAGCGCCACCACTTTGCGCGCGTGGTCGATAATCGGTCCATCGATCATCTTGCCGTTCAGCGACACCACGCCCAGACCGCGCGACTCTGCCTCTTCCGCCGCGGCAATCACCTCCAGCGCATGGTCGACCTCTTTTCGCGTCGGGGCATAGACCTGGTGCAACAGTTCGATCTGGCGCGGGTTGACCAGTGATTTCCCGTTGAAGCCGAGGTTCTTCGCCAGATTCGCTTCCGCGAGGAAGCCCTCTTCATTATTAATATCCGACCACACGACGTCATAGGCGGCGATGCCGGCGACCCGCGCAGCATGCAGCACGGCGCAGCGGGCATAGAACAGCTCAGTGCCGTCGCCGCGGGAGGTGCCCATATCCATAACGTAGTCGAAGGCCGCCAGCGCGATGGCCGACAGACGAGGGCTGGCGCGGGCGATCTCGACCGCGTTTACCACCCCCAGCGCCGACTCGATGGCCGCCATAAGCCTGGTGCTACCCACTTCCCGGCCGCACTCGCGTTCAATCCGCTCAACGTGGGCTTCCAGTTCATGAATATCTTCTTTGCTGTCGGTTTTCGGCAGACGTACCATGTCCACACCCGCGCGTACCACCGCTTCCAGGTCGGCCAGACCAAACGGCGTATTTAGCGGGTTAATGCGCACCACGGTTTCGATATCCTGATACAGCGGATGCTGCAACGCCTGATACACCAGCAGGCGAGCGGTATCTTTCTCGCGCAGCGAAACGGCATCTTCAAGGTCGAACATCACCGCATCGGCGCCGTAAACGAATGAAGTACTTAACATGGCGGCATTGGCGCCGGGGATAAACAGCATACTGCGACGTGGTTTCATAGCTGGCTCCATTGCAATTGAGACTGTTGCGCCGCGCGCAGGGCCGCAGCCTGAACCCGGGCGCGCAGAACGCACTCCAGCGCCCCTTTATCATCCACCACCACGTTGGCCTGGCTAACGCCGAGCTGCGTCAGGGTTTCTCTGACCACCAGCTCAATCGCATCGCCAAACTGCTGCTTCACAATGCTGTCGATCTCCAGTTGAATGCCCGGCTGCGTCGCCGGCCCAATCCTGACCATCACATCGCTGGACTCCAGCGTGCCGGCCAGGGCGTCAATCTTCATTTCCATAGAGGCAAATCCTTTGTTATGGCGTAAAAATCAGGCGGTTTGATGTTCGCTTTCCGCCAGTTGCATCAGAAAAGAGAGGGTTCCCGGCGGCACCAGCGCCGCCACCGCCTGCCAGTTGCGCTGCCGGTACAGTTCGCGCACCCTGGAAGCCGATATCGGCCCGCCGTTTTTTTCGATTCGCGCCAGCTCAACCACCTCAACAGGCGGCGCGTCGCCTGGCGCTGCCAGCGACGCTTTCATACGCTGGTTGTAATGGCGGGTCAGCGAACACAGCGGCTCAGTGCCGACAAAACGATGGGTTATCTTCAGCGCCGGGGCTAAATGTTCGCGGAACAGCTGGAGATCGATCTGGTTGTGGCAGTCGTCCACCACCCCCTGTTCTTTGAGGAAGTAGCCAGGGAAGGTGGCCCGCGAGATGAGGTATGCCGAACCGGGATGCAGCGTTACCTTGTTGATGCCGGCAATCCCTTTTTCGATTAGCGTGTAGCGATCCTGATACGTGAAACGGGAGGCATCCTCTTTCACCACAAACAGGTGTAGCCAGTCGCACTGACGGGCCGCCTGCTCCACCAGCCAGCGGTGGCCGAGCGTGAACGGGTTGGCGTTCATCACGATAGCGCCTATTTTGCGTCCCGGCTGACGGTACATCGCCAGCTGGCGGCAGTAGCGGGTCAGCCGTTCGCGGCTATTTTCCAGTAACACGGCGAGATCGCCGGCCTGTGCGATTGGCCAGAATCCGGCGCCGGCAAAGAGCGCGGCGTTACAGGGCTTAGTGAATAAAAACAGTTCACTGCGCCCCAGCTCGTAGGCCAGGGTGAGTAATTCTGTCAGTAGCTTAAGGCTCAGCCCCTCCCCCTGCAGCGAGGGGTCGATAGCGATGCACTTCAGGACGTTGCCGGCGATGGCGCCGCAGCCGACCAGCCGCTGCTGATACTCGGCGACAATGGCCATTTCGCAATCAGCCTCTAATGAGAGCTGATGCTGACGGAGAAAGAGGTCAATCGCCTCTCGCCGCGATTTATCCTTCCGTAGCAGAACGCGTTTTAATATCAGAGTCATTTTTTAGCGCTTCGTTATTCCAAAACGACCTGTATTTCGCCAGCGTTCGGCTATCGATTCTTGTATTTAAATCACAATTTTTCCCGTCGCTTAATTGGCTTTATGGTTTTTATGTTGTTAATTCATTCAGCATAATAAAAATAATTAAATTAATTAAAAACACGAGTATTCAGTGAAGGTTATCACACCTTAACACTGAGTCTATTTATTACTATGCGCCGGTCTTATTACTTCATTGATAAACAGGATAACGTTTATGACTAACATGAGCCAAGCTCCGGCGACGGAGAAAAAGGGCGTAAGCGACCTGCTGGGATTTAAAATCTTCGGCATGCCGTTACCCCTTTATGCGTTTGCGTTAATTACGCTATTACTTTCCCACTTCTTTAATGCGTTACCCACCGACCTGGTTGGCGGCTTTGCCATTATGTTTATTATCGGCGCCATCTTTGGCGAGATTGGCAAACGGCTGCCGATATTTAATAAATATATTGGCGGCGCGCCGGTGATGATCTTCCTCGTCGCCGCTTATTTCGTTTACGCAGGCATTTTTACCCAAAAAGAAATTGATGCAATCACTAATGTGATGGATAAAAGCAACTTCCTGAACTTATTCATCGCAGTTTTGATAACTGGCGCCATTCTCTCGGTTAACCGTAAACTGCTGTTGAAATCGCTGCTGGGTTATATTCCGACGATCCTTATGGGGATCCTCGGCGCATCTATCTTCGGGATTATCATCGGCCTGTGCTTCGGTATTTCCGTAGACCGCATCATGATGCTGTACGTCCTGCCGATTATGGGCGGCGGCAACGGCGCAGGCGCGGTTCCGCTGTCTGAAATTTATCACTCCGTCACCGGCCGCTCCCGTGAAGAGTACTACTCCACCGCGATTGCCATTCTGACCATCGCCAATATCTTCGCCATCGTTTTTGCCGCGCTGCTCGATATTATCGGTAAAAAACACACCTGGCTGAGCGGGGAAGGCGAACTGGTACGTAAAGCCTCCTTTAAAGTTGATGATGATGAAAAAGCAGGCCAGATTACCCATCGCGAAACGGCAGTCGGCCTGGTGCTCGCCACCACCTGTTTCCTGCTGGCCTACGTCATTGCCAAGAAAATTTTGCCAAGCATTGGCGGTGTCTCAATCCACTATTTCGCCTGGATGGTGCTGATCGTCGCGGCGCTGAACGCTTCCGGCCTCTGCTCGCCGGAGATCAAAGCCGGGGCCAAACGCCTGTCTGACTTCTTCTCTAAGCAGCTGCTGTGGGTACTGATGGTCGGGGTCGGCGTGTGCTACACCGACCTGCAGGAAATTATCGACGCGATTACCTTCGCGAACGTCATCATCGCTGCGGTAATCGTCGTGGGTGCTGTCATCGGGGCGGCCATCGGCGGCTGGATGATTGGCTTCTTCCCGATCGAATCCGCCATCACCGCAGGCCTGTGCATGGCTAACCGCGGCGGCTCAGGCGACCTGGAAGTGCTCTCTGCCTGTAACCGTATGAATCTTATCTCTTATGCGCAAATCTCCTCCCGTCTGGGCGGCGGTATTGTGCTGGTCATCGCCAGCATTGTGTTCGGCATGATGATGTAACCAACACGCACGATGGCGATGTTTGAGCGTCAACCACAGCGATGCCAGTTAGGGGCCAGAGCCGGGGGCGGCTTCGGGAAATCCCCCCTACTCCTTAGCCGGAAGTATCGTTTGGTTAACCTTCAAACACGCCGTCGTGCCCTTACTTTAGGGTCTTTCAATGACTGAAGCTGTACTGCTGGGTGAAGGCTTCACCCTGATGTGCCTCGGCATGGGGTTCGTGCTGGCGTTTCTGTTTCTGCTGATTTTCGCCATCCAGGGGATGTCCGCCGCCGTCAACCGCTTCTTCCCCGAACCGGCTGCGGCGCCGAAAGCGACGCCACTGCCCGCCGTTGCGCCCGCCGA